>NZ_JBFOHH010000001.1:0-960051 GCF_040888205.1 Enterococcus sp. C102(2024) | reverse complement strand
GAGTTGAAACAATAGTAAAAAAGGTGTACGTAAAAGTTTATGTACACCTTTTTAAGTAAAATCGTAATTTTTTTGACTTTCCAGCATAGAAAAGTGTATCATAGAATGAATTAGTTTAAAAGAAATGAGTTAGGAGATAAGATGAAATTAGTCAGTGTAGTCATACCCGTATATAATGTAGAAAAATATGTAGAAAAATGTTTAGACTCAGTTATTAATCAAACCTATCAAAATTTAGAAATTATCATTGTTAATGATGGATCCACCGATAATTCTTTAAGTGTTTGTCAAAAAAAGAAACTATCAGATTCCAGAATAAAATTAATTAACAAGGAGAATGGAGGACTCTCTTCTGCTAGAAATGCTGGGATTGAATGTGCACAAGGTGAATTTATCTGTTTTATCGATAGTGATGACTGGATCGAGCTGGATTATATTGAAGTGTTATTGAACGGAATGGAAAATACGAATGTGGATATATCGGTTATTCAGATGATTAAAGTAAAGGATTTTAATAAAATTGCCTTTCAAAGTGAAAGCCAAACTAAGTGGGACATATTCGAACGAGAAACTGCAATGAGAGAACTATTCTCGAGTAATTTAATTGGTTATTCGGCAAATAATAAGTTATATAGAATTAGTTTGTTTAAAAGCATAAGATACCCAGAAGGGATGTTAATGGAAGATAAAGGAACTACGTATCGTTTAATTGATAGTTCAACCAAAGTTGCTGTTAATGGTTCTACTAAGTATCACTACTATTTACGAGATAATAGTATTTTAAGAACAGATTTTAATCAAAAAAATTTTGATTCTTTTATTATCCATGAAGAAATTTTAAATTTTATGGATGAACATTATCCGAGTATAAGTCCTAAAGTAAAGTCTAGATATGTCTATGAAGCAATTAGAATGATGATGAGAATGATTGAAAGTAATTATACCTCAAAATTAGATTATACTAAATGTATGGATATTGTAGAAAAATATCAAAGTGAAGTACTAAATGATAATAAGATATCTGTTAAGCTTAAATTAATCACAAAACTATTAGTTAAGTTTCCTAGTTTACCAAGTCGCATCTCTAAGAATAAATTAATCGCTAAAATATTTAAAAAAATGGAAGGAATTAACCGATGATAATAAAGATAAAAAAATTTCTTTCACGCTATATTTATCCTGTGTTTTTTTTAATGTTGCCTATTCAAAATAAAAAAATATTTTTTTCTAGTTTTGGTGGGAGAAACTATTCAGGTAATCCGCGAAGAATATCTGAAGAGCTTTATAAATTGAATCCTAAACTAAAGTATATATGGTGCATTAATAAAGATGTTTCTGTTAAAAACCTGCCACCATATATAAAACGTGTTGACAATAATTCGCTTTTGGCTACTTTTCATCTATATACAAGTAAAGTTTGGATTGATGACTCAAGAAAAACAATTTTTTTTAAAAAACGTAAAAATCAGATTTACTTTCAAACATGGCATGGAACTCCCTTGAAAAAAATAGAGTTTGATGCCGTGGATAAACTCCCAAATAGTTATTTAAACTATGCTCTAAAAGATTCAGAAAGCTTAGACTATCTACTTTCTGGTAATAAGTATAGTAGTGATATCTATGCTTCTGCTTTTAGAATAGATGAAAATAAAATTGCTAATGTTGGAACGCCGAGAAATGATCAATTATGCCTAAAAATTGATAAAGAAGTTTCGTTGTTTGAAAAAGAAACTATTAAGTTGCTATTTGCACCAACTTTTAGAAATAATAAAGCTGATAATGGTCAAAAGCAACTAGATATTTTAGGTATTCCGTACCTAGTTAAATATTTTGAATCACTCAATAAAAAAGTAGAAATTTATTTGAAATTTCATCCTAATGTAAATCAAAGCCTAATTAAGCAGGTAGAAATACGAGATTTGATAAAAAAATATTCAGTTCACTTAATCGATAATAATGTAAGTTCAGAAGATACGTTTCTTGATATGGATTTACTGATTACCGACTACTCGTCTATTTTCTTTGATTTTGCATTATTAAATAAGCCGATTATTCTTTTAAACTATGATGAAGATGAGTATAAGAAGGAAAGAGGATTTTATATTGATTTAGATTATTTACCTTTGCCGAAAGCAAAAAGTTACCAAGAAATTTTGGCTATTTTCGAACATGATAGAGAAACGTTGATAGAAGGTCCTAAAATGTTACTGAAAAAAATAGGTAATTTTGAAACTGGAAAAGCAACAAATTTTGTCACTGAAAAAATATTAGAAAATATTGAGAGATGATAGAAAAATATGAAAAAATTCATTAGTGATGTTTTGTTTAATGCAACTTACCAAGTATTATTAATTATACTGCCAATTATAACAATGCCTATACTTAGTCGGCGGCTGGGAACAGAAGGATTAGGGATATACAGTTATGTATTCTCTATCGCTCAGTTTTTAATGATCTTGATATCAGTTGGGATGAATCCCCTTAGAATTAGAAGAATAGCACAAAATAAATTTAATAAAGATGAATTAAATAAAGAATTTTGGAATCTTTTTATCATGCAAGCATTAATTGGATTAGTGATCACAACCATATATTTTTTCGCAATTTTTTTATTTAAAATTGAGTATAAAGAATTATATTATATACAATTAATTTTTTTAATAGGTACAACCTTTGATATTGCTTGGTTTTTTCAAGGTATTGAACAATTTGCTCAGGTAGTTATTAGAAATGTGATCATAAAATTGTTATCAGTAATGTTGATTATCTTGTTAGTGAAAAACGATAAAGATTTACCTTTGTATGTTTTAATTACATCTGCATCTACTGTAGTTGGAAGTTTAATTTTTTGGCTGAGTCTAAAAAATAAAATTTCTAAACCTAACTTTTCTATGCCTATTTTTAAATCTTTATGGAAACCTAGTTTGATTATCCTTTTGCCACAAGTGTTTATGCAAGTTTATACAACTTTGGATAAAACGGTAGTGGGATCTTTAACTACCAATACAGAGCTTTCTTACTATGATCAGTCTCAAAAAATTGCAAGAATTCTACTAACATTACTCTCATCTTTAACTATTGTTATGTTACCTAAAATGACTGGAGCTATCAAAAATGGGGATAATGATAAGGTATATATGTATACTAAAAAGGCATTTAATTATACGTTGACTTTTTCATTAATTTTGTTTTCTATTATTTTTGCTAATACGAAAGAGTTTGTTGTATGGTTTTTTGGACCTAAATTTGTTCCTATGACCGCAAATATGATGATTGTCTCATTTATTATTATATTAAATCCGATTGGAGGGATTTTCTCTAATCAGTTTGCTTTGGCTATGGAAAAAGACAAAGAATATGGAATCCCATTAATAATTGGTTCAATTGTTAGTTTACTTGGCAATTATATTCTTGTTCCAATTTATAATGCATTAGGTGCGACTATTGTACTAGTTTTTGTAGAACTCATCGTTTGCATATTAAGAATAGTATTGATTAAAGATTTTATTAATTTACAATTTTTAATTACCAAACAGATACTTATTGAATTGGGCTTAACAATAGCAATTACAATTACTGGGCTTCTATTACCTTCAATTTTTGCTAATTCTTTTTTTAACATTGCATATAAATCAATGGTCATGTTATTATTGTTTGGTATCATATTATTTACGACTAAAAGTGAAGTTGTGTTAGATGTAAAAAAAATACTAAAAGGAACTAAAAATTAATGAAAAAACATGTTTACTTAATCATGGCGCATGACAATTTCGATATGTTAAGCTTATTGTTAAAAGAGTTAGATGATATTAGAAATGATATTGTAATTCATATTGATAAAAAATCTAGTAATGTTAATATAGCTGATTTAAAAACACATTGTCAGTATTCGGAAGTTTCTTTTATTGAAAGTATTTCTGTAACATGGGGGGCTTATTCACAAATTGAATGTGAACTGGCATTACTTAAAGCTGCTGTGAAAAGAAATTATAATTATTATCATTTGATTTCTGGGCTTGATTTTCCTCTTAAAAGTCAAGATTATATTCATGAATTTTTTGATAAAAATGATGGAAAAGAATATATACAATTTCAGCAGCCAAAAATTAAACAAAGAAATTTAGAGCGTGTTATGTATTACTACCCATTTCAAGAAAAAGTTGGTAAGAAAAAAAATTTTTTATGGTTTTTAGGTAAACTGTATAAAATTATTCAAAAATTTTTAAATAGTAATAGAATAAAATCAGATAAATATACATTTCAAATGGGGGCAAATTGGTTTAGCATAACTAACGATTTGGCCAAATATGTGTTAGAGCAGGAAAAGTTTATTAATGATTATTTTAAAGATACGATTAACGGAGATGAATTATTTCTACAAACGATTGTTTATAACTCTAAATTTTTAGAAAAAGTAAATACACCCAATTTTGATAATTCTTGTCATTCAAATATGCGTTATGTAGTATGGGAAAATGATACACCAAAATATTTTTGTGACAGCGATTATGATATGCTGATTAACAGAGAAGAATTATTTGCTAGAAAATTTAATGTATCATATTCTGGTCAGTTAGTAAATAAATTAAAAAATGCGAAAGAGAGGAGATATAAATGAGAAAGATAATAACATATGGTACCTTCGATTTGTTACATTATGGACATATTAATCTTTTAAGAAGAGCGAAAGAAAGAGGAGACTATTTAATCGTTGGACTATCTACAGATGAATTCAATTGGGAAGAAAAAGGAAAGAAAACCTATTTTTCTTTTGATAAGAGGAAAAAATTATTAGAAGCTATCAGATATGTAGATTTAGTTATTCCGGAAAATAGCTGGCAACAAAAGATTCAAGATATTAAAGAATTTCATGTCGCTGAATTTGTGATAGGTGATGATTGGTCAGGGAAATTTGACTTTATCGCTAATGAAACTAATGCGGAGGTTATTTATTTACCAAGAACACCTGAAATATCAACAACTCAGATAAAAAAAGATTTAGAAAATAAAACATTTTAAGTTTTTAGGTATCATAATATTTGTATTTAAAGCGTAAATTTGTATGAGGAAGTGGATAACTAGATGCTAAAACCAAATAGCACACTAAAGAATATAAAAGGAATATATATCTTATATTTTGAGCTGATATTAATTTTTCGTACAATCGGTCCATTAATATTAATGCCCAACTTGTTGGATAAACTATTCTTTGTATCATCTGGTCTTATAGGATTAACAATTATTTTTATTGATGCAATTGATTCTATTAAAAAGAGTAATCAAAAAAAATTTGACATATGGCTCATATTATTTATTGCTATTATGTTGATATCTAGTTTAGTCAATATAAAGTATGGATTGGCTGGTAATTTAAAATTAATTATGTGGCAAGCTATATACTTTTTTGTAATATTTCAATATGGCAAAGATTATGGTAAAAAAGATAAGATTTTTGATTATTTTTTTGTTATATTAATAATCTTCTGGTTCTTTTCTGCTATTATTTCTTTATGGATGTTTTTTACGCAATTTGGCGTTAAAATTCCTATGGATAACCGTTATTATCCATTACGTATGGGATTTCTAGGAAATAGACTTTTCGGAGTGTTTCCAGACCCAAATTTTGGAGCTACTATATCCGTTGTTGTAATTTTACTTTCTGTTTATTATATTAAAACAAATTCTAATAGAGCGTTTACTTTATTTAATAGCCTTAATATTTTGTTACAGTTAATGTTTATATCGCTATCAGGCTCTAGAACTGCATTAATTGTGTTATTAACAGTAACTGCTGTAGGTATGTTTTTTGTTAGCTATCATAGCAAAAAGATAGATTCTCAGAAATTATTTTTACGTTGGATTCTATCTATAATTAGTTCGCTCCTCACTATTGCGGTCTTGTACTTGATAATTGATGCTCTTAAAACAGGTTTATCATATATTCCAAGCCTTTTGCAAATGAAAGAAGCCTCGCTTCCTACGATTGATACTAAGAATAATTTGAATAAAGTAAACTTAGACAGACCAGATGTTTCTAATGGCGGTGATATATCTAATTTACGATTTTCTCTTTGGAGTAGTGCTGTTGAGATATTTAAATCAAGTTGGTTAGTAGGAGCTTCAGCTGCTAATTATATTCCATATGCACATGATGTTTTACCAGATTCATTTATAGGGCAAAATACATTAACAACACATAATTTTGTGTTCTTAATCATGGCTTCTACAGGAGCTTCTGGATTATTAGTTTTCTTTATATTCTTTGTAAATAAAATATACATTTCTTTAAAATATTTATTTGGTAAAAGTAGTTTGATGCAAGATATGAATTTTTACGTAATACTTAGTGTTTTAGCTATTACAATATCAGCATTGTTTATTACCGAGCTAGTGTTAGTGAGTACAATTGGTGCTGTTGTGATTTGGTTCTTTTTGGGTAAAATTACATCTTTAGAAAATAAAGATTCTTTGTCAAAATAATGTTGGCAAAGAAAAATTATAGAATAGAGTCTCGTCCAGAGGAGAAAATTCTCTGGGCTTTTTTCATTTGGTTCGTATTTCGTGTGTGTACTTGATAGAAGACAATTGGCAATTTGAAATTATAAAAGTTACAAAACATAGGAATTTCATTTAAACTGTTGATTCCTCAATTGCAGATATGTTTTGAATTTTGTGACTTCATTAAGAAACAATCGAGTGTTTGTAATCCCATAGCGAATGATAATTAAATGATTTGTGCAATGTTAAAGTAAGTGGAGTATGTTGATTTTCCTATATAAATGGTGCATTTAGTTTACAAGTAAAAAATAAACATTTAGTTATACTAATTTTTCAACAAAACTATTAAAAAGTAGATATGCCCAGTTATTTATGAATTTCCTTTGCGAACAATAATTACTAGAAAGTACCAGGATATTAAATTTTAACTTATTAATATAAATCTTCTATTTATTAATGGAAATATATCAAGTTTTAAAACTTGATATTTCATGATAATCTTGTATTGCAAACAATAAGTGTTTAGGTTATCATTTGTTATGTTAATATAGAGTTAATAACTATTTAAGGGGTTAAATAAATGAAATCATTTCTAATCACAGGCGGTGCCGGCTTTATCGGTTCGACCTTAGCAAATTATTATAGTAAAGACAATCAAGTTGTGGTCATTGATGATTTATCAATGGGCCAAACTGAAAATTTAAACACATCTGAAAATATCACGTTCATTGAAGGTAGCGTGATTGATCAACAATTAATGGAAAAAGTACTACAAGAGTATCAGTTCGATTACATTTTTCACTTAGCAGCGATTGCTAGTGTAGCAGATTCAGTAGCACGTCCAGTGGAAACACACCAAGTGAATTTTGAGAGTGTGTTACAATTACTGGAATTAATTCGGAAATACCAGAAAGATTTAAAACGTTTGGTGTTTGCTTCTTCTGCAGCGGTTTATGGGGATGAGCCAACTTTACCAAAACAGGAAGAATCAGTAATTCGTCCATTAACGCCTTATGCGGTGGATAAATTTGCTTCTGAAAAATATGTGTTAAACTATTGTCATTTATATGATGTTCCAACAAGCGCTGTTCGCTTCTTTAACGTTTATGGGCCAAACCAAAATCCTAATTCGCCTTATTCTGGCGTTATTTCGATTGTGATGGACTCTTACAAACGCTTATTAGCCAATCAAGAAGTGACATTCAATATCTTTGGCGATGGAAAACAATCCCGTGATTTTGTCTTTGTTGAGGACGTGGTTCAAGCGTTGAATCTTGTCGCTCATTCTGACCAATCACTTGGGGAAGTGTATAATGTTGGAACAGGGAAAGCAACCGATTTAAATGAGTTAATTTCTTCTTTAAATGATATTATGAAAGTCACTTTGCCAGTTGAATATAAAGAAGCGCGAGCTGGGGACATTAAAGATTCCTTAGCGGATATATCTAAATTACGTGCCATTGGTTATGAACCGAAATATAGTATTCAGTCCGGTTTGGATAAATATGTTAATTATGAATTAAAAGAATAAATAAAACTTCTTGAGAGCTGATAGTTCTCAAGAAGTTTTCAAGTAATTTGTACGAAGTAGTCATAGATAAAAAAAGTTTAATATGGTATGCTAAATTTGTATGCAAGTATTAAATTTGGGGGATTTAACCTGTGAAAAAGAAAATTTTAATTTCAATACCCGCGTATAATGAAGCAAATAATATACGTCCTCTATATAAAAAATTAAATGAAACTTTAGAAAAAAAAAGAAACGAAGTTGATTTTGAAATATTATTTATTAATGATGGAAGCAAAGATAACACTGTGAGTGAAGTTTTATCATTAATTGAACAAACGGACAATGTTTCTTTAATTGATTTGTCCAGGAATTATGGAAAAGAGATAGCAATGAGTGCGGGCTTTGATTATTCTACACATGATGCTGTTATCACAATGGATGCTGATTTACAACATCCACCAGCTACAATTATTGATATGATTGATCTTTGGCAGCAAGGCTATGAAGATGTCTATGCTAAAAGAAATCAACGCAAAGGGGAGTCATGGTTCAAAAAAACATCCTCTAAATGGTTTTATAAAGTATTAGGAAAACTAGCCAATACGCCTGTTTTACCAGATGCAGGAGATTACCGGTTACTTGATCGTAAGGTAGTAGAGGCGCTGAAGCAAATGAGAGAATCTCAACGTTATACGAAGGGGTTATATAATTGGGTAGGCTTCAAAAAGGTTGCGATTGAATTTGATGCGGATGAGAGACTACATGGTGAAACAAAATGGAGTTTTGGCGCATTATTGAAATTGGCAATTGAAGGAATTACTTCTTATACAACGGCTCCTTTAAAGATTTCAATGTATTTTGGCTTTTTAGTTTCTTTTGTTGCGTTTATTTACATGATATATGTATTAATTAAAACATTGATATTTGGTGCGGATACTTCAGGCTTCCCTTCATTAATGATTATGATATTATTTTTAGGTGGCTGCCAATTGATTTCTGTAGGTATTTTAGGAGAGTATGTAGGACGTATTTTTTTGGAAACAAAAGACCGTCCATTATATTTTGTAGAAGATACACATTGTTCAAAAAATAGAAATAAGAATGGGGAAAATAGATGAAAATATTTAATAATAAAAAGACATTTTGGTGTTTAATTCTATTGGTCTATATAAGTTTTGTAATATTGAATTTTCTTACTCCCTTATTGGCAGATGACTTTAATTATATTTTCAAAACGGGGAATATATTTACTGTCTTTCATGACGAATATCTTCATTATTTGAGTACTAATGGACGTTCAGTTGCACATTTAATTGTAAGAACTTTGTTATTAATGCCAAAGTTTATTTTTAATATTGTAAATCCTATAGTTTTTCTTATAGTAAGTGGAATTATTTATAAGCTAACTAATTTTTCAAAACAGAAATTTAACACTATTCGTCTACTATTTATAGTGATGTTGATTGTTTTGTTTGTACCAAGATTCGGTGAAACAATTCTTTGGGAAACTGGTAGTATAAATTATTTGTGGACTTTTGGTATTATGCTAACATTTATTAGTATTTATCACTGGAAAATTATAAAAAATGTTTCACCTGTTATGAAATATGCTTCTTTTTTTATGTTTATATTTGGTCTTATAGCAGGCTGGTGTAATGAGAATACATCGGGTGGATTAATACTTTTGACTATTTCATATATTTTTATAGAGTGGAAAATAAATAATAAAAAAGTGTTAAATTGGATGAAATTTGGTTTATTAGGTGAATTTATTGGATTTCTTATTATGTTATCTTCTCCAGGGAATAAAATGCGCAGTACATTTTTTGAACGTTCTTCTTGGCCCGTTTTAAAAAAAGTTCTTGTGGGAATAGGAGATGTCTCGAATGCTCTGGTAGAACATTCGCTGATTTTATTTGTTCTAACAATTATTATGATTACTATTTGTATTACATTTTATAAAAATAGATATAATTATTTACTAGCTCTTGTTTATTTATTTGTTGGTACTGCAACTTGTTATTCATTAGCGTTGTCTCCTGCGGGGTTTGTTTGGGGAAGATCTTATTTTGGTGGAATTATGTATATCATAATAGCCTTGAACATGGTTATTCCAGACTTTAACTTAACAGGGATTGATAAAAAAATAGTAGACGCTACTTATTCAATTATATATTTATATGTAATGTTACTTACGGTATGGGCATTCTTGCCTGCTATTCCAGATATTTATCATTCCTATACAGAACAGAATAAAAGATATAGTTTTATCATATCTGAGAGAGAGAAAGGCAACAAAAATCCTGAAGTCCCATCGTTTGATATAAAAACAAGCACTTCTTATCCTGCTTATTCAACTAGGTTGTCTCATATGGGTGAAGATACTAATGCAAATCACCCCGTAGCAGATTATTTTCATGTGAATACAGTTAAAGCTATTCCCATGAAAGAATGGGAAGAAAAATATGGTAAATGGTAAGTATGTAAGTATTTAAAAGAAAAGCTTGAGACTTGGAACCGACCCAAGCAACTGAAAAAATAAAAAAGAACCACTTGTTGAATTCAAAATCAAATGAATCCAATAGGTGGTTCTTTTTAACGGAAAAGCACGAATTTTATCCGATTGATATTAAAAAACGAGTATATGGATTAAAAAAGAGAACACTCCTGTAAAAATGATTACGAAAGAATTAGGTGCTAAAATTAAAACACAAAACGAAACGTGATGGTGTTGGTATCGTAATGGTCAGAATCATTAGTTATTAAGTCAACAAGTTAGGAAATAGCATGCTTATGAAAAGGTTCAGGAAATAAATCTGAAGAACAATAGCTTAAAATGAAAATAAATACCTAAAAACGCATATGGAAATGCTAAAAAGATACAAAGCATTGGAAAAGATGTAGAACCAGAAATATTTGTAGAATTAGTTAATATAATGAAAGTGAAATTAACCATTACTACACGGATTAATCAAGAATACCAAGTGAATAAAACACTATACAAAAAAATATGCAGAAATATTATTGAAGTTCACGTGTGAAAATGAATAAATGCAGTAAAGCGAAATAAACTTAGGTGGTTGTCGAAAACAAGTTAAACAGATAATTTCGTTAGATGACCTTTAAAGAAATTGATAACGGATATTGCTTATCCGTCTTTTGGTCAAAAATAATTGAATTTATCTTCTATTATGGATTTGTACAATGGTTAAATTATTGCTTATACAATTGGGGATAAGCAAGGTGCTTTATTTGTTCTAGATGCAATTAATCAACTGTTTCAAACAACAGACTGCCTGTTGCATAGTGGTTAAGAGTTTGTTTATACTATTTTTGACTACAAATCACATATAAACTATTAAAATTCAGCAGTCTAGGAAAGTGCTTTTTTGTTATTCAGATCTTTATACCAGTTCATTTTTTCCTAGGCTCTTTTTCTCTGTTTTTCCTATATTTGAACCCACCTCACTCCAATGGTACAATAAACAAGATTGGAGTGAGAGCATGACAGATATTATTGCACATCGAGGAAGTAAAGGCACCCATCCTGAAAATACGTGTATTGCTTTCAGAGAGGCTGTTCGTGTTGGTGCTGAAGGAATTGAATTAGATGTTCACCTTTCTAAAGATGGTTATTTAATCGTTATGCATGATGAAACGGTGGATCGTACGACAGATGGTCATGGTGAAATCCAACAGTTAACATTAAACGAATTAAAACAACTAGATGCTGGAAGCTGGTTTCAGAAAAATCCTTCTGTTCAATGTGTTCCAACATTGGAAGATGTTTTAAATTGTCTTGTAGAAGAACAATTCAATGGTTTTTTGAATATTGAACTTAAAACGGATATTATCCATTATGAAGGAATTGAGAAAAAAGTCGTCCAACAAATGAATCAAAAAAACTGGCCGTTTCGTTATTTATATTCCAGTTTTTATTTTCCAAGTTTAGTTAAATTAAAAAAAGCTGATCCTAAGACAGAAATTGCCTTTATTTATGAATCTGCAGAGGATTTAAGTCAAGCGGGACCGGCATTTGCGCTTGTCGATAGTTTACATCCAAAATTGTCATGGGTGTTGGCTCATAAAAAAGAACTTATCACAATTGGCAAACCGCTGCGGCCATGGACTGTTAATCGGATGGAAGAAATGGAAAATTGTTTTCAGCTAAAATTGGCGGGTGTTCATACGGATTTTCCTGAAGAAGCAAAATTTGCTCGTCAAAATTGGCAAGAAGAAGGAGAAACATAATTGGAGAAAGTATTAGTTATTGTAGGACCCACCGCGGTGGGGAAAACAGCATTAAGTATTGCTTTAGCAAAAAAATTTAATGGTGAAATTATTAGCGGTGACTCCATGCAAGTTTATCGCTCGTTAGACATTGGCACCGCTAAAGTCACAGAAACAGAAAAAGAAGGGATTCCTCACTATTTAATTGATTGCCGTGAAGTCAGCGAAACATATTCTGCTGCTGATTTTCAGAAAGAGGGTCGTCAAAAAATCAAAGAAATTACTGAAAAAGGGAAACTACCAATTATCGTTGGAGGAACAGGTTTGTATATTCAATCACTCCTTTATGATTTTCAACTAGGAAGTCGTGAGATAGATGACTCGCCTGAAATTAGAGAAACGTACAATTTATTTGCGGAAGAAAAAGGGAATCAAGCCTTATGGCAGTTATTAAAACAAAAGGATCCTCTAGCGGCTAACAGCATCCATTTTAATAATCGCAAAAAAGTCATTCGTGCGTTAGAGGTCTTTGATAAAACCGGTTATAGTATTTTGACCCCGAAGGAAAAACCAGCTCGTCTCTATGATTATTATTTATTAGGTTTGGAAACAGATCGCGCTTTATTGTATGAGCGTATTAATCAGCGGGTGGATCAAATGATGACGAAAGGACTGTTGGAAGAAGCAAAACAGATGTTTCAGCAACCACATGCACAAGCAGCTCAAGGCATTGGCTATAAAGAATTTTTTCCGTATTTTTCCGGTGAACAAACATTAGAGATGGCGGTTGAAACAGTCAAACAGCAATCGCGGCGATATGCCAAACGTCAATTGACTTGGTTTAGAAATCGAATGGCTGCGCATTGGTGGGATTTGGTTCAGCAGCCAACAGATTTGCCCAAGTTGGAAAAAGAAGTAGCGGAATGGCTACAACAGAAGGAGAGTGAGTAGGCGATGACCACTCATGAAAAAGTGATTCTAGTAGGAGTTGAGACGGAAAAAAATTATCAGACATTTTCTGCATCAATGGAAGAACTGGCGAATTTAACGGAAACCGCTAATGGAGAAGTGGTGTTTGTTTTAACGCAAAAACGACCACAAGTTGATCGACAAACCGTAATCGGTAAGGGGAAATTGGAAGAATTAATTCAATTAATAGATGCCTATGAAGCGGATCTTGTGATTTTTAATCATGAGCTCACACCGCGCCAAAATCAACTGTTATCTGAAGCGTTAGCTGTGCGAGTAATTGATCGTGTACAATTAATTTTGGATATCTTTGCTTTGCGTGCGCGCTCCAAAGAAGGAAAGTTACAAGTTGAATTAGCACAATTGGATTATTTATTGCCTCGCTTGGCTGGTCAAGGAAAACAGTTGTCCCGACTTGGAGGAGGTATTGGGACACGTGGGCCTGGTGAAACGAAATTAGAGTCGGACCGCCGACACATTCGGAATAAAATCTTAGGCATCCGTCGTGAGTTAAAAGAAGTCACTGCTCATCGTGAACGAAGCCGCCAGAAAAGACAAAATTCAGAACTATTTCAAATTGGCTTGATTGGTTATACCAATGCTGGCAAATCAACCATTCTCAACATGTTGACAACAGCAGGAACTTATTCAGAGGATCAATTGTTTGCAACGTTAGATCCTTTAACTAAAAAATGGCAATTGCCTCAAGGCATGGAAGTTACTCTGACAGATACGGTCGGCTTCATTCAAGATTTACCAACACAACTGATTGAAGCCTTTCAGTCGACATTGGAAGAAAGTCGGGCGATGGATTTACTGCTCCATGTGGTGGATGCAAGTGCGCCAGATCGTTTACAACATGAACGCACGGTTCAAACATTGATGAAAGAATTAGCGTTGGAAAATATTCCGTGCTTGACGGTTTATAATAAAAGAGATCAAGTGGACAGTAAAGAATTTGTCCCAACCTTATTTCCCAATGTATTGATCTCAACTAAAATTCCTGAAGATAAAGAACGACTGGTTCAAGCTATCCGTGCTCAAATGATGGAATTACTCGAGCCTTATCAATTAGAAATTAGACCAACTGACGGACAACTATTAAGTGAACTTCGCCGGATGACACTAATGATTTCAGAAGAATATGCTGAAAATGAAAATCGGTATATCGTGAAAGGCTTTGCGAAAAAAGAGTCTAAATGGTTGGCTGAATCCGAAAAAGAATAAAAAATGGTAAGTTGATTAGAAATGATTTGTAAAAACAAATCATTTCTATTTTTTTGATTAGTAGGAGAAAATCAGCCGTGAAAAGATGGGAAAGTCCATATTTATCAGGTTTTTTGTTTTATGTTAGAAAATCTAACATAAGTTCTTGACAATTTGTCATTCTATTGTTATTCTAAGAAATAACTAAGAGAGGAGGATGGAGATGAGAGAAAAAGAGTTACGCCGTTCCATGTCAGTTTTTCCAATTGGTACAGTTATGAAACTAACGGATTTGACCGCTCGACAAATTCGCTACTATGAAGAACAGGGATTGATTCATCCAGAACGTAGTGAGGGCAACCGACGCATGTATTCTTTAAATGATATTGATGTTTTGTTAGAAATTAAAGATTATTTATCTGATGGATTGAACATGGCAGGGATTAAGCGTGTGTATGAAATGAAATTAGAGGAACAAAAAAACACCGCCGAGGCGACTCGTCCGTTAACCGATGCAGATGTTCGTCAGATTTTATACGACGAAATCCTTTCGCAAGGAGGACTTACTCAGCAAAATCCGTTCCAATCGAATGTACCAAGGCTTTAACGTTTCAGCAGCCAATAAAAATGAAGGATGGGGATCAGACCGATGACAAGAAAAGCCAAAACGGCAGAAGAGATTAAACATATTGCAGAAGAAGAAAACGTACGTTTTTTACGACTAATGTTTACCGACATTATGGGAACAATTAAAAATGTTGAAGTTCCTGTGAGTCAGCTAGATAAAGTATTAGATAATAAAATGATGTTTGATGGGTCATCCATTGAAGGATTCGTTCGTATCGAAGAAAGTGACATGTATTTATACCCTGATCTATCTACATGGATGATTTTTCCGTGGGAAAGCGACCATGGAAAAGTTGCGCGCTTAATTTGTGATATTTACAATCCTGATGGTACCCCTTTTGCCGGAGATCCCCGCGGTAATTTAAAACGCGCCTTAGCAGATATGAAAGAATTAGGCTTTACTTCTTTTAACTTAGGGCCAGAACCAGAATTTTTCCTATTTAAATTAGATGAGAATGGTGAAATTACCACTGATTTGAATGATAAAGGTGGCTATTTTGATTTTGCGCCAACCGATTTAGGTGAAAATTGTCGCCGTGATATTGTTTTAGAGTTAGAAAGTTTAGGCTTTGAAGTGGAAGCTTCACATCATGAAGTAGCACCTGGTCAACATGAAATTGACTTTAAATATGCTGATGTAGTTGATGCTTGTGACAATATTCAAACGTTCAAATTAGTTGTGAAAACTATTGCGCGTAAACATGGCTTGCATGCAACATTTATGCCAAAACCTTTGTTTGGAATTAATGGTTCTGGTATGCACTGCAATATGTCATTATTTAATGAAGAAGGTAATGTTTTTTATGACGAGTCAGGAGAGATGGGCTTAAGCCAAACTGCGTATCATTTCTTAGGTGGTTTATTAAAACATGCCCGTGCCTATACTGCGGTATGTAACCCAACAGTGAACTCTTATAAACGCTTGGTACCAGGTTATGAAGCACCTGTTTATGTAGCTTGGAGCGGCAGAAATCGTTCACCACTCATTCGAGTTCCTGAATCTCGTGGTTTATCGACTCGTTTAGAATTACGTTCTGTCGATCCTTCAGCGAATCCGTATTTAACAATGGCTGTCTTATTACAAGCAGGTTTGGATGGTATTCGTAATGAACTTACGCCACCGCCAGCAGTTGATCGTAACATTTATGTGATGAATGAGGAAGAACGTCAACATGCACAAATTGAAGATTTGCCATCAACCTTACACAATGCCATCAAAGAATTACGTAAAGATCAAGTAATGATTGATGCATTAGGTCGTCACATTTTTGCCAATTTTGTAGAAGCGAAACGAATGGAATGGGCAGCCTTCCGTCAAACCGTTTCTGAATGGGAAAGAGAACAATATTTGGAGTTGTACTAAAAGCTGTTACTTTTAATAATCTTAATGTTTAGAAAGAGGGAGATAAGTCGAAACGCTTATCTCCCTCTTTCATTTTTTAGTTTGTGAACGAATAGATAATTTCTATTTCACAAAATAAAGTAATTTTAATTCAGTGAAATAGTTTGTTTATAAGGGATAAAGTGGTTTTTTCTCAATTTCTCTTTTATTTTTAAGCAAAAAAATTGACAAAATCTTTCATAATTTGTGAAATTCCGCTATAATAAACAAGAATATGCGTGCAACTATTCTATTTTTTAGATATAAAGGATGAGAAAAACATGCGGAAAATGAAAACAATGGATGGGAATGCAGCAGCAGCTTATATTTCCTACGCCTTTACGGAATTAGCAGCCATTTATCCAATAACACCAAGTTCAACGATGGCTGAGCTTGTTGATCAGTGGTCGGCCGAAGGTAAGAAAAATATCTTTGGTCAACCTGTGAAAGTAGTTGAAATGCAATCGGAAGCTGGTGCTGCCGGCGTGGTCCATGGCTCTTTAAAAACTGGCGCGCTTACCACGACCTATACGGCTTCACAAGGGTTACTTTTAATGATTCCTAATATGTACAAAATAGCTGGAGAACTATTACCATCTGTTTTTCATGTGGCGAGCCGAGCTTTAACCACGAATGCTTTAAATATTTTTGGTGATCAAGGAGACGTAATGGCCGCACGCCAAACAGGCTTTGCTATGTTGTCAGAAAGCAGTGTGCAAGAAGTGATGGATTTGGCACCAGTGGCTCACTTGGCTTCGATTGAAGCGAGTGTTCCATTTATGAACTTTTTTGATGGCTTTAGAACAAGTCATGAAATTCAAAAAGTGGCAGTTCTTGACTATGAAGAATTAGCACCCTTAGTAAACCAAGAGAAATTAGCCGAATTTCGTCGTCGGAGCATGAATCCGAATCACCCTTCCGTTAGTGGAATGAACCAAAATCCAGATATTCACTTTCAACAACGAGAAACAATAAATCCTTATTATGAAAAATTACCTGGTATTGTTCAAAAATATATGACAGAAATTAATCGATTACGGGGCACCAATTATGATTTGGTGACGTACTATGGCGCAGAAGATGCGGAAGAAGTGATTGTCACAATGGGTTCAGTTGCGCAAACAATTGAACAGACGGTTGATTATTTACAACAACAAGGAAGAAAAGTTGGCTTTCTTAATGTCCATCTTTATCGACCATTTCCAGTTGAAACATTTCTCGAAAAAATACCACAGTCAGTTAAAGCAATTGCTGTTTTGGATCGGACGAAAGAGCCCGGTGCTGGTGGCGAACCGTTATTATTGGATGTCCAAAGTGCGATGTATGAAACGGATATTCGCCCAACAATTATTGGTGGGCGCTATGGTTTAGGTTCTAAAGATGTACTGCCAAATCAAATTGTTGCGGTTTTTGATGAATTAATGAAAGAACGTTCTGCCATGAAGAAGCGCTTTACAATTGGGATTGATGATGATTTAACTTATACTTCATTAGAAGTTGGCAAACCACTTGATTTGACGAATCCGAAAACCTATCAAGCTAAATTTTGGGGCTTTGGTTCTGATGGGACAGTAGGGGCGAACAAGTCAGCGATTAAGATTATCGGTGATCATACAGACAAGTATGCACAAGGCTTTTTCTATTATGATTCAAAAAAATCAGGCGGGTTGACCGTTTCTCATTTACGTTTTGGCGAGACACCCATTCGTTCAACATACCTCATTGAACATTCTGATTTTGTGGCCTGTCATACAGCCGCTTATTTGCATACCTATGATTTAGTAAAAGGGTTAAAAAAAGGCGGGACTTTCCTCTTAAATACCATTTGGAATGATGAACAACTAGCACGATTTTTACCAAATCAATTAAAACGGTATCTAGCTGAAAATGAGATTCAGTTTTATACAATCAATGCAGTGAAATTAGCTAGTGAAGTCGGGCTAGGCGGGCGAATTAATACTGCGATGGAAACAGCTTTCTTCAAATTAGCGGAAATTATGCCTTTTGAGCAAGTGTTACCAATTTTAAAAGAAGAAGCACTGAAAAGTTATGGTCATAAGTCCATGAAAGTTGTCGAAAAAAATATTCAAGCAATCGATAAGACCGTTGAATTGTTGCATCAGGTACCTGTTCCAGAAGAGTGGAGAACGCTTGAAGTTCAACCGCGAAAACGTTCAGAAAATGTTAGTGATTTTGTTCATGAAATTGTTGAACCGATTAATCGTCAAGAAGGCAATGCGTTATCTGTTGCGACACTAGCGAAAAATGGGATGACAGATGGGCGGATGCCTTTGGGAACTGCGGCAGTTGAAAAACGTGGGGTGGCATTAGAAGTACCTGAATGGATTAGCGATCGGTGTACCATGTGTAATGAGTGTGCCTTTGTATGTCCCCATGCGGCGATACGACCATTCTTAGCCGATGAAGAAGAAATGACTGAAGCTCCAGAAGGATTCATTGTGCGTGATCTACGTGGTGCCGACGGCTTGAAGTATCGTATCCAAGTCTCAGTCAAAGATTGTACTGGCTGTGGTCTTTGTGTTGAAGCCTGTCCAGCTAAAGGCAAAGCTTTAGTAATGAAACCTTATGAAGAAGAAAAAGAGCAGGCTATGAACTGGGCGTTTGCTATGACGTTACGTCAAAAGGAAAACCCAGCAAAACCGAATACTGTTTTAGGTTCACAATTTAATAAACCTTTATTAGAGTTTTCTGGTGCTTGTTCTGGTTGCGGCGAAACGCCTTATGTTAAATTATTGACGCAAATGTTTGGTGACCGAATGCTGATTGCTAATGCAACAGGTTGCTCATCGATTTGGGGTGCTGCAGCGGGTGTGACACCTTACACTACTAATGAACAAGGACAAGGTCCAGCTTGGTCAAATTCTCTTTTAGAGGATAATGCCGAGTTTGGTTACGGCATGTTGTTAGCAACGCAAGCGCGTCGCGAACGTTTAGCTAGTAAAATGACCAAAGCTTTTTCTGTAGCCAGTGATTCTTTACGTTTATTGATGGAAGATTGGATAGCACATCTGTCCGAAAGTGAAGGTACGCAACAACGTGCAGCTAAATTACGTGCAGCTTTGCTTGAAGAAAAAACGAATCAACCTTTATTGGAAACAATTTATGACGATCAAGATCTCTTTGTCAAACCAAGTCAGTGGATGATTGGTGGGGACGGCTGGGCTTACGATATTGGCTACGGCGGGATTGACCACGTGTTAGCCAGTGGCGCGGATGTAAATATGTTAGTTCTAGATAATGAAGTCTATTCCAATACAGGTGGCCAAACTTCCAAAGCAACTCCTGCATCAGCGATTGCGAAATTTGCTGCCAGTGGGAAATATGCCTCTAAAAAAGATTTAGGGATGATGGCAATGACTTATGAAAATGTCTATGTCGCTCAAATTGCCTCAGGGGCAAACCAAATGCAGACGATTAAAGCTTTTGAAGAAGCAGAAAAATTCCCTGGACCATCGATTATTATTGCTTATACACCATGTATCACACATGGTTTAGCAGGTGGGATGAGTCAAACGTTGAAAGAAGCGAAAGACGCGGTTCATTCAGGTTACTGGTCTTTATATCGCTATAATCCATTATTGCGAGAAAAAGGCAAAGAACCAATGACATTGGATTTCAAAAAACCAGATTTTTCATTAATGAAAGAGTTTATGCGCCAACAAGTTCGCTTTGCGTCCTTAGAATCTAGTCAACCAGATACAGCGGAATTGTTATTTAATAAAACAATTAATGATGCTAAGAGACGGTTCTATAATTATGCTCGTTTAGCTGGTCAAGAAGAAAAAATTCGAGCAAAACTTGAAAAACAAAGTGAACTAGAAATAAATGCGCCAGAGAACGAGAAGCCACGAGTGAAAAAAGAACGCGTAGTTGATCCGGAAGCGGAAGCAAGAAGGGCTGCCCGCCGCGCAGAACGAGCAGCCAAGAGAAAACAACGTGAGCAAGATTAAATAGAAGTCAAAAAAACGTGTCTGAGCTTTTTGCTTGGACACGTTTTTTAGTTAGAAATGCGATTTTTTGATGAAAAATTTCAAGTTATTTGAAAAAGTTCCTAAATTTTTTTGATGTTTCCGCTTGCGTTCTGTGATGAAAGAAAATAATGTGGTATACTTGTTAGGAAATCTTGAGAGAGAAGTGAGGGGTATGATGTCGTTTCAATTGAATCAATTATTAGATTTGAATTATTGGCAGCAAGTCATCTCAACGGATTTCTTATCTAAGGATTTTGTTATCAATATCATAGATATCCTAGTCGTATGGTACCTCGTTTACAAATTAATCATGCTTGTTCGTGGAACAAAAGCAGTTCAACTATTAAAAGGTGTCGCTGTTTTTATCATTATCCGCATTCTAAGTGAGATAATTGGTCTACATACATTATCTTGGTTAATGAATCAAGTCATCATGTATGGTGTAATCGCCGCGGTTGTTATTTTTCAACCAGAAGTGCGAAGAGGGCTGGAACATCTAGGGAGAAGTTCGTTTTTCCGCCCGAATAAAGGTGCGCAACAAGAAGATGAGCGTATTATTCAGGCCTTTGACAAAGCCATTCAGTACATGTCAAAACGGAAAATTGGTGCTTTGATAACCATTGAACGCAATACTGGTTTAGATGAATACATTGAGACAGGTATTGATTTGGATGCCGATATTACTGGTGAATTACTGATTAATATTTTCATTCCAAATACACCACTACATGATGGTGCAGTGATTATCAAAAATGAAAAAATTGCTGTTGCTAGTGCGTATTTACCGCTATCAGAAAGCAATTTAATTCCAAAAGAATTTGGAACGCGCCATAGAGCCGCAGTCGGTATCAGTGAAGTCAGTGACGCCATTACGATTGTTGTTTCTGAAGAAACTGGTGACGTTAGTTTGACGTTGAACAACGAATTAATTCCTGGCCTAACGCAAGAAGAGTATTTAACAATTTTGCGTAAGGAGTTAATTTCGGAATCATCGGAAGATAAAAAAAGTGCTTTACAGCATTTTATCGATGATGTAACAAAGGGGGTTAAACGCAAATGAGAAAAGCCTCCCAAAAAAGCTGGTTTAATGGTTTGCTTTCATTGCTGTTTGCATTGTTGTTATTTTTTAATGCCAATGCAACAGGCAATAATCCCTCCAATTCAGGTTCAAGCCAAACGTATAGTGAAACACTGAATAATATTCCTGTCCAAGTCCAATACGATAAAGACAAATATTATGTCTCTGGATTTGAAGAGAGTGTAAATGTTCATTTACGTAGTGCGAACCGCATTCAATTAAACATGGAATCAAATGCTGACACACGAAATTTCCAAGTGGTCGCAGACTTAACCAAATTGCCATTAGGGACTTCGGAAGTACCTTTGACAGTTCGAGGACTAAGTTCAGCTGTTACAGCTGAAATTGAACCGAAAACAGTGACTGTAACGATTGAAAAGAGAGTAACAAAAAAATTCGATGTAGAAGCACAACTTTCTGATAACATTGAAAAAGAAGGCTACAAAGTAAAAAATATTTCTGTAGATCCAAAAACCGTAGAAGTAACAACTGGAGAAGAAACAGCGAAAGCAATTGACAAAGTGATTGCGCCAGTCTCAAGTGCCAAACAAACAATTGATACGATTAAACAAACGGTAAATGTTCAAGCGCTAGATGCCAAAGGTCAAGTCCTAAGTATCGAAAATCCAGCACCACAAGTCAAAGTAACAGTAGGTTTAACTGCGCCAACAAAAGATGTACCACTGAATGTTAGTATGACAGGTACGCCACCAGCTGGGATCGCTCATTACAATTATAGTTTATCAACGTACCAAGTTAGGGTCAGTGGCCCGCAATCAATTTTAGATACGCTAGAATCAATTGAGGTACCGGTAGATATTTCTGATATTCGTAAAGAAACAAAACAATCAGTGA
The DNA here is from genome assembly GCF_040888205.1 of Enterococcus sp. C102(2024). NCBI lineage: Bacteria > Bacillati > Bacillota > Bacilli > Lactobacillales > Enterococcaceae > Enterococcus > Enterococcus sp. C102(2024). Next base: position 937,705 of record NZ_JBFOHH010000001.1, on the reverse strand, counting down.
CTATTCCCGTTGATGGAGAATACGTAGTTACACCAGATGAGGTTGACGTTTCTTTGACCCCCGTGTACAATCAACAACAGTCATCAAATACAAATGAAACTTCAGGGGAACCTGCAAGTTCAACAACGGTTGGCTCAGGTAGCCAAGCAGTACAACCAAGTACATCCAGTCAAGTAGAATCAAATACTTCTGAAACAACAAGTGAGGGATCAACAGTAGAAAGTACAACTGCTGGTTCAACTGAAAATACAGAGAATCAAGTGACTAAGGAGAATCAAAATGGGTAAATATTTTGGAACAGATGGTGTAAGAGGAATTGCAAATAAGGAGTTAACACCTGAATTAGCTTTTAAATTAGGGCGTTACGGTGGTTATGTGTTGAGTCAACATGAAGATAGTTCAAGAAAACCTCGTGTTCTCGTAGGCCGCGATACACGTATTTCAGGTGAGATGTTGGAACAAGCATTGATTGCTGGATTATTATCAGTCGGAATTGAAGTTTTCCAATTAGGGGTGATTTCAACACCTGGTGTAGCATATCTTACTCGTTTACAAAAAGCATCCGCTGGCGTAATGATTTCAGCTTCACATAATCCTGCGGAAGACAATGGGATTAAGTTCTTTGGGGCAGATGGCTTCAAATTAGTAGACGATCAAGAAGCAGAAATTGAAGCATTGTTAGACGCAGAAGAAGACACCTTGCCAAGACCTTCTGCAGAAGGCTTGGGCTCATTAGATGAATTTCCAGAAGGCTTACTAAAATATTCGCAATTTTTAGTTCAAAGTATTCCTGGCGATTTAGCAGATATGACTGTTTGTTTAGATGCTGCCAACGGAGCAACTGCAACAGCAGTCAATCGTGTCTTCGCGGATTTAGAGACAGATTTCTATACAATGGGAACAAGTCCTAATGGATTGAATATCAATGATGGTGTGGGTTCCACTCACCCTGAAGCTTTGGCAGAAATGGTTGTTGAAAAAGGCGCAGATGCTGGTTTGGCTTTCGATGGCGACGGTGATAGAATTATTGCAGTCGATGAATTAGGACGAATTATCGATGGTGATAAAATCATGTATATTTGTGCCAAATATTTAGCTGAGAAAAAACGTTTGAAAAAAGATACAATTGTTACAACAGTGATGAGTAATCTAGGTTTCCATAAAGCTGTAGAAGAAATTGGCTTAAAAGATGTGGTAACGCAAGTGGGTGATCGCTATGTTGTAGAAGAAATGCGTAAAAATGATTACAATTTTGGTGGCGAACAATCTGGTCACATGATCTTTTTAGATTACAACACAACAGGTGATGGCATGCTTTCAGGGATTCAATTGTTGAATGTTATGAAGCAAACGGGCAAAAAATTATCTGAATTAGCGGATGAAGTGACGATTTATCCACAAAAATTAGTCAATATTCGTGTCACAGATAAAAATGGTGCAATGGAAGTTCCAGCAATCAAAGCAGTTGTCGAACAAGCAGAAGCAGAAATGAATGGCGAAGGTCGTATTTTAGTTCGTCCTTCTGGAACAGAACCATTGTTACGTGTGATGGCTGAAGCGCCAACACAAGAAAAAGTTGATTATTACGTTGATAAAATTGCCGAAGTAGTACGTGCAGAAATCGGCGTTGAATAAGAATAAATTAGAAACCAGACACTTAATGCTAGCTTGCGTTAAGTGTCTGGTTTCTTTGTTGAAAATCAAAAAAAGAAAATAGCTAATAAGCTCCGTCTATCATTGACATAGAGCGGTTAAAAGGGTACTATTTTAGAAGTAAGATGCACCGCGTATCTTCTTTTTTTATTTGATAAAATCAAGAAGGGAGTGGCTGTAAATCAATGGAGTTATAGAATGGAGGAGCGAAATGAAAGAAAAAATGTCCGTCAAGACAATTGTAGCAATTGGAATTGGCTCTGCAGTTTTTGTTATTTTAGGTCGATTCGTTGTGATTCCAACTGGGATTCCTAATACGAACTTAGAAACGTCGTATCCATTTCTTGCTTTAATGTCAGTTGTTTTTGGACCAGTAGCTGGAGGGCTAATTGGTTTGATTGGTCACACATTAAAAGATTTTACCACGTATGGTAGCGCTTGGTGGAGCTGGATTATTTGTTCAGGAATTATTGGTATTATTTTTGGCTTCGCTGGTCGTAAAATGGATCTTCAACATGGTGAATTTACAACAAATGACATGGTGCGTTTCAATATTTTCCAAGCGTTTGGTAATATCGTCGTTTGGGGCTTAATCGCGCCTAGTTTGGATATTTTGATTTATAGTGAACCCGCAAGTAAAGTGTTTACACAAGGCGTATTCGCGACTGTTTCAAATATTGTCGCTGTGGGGATTATTGGAACATTGTTGATGAAAGCTTATGCATCAACAAGAACAAAGAAAGGCAGTTTATCAAAAGATTAAGAAACTGTCGAAATAATTTAAATGGTTAAGGGTCTGCCCTAGTAATTACTTTGCTAATGCTCAGACCCTTTCTTTTATGGAGAAACTGAGGTGAGGCCGAATGAAAAAACCAATCATTACTTTTAATAATTTTTCCTTTCAATATCATAGCCAATCTGAACCGACATTAAAGGGGATTCAATTAACCATCTATGAAGGAGAAAAGGTTTTAATCGTTGGGCCTAGTGGTAGTGGCAAATCAACATTGGCGCAATGTATCAACGGGTTAATTCCCAATATTTATGAAGGTGAGATTCAAGGAACAGCTACGGTTGCTGGTAAAAATATCCAAGAAACAAGTCTATTTGATTTGTCTTTTGATGTAGGAACTGTTTTGCAAGATACCGATGGGCAGTTTATCGGCTTAACGGTTGCTGAGGATATTGCTTTTGCTTTAGAAAACGATGCAGTTGAACAAGCAGAAATGAAAAAAGCGGTCCACAAATGGTCCGAGATTGTTGAGCTGAATCAGTTATTGCAACACCGTCCACAAGATTTGTCAGGTGGTCAAAAACAACGTGTATCTATGGCGGGCGTTCTAATTAACCAATCAAAAATTTTACTTTTTGATGAACCTTTGGCTAATCTTGACCCACGAGCAGGACAAGAAACAATGACTTTGATTGACACCATTCAACAAGAAACAAAAGCGACTGTTTTAATAATAGAACATCGCTTAGAGGACGTTCTTTGCGAATCAGTTGATCGAATTATTGTCATGAATGAGGGCGCAATTATTTCTGATACAACGCCAGATGAATTGTTACGTCAAGATACGTTGACCCAGCAAGGGATTCGTGAACCTTTATACGTTACAGCCATGAAATATGCTGGGATTGATTTAACACAAGTTAGTCATTTAGACAAATTAGCCGAAGTATCAGGCAAAATGGTTTTGCCTAAAATGACACAGTGGTCTGTCCAACCTAGTTCAGTTAGTGCAGTCAAAGGAGCTGAACTATTACGTTTGGAACAAGTGTCCTATCAATATGATCGTCATGGTGAAAAAGTGTTAGATGACTTCTCAGTAACTATTCATCATGGAGAAATGATCAGCATTGTAGGAAAAAATGGTGCCGGGAAATCTACACTTTCTAAAATAATTTGCGGGTTCATCACGCCTCAATCGGGCAAGATTTTATGGGAAGGGCAGGATTTTTCCAATTATTCAATCAAAGAACGTGCAGATAAAATTGGTTATGTGATGCAAAATCCCAATCAAATGATTTCTAAAAAAATGATTTTTGAAGAAGTAGCTTTAGGATTAGTTTTACGAGATGTGCCACAAGCAGAAATTGAGGAACGTGTGACGAATATTTTACATATTTGTGGGCTGTATCCCTTCCGGAACTGGCCGATTTCTGCGTTGAGTTTTGGGCAGAAAAAACGGGTAACTATTGCATCAATCTTAGTTTTAGAACCTGAATTATTAATTTTAGATGAACCAACAGCTGGGCAAGATTTTAAACATTACACAGAAATGATGACATTTTTAGAAGAATTGAACCGCTTAGGTGTGACTATTTTAATGATCACTCACGATATGCACTTAATGTTGGAATATACAACACGTGCGTTAGTAGTTTGTGATGGACGTTTACTAGCAGATGCGACTCCAGTTGCTGTTTTAACAGATGAAAAATTAATTCAAGCAGCTTCTTTAAAAGAAACGAGCTTGTTTACCTTTGCTAAAGCGTTAGGCTTGGAAAATCCCTTGCTATTTACGGAAAAATTTGTTGCTTACGATCGTGAGGTGCGTTTTGGATGAGTGAACGACAAATGTTAGGCTATCATCCTGATTCAACCTGGATTCATCGCTTAAACGGCACAAGCAAATTAGTCTTTTTAATCGTTGTCTCTGTGGCTTGTATGACCACGTATGATACTCGTTATCTGTTAGGAATGTCTGTGGTTTCGCTTGTTTTGTTAAAATTATCAAATATTAAATGGCATCAAATATCTTTTGTTATTAAATTTATTGCTATTTTTTCTTTGTTAAATATCTTAACGGTTTACCTTTTTGCACCTGAATATGGGGTTGATTTATATCAATCACGTACCGTGATTTGGGAAGGAATCGGACGGTTTACTTTGACACAAGAAGAATTATTTTATGAATTTAATTTAGTTTTAAAATATTTCTGTACGATTCCGTTGGCATTAATCTTTTTATTAACAACAAATCCTAGTGAATTTGCCTCCAGCTTGAATCGAATTGGTGTGAGTTATCGGATTAGTTATGCAGTAGCGCTGGCTATTCGTTATATTCCCGATATCCAAGAAGATTTTTTTAATATTTCTTTAGCACAACAAGCGCGAGGGTATGAGATGTCTAAAAAGGGACGGTTAGGCCAACGAATCAAAGGCGTAGCACAAATCGTTTTACCCTTAATCCTATCTAGTTTAGATCGAATTGAAACTGTGAGTACCGCTATGGAATTAAGGCGTTTTGGTCAAAAGAAAAATCGAACGTGGTATGCGCAACAACCTTTTCATCTGCGTGATTTTTCGGTAATGTTACTTGCCTTATGCTTATTAGGAATCAGTTTCTGGTTGTTCCATGTGAATGGTGGCCGGTTTTATAATCCATTCCAATAAATAACAAATTGATAAGGTTCTATAAATAGAACGGATATTTTTTTATTATTAAGAATCTAGTACTTTCTCTTACTATGAGTGTACTAGATTCTTTTTTTGCAACTTTAAAGAACTAGACCAATTTTCGTTTTTTAGATTTTTGTTGACAAGCACCTACTTTTAATTGTATGATTGTTTATGTTTCTACGGAATATATTTACAAAGGAGGTATATAGACCAATATCGGATAGCGCCAGACCTGAACGTTCAGGTGACGAGGAGAGAGCTTATCGAAGATTCGGCGGGTGGCTCTAGGGACTGCACTCTACAGATAACAAAGAAAAACTAATTGTGAAGTTAGAACAAAGCGGTTATCACGCAGGTAGAAACATATAATGGGATTTGCTAGTTAAACAGGACCTAGTAAATACAGAATTTCAATTGGAAAGTAGGAATTAGCATTATGTGTGGAATTGTCGGAATGATTGGAAAAGAAAATGTCACGGAAAGTTTGATTCAAGGATTAACAAAATTGGAATATAGAGGTTATGATTCTGCTGGGATTTGTGTGAATAATCAAAGCCAACAGCCCCATGTAGTTAAGGCAGTTGGGGGCATTGCCGATTTAGCAGCAAAATTAACGCCAGAAATCGATGGAACAGTTGGTATTGGTCATACTCGTTGGGCCACTCATGGCGAACCAACTGTCGCCAATGCACACCCCCATGTTTCAAGCGATCAACGCTTTGCATTAGTGCATAATGGTGTCATTGAAAACTTTGAAGAATTAAAAGAACAATTTTTAAGTGATGCTCACTTAATTGGTGATACAGATACTGAAATCGTCGTTCAATTAATTGCTCATTTTGCTGAAAATGGTTTTTCAACAAAAGATGCTTTTAAAGCGGCTTTAGCCGAAATTAAAGGTTCATACGCTTTTGCATTAATGGATAAAATGGACCCCAATACTATCTACGTAGCGAAAAATAAAAGCCCATTACTTATCGGTCTAGGTGAAGGCTTTAATGTTATTTGTAGTGACGCGATGGCGATGATTAAAGAAACCAATCAATTTGTTGAGATTGTTGATGGTGAAATTGTAACTGTTACAGCGGACAAAGTAGTAATCGAAACGCCAGAAGGACAAGTAATCAACCGAGAACCTTTTGAAGCGCAATTAGATTTAAATGACATTGAAAAAGGAACATATCCGTTTTATATGCTCAAAGAAATTGATGAACAACCTGCAGTGATGCGCAAAATTGTTCAAGCGTATACTCAAGGTGAAAAAGTGACTTTAGATGAGGCGTTACTGGAAAAAATTAATCAATGTGACCGAATTTACATTATTGCTTGTGGGACAAGTTATAATGCAGGTTGGGTCGGAAAATCTTTAATTGAAACGATTGCCAGTATTCCTGTGGAAGTTCATTTATCAAGCGAATTTGGCTACAACATGCCTATTTTATCTGAAAAACCGTTCTTCATTTTCTTAAGTCAAAGTGGTGAAACGGCAGATAGCCGCCAAGTACTTGTACAGGTTAATGAATTAGGGCATCCATCACTTACATTAACAAATGTTGCTGGCTCAACATTATCACGTGAAGCGGACGATACCTTGTTATTATACGCAGGACCAGAAATTGCTGTCGCTTCCACCAAAGCTTATACTGCTCAAATCGCTGTCTTAGCTATTTTAGCAAAAGCAATTGGCGAAGAACGCCAAACATTAGCAGCCGTCTCATTTGATGTGGCTCACGAATTGAGCGTGGTAGCAGCTGTCATGGAAACCTTGATTGATGAAAAACAACAAATGAAAGCCTTAGTGGAAGATTATCTGACGTATACTCGAAATGCTTTCTATATTGGGCGAGGAGTCGACTATTATGTGTCGATGGAAGCGGCCTTGAAGTTGAAAGAAATTTCCTACATTCAAGCAGAAGGCTTTGCGGCAGGTGAATTGAAGCATGGAACGATTGCCTTAATTGAAGAAGGAACACCTGTGATTGGGATTGTGACAGATGCCAAAGTCGCAGCCCATACAAGAGGCAATTTAAAGGAAGTCGAAAGTCGTGGAGCAAGAAATATTGTGATTGCCTTGGAATCCTTGGCAAAACCACAGGACCAACTAATTATTCCAGATGTTCATCCGTTACTTTCTGCCCTAGTTAGCATTGTTCCAGGCCAATTATTAGCGTACTATGCAACCTTACAAAGAGGCTACGATGTTGATAAACCAAGGAACTTAGCCAAAAGTGTAACTGTTGAGTAAATCAAGAACCTGAGAGAAAGATGTTTAACGGGTTCTCATAAGTTTTAATATCTGAGGTCGGGACAGAAGCGTTTAGCTCCGAGAAATAAGAAGGAGTTGCTTCTGTTCCCGCCGTTTATAAGTTTTTGAGCGTGGAGCAAAAATCCAAAGTGATTTTTGTCCCACGCTCAGATATTTTTTATAAAAGAAAGATATTCAGTCAAAAATGAAAGATTCCAAAGAAATTCTTTTTTTCCGTTGAAAACTGTTTGCATTTTAGCAAAATTAGATATAATTAATAAGAACCGAAAAATAAGAATTAGCCAGTGAGGTAACTTTGTTTGAAAGAAAGCAAAAAGTAGGTTAAGCTGAAAAGTGCTAATTTATTTAACAAAAAAAGATTGTGAGTTGTTTGATATGGATCAGTTTAGTACATTAACTGAACAAGAATTTACTACCTTTGCAATGACACATCCTGCAGGTAACTTTTTAGAAACACCCGAAATGAAACATTTATTGGAACGACGTGGCTGGCATTGTGAATACGTTGGCGTCAAACGAGAAGGCCAACTAATTGCTGCGTGTATCCTAAGCAAGAAAAAAGTCAAAATTGGTTATGCTTTCGACATTGACGGCGGAATTTTGATGGATTATACAGATAAAAAATGTGTAGAAGCCTTTTTCACAGGCTTAAAAAAATATGTGAAAAAAAATGATGGCCTTTATTTAACCTTTACTCCCAATAAACAAATTTGTTTACGTGATTTTAATGGCGGTGAAGTTGAAAAGGTCAATCAAGAAACATTTGACTATTTCACATCAATTGGTTTTGAACACCAAGGGTTTGATGTGCACAATTTTGATGGCGCGCCACGTTGGCTGTTTGTCAAAGATATGGCTGGATTAACAGAAGAAGATCTTTGGAAATCTTATGGAAAAGATGCTAAATATGACATCAAGAAAACATGGGAATATGGAGTAACAATCCGAGAACTTCGTTACGAAGAGCTACCTCTCTTTAAGAAATTAACGGAAGAAACAAGTGCACGGCGTAATTTTGAAGATAAGGATTTAGCTTATTACCAAGCTGTTTATGAAGAGTTTGGCGAACGAGCGAAATTTATGGTGGCGGAACTAAACTTTGCTACTTATTTAGAAAATCTTCATGAGAAATTACGCAAATTACAAGAGACGCTCAACGAAGTCAATGAAGCGTTAATTGCCAATCCTAAAAGCCGTAAAAAAAATAACCAGAAACGTGAATTTGAAGATGAAGTTCGTACCGTGCGCAAACGGATTGACGAGGCTAAAGAAATGAAAACATCAGATGAACCTGAAATTTTAGCAGGTGCCTTATTCATTGTTCATCCACAAGAAGTTGTTTACTTGTTTAGTGGTACGTATGAAAAATATAAACAATACTATGCACCGTATTTAATTCAACATAAAATGTTAACTTACACAGTAGAAAATAACATTCCCAAATATAATTTTTATGGCGTTGACGGTATCTTTGATGGAAGTGATGGGGTTCTTAAATTCAAACAATCCTTTGGCGGTCATGTCGAAGAATTAATGGGCAATTTCCAATGGAAAGCCAAACCAATGAAATATGCCTTATATCACGCATTAAAAACAATTAAAGAAAAAGTCTAAAATTAAAACCCAATCCTTAAAAAGGAATGGCAAAGTGAGGCGTTTAAATGGAAAATCAAGTCGAGGTTATGACGTATGCACATTTAAAAGAAATTATGCAGGCGTTAGAAGCAAACGAAGCGATTACAGAAGATACAAAAGTCTTTATTGATACAGGATGGGATAGCGTGCAAGAAGTAGCCCCAGATGCGGTCAGTATTGAAAAAGTTGCTAAATTTACAGTAGCAGATGTTTTAACAAACGAAAGTTTTGCTGGGTATAGTTTAGAAGAAAAGGCGGAGAAGATGAACGCTGAGGGCGACCTAGAAACGGCAATTATTATTCGTAATCTTTACTAAAAAAGTCCGTTTGAATAGTTAAAATCGAGGTCGGGACAGAACCGTTTAGCTCCGAGCAACGCGTAGTGTTGGTTCTGTTCCCGCCGGTTATCAGGTTTTGAGCCTGGAGCAAAAATCCAAAGTGATTTTTGTCCCAGGCTCATCTGCTTTAAATAAGAAATAAAGGAGGTTAGATATGAGTACCATTCATGAATTTCCAAAAAACTATGAACGTTTTATTGCACAAGGAGAAGAAGCACTTGTAGAACATAATCAGATCGCCGCTTTAGAAAATTTTCAACAAGCCTATCAGCTACAACAAACGCCGCCAGTAAACCAAAAAATTGTCCAATTATTGTTGGAAATGGGTGAAGCTGATGAAGCACTAGCATTGGCAGAAGCGTTCCAAGAGTCTTATTTTGAGAACCTTGAAACAGCGGCAATTTATATGCAAATTTATAGTCAAAGTCGTCGCTTTATTGAAGGGTATATTTTATTGAAGCAATTACTTCAAACTAAAAAAATAACGCTAGCACAACAAAAAACGTTAGAACAGCAATTAATGCAAGTGGAAGAGGCGTATCAACAATTAGAAACGCAGCAAATTCAAGCAATTAAAAGGAACTTGTTAGTAAGCGATCAATTGCCCGTTTATCAACAATTAGCGAACATTAAAACCAGTTTATATTTGCCTAAACCAGTATTTGTGGAAGTCGCAAAAGATTTAGTTATGAACCAAGCACTTAGTTATTTTGCTCGGGAATGGTTCATTGAAGAATTAGCACTTTTGCAATTTTCAGAACCACTGACTTTTCTTTGGTATGACAATCAGCCTCAGACAGTCTTACTAGAAGGAAAAACTGGACCGTTAAATACGCCGATCTATTCCGAAATTTGTACTGAACTTAGGAATCGTTTAGAAAATGATGATCCAATTATGCTGCAGCATTTGGAAGAAGAAATTCGATTGCATCTTGCCTATTTGTATCCATTAGCAGAGACGGTTATTTCAGATCCAACTATCTGGGTCTTGGGTTATTTGGCAACCTATTATCCTGAATATATTGAAAAAGAATTGACTGAAGCAAAAGGTCATCAAATCGATGCTGTTCAAAATGTTCAACAGGCGATACGAACGGCTTTTACACAAATAATGCTTTAAAAAATGGCACGTCCTAAAAACGAGGACGTGCCATTTTTTCGGTTTCAGAAATTTGCTGAATCTGCTCTAATTGCTTTTCTTGACTGATTATTGCGGATAATAGAAAAAAGCAAGACAGAAATAAGTAAAAAGAATTCCTTGAATCAAGCAAATCACAACGAACAATGGCGTTGCTCCTGGAAAAGAATCAGAAATCCGTGTAATTAAAAATTCAACTAACCATAAAATCATTGAAAATAAAAATAATTTTTTCTGACGAGTTCTCATAGTCCGCAACAACCTTTCTGGTGATTTTCACTTCTCTATCATAACATAGAAAACGAGCTGTTTTTTCTCAAAAATTTTGTTACTTCATAAGAAAAATGGGAAATAAGCAAGTTTCAGGAAGTACTAGCTTTACCGAAAAGAATACTTAATCCATCTTAATCAAACCATACAGTCACGTTTATTGCAAAAGAAGTGTTTTTGGATGGAACAAATTATTTCATAAACACAAATATTTCTTTGTTGTTTGTATAAATGTCATAAAAGTGATTACTTACTACTTTTTGATTTTTAGACATATCCGTATCGGTCAGTGGTGCCATCTCTAATCCTAAATTCGATGAAGTATTGAACCAAACGTAATTAGGGAAGTATAGACCGTCATTTGGTGGCACAATTTTTGAAAGAATTGGGTAGTTTCGACTTGTATTAGCATAAACAGTTGAATTTTTGAAAAACGTATTTAAATAAACTTTTTTTCGTTCGTTTGTTACAACATTTTTTAAATCATCTGTTAAAACAGCTGCTTGGCGATTGAATGCTTCTTTTTGATAGTTTAATGTGGAAGAATACACCAAAACAAACGATAAAATATAATAAGATAACAAGCTGGCCACAAGTAACGAAGTTAGATAAATTGCTTTCACTTGTCGATTGTTAAATAAACTTAACATGCTGATTGTAACGAAAACAGCAAATCCGTAAATATAGCGAGGCGCATCACCTGCGATATTTCTTGAATAGACAATAAAAATACCAAAACTTAAGAGAGAAGCAAGTCCTAAATATAAGATACAATAAAGGAAACTTAAGCCCAAGTTGATTTTGCTATTTGATAGATGACTAATAAAAAATAAAACAAGCAGTAGGAGCAGTAATAAGAGCCATAAACGATTACTCTGGTTCAATATCTCTGAAAAATAATGGTAACTATTTTGATAAGCCACACTGGGAATATCGTGCAAACTTGGTAAGGCCTGACTGCCCCCAATGTTGTTTGTTGCGGAAGGTACAAATTTTAACTCGATAAGGTAGCTGACTATAGAAAGTAGATAAGCGATAGCAGCAAGTGCGACTTTTTTACAAAGAGCAATGAAATTTTCTCCAGCAAGTAACTGCTTGAAAGTAAGGAATAAGACGATAACTATATAAATTCCTGACGAGGCTTGGTAAGTATTAAACATAACAAACAGTGAAAAGACAGAAACCAAGAAAAACGTAAAAGAATTACGCAGCCACCAATAAAAAGGAAGAAACGAACAAAAAATACTCAATGCCATATAGGGACTATCAAACCTGAAACTAAGACATTGAAGGAACCAAGGATTGAGGCCAATTAAAGTAGCTACCAAAGAGGAACCCCAGCTAATTTTTCGATCATTGATGATATAAATAGCTAGTATGCTTGTGAGAGATAAGATAAGACCTGTCAGAATCGGTGTGGTCAAGCCCAGATCTGTCAAATGAAGACTTCCTTGAACAAACCATGAGAGAAATTCACTGCCCCAACGTGCGTAAGTCGTACCAAAATCTGTCATTCCAGCGACTTGGCGAGCATTATCATCTAAATAAGGGAAATTGATAATGCCGATGGATAAAACTGCCACTTGATAAATTAAAATGATCAATAGAAGATAGGTTTTATTTTCAATACACCAATTCTTTAAATCAAATTTTTTTGATTCTGTAGGTAATTGTTTCATGATTGTACTCCACTCCAATAATTATTTAACAATTAAAATATACCATAACGAGTGGAATGAAGAAATTGCTTTTGTTATTTTCTCATCTTGACAGAACACTAAGGGTAGGCAAAACAAAAAAATCCCAACTCTTTATTAAAGGGTTGGGATTTTACCAAAAAGCCACCTGCCGGGCTTGAACCGGCGACCCCCACCTTACCATGGTGGTGCTCTACCAACTGAGCTAAGGCGGCACTTTCAAAGGCTAAACTAACTCGAGGATTGCAACGAAGTGAAACCCATAGAGTTCACTTTCAAAGGCTACACTGCGACGAGTAATCGTCAAAGTTCCTTTTGAAAAATCGTACAAATCTCGTGCACAAGAAATAGAATAACGTATAGACGAAAGTTTGTCAATTGCTCTTTCGTAAAAAAAGAAAAATGATTTTTTTCTAAGAAAAACTGTTGACAATCTCTTTTTTCTCTAGTAAAGTGTAAATCAACATCACAGATAACTATTCATTCGTTGAAGAGAAGAGTAAATTTTGATGACCTTCAAAAGAGAGTCCTGATTGGTGAAAAGGGACAAGGTTCAGAAAAGTTGAAGATGGCCTCTGAGAATAAATTGCTGATAAGTAAGCAATTTCGGCTAAGCACCCGTTACTATGTGCACCAAGTTAATAAAGACTTGGATAAGAGATGAGATATAAAGAATCAGTTATATTTCGAAAAAAGGTGGTACCGCGAATTATTCGCCCTTTACTAGCAAAATGCTAGTGAAGGGCTTTTTGCTGTGAATCACTACGACTGGCGCGAAGCGACAGAGTAGATGCTGTCTGCGATTACTCGACGCAGTGTAGCCTTTGTAAGTGATGAACAGTACAAGGTGACCGAAGGGCAAGTTGTGTCATCTGCACGAAAGTGTTCCTACGATTCTCGCCAAAGCTGCGATTCTCGTCACAGTTAAATCCTGTTGAGCACTACGACTGGCGCGAAGCGACAGAGTAGATGCTGTCTGCGATTACTCGACGCAGTATGGCCTTTGTAAGTGATGAACAGTACAAGATGACCGAAGGGCAAGTTGTGTCATTTGCACGAAAGTGTTCCTACGATTCTCGTCACAGTTAAATCCTGTTGAGCACTACGACTGATGCAAAGAGAGAGAGCAGCTATTATCTGCGATTACTCGATGCTTGAAGGGGTAGGAACTCTAGTCTGTTTGATTTTGAAAATAAACAAAAATCAGTTTAAAATGAATAGAAATAAAAAAGCAGTGATATAGTAAGTACAAGACTTGATTTGTCTAACAGAGAGCCTAGGTAGCTGAGAATAGGTGACAAAGACGTTTTGGAAAATGGCTATTGAGCAAGCGCTCCGAGTGTTAAACACAAGGCGGCGACGGGGGCTCCCGTTATCGAGCTAGGGTATCGAACATATTGTTCCGTACTTGAAAAGGGAATTTGTGTGAGCAAATTCTGAACATGAGGTGGTAACACGCAAAAAAGCGTCCTCAACGATACAACTCGAGTTGTGTCGTTGAGGATGCTTTTTTCTTTTTTATGAAAAAATGCAGGTTGGTAAGAATGAAGGGGGATAAAGAATGATTGAACTAAAAAATATCAGTGTGACATTTCAACAAAAAAAACAAGAAATTCAGGCTGTCCAAGATGTTTCTTTGACAATTGATAAAGGGGATATCTACGGAATCGTTGGTTATTCCGGTGCTGGAAAAAGTACGTTAGTACGGGTAATTAATTTATTGCAACGACCAACAGCGGGCACCGTTATTATTAACAAAGAAAATATTTTAACTTTTTCTAAAAAGGAATTACGACAACAACGAAAAAAGATTGGAATGATTTTTCAACATTTTAATTTGATGAAAGAGCGGACCATATTTAGTAATATCGATTTTTCATTAAAATATTCTGGGCTAAGTAAAAGTGAACGGCGTCAAAAAATCAGCCATTTATTAGAGCTAGTTGGACTAAGTGAAAAACGGGACGCTTACCCCAGTCAACTATCAGGAGGGCAAAAACAGCGGGTTGCGATTGCCCGCGCTTTAGCAAATGATCCTGAAATTTTACTTTGTGATGAAGCGACGAGTGCGTTAGATCCAAAAACAACGGGACAGATTTTAGCCTTGTTAAAAAAGTTAAATCAAGAACTGAACTTGACGATTGTCTTAATCACCCATGAAATGCAAGTGGTTAAAGAAATTTGTAATAAAGTCGCGGTGATGGAAAATGGCTGCGTTGTCGAATCAAACGATATTGTTTCGATTTTTAGTCAACCCCAACAACCTTTAACCAAAGATTTTATCCGGACAGCAACTCATATTGACCAAGCATTAACCACGATTCTTGAACATCCTAAATTAGCTGATTTAGATAAAAATCAAGAATTAATTGAATTTTCTTATGTGGGAGATCAAACGAACGAGCCATTAATTGCACAATTGTATAGCCAATATCAGGTGTATACGAATATCCTTTATGGCAATGTCGAAATTGTTCAAAACGTTCCTATTGGCCATTTAATTGTGGTGCTTTCTGGCGATGAGGCCCAGCGTCAACAAGCCCTTGCTTATTTAGCGAAACAAGGCGTGCGAACCAATGTTTTGAAAACCTATCAGCAAACGAAGCAAAAGCAGAATTTACAGGTGATTTAAAAAAGGAGTGAACTGAGAATGTATCAATTATTTGAGAAATATTTTCCGAATGTTGTCCAATTAAAACAAGAGTTTCTTCAAAGTACATGGGAAACAGTATACATGGTTTTTTGGACAGCCTTGATTGCTGGCGTGTTAGGAGTCTTGTTGGGTGTTGTGCTTGTCAGTACTGGGCCCAGTGGTGTTTTGAAAAATCCACCCCTGTATAGCGTCTTAGAAAAAATTATTAATGTTTGTCGCTCTATTCCGTTCATTATTATGCTCGCATTGATTCAACCATTAACACGAATTTTGGCAGGAACAACAATTGGTACAACCGCGGCGTTAGTTCCATTAGTTATTGGCGTAATCCCGTTCTTCGCGCGCCAAATTGAAAATGCGTTATTAGAAGTAGATCCTGGTGTTATTGAAGCGGCAGAAGCCATGGGGACGAGTCCCTTAGGGATTATTTTTCGGGTCTATTTAATTGAAGGGTTACCAAGTATTATTCGTGTTTCAGCAGTGACAATTATTAATTTGATTGGATTAACAGCCATGGCAGGAGCGATTGGAGCCGGTGGTCTGGGCAACTTAGCGATTACTCGAGGGTACAATCGGTTTCAAACCGATGTGACATTTATGGCCACATTAATTATTTTAATTATGGTATTTATCAGTCAAGCCATTAGTAATCAATTAATCAAAAAAACATCACATTAGAAAAAAGGAGAACTGACAAATGAAAAAATTTAGTAAATTAATTGGACTTATTGGAGTATTAGCTTTTACGATTGCAGGTTGTGCATCGGGGACTGCGAAGGATACTAAGACAGAAACTGTTAAACTAGGCGTTGTAGGAACAAAAAACGATGAATGGGAATCGGTCAAAGACCGTTTGAAAAAGAAAAATATTGATCTACAATTGGTAGAATTTACAGACTATACGCAACCAAATGCAGCATTAGCAGAAAAAGAAATTGATTTAAATGCCTTTCAGCATCAAATCTTTTTAGACAATTACAATAAAGAACATGGGACGAAATTAGTATCAATTGGCAATACAGTCAATGCACCATTGGGAATTTACGCCAATAAATTGAAAGATATCACGAAAATTAAAGACGGCGGAGAAATTGCTATTCCTAATGACCCAACGAATGGTGGGCGGGCGTTAATTTTATTACAAACTGCAGGACTGATAAAAGTTGATCCTGCTAAACAGCAACTACCGACTGTCAGTGATATTACTGAAAATAAACGCCAATTGAAAATAACTGAATTAGATGCTACGCAAACAGCGCGTGCTTTACAAGATGTCGATGCTTCAGTGATTAATAGCGGCATGGCTGTCGATGCTGGGTATACACCAGATAAAGATGCTATTTTCTTAGAACCTGTAAACGAAAAAGCGAAACCTTATGTGAACATTGTCGTGGCTCGAGAAGAAGATCAAGAGAATAAACTTTATCAAAAAGTTGTAGAAGAATATCAACAAGAAGAAACGAAAAAGGTCATTGCAGAAACATCAAAAGGCGCCAATGTTCCAGCCTGGGAAACATTTGGTAAAAAATAAAGGAGGCATTTATAATGAGTACAACAACGATTCAAACAATCCAAGAAGCTATTGCTACAGAAAAGGAATGGATAATCCATTTAAGACGTCATTTTCATCAATACCCTGAAGCAAGTTTAAAAGAATATGAAACGATTAAGCGCATTAAAGAAGAACTACTAGCCTTAGCTATTCCTTTTGTAGAAGTAGGGGAAACGGGTGTTTTAGCAACCATTGAAGGAGGTCTTGGCGCTGGCAAAACGATTTTATTACGTGCAGATATTGATGCGTTGGAATTGCCAGATGCAACAGGCGCTGCCTATGCTTCTAAAAATCCAGGACTCAATCATGCTTGTGGACACGATGGTCATGCTGCAGCATTGCTAGGTGCAGCTAAAGTGCTCAAAAAACATCAGGATACCTTTTCAGGAACGGTTAAACTGGCCTTTCAGCCCGCTGAAGAAATTGGTGCAGGCGCTCGACAATTTGTGGAAGGAAATTATTTAGAAGCAATCGACCAAGTGTTTGGGATTCATTTAGATTCTAGTGTGCCGGTCGGGAAATTAGTCGCTACCAAAGGCGCCACCAACGCCTCTTGTGATATTTTTAAAATTGAAGTCAGTGGTCAAAGTAGTCACGTCGCCCAACCACAGAATGGCCGAGATGCTGTTTTAGCAGCGGCCAGTATCGTTGTGGAATTACAAAAAATTGTAGCTCGCGAGATTGATCCTTTAGATTCTGTCGTAGTAGGAATTGGCGTTTTACAAGCAGGAACACGCTATAATATTGTAGCAAACCAGGCAACCATTGAAGGTACTGTTCGAACATTTAGTCAGGAAACGCGCCAATTTGTTTTACAACGAGTCGAAGAAATTGCCCATGAAATTGCCCAGTCTCATCGCACAGAAATTGCTGATTTTTCTGTTTATGCGGCAGCGAATCCATTAATTAATGAAGAACAAGCAACCAACCGTGCACAGCAGGTAGCCAGTGAAATTGTTGGTTTTGAAAATGTTGTGACCGATCATCCTAAAAGTTTAGGGGCGGATGATTTTGCTGATTACTTAGCGGTAATTCCTGGTATCTATGGACGGGTCGGTTCACGAAACCCTGAAAATCCTGCTACTCATTTTGGACACCATCATGAACAATTTGATATTGATGAACGTGCCTTACTTTTAGCAGCAGAGTACCACGTACGCTATGCATTAAATTATTTATCAGAATAATAGGGATAGGGAGCCGACAAAATGATTGTTTGTGGGCTCCTTTCGTTATAAACCAACGTGGCTTGCTTTCTTGTCATTCTATGGTAGAATACAAGCATAAGAAAGGTGATTCACATGTTTTTTGTTTTAACTGATAAATTAACAAGAAAAGTAGCTCCCGATAGTTTAAGAACAGATGAAGCACTGTTGTGGAGCCGAGCAATTATTTTCTTCATCGCTTGATAGCACATTTTTTGACTAGAAAAGCTAGTCTTATTTGAGTGTACGTACAAGCGGTTGTCGGGATTTCTGTCAGGATGGACGACGTGCAGACGTGGTTCTTTTTTTGTTGTCCCAAAATAATCAGTTAACAAGAAAGAAGTGACGAAAATGAGTATTTTAACTATTGAACATTTAACGCATCGATTTGGCGAAAAGGTCTTGTATGAAGAGGCTTCATTGCAAGTTAATAAAGGGGATCATTTAGGCTTAACTGGCCAAAATGGTGTCGGCAAATCCACCTTAATTAAAATTTTAACGGGGGAAGTATTGCCAGACGAAGGAACGATTCAGTGGCAAAAAAATTGCAAGATTGGGTACTTGGATCAGCACGTTTCTGTAGAACAATCACTAACGATGGTTGATTTTTTGAAACAAGCCTTTCAAGAACTTTTTGATAAAGAAGCGAAACTGACAAAACTTTATGAAGAATACAGTCAAACGGCTTCGGAAAAACTTTTAGAACAAGCAGGCAAATTACAAACAGATTTAGATGAAAGTAATTTTTATCAAATCGACACGATTATTCAGGATTTAGCCAATGGGTTAGGACTACAAGCAATTGGTTTGGATAAAAAGTTAGGGGAGCTAAGCGGTGGTCAACGTTCAAAAGTGATTTTAGCAAAATTATTGTTAGAGGCCCCTGATGTGTTACTTTTAGATGAACCCACCAACTATTTAGATGATACACATATTCAATGGCTTGTTCGCTATCTGAATAATTTTGAAGGAAGCTTTCTATTAGTCTCCCATGATTATCAATTTTTAAATGAAGTGACGAATTGCATCGCAGACATTGAGTTTGGCAAGTTAACCAAATATACTGGAAATGTAGAAAAATCTTTTGCGCAAAAAGAGCAGAATAAACAAACCTATTTGAAACAGTATCAGGCCCAACAAGAAAAAATTGAAAAAATGGAAGCATACATCCGTAAATACAAAGCTGGAAATCGAGCAACGATGGCTAAAAGTCGACAAAAACAATTGGACCGCTTGGAACGATTGACTCCGCCTGGTTCCTTGACTAAGCCGGCGATTGAATTTCCTTATCAAGGGTTAGTTGCAACGCAAGCACTAACGACCCAAAAGTTAGTTGTTGGCTATCGGGAACCTTTGTTAGAACCGTTAGATTTAATGGTTCATGTCGGTGAAAAAGTCGCATTGAAAGGCTTTAATGGGATTGGCAAATCAACATTAATTAAAACGTTAACGAAAGTGATTCCTTCATTAGATGGAGAATTTCATTATCCGCTGAATACAAAAATTGCTTATTTTACCCAAGACTTAGCGTGGCCTAATGAGCAGTTAACGCCACTAGACTATTTATCAGATCGTTTTCCAGATACAACGATTAAAGAGCGAAGAAGTCATTTGGCTAGGGCAGGTTTACCAGATAAGTTAGCAATGCAGTCGCTAGCCCTGTTAAGTGGTGGTGAGCAAACAAAAGTAAAACTAGCGGAACTAATGATGCAAACAAGTAATTTGTTATTTTTAGATGAGCCAACCAATCATATTGATGAAGCGGCCAAAAAAAGTTTACAAGAAGCAATTCACGTTTACCCAGGAACGGTTTTTCTGGTTTCCCATGAAGCAGATTTTTATGAGGAAATTGTGGATCGAGTAATTGATATTGAGGAATTAGTTAAATAAAGAAGAAAGAACCAAGTTGAGGGGGAGTCAACTTGGTTCTTTCTTCTTTATTATTTATTTACTCATTAAGCCATCATGGATTTTTGTTAAATTCCAGTTCATCATGCTGTAGTACGTATCGCCTTCTGTTCCTTCTTTGGCAAGAGAGTCTGTGAAAAGTGTATCGTAAATTGGTCGTTTCACTTCTTTTGAGACACGTTCCATACTACGTTTATCGACACTGGTTTCAACAAATAACACAGGTGCTTTTGATTTCTTAATGGTATCAATAATCGTGGTCATTTGTTCAGGTGTTCCTTGACTTTCTGTGTTAATTTCCCAAATATAAGCGGCATTTAAATCATAAGCTTTGGAGAAATATTTAAAGGCACCTTCACTTGTAACTAATAATTTTTTATCATCAGGAATATCAGCAAATTTAGCTTTGGCTTCCTCATGTAGTTTGCTAAGTTTTTCGGTATAATTTTTCGCGTTTTCTGTATAGAAATCTTTATTTTTTGGATCTTTTTCTACTAACACGTCACGAATGTTTTCTACATATTTAATGCCATTTTCAATGTCTAACCAAGCATGCGGATCTTCTGTTTGTTCTTGACCGGCACTTGTTAAATATTGTGGCGTAACATTTTTGCTTGTAGAAAAGTAATCTTTATTCTCAACTTTTTTGGCCGTTTTCATTAATTTGTTAAACCAGCCATTTCCGCCTGTTTCTAAGTTCAAGCCGTTAAAGAATAAAATGTCCGCTTCAGAAGCTTTCGCAATGTCTTCTGGTAACGGTTCATATTCGTGAGGGTCTGTCCCAATTGGCACAATACTATGCAGCTCAATTTTGTCTTGCCCAACATTTTTCACTAAATCAGATAGGATCGAGTTCGTTGTCACAATTGCTAATTTTTCTTTCTTTTCAGCGGCTTGATTCCCGCAAGCAGCTAACGTTAACCCTGCTAGAAGTGTTAAAAAAAATAAACTAAATTTTTTCATTCGTTGATTCCTCCATTTCTTTCTGACGGTTTACAAATACTAGGCCTTTCTTTGGTGAGAAAAAGAAAGCCAATAAAAAGAATAAGGCGGCGGTTAAAACAATCGTCGCACCAGAAGCTAAGTTATAAGAATAACTAAAGAATAGGCCAATCACTGAACTTAAAATCCCAAAAGTAGAGGCTAAGCCAATCATTGTCGGTAAGTGATTTGTTAATAGATAAGCTGTTGCCGCTGGTGTAATCAGCATGGCAATGACTAAAATAGTTCCGACGGTTTGCAAAGAAGAAACAGCGACTAATGTTAGTAAAAACATCAATGCATAGTGGAAAAATTGAATATTTAAACCATAGGCCTGAGCCATTGTGGGATCAAAAGAAGTGAGTTGCAACTCTTTATAAAACAATGCCACAAAAATCAAAACAATCACGCCGACGACACAAGTAATTAAAATATCGGTATCTGCGACCGCTAATACATTTCCAAACAGAATATGATATAAATCGGTGGAACTTTTTGCAAAAGAGATAAAAATAATCCCTAAAGCAAAAAAAGAACTAAAGACAACACCAATGGCAGTATCATTTTTTAGTGGACTTTTTTGGGTAATAAAGCCGATCGATAATGCAGCTAATAAGCCAAAAATAGAAGCGCCAAAAATATAATTGAAACCAAACATATAAGAAACAGCGACTCCTGGTAAAACGGCATGGGAAATCGCATCACCCATCAAAGACATCCCACGTAAAATAATGAATGAACCAATTACCCCTGAAATGAGTCCGACAATTACAGACGTCAAAAGGGCATTTTGTAAAAATTGATAACGGAATAAACCATCAATAAATGCAGCAATCATTTTGCAACCCCCTGTATTAATAAATCACCTAACAAATCACCGTATGCTTCTTGGAGCGTTTCTGCAGTAAATGTTTGTTCAACAGGACCTGCAGCAATTAGCCGGTTTTTCAAAACGATTAATTCATCAAAATAGTGGGACACTTTGTGCAAATCATGGTGAACAATGATAATCATTTTACCTTGATTTTTTAATGATTTGAGAATATCCATAATCACTTTTTCACTAGACATATCAATGCCGACGAAAGGTTCATCTAAAAAAATCACCTCAGCACCTTGGGCCAAAACACGGGCGATAAACACACGTTGTAATTGGCCACCAGAAAGTTCACCAATCTGGCGTTGCGCACAGTCTTCTAATTGCACCATTTTTAATGCAGCCATGGCTGCTTGCTTTTCTTTCTTTCCTGGGCGTTTTAATAGTCCCAAGTTTGGATAGGTTCCTAGCAAGACCGTTTCAAAAACGCTAATGGGGAAACTAAGATCCAAGGCGCTACGTTGTTCTACATAGGCAATGGTTGTTTTTTGTTGGTCAATCGCTTGATTATTTAACAAAACATCACGTTCCTTTGTTTTAATCAAGCCTAATAACCCTTTAATAAATGTTGACTTTCCAGCACCATTTGGTCCGATAATTCCAGTAATTTTACCGGAGGGAATAGTAACGTGGATATTATTTAAAGCGGTCCGTCCTTGATATTGAACGGTTAACGCTTGAACAGCTAAGTTAAAGCTTTTTCTCATGAAATTCCTCCTTTTTAGGTTTGCCTTAAAATCAGTATAAGGGATAGTTTAAGAAAATGCAAATAATTTTTAGGCGCGCCTAAATACAAGCGCTTTTTTCACAAAGAAAACCGTTTCTTTCAATAAATTAAGGAGGATCCCATGATTTTTATGACAAAAAATGGTAGAATATGAATGAAAACGACTATTATTTTATATTGACGGAGGATATCATGACCGAAAACTATCAAGATGACACCTTACGCATCTTCAGTTTAAATGCAAATCGACCACTTGCTGAAAAAATCGCAGCATCAGTAGGAACAGAATTAGGAAAAAGCACCGTGCGCCAATTTAGTGATGGCGAAATTCAAATTAATATTGAAGAAAGTATTCGTGGCGATCATGTCTACATCATCCAAGCAACGAATGCCCCTGTAAATGATCATTTGATGGAACTGCTTATTTTAATTGATGCATTAAAACGTGCTAGCGCAAAAACAATTAATGTTATTTTGCCTTACTATGGTTATGCTCGCCAAGACCGCACAGCGAAACCAAGAGAGCCCATTACTGCGAAATTAGTTGCTAATATGTTAGTAGAGGCAGGCGCAACACGTTTGTTAACATTAGACTTGCATACTGTTCAAGTCCAAGGATTTTTTGATATCCCAGTAGATAATTTATTTACAATGCCTTTGTTTGCTCATTATTATCGTCAACAAGCATTAGTAGGGGAAGAAATTGTGATTGTTTCGCCTAAAAACAGTGGCGTTCAACGCGCGCGTAGTTTATCGGAGTACTTAGATGCGACCTTAGCAATTGTCGACCATGAAGAGATTGATGGGGTGCGTCAAGAAGGTTACGTTATTGGGAATGTCGCTGGGAAAAAATGTATTCTTGTTGATGACATTTTGAATACTGGCCAAACGTTAGCCACAGCGGCGGAAGTTTTAATGAAAAATGGTGCGCAAGAAGTGTATGCTTGCGCCTCGCATGGTTTGTTATCAAAAGGCGCAAAAGCAACCTTAGAAAATGCGCCAATTAAGGAAATTAGTATTACTGACTCTGTTTATACGACAGCAGACCGCCAACCAGCAACCTTGAATATTATTTCTTGCGCTGAGTTAATGGGGGAAGCGTTACTTCGTATTCATGAAAATAAACCAATGAGTCCATTATTCCGTTTAGAACCAAAAGGAGAATAAGTGATTCCTTAAACTAGAAATAGGTCTAACAACTTTAATAGTGTTGGGCCTATTTTTCTTATCTCTTTTATAAATAGAAGAGAAAGTATTCTGATTTTGTGTTTTAAGCTTTTTATGCTAGAATAACGCCAGAACATAAGGAAAGGGACGAGTCATTTGGAACCCATTTATTTAGATCATGCGGCAACAACACCGCTTCATCCAACGGTCATTCAAGCGATGACTGAAAATATGCAAACGACTTTTGGCAATCCATCAAGTATTCATCAGTTTGGACGAAAGGCACACGGTCTTCTGGAAGAAGTGCGTCAAACGATTGCCGAGAGCTTACAAGCCAAACCCCACGAAATTATTTTTAATAGTGGTGGCACAGAAGGGGATAACACAGCCATCTTGGCAGTTGCTTTTTCTCGTCAAAAGGAAGGAAAACATATTATTACTACGGCAATTGAACATCCCGCTGTGTTACGAACGATGGAATACTTAGAAACGTTAGGCTTTGAAGTGACTTACTTGCCTGTGAATGAAAATGGTCAGATTTCAATGGATCAATTCAAAAAGTCTTTACGCGAAGAAACGATCTTGGTTTCAATGATGTATGGCAATAATGAAATTGGAAATCGATTACCGATTGCTGAAGTTGGTGCAATTCTTAAAAATCATTCGGCGATTTTTCATACAGATGCCGTCCAAGCTTATGGAAGTGAAGTCATTTTACCTCATGAATTAGGGATCGACTTATTAAGTATTTCCGCTCATAAAATCAATGGTCCAAAAGGCGTAGGTTTTTTATTTAAAAGCGATGCAATCCAATTACCACCTCTTTTACATGGTGGGGAACAAGAAGAAAAACGACGTGCGGGCACGGAAAACTTAGCTGGAATTATTGGCATGGGTACTGCCGTTTCATTACTAACTTCTGCAGAAAAGCAAGCAAGAAAAACAGCCTATCAAAGTTTTCAAACGATTATTTTAAAAGCGTTAGAAGAAGCCAATATTGATTTTTCAATTAATGGTGAACCAACCAATCGTTTAGCGCATGTCTTAAATCTTCATTTAAAAGGAATTCCCAGTGATTTGCTCTTAATGCATTTGGACTTAAGAGGTATTGCGATTTCAACAGGCTCGGCTTGTACAGCGGGAACTGTGGATCCTTCGCACGTGTTGACAGCGATGTATGGAGAAAATTCCTCAGCTATTAAAGAATCAATCCGGATTAGTTTTGGCTACGGGAACACACCAGAAGAAATTGCGACTTTTTCTGAAGTACTAGTTGCAGTGATTCAACAATTGAAAAAATAATCTGATTGCGGCAGCTACAGGTTTTCGCTATAATGAAGATAACAATGAAAATAATGAGGTGGAACCCATGGCATTTACAACAACGGCTGCTGTTGAAGGCTCAACAGTTTTTTACAAAGTACATCCTAGTGCAAAACGCTATACATTAAAAGATAACGGCTTTACTGAAACAAAATCAGGGAACTTTCAATTGATTCGTTCCTTAGATCCAACGCCTCAGAGAAATGAAGGCTTCAAATTGAAAATTACGATCACTGCTGATCTAAAAGAGTTGAAAATGTCCATTACAACGGCAAATGGTTTAAAACCAATGAATATTTTCAAGAATGAACAACATGAAATGAGTAAAGAAAAATACTTTTTCTTAATGGATGGCTTAATTAGCCGTGGTGTATTAGAGAAAGTAGAATAATTTAGAGAAACCTGAAGAAACAAGCGAAAGTAGCTTGTTCCTTCAGGTTTTCTGTTTATTTGAAAGCAATAGCTTGTTGGCTGTGTCTTTGTTCCAAGTGTTTTCTCATTATACGCCCGGCTTGCTTTACTTATTTCAAAAAAATAGTATAATGAAAAGCACTGAAAAGTTACGACCTTCAAATCGTGGATGATTTCAGAATCTAATTGAAATGATGGTGATAAAATGGCAGATAACAGCAAAACGCGTGTCGTGGTAGGCATGAGTGGCGGTGTCGATTCATCTGTCACAGCGTTGCTTTTAAAAGAGCAAGGCTATGATGTAATTGGGATCTTTATGAAAAATTGGGACGATACAGACGAAAATGGTGTCTGTACCGCAACTGAGGATTATAAAGATGTCGCAAAAGTAGCGGATCAAATTGGGATTCCGTATTATTCGGTCAATTTTGAAAAAGAATATTGGGACCGTGTGTTTGAATATTTTTTAGCAGAATATCGGTTAGGACGGACACCAAATCCAGATGTCATGTGTAATAAAGAAATTAAATTTAAAGCATTCCTAGATTATGCTATGCAACTAGGCGCTGACTATGTTGCAACTGGCCACTATGCGCAAGTAGAAACAGATGAAAATGGCGTAGTGCATATGTTACGTGGAATTGACAATAATAAAGACCAAACCTATTTTTTAAGCCAATTATCACAAGCCCAATTGGCAAAAACAATGTTTCCATTGGGTGGCATGGAAAAATCAGAAGTTCGTGCAATTGCTGAACGTGCTGGATTAGCCACAGCCAAGAAAAAAGACTCAACGGGCGTTTGTTTTATTGGTGAAAAGAATTTCAAAGAATTTTTGAGTAATTATTTACCAGCTAAAAAAGGCAACATGGTGACAGAAGATGGCGAAATCAAAGGACAACATGATGGTCTGATGTATTATACTATCGGTCAACGCCAAGGCTTAGGAATTGGTGGCGGCGGTAAAACACAAGAACCATGGTTTGTGATTGGGAAAGATTTAACTACCAATACATTATATGTGGGACAAGGATTTCACCATGAAAAACTATATGCAACACATTTAGAAGCTAGTGAGGTTCATTTTACTGTTGATACACCAATGCCAAAAGAGTTTGACTGTACGGCTAAATTCCGTTATCGTCAAGCAGATATTCCAGTGCATGTTTCCTTATCTGAAGATGGCACAAAAGCAACCGTTACGTTTAAGGAACCAGCGCGTGCAGTCACTCCAGGTCAAGCTGTTGTTTTTTATGATGGGATGGAATGCTTAGGGGGCGGCTTAATTGATCGCGCCTACCAAGATGAAAAAGAACTACAATACGTCTAAAAAGTTTCACGAGTTGTGAAACAAAAAGCGTATAGTTAACCAAAAGAAAAGCGGATATGCTGGTCATAAAACCAGTAAATATCCGCTTTTCTTTTTTGTTTTATATGCCTATTTTTTTTAAAATAAGAAAAAGAGAAAAATTAAAAATTCAAATTGTGGATAACTTTTCTGTGTATAACTTAGTCATCATTTTTCTCTTTTTTTAATTCGGCGGTGCTTCGACGAACCCATAGAAGGTTAAGGAGAACCAGACAAGAAGTGGAAATAAAGACCCCACGATAACCGAAAGCGGCAGATACGCTTGAACCAATCATAGGACCAATCACATTTCCTGTCGCTTGGAAAGATTGATTGTAACTG
Organism: Enterococcus sp. C102(2024); assembly: GCF_040888205.1. Classification (NCBI taxonomy): domain Bacteria; kingdom Bacillati; phylum Bacillota; class Bacilli; order Lactobacillales; family Enterococcaceae; genus Enterococcus; species Enterococcus sp. C102(2024). The sequence goes on along the minus strand of NZ_JBFOHH010000001.1, from coordinate 910,808 downwards.
AAAATACGACCTGCAGCGTCACTTGGGGAATAACGAGTGATCAACGTTTGAACAGCTGGTAGTAAACAGGCATCGGAAATCCCAACTAAGAAACGAAGCATGGCAAGCTGCCAGACATTTTGAACAAAGGCCATTGGTAGGTAAACGAAAATGGCTAAAATTAAGCCAATTGTCAAGATGCGTTCACTGCCAATACGATCGCCTAACCGGCCGAAACGAGGGGCGGCTATTAACGTTGCAATCCCTGGAATAGAAGCAATGACTCCGCTAATTAAGGTGACATTTCCGTGACCACCCAACAATTGTTGAATATATAAACTGATGATGGGACTAATTGAATTATTGGAAGCTTGAATGATTAATGTCGTAATAAACATTCCAAGAATCACGTGGGGATGTTCTAGTTTTTTTAAAATTTGTTTCCCAGATGCGGCTTGATTTTTTTCAATTGGCACAAACTCTTCATGGACAAAGACGAGACTCAAAACAAAAACGAGTAATAAAATCGTACCAGTAATGAAAAAGGTTGGCCGATAACCGAAAATAGACGCAGTGACACCGCCCAAAAGAGGACCAAGCAACGTGCCGGTAACAGAACCAGTGGCTAAAGTACCAAGCACTTGACCGCTTTTTTCCTTAGGTGTGCCTGTAGCAACTAACGCAGTCGCATTACTGATATAACCAGAAAAAACACCTTGTAATAAGCGTAAGCCAATCAATTGATAAACACTTGTGACTGCGCCCATTAAACTAATGACGATAGCCATCCCTAATGAAGCGCGTAATAACATTAACTTGCGTCCTTTTCGGTCGGCTAAACGGCCCCACCAAGGTGAAACAATGGTTGTGACTAAAAAAGTGGAAGAGAACGTGATTCCGCTCCAAAAATTCAATTGTTGGTGGGTAAAAGTACCTAATGTGTTGATATAAAGAGGCATAAATGGCATCACTAAGCTAAAGCCAATACCAGCCATAAATGTGCCAAACCATAAAACGAGCAGATTTTTTTCCCAAGGTTGTCTTGGACGGAAAATTTTACTTTTAATTAATTCATACATTCTATTTCCTCACTTTCTAGTAAAGAAATTCAAATTTGGCTTTGGCGAGTAGTTGATCATTCAATGCTTGATGCAATTCATTCGCAAAAAAGCCTTCTTTTAAATTTAGTGGATTTTTTGTAGTGTACACATATAACGTATAGGTGTGCACACCAGAGCGAGGGCTTAACCCCAGATAACGTTCGGTTAACTCAGGTAACGTTTCAGTGGCAAGCGCAGGAATCATCTGTTTCCCCAAAGGAGAAGCAAGACTATTTTTTCCTTGAATGGTAGGCTTGAGTGCTGTTCGACTAAAGTCTTCAGGAATCTCATTGGTTACAGGAACATTGGCAGCTAACCAATGAATAAAAGGGAAACCGATTAGAGGAATCGTGTCATAATCAATTAATTCCCAGGATAAATAACGGGCTTCTTTAGGAATGGCCGCTAAAGAAATAGGAAAAGATAAAATAGGACGTTCGTGTAATAAAAATTCTGCACTGGTTCGTTTGCCATAACGATCGGCCAAATGAGAACGGTTGGTAATATGCATGCCAAACAGCCTTCTTTCAAAAATGATGTTTACAAATTATTATTATAAACTATAATTTATAGTTTAAAAAGAGTCAATAGATATGATAAACTAATACTTGTCCAAAATTTAAGAATTGGAGGCGTCAGAAAGATGGCAAAAAAACGGAATTTAACGAAAGCCAAAATCCTTGAAAGTGCCCGCAATCTAGCGGAAGAATTGGGCGTTCAACAATTAACCTTTCAAAATTTAGCCGTTGATTTAGGCATCAAGTATCCTTCACTCTATAATCACTTTAAAAATATTGCTGAAGTAAAAAATGCTCTAGTGGACTTGTTAATTCAAGAATTAAATGATGCATTGCGAAGAGCCTTAGTGGGTAAGAGTGGCGCAGAAGCAATTCGGATATATGCTGAAACGTACCAACAATTTGCTTTTGAAAATTCTGCAGTCTATGAATTACTTATCAGTGTGCCGAAAACGCAAAACCAACAATTAATTGAAGGCATCCATGAAACCAATCAAATTATCTTACAACTTTTAGCTTTTTATCCATTTAATAATGAAGAACGACTGCATAAAAGTCGAGAATTACGTAGCTTAATCCATGGTTATATTACCTTACGTTTTTTAGGTTATTTTCAACGCGAAGAAGCCACGCCGGAAGAAAGTTATCGTCGCATGATTGAAGATTTTATTGTTTCTTTAGAAGTGGCAGGATAAAATAAATTTCAAAAATTTCTCAGTCCGAAACCAAATCCTTGCAACTTTTTCAGAAAGTGACTATGATACCTACAGTAGCAAAAAAAGGAGCGGTTCAATGTATCAAGTAATTACAATGTATGGCGACAATGAACCTTGGTGGTTTTTTGATGATTGGCAAGAGGACATTGTTCAAGAAAAAACCTTCGATAACTTGACCGATGCAGAGACATATTATGTGGAAGTTTGGCAAAAACTTTCTCAGAATTATACATACGTCAACACAAAGCCTAATTATTTAACGGCTTTCTGGAATGATGGGGAAGAACGCTGGTGTGAAGAATGCGATGAAGATTTACAACAATACTTCGGTTTAGCATTACTAGAAAATCATCATGCGGTTACTTTTGAAAATAAAGCTGAGTTTACCACAATATCCAATCATTTTGGCAAAACAAAATTCTGCAAACGGAAAGTTATTTGAAACGCATGAGTTTAAAGAAAAACCTCAGGGAATTTTCTTTAAACTCTTTTTCTATTCTCGGAATTTAGAGAAAATCGAACCAATATTTGGTATAATACGAAAAGATAGCACTCAAAAAGGAGCGAAACTAGTGGTTGCAAAACAATTAATTATTGCTGAAAAACCTAGCGTAGCAAAAGATTTAAGCCGCGTTTTAGGAGCAAATAAAAAAAATAAGAATTATTATGAAGGACCCAACGTGATTGTCACATGGGCTTTAGGCCATCTCTTAGGACTAAAAATGCCAGAAGATTTAAACAAAGAATGGCAAACGTGGCAAATGGAAACTTTACCGATGATTCCTAAGAATTTAGGGATTAAGCCGTTACCGAAAACGGGACATCAATTAAAAGCGATTAAACAATTAGCCAATCGTAAAGATGTTTCTGAAGCCGTGATTGCCACTGATGCTGGTCGTGAAGGTGAATTGGTGGCCCGCTGGATTTTAGAATATGTCCGTTTTAACAAACCAGTCAAACGCTTATGGATTTCATCTCAAACAGACAAAGCCATTAAAGACGGGTTTAAGAAAATTCGCCCAGCGAAAGACTACGATAATTTGTATTACTCTGCCTTGGCGCGCGCAAAAGCTGACTGGTTAGTGGGGCTAAACGTCACACGGGCCTTGACAGTGAAATATCAAGATAACTTATCCGCAGGTCGTGTTCAAACACCAACTTTAGCAATGGTACGCCAACAAGAAAAAACGATTGAACAATTTAAGCCTCAAACTTATTTTACTATCTCGTTATCTGTTGAATCAGAAAAAGCAAAGATGACCCAAAAAAATCCATACGCTTTAAAAGAACGGCAGGAAGCAGAACAATTAGTCAAAGAACTCTCAAAACAAAAGGGCTTAGTTACCGATATCCAAGAAAAAGTTAAAACAGAAAACGCGCCGTTACCGTATGATCTAACCGAAATCCAGCGTGAAGCCAACCAGCGATTCCAATTTTCTGCAAAGAAAACGTTGTCTCTTGTACAAAGTTTATACGAAACCCATAAAATTGTTTCCTATCCTCGAACTGACAGCAAATATCTAACGACGGATATGAAAGGAACGATAAAAGAGCGCCTTCAAGCTATTGCTGATTTTTCACCAGAAGTGAAAGGCTACCTTAAAAATGGGGCCGTTGTTAAACAACAAAAAGTTTTCCAAAATGCAAAAGTCACGGATCACCATGGGTTGATTCCAACTGAACAACGTCCTCGTTATGAAAAGCTAAGCAATGATGAACAAAAAATCTATCAAATGATTGTTCAACGATTCTTAGGTTTGTTTGCTGAGCCAAACCAAACCAAACAAACAAAAGTTACAGTCGCTTTTGGAAAAGAAACATTTGTCTTTCATCAAAATAAAGTAGTTGTTGCTGGCTGGAAAACAACAGCCGAACAGCCGCTATCCACTGTCCAATGGCAAAAAGGCATGACCGTTGCGCCAAACTTTACCATTAACAAAGAATTAACATCGCCGCCAAAACCATTAACCGAAGGAACGTTGTTAGGAAAAATGGAGAAACACAGTTTAGGCACACCGGCAACGCGAGCTGAAATTATTGAAAAACTGATTAAATCAGAATTGATGGAACGAACCAATAGCGGTTTAAGTGTCTCTGCCAAAGGAAAGCAACTATTAGACTTGGTGAATCCATCACTTGTGACACCTGAACTAACGGAAAAATGGGAAAAATCGCTCGAAGCAATCGCTTCGGGTCAACAAAAGAGTCAACTTTTCTTAAAGGATATTGAAGAGGATACGAAAAAATTAGTCCGTGAAATTAAACAAAGCGAGAAAAAATATCAAGATTTTTCCATTACGCAAAAAAAATGTCCAGATTGTGGCTCAAACTTACGGGAAAAAAATACGAAAGATGGGAAGATTTACGTTTGTACAAACCAAGAATGTTCTTATCGTCGGCGAAAAGATCCTAAAGTATCCAATCACCGTTGCCCACAATGTCATAAAAAAATGGTCATCATAGAAGGAAAAAATGGTCGTTCTTTCAAATGTAAATTCTGTTCGATTACTGAAAAAATTCCCGATAAAAAAGAACGAAAACAAAAAATGACTAAACATGAAGAACGTCGTTTGATGAAAAAATATTCACAACCAGACGAACCAGAAGAAAGTGCTTTAGCACAGGCCTTAAAAGCCGCTATGAACCAAGAGTAGCGATTTGACGAATGTTGGCTCTAAATAATCAAGTCATCCTTGTTGGTCTTTAGTAAACTTTCAAATAGAAAGAGAGGGACACGGATGCTCGCAAATTTGAATCAAGCAATGGATTATATTGAAGAACATTTAACGGAAGAAGTATCCTTCGATGAATTGGCGAAAAAGACAGGGATTTCTGTTTACCATTTTAAACGAACTTTTTCGTTTATTGCGGGGATGAGTCTGGCTGAGTATATTAAAAAGAGACGTTTGGCGGAAGCAAATTTAGCATTACTTGCTGGTGAAAAAGTGACAGATGTAGCTTTTAAATATGGTTATCAAAGTATTGAAGGATTCTCAAGAGCCTTTCGCGATTGGTCAGGACAAGCCCCTTCTGAAGTAATGAAAACACAAATCCAAAAAACGTTCCCTAAATTCTCTTTCTATATTGATATTAAAGGAGGACAATCAATGGATGTTAAATTGATTGAAAAACCAGCGTTTCAAATAGTCGGAGTTAGTCAGAAGGTTCCCTTGCAGTATCAAGGGGAAAATCAAGCAATCATGGAATTGGCACAGCGCATTACACCACAACAACGAGCGGAAATGCATACATTTGATGACATATATCCTCATCAAGTAGTAAATGCTTCTTTTGACTTTCAAGAGGGACGAACAACAGAAGGTGGAGAAATGACACACATGATTGGCTTTGCCACTTCGCAAGAAAATACCTATGAAGATTTGGAGCAACTAAGCGTACCTGCTCATACATGGGCGGTTTTTCCAAATGAAGGTCCTTTCCCACAAACTTTACAAGAAACCTGGGCAAGGATATTCTCTGAATGGTTGCCTTCATCTGGTTACCAAGTCGTTGCAGCACCAGAAATTTCGTTTACGCAATATCAAGGACCAGCAGAAGCTAAGTACAGTGAAATCTGGCTCGCTGTTACAGCTACTAAATAAAGAAAACCCACCATTGAAAAATGGTGGGTTTTTCCGCCAAGAAGGAGAAAGTTTGGTATAATAAACGTGAAGAAAAAAATCAGACCTTTCTAAACTGAAATCTAGCTATGGATAAGTGATGCGAATACGGAATCATGGAGAAAAAATAATTCTCCGAGGTTTTAGAGTCATGTTGTTTAGAATGGTACCAAAACGTTTCGGCAAGGCGAACCCTGGTATTTGGTGTTTTAGAGCCATGTTGTTAAAAAACAAACTATCACCTCAAGCAATCCGTAATTTTCATCACAAGATTAGAATTTTTATCATCAAAGCCGAGCTACTTCAATTTTCGGAAACTAATCAAGTGATAAGTCAAAATGTTGATAGATTGAGATTAGTTCTTCCTTTTTTTAGGAAGGGCTTTTTTTATTGATAGAAGAAAGGGAAGAAATCTTGGTAGCACCTAAAAAAATTGTGAGAAATGCTTCTGTATTGTTTGGTTTCTGCCTCAGAAAGTTGTATACTTAGATTGGAATTATTCTATATTACATGCATTTTCACACTTTTTGGAAAAGTTCACTTGAATTTTCTTTTAGTTTTGTAGATAAAAGGAGTCATCGCTAATGGAAATGAACAATTCAGGTAAGCTTGTTTCTTTGTGTGGAGGCAAATCAGGGAGGAAATAATATGTTTGATATTGTAACATTGGCGAGAATCCAATTTGCGATGACAACAGTTTTCCACTTTTTCTTCGTACCGTTTTCAATAGGATTAGCACTTGTTGTAGCAATTATGGAAACAATGTACGTTGTGAAAAAAGAGGAACGTTATCGTAAAATGGCCAAGTTTTGGGGAAATATATTCCTATTAAGCTTCGCTGTTGGGGTTGTAACCGGGATTATTCAAGAATTTCAGTTTGGGATGAACTGGTCTGATTATTCTCGATTCGTCGGAGATATTTTTGGGGCACCGTTGGCGGTAGAAGCGCTCTTAGCTTTCTTCTTAGAGTCAACATTCTTAGGTTTATGGATCTTTACTTGGGATAAAATGAATCCAAAAGTTCACGTAACCTTTATCTGGTTAGTCGTATTCGGTTCAATGATGTCTGCTTTCTGGATTTTAGTTGCCAATAGTTTTATGCAACATCCAGTAGGTTATGTCATCAATAATGGCCGTGCTGAAATGGTGGACTTTGTAGCTGTCATCAGCAATCCAAAAGTTTGGTATGAATTTTCACACGTTATCATGGGCGCCTTTACATTGGGCGGCATGGCAGTAGCTGGTATGGCTGCTTTCCAATTGTTGAAAAAACGGGATATTTCATTCCACAAAGCATCTATGCGCATTGGTTTATGGGTTACTTTGTTCGGTTCAATCGGCGTTTTATTAGCTGGCGACTTGCAAATGAAAGCTCTAATTGAAGGACAACCAATGAAATTTGCGGCGATGGAGGGGGCCTATGAAGACTCTGATGATCCTGCTGCTTGGACATTGATTGCTTGGGCAGATGAACGGGAACATAAACAAGTTTTTGGTATCGATATTCCGTATATGCTAAGTATTTTATCGTATAACAAATTATCAGGTTCGGTTGATGGAATGGATACAGTCAACAAGCGCTTGGTAGAAAAATATGGGGATGATAAAAATTATTATCCACCAGTTAACACTTTATTCTGGAGCTTCCGTATCATGGCTGGTTTTGGTGCCTTAATGTTATTGGTTGCTGCCTTAGGACTATTCTTTACAAGGAAGAAAAAACCATCTCTGTACGAGAAGAAATGGATGCTGTGGATTGTTGCTTTATGTACGTTCGCACCATTCCTTGCGAATACAACAGGTTGGTTAGTCACTGAATTAGGTCGTTATCCCTGGACTGTCTATGGATTATTTACGATTGAACAAAGTGTTTCACCAAATGTATCGGTTGCTTCATTAATTACGTCAAATGTCATTTATTTCTTATTATTTGCTGGTTTAGGTAGTGTCATGGTTTACTTGGTCATTTTAGAATTACGTAAAGGACCAGACTATGAAGCGAAAAAATTAGCGAAAGAAAATGAACCAGCGTTGGATCCATTTGATAAGGGGGTATTTGGCGAATGAGTACACTACAATTATTATGGTTTGTCCTTATCGGCGTCTTGTTCTCAGGTTTCTTCTTCTTAGAAGGATTTGACTTTGGTGTTGGAATGGCCGTTCAAACGTTGGCACACAATGACGACGAAAAAGATCAAGTCGTTGCAACAATTGGACCTGTTTGGGACGGAAACGAAGTTTGGCTATTAACAGCGGGCGGCGCAATGTTTGCCTCTTTCCCATATTGGTATGCTTCATTATTTAGTGGCTACTATTTAATTCTATTTACGATTTTATTTGGCTTAATTATTCGCGGAGTTTCCTTTGAATTCCGCCACAACATGCCGGAAGGTAAACGTCGTCGGATGTGGAACTGGACGCTATCAATTGGTAGTTTCCTTGTACCGTTCTTCTTTGGTATTTTGTTTATCAGCTTAGTCCAAGGGATGCCTTTAGATGCAAACGGCAATATGCATGCGCAATTTACGGATTATTTTAATCTGTTTTCAATTGTTGGTGGAGTAGCCTTAACATTACTTTGCTACTTACACGGCATGAACTATATTGCTTTAAAAACAGAAGGCCCAATTCGCGAACGTGCTCGAAATTATGCAGAAATCTTATACGGCGTTTTATATGTTGGTTTAGTTGTTTTTGCAGTGTTGATGTACTTCAAAACGGACTTTTATGAAAAGAACTTTGCGGTCACTTTAATTTTAACGTTAGCAATTGTGGTCTTAACGGTTATTGCCAATGTTGGGGTGTTTAAACGCAAAGAGATGTTAGCTTTTCTAGCGAGTGGTTTAACATTAGTTGTACTAGTTGCTCTCTTGTTCAGTGGCTTGTTCCCACGTGTTATGATTGGTAGTGAAGGTTTTGATTTGTTGATTAAAGATGCAACAAGCACACCATATACACTAAAAATTATGACGTGGATTTCTTTAAGCATTTTACCATTCGTGTTAGCTTATACTGCTTGGTCCTATTATATTTTCAGAAAACGTATTTCACAGACAGCCGTACCAGAGGGGTATTAAATCTATGATTGATAAAGACATCTTACAGATGCCTAAAATCAAAAAAATTCTTGTCTTGCTTGCAGGTTTTTCTTTCCTGCAAGCAGTCTTTATAATTGGGCAAGCTTTTTTTCTTTCAAAAGCCATTGTCGGCCTTTGGAGTGGCGGGCATCTTAACCAACAACTACAGAGTATTTTACTCTTTTTTATTTTTTATCTTGGTCGACATGTTATTACGTATTTTCGTGAGAGAATGCTCGATACATTTAGTTATGAACGCTCGAAAGAATTACGCGAACAATTATTAACCAAAATTTTCCGTTTGGGGCCAAATGTTGTTCAAAAAAATGGAACTGGAAATATGGTTACCATGGCTTTAGAAGGCATCAGTCAAACCGAAAATTATTTACAATTGATTTTGACAAAAATGATGAATATGATGATTATTCCTTGGATTATTTTGGCCTTTGTTTTTACACAAGATATTCGTTCAGGCGTAACATTGCTGATTGTTTTTCCGATTATTATTATTTTTATGATTGTGTTAGGTTATGCAGCACAAAGTAAAGCGGACAAGCAATATGCGGCGTTTCAAATGCTTTCCAATCATTTTATTGATTCCTTACGAGGAATTGACACGCTGAAACTGTTTGGGTTGAGTAAAAAATATGCTGGGAGTATTTACCATACAAGTGAACGATTCAGAAAAGCGACCATGAGTACATTGAAAATTGCTATTTTATCAACCTTTGCGTTAGACTTTTTTACGACATTATCGGTAGCTGTTGTGGCAGTTTTCCTTGGATTAAGTTTATTAAACGGCACGATTTTATTATTTCCTGCCTTAGTTACTTTAATTTTAGCACCTGAGTTCTTTTTACCGATTCGTGATTTTTCAAGTGATTATCACGCAACCTTAGATGGAAAAAACTCTTTTCAAGCGATCCAAGCGGTATTAGCATTGCCAGAAGCAGAACAGACCGATGTGTTAACGTTAGATGATTGGCATCAAGAAAGTCAGTTGTCAGTCACAGCGTTAAATTTTTCCTATGAAGATGCAACGCAAGAAGCGATTCAATCGTTGCAATTCTCTGTTGATGGTCGTAAAAAGATTGGAATTATTGGGGCGAGTGGTTCTGGTAAGTCAACGTTAATTAATTTATTAAGTGGCTTTTTATTACCAACAGAAGAAACGAGTCAATTGGCGATAAATGGCCAAACGATTCCACATTTTTTACAAAAAGACTGGCAAAAACAAATCCTTTATATTCCGCAAGCACCATATATTTTCCAAGATACTTTGGCAAACAATATTCGCTTTTATACACCTGAAGCGACAGATGAGGCAATTCAGCAAGCGATTCAGTTAGTTGGCTTAGACGAGCTGGTTAAAGACCTTCCCGAAGGAATTCATACCTTAATTGGGGAAAGTGGTCGAATGTTAAGTGGGGGACAAGCGCAACGAGTAGCGTTGGCCCGCGCCTTTGTCGATCAAAAACGCCACGTCTTGCTGTTTGATGAGCCGACAGCGCATTTGGATATTGAAACAGAAGTTGAAATGAAAGAGCGCATGTTGCCATTAATGAACGATCATCTCGTCTTCTTTGCGACACATCGTCTTCATTGGATGGAAGAAATGGATTACATTTTAGTGATGGAAAAAGGTCAATTAGTGGAACAAGGAACGCTAGCAGAGTTGATTGAAAAAGATGGCTACTATGTTCAATTAATGAAGCAAATGAGAGGAGGACGCCAATGATGGAAAAACAGCCGACAACGAAAGACGTTTGGAAAAACGATCAATGGGTTCGTCCTTTCTTAAAACGCTATAAAAAAACCTTGTATTTTGCCTTACTTTTAGGCTTCTTGACGTTCTTTAGCGCAGGGGCATTAATGTTTACGTCTGGTTACTTAATCAGTCGTGCGGCTTCCTTACCAGAGAATATTTTATTAATTTATATTCCCATTGTTTTAACAAGAGCATTTGGGATTGGCCGTCCTGTTTTTCGTTATGTGGAGCGTCTAACGAGTCATAACTGGGTGTTAAAAATGACCTCTGATCTGCGCTTGAAACTTTATAATGTACTAGAAAAAGATGCGATTTTCTTTAAGACAAAATATCGCACTGGGGATATCTTAGGTTTGCTTTCAGAGGATATTAATCATATCCAAAACTTGTATTTACGAACGATTTTCCCAACCGTTATTGCTTGGATTTTGTATATCTTTTTAGTGATTGCGTTAGGTTTCTTTTCTTGGTGGTTTGCTTTATGCATGTTACTGATGTTAGGAGTGATTGTTTTTCTATTGCCACTTGTTTCAGTTCTGGTGAATGGTGCGCGTCAAGAAAAACATAAATATGCCAAAAATGAGTTATATCAAACACTAACCGACAATATTCTAGGTGTGTCTGATTGGGTATTTAGTCAACGAGGCTCTGAATTCGTTGCTCGTTATGAAACAGATGAAGCAAACGTTCGTGTATTAGATGAAAAAATGAAGCAATTTAACCGTGGCCGAGACTTTGTTTTACAACTTCTGTTCGGTGTGATTGCGATTGCTGTCTTAGCTTGGACTAGTGTGCGGTTTCCAGGTAATCATGGGGGCGCAGCCAATTGGATTGGTGCCTTTGTTTTAACCGTTTTTCCGTTAATTGATGCTTTTGCTCCGCTACCTGCTGCAGCACAGGAAACAACGATTTATAAGGATTCCATTCGTCGTTTTAATGGGCTTCCTGAAGGGGAAGACGGCTCAACAGAAACGCCTGTTCAGCCAAATGGCACCAGTTTATCGATAGAACATTTGTCTTTTGCATATGAAAATCAAGCGAAAAAGGTATTAAATGACTTATCGTTAACAATTCCTGAAAAACAAAAATTAGCGATTTTAGGGCGCAGTGGTTCCGGAAAGAGTACGTTGGCTTCGCTCATTCGTGGTGATTTACGACCTACTTCGGGAGAAATCCTTTTAGGAAACATCCCAACTGAGGCATTTGGTGAGACGATGACTGAATATATTGGGGTTATGCACCAAGCACCGTACCTATTTCGAACAACCATTTTAAATAATATTCGGATTGGTAGAGAAGAAGCGAGCGAAGCAGAAGTTTGGGCGGTTTTAGAAAAAGTTGGCTTAAAAGAAATGGTTGCCCAATTACCAGAAGGTTTACAAACAATGGTGGATGAAGCAGGTTTGCGTTTTTCTGGTGGCGAACGACATCGCTTGGCACTGGCGCGGATTCTTTTGCAAGATACACCGATTGTGTTATTAGACGAACCAACTACTGGTTTAGATCCAATTACAGAACAGCAATTGCTGGAAACCTTTTTTGAGGCATTAAAAGATAAAACCGTCATCTGGATTACCCACCATTTGCAAGGCGTAACTTTGATGGATCAAGTGATCTTTATTGAAGATGGTCAATTAGAGATGAGTGGTACGCCAGAGGAATTACTTGCAACCAATGCGCATTATCAGAAACTTTACCGAATTGATCGTGGCATTAGTTCTTTCGAGGAATAAAAAAACGACTGGTTGTTGATTAAAGCAAACAATCAGTCGTTTTTCTATTTCAATTAATGGCAATTCTTCTATAAAACGTTTAAAATGAACGATGTAATAAGAGCTCAGTTAAGGAAAGTAAGGTTTCTTTTGCTGTGCCATCAGGCAATTGTTGAATATCAGTGATTGCTTTGTTGGTTACTTTTTTAGCAAAAGCTTGTGCTTCTGTAACGCCATGATAGTCATTGACTAGCGCCGCAACTTCAGCTGCCTCTTCTAAGGTAATGGCGCGTCCTTTATCCAAATAAGGGCTGAATACGTCAGGTGCTGCTTGATAAGCGAAGAGAAGGGGTAACGTATAAACACCTTGTGACAAGTCTTCTAAAGCGGGCTTTTTCAAGGTTTCCGTGTCGGCAGTATAATCTAAAATATCGTCATAGACTTGAAAAGCAATGCCAATATGACGGCCAATTCGTTTAGCTAAACGTTGGACTTCTTTTGAACTATGACCGAAATAGGCCCCTTCAAGACAGCTTAGTGAAAAAAGTTCGGCTGTTTTGCCGTTGACACTTCTTAAATAAGCAGGAATCGACATGCGGCGGTCAAATCGATGACTCATTTGATCGAGTTCACCAAGTAATAACCGTTTCATTCCTTGTGCATTGATTTTCATAAATTCAGAGCCATTCATGGCATCTGCAATCAAAGTAAAGAATTCAGTGAATAGTAAATCACCTGTGTAAACAGCCACGTCTTTACCATATTGTGATTGAATAGTCACAGCGCCTCGGCGCAATGGAGAATCGTCAATAATGTCATCGTGAATCAACGTAGCCATATGTAGGATTTCCAAAGATGCAGCTATTTTTAATAGTTGTTGTTTCTCTTGTTTTTCTTCATCACCCAGTTGAGCAAAAAGAAAGAAAAAAGCGGGGCGTAATAATTTGCCGCCAGAACGAGCCAAAGTTACTAAGGCTTCTTCAATGTCTTCGTTGCGTGTATGCAACGTTTGTTCAATTAATTCACATGTTTCCGTTAAAGAACGTTCAACGTCAGGAAACGACTTCCAAAATGTGTTCATAAATATACTACGATCCTTTCAGTGGTTCAATACTATTTGATTGTATACGAATTGGCGACAGAAATACAGTAATTAAGTTTTAAAAGTAACAAAGTTTGTAAAAAAGTAGCGGAGGGATAGTTTGAATCGAGAAATATTTTTTGAATTAGTAGAATTAAAAGCAAAAACAGCTAGTGTTTTGCCATTTTTGTTAGGAATTTGTTTTAGTTGGTACCAATATGGGCGGCTCCATGTCGGCTATGTTTTAATTTTTTTCATTGCGATGTTTATTTTCAATATGGCGGTCGATATTTTAGATAATTATAATGATTACCATCATGCCACAGAAGTTCATGATTATAAGGAAAAAACGAATATTATCGGTCGAGAAAATTTATCTTTGCCATTAATACGAAAAATGATTTTTTGGATGATTCTCGTTTCTGCTTTAATGGGGATTGGGTTGTCATTTATTGTCGGCTGGCCGTTATTAATTATGGGTCTTTATTGTTACTTAATTGGTATTTTTTATTCATCAGGACCGAAACCTTTATCCAGTCTACCATTAGGGGAAGTTTTCTCAGGATTTACAATGGGGTTCATGATTACCCTTATTTGTGTCTACATTAATACGTTTGAAGTTTTCAATTGGTCAGCAGCTAATTTATGGGGGATTTTCTTAGTCGCCTTACCTAACACTTGTTACATTGCTAACTTAATGTTAGCAAATAATATCTGTGACTTAGAGGAAGATGAAAATAACAAGAGATATACATTAGTTCATTACCTTGGCAAAGCAAGTTCTTTGAAATTATTCGTCGGATTAAATACAATAGCAATGTTAGCCATTTTGTTAGCTGTCGGTTTAGGATTGACGCCGCCAACAATGTTACTCATGCTTTTAACTTTACCTTTTGTACGGAAACAAACCCAAGCCTTACTGAAGGAACAAGTGAAGAGTAAAACATTTGTTTGTGCTGTGAAGATCTTAGCTGTGGGAGCAACTGCACAAGTGCTATTTTTTGCCATAGGTTTGTGGTGGCTGTAAATTTTTTATAGAGTGGAAGGGAATCAAAATGAATAAGAAACATGTTGTTATTTTAGGTGCTGGTTACGCAGGCTTAAAAACATTACGCGAATTACAAAAAGGCGCCAAAGACGTCGAAATTACTTTAGTGGATCGTAATAACTATCACTACGAAGCAACGGACTTGCATGAAGTTGCTGCTGGAACACAACCAGCTGAAAAAATCACATACAATATTATGGATGTTGTCGATGAAAAAATGACCACCTTTATCCAAGGAACAGTTAAAACAATTGATGCTGCAACACAAACAGTTGCTTTAGAAGATGGTCAAACAATCAATTATGATTACTTAGTTGTTTCTCTTGGGTTTGAATCAGAATCATTTGGTATCCCTGGTGTGCAAGAACATGCTCTACAAATGGTAGATGTGAAAACGGCTTTAAACGTGTATGAACATATCCAAGAACAAATGCGTCAATACAAAGCGACTCAAAACGAAGAATTCTTAAAAATTGTTGTCTGCGGAGCAGGCTTTACAGGGATTGAATTATTAGGTTCTCTTGTTGAAAACAAACCAAAATTTGCTGAAATCGCAGGTGTCTCAGCAGATCAAATCCAAATTTATTGTGTCGAAGCAGTTACTCGCCTATTGCCGATGTTTAACGAAAAACTTGCGAACTATGGTGTGCAATTATTAAAAGATTCAGCTATTCATTTATTATTAGGTAAACCGATTAAAGAAATCAAACCAGGCGCAGTTGTTTATCAAGATAACGAAGCAGGCGACTTGGCAGAACTTTCTGCTAAAACAATTATTTGGACAACGGGTGTTAGTGGAAGCCACGTTGTAGGCGATTCTGGATTTGAAGCTCGTCGTGGTCGTGTCATGGTTCAACCAGATTTAACAGATGCGAACCATAGCAACGTCTATATTATTGGTGACTGCTCAGCAGTTATGGATACAGAAACTAATCGACCTTACCCAACGACAGCACAAATCGCCTTGAAAATGGGGGCGCATGCTGCTAAAAATATTCAAGCACAATTGAAAGGGGAAGCAACTAAACCTTTCAGCTTTAAATCACAAGGTTCTGTTTGTTCTGTCGGAAATACACGTGCTTTAGGAATTGTTGGTAAAACAGACATTAAAGGATACCCAGCTTCATTCATGAAAAAAATTATTATGAACAAAGCGCTCTTTGAAACAGGTGGTACCAAAGAAATGATGGCTAAAGGTCGTTTCGACTTATACCATTAAGAATCAGCAAAATAAGAAATAATGAGGTCGGGACAGAACCGTTTAGCTCCGAGAAATAAGAAGAAATTTCCGAAAATTGCTCTTTGATTTTTGGAGAATTTCGGCTTATTTCCGAAGGAGTTGGTTCTGTTCCCGCCGTTTATCAGTTTTTGAGCGTGGAGCAAAAATCCAAAGTGATTTTTGTCCCACGCTCATTTTTCTTAAATGAAAGTTTTTAAAAAATTTCCATGATTTTTCAAGTAAAATGAGGTGGGCACTTTTGTTCGATTCCATTTTTATGTATAATGAGAAGTGATGGAAAGAGGGAAGTTAAATGGCACAAAAAAGAGCAACAAATAAGAAAAAAAGTACGACAAAGAAAAAGACCAAAAAACAACAGCAACAACAAGAACGTTTAAATTATATGTTTCTTGGCCTGATTTTTATTTTATTCGGTGTCTTTGGACTCTTTCGCTTAGGGTTTTTAGGCACGTTATTAGCGAATTGTTTACGCTTAGTTGTAGGTAATACCTTTCCATTTGCAGCGATTTTACTAATCCTGTATGGCTTATTAGTCATGATTTATGGGAAAGATTTTCCGTTAAAAAGAGGGCGCCCTATTTTTGGGGCTGTTCTGATTTATATTAGTGTTTTGTTATTTTTCCATGCCTTTATGTTTCGAAATGTTAGTGGCAGTCAACCAGATATTTTAGGTAACACTTGGGAATTTTTGCAAAGCGATCTAAAAGCTAACCAAGTGACGCAAAACGTAGGGGGCGGTATGATTGGCGCACTGCTTTATCAAGGAACGTACTTTTTGGTGGCACAATTTGGTAGCTATTTAATTGCCACCTTGCTACTGTTAGCGGGTATTTTCTTGATGAGTATGTGGGATTTTCAGCAAATTGTTGATCATTTCCAAAGTATTCAAGATCGCCTAAGTCATGTTTCGGCAAAATCACAGGCGCGACAAGAAGAAAAAGAGGCGAAGCGAGCAGCGAAGAAAGAAGCCAAAGCTGCAGAACGCCAAGCAAAAATTGAAGCCGCTGCCCAACAAAAATTACAAGAGCGGGAACGCATGGAACAAGCGGCAGCCGAGCGCTTAACAAAAACACCTGTTGAAACCCACCAACCAATGGTGGAAGAACCGGCCGCACCAACGCCTGTTCAAATTGATTCGTTTCAACAGCAAAATCAGGCGATGCCTGTACCACCAATTGCAGCAACAAAACCGCAACGAGAGCAGGAAGAAGAGGCGGCAGATGAAGCTGGTGTTCTCGAATTTGAAATTTCTGAAGAAGCGGAAGATCGTGATTATCAACTACCACCAACTGATTTGTTAGATACAATTCAAGCAACGGATCAAAGTGGTGAATATGAAAAAATCGAAAAAAATATTGGCGTCTTAGAACAAACCTTCAAGAGTTTTGGTGTTGATGCTAAAGTAGTCAAAGCTAGTTTAGGACCATCTGTCACAAAATTTGAAGTTCAACCCGCTGTTGGGGTAAAAGTTAGCAAAATTGTTAACTTGACGGATGACATTGCTTTAGCGCTTGCGGCCAAAGACGTTCGTATGGAGGCTCCGATTCCTGGGAAATCACTAATCGGGATTGAAGTTCCTAATAGTGCAATTAGTACAGTATCCTTTAGAGATATTGTTGAGGCACAACCAAGTCATCCAGATAAACTATTAGAAGTACCTTTAGGTCGAGATATTTCAGGGATGGTTCAAACTGCAGATCTATCAAAAATGCCGCATTTATTAATTGCGGGATCGACAGGGAGTGGGAAATCGGTTGCTATCAATGGCATCATCACAGGTATTTTGATGCAAGCGAAACCTCATGAAGTAAAATTAATGATGATTGACCCGAAAATGGTAGAATTGAATGTGTATAACGGGATTCCTCATTTATTAACGCCAGTGGTTACTAATCCGAGAAAAGCAGCACAAGCCCTGCAAAAAGTAGTTCAAGAAATGGAATTTCGTTATGAAAAATTTGCAGCAACAGGCGTCCGAAATATCACTGGTTACAATCAACTAATTCAACAGAAAAATGCGGAAGATGGCGAAAATCGTCCAATTCTACCATTTATTGTTGTCATTGTTGATGAGTTAGCTGATTTAATGATGGTGGCAAGTAACGAAGTAGAAGATGCGATTATCCGTTTAGCCCAAATGGCACGGGCAGCAGGTATTCATATGATTTTAGCGACACAACGGCCAAGTGTGGATGTCATTACAGGAATCATCAAAGCAAATGTCCCTTCTCGAATGGCTTTTGCGGTCTCAAGTGGGACAGACTCGCGTACCATTATTGATACCAACGGGGCGGAGAAACTATTAGGTCGAGGCGATATGCTCTTCTTACCAATGGGAGAAAATAAACCAATTCGTATCCAAGGGGCCTTTATCTCTGATCAAGAAGTCGAACGAGTGGTTGCGTTTGTAACGGATCAACAAGAAGCTGAATATCAAGAAAGCATGATGCCAACAGATGAACCGACCACTTCAGGCGGTGGCGAAGCTCCTCAAGATGAGTTGTTTGAAGAAGCGAAAAACTTGGTGGTTGAAATGCAAACAGCTAGTATTTCATTGCTACAAAGACGTTTTAGAATTGGCTATAATCGTGCGGCTCGCTTAGTAGATGAATTGGAAGCACACGGAGTTATTGGACCATCAGAAGGTAGCAAACCAAGAAAAGTCTTTCTACAAGCGGAATCAGAAGAGGCAGCAACCGAGACGCCAGAACAATAAACAAAAGAACAAAAATAGATAAATTTATCTATTTTTGTTCTTTTTTTATAATTTCAGCAAAGCATCATGTTATAATCATCATTTTCTGGTAAAATAGAAAAGAATAGTGCGGTTGGGAGGGAGCGTATCATGAGAAGAAAGAGCGTGCTTTATTTAGAAGTAGCAGATCAGATTAAAGAAGATATTTTGAGTGGCAAGTATCCAGTAGGAACGTTTTTACCAACAGAAACAGAATTGGAAGAGATGTTTAACGTTAGTAAAATTACGATTCGGCGGGCAATCGAAATGTTAGCAACAGAAGAATTTGTTGAGAAAAAAAGTGGCCGGGGCACAACTGTGTTAAGCAATCGTCCCTATAATAAACTATCAAAAGCAGGGACATTCACTGAATTTTTGAATGAATCAGGTCAGAAAGTAACTAAAAAAGTTTTACAAGTTGAAAACTTGACGTTGTCAAAAGAGATGCCGGCTTATCAATTTTTAGGAGAAGAAGTGGTTCACCTTTCACGGTTATATTTAATCGATGAACAACCCTATATTTATTTTAATTACTATTTGCCAGCTGCCATGAAAGACGTATCATTGACTGAATACAAAGAAGAATCCTTGTATCGTTTGATGGATCGACATGCCATTGAAATTTATAAATTTGAAGACCGTTTTGAAGTTGCAACTTTGACAGAAGCAGAGCAAAAGATGTTGCAAACAACTGAAACAACGGGCTTAAAAAGAATTCGGCGTTCGTTAAGCCCAACAGGTCGTTGCGTAGAATATTCAGAAGCTATTTATAATACGAAGATTCATCCTTATGTGATTGAATATGAAGCATAACTTTTAAAAGAATAACAGTGCACTTACAGTAATGTAAGTTCATTGTTATTCTTTTCTATTGTCGTTTTTTTTCGTTTTCGATACACTAAATGAGTGAGAAGAATAGGAGTGGAAAATATGTTAGAAGTACAAAATTTGAAAAAAGTTTACGGAAACGAAATTAAATATGAAGCTTTAAAAGGGATTAATTTAACTGTCCAAGATGGTGAATTTATTGGTATTATGGGACCTTCTGGAAGTGGGAAAAGTACACTTTTAAATTTATTGGCAACAATCGATAGTCCAACAGACGGTGAAATACTTTTAAATGGAAAAAATCCAAACAATTTGAATCAAGAACAAATTGCTAAATTCCGTCGTACAGAATTAGGATTTGTTTTTCAAAGCTTTAATTTAATGCCAACATTAACTGTTGAAGAAAATATTATTTTGCCATTGACACTTGATGGAGAAAAAGTCTCTGTAATGAAACGACAATTAGCAGAATTAAGTGAGCGTTTAGGTATCAATCATCTGTTGAAAAAACGAATTGCAGAAATTTCTGGTGGACAAGCACAACGGGTCGCCGTTGCTCGGGCAATGATTCATCATCCACAATTATTATTGGCTGATGAACCAACAGGAAACTTAGATACGAAATCATCTAAGGATGTGATGGGCTTGTTACAACAATTAAACGAAGAAGAAGCGGCGACTATTTTAATGGTAACCCATGATCCGCTAGCCGCAAGTTATTGCAAGCGCATCGTCTTTATTAAAGATGGTGAATTAATTGATGAAATTGTCCAAAATGGCAATCAAAAAGAGTTCTACGATTTAATCATGGTGAAACTGGCTGAGATTGAAGGTGTCGATAATGAATTTTAATCAGTTTGTTATAAGAAACACGATTCGAAATAAGCATTTATACTTGGCTTATTTCCTAAGTACAATGTTTTCTGTGATGATCTTTTTTACGTTCACTGGTTTTGTCTTTCACCCAGCCTTAGCTAATGGTTTAAATCCTAAAGCACAAATGGGAATGACGGCTGCGGCTATTATAATCTATGGTTTCTCTTTCTTATTCGTTTTATACTCGATGGATGTCTTTATCCAATCTCGGAAAAAAGAGTTTGGAACCTTGATGATTCAAGGGATGAGTCCAAAACAGTTAAAGAAAATGATTTTTATTGAAAACTTAGTGATTGGTTTCTTTGCTACAATTTTTGGTAGCATTTTAGGTGTTGGATTTTCACAGTTTATTTTATGGATTAGCAATTTATTGATGCATCTAGGTTTAGGTTTTTATTTGCCAGTGATGCCGTTTATCATTACTGTCATTTCATTTGCGGTCTTGTTCTTAGTAATTTCTTTCTTTATTCAATTCCGCTTGCCAAAAGCGACACTTCAAGAGCTATTAAAAGCAGGGGAAATGGGTAAAGGTGAAATCAAAAGCTCTAAAGTTAAATCTTTCTTAGCCGTGTTGCTTTTAGTTGTCGGTTACGGAATTGCTTTAGTTGCTAAGGGACAGTTGGTTTTAATGGTGATGTTCCCAGTAATTTTCTTAGTTATTTTAGGGACAAAATTCTTATTTGACCAATTGAGTGTTTCTGTCATTGAACGTTTAAAACGGAAACCAAAAATCTTTTGGAAAAAAACCAATATGGTTGTTTTATCAGATTTGGCTTTCCGCATGAAAGATAATGCACGTTCGTTCTTCTTGGTTTCGGTGATTTCAACGGTCGCTTTTGCTGCCATTGGAACGTTATACGGCGTGAACGAGATGATTTTTAAAGGAATAAGTTCTGTACCGTACGAACTAACATTGTCTGATTCGACCAACCCAGAAAATCAAGAAATGAAACAATTTGCGACAAAAACATTCCAAGAAAAAAATATTCAGTTTGATCAGATTGATTACACAATGTACAAAACAAGTGCCGGTATCCAATTAATCAAAACATCTGAATATAATAAACTCGCAAAATTTATAGATGAACCAACTTTAACAGGTGAGAAAGTAGTTAATTTATCACAAAAAGATGCTCCTTCTGCTGCATCAGTAGATGTCAAATCTGTTCAATTGGGAAATGATCAAGTTTTAAACATTGATAAAACAGAAGAAACCAATGTATTACCGACTTTTGGCGGTGTGGTTGTTATCCCAGATAGTACTTCAACAGATGGAATTAAAGAGGAAACAGAAACGATTTGGCAACCAAAAGAAGGCACAGATAAAGAAACCTTAATTGATGCTGAAAATATTATTGGTGAAAAATACCCAATGTTACTAGGAACCGCGGCTACAGTTGCAGGTATTACGCAATTTTATACGCCAGTTCTTTTTGTCGGACTATTTATCGGTATCGTGTTCTTTGTTTCGGCGGGTAGTTTCTTATACTTCCGTTTATACAGTGATATGAATACGGACGTTGAAAAATTCAAGATGATTTACAAACTTGGCTTGACGAAAAAAGAATTGAAGAAAATGATTTACCAACAAGTAGGTATTTTATTCTTTACCCCAATTGTTGTTTCATTTATTCATGGAGCTGTTGCTTTGAAAGCAATGTATGCTGTCTTAGATCAGCCAATGCAATTAGCTGGCTGGGAAGTTTTAGGCGTTTTCTTATTGATTCAGGTCGTTTACTATTTAATTGCCAGAACGTTCTACTTCAAAAAAGTTTATCACTTAGTGAAAGATTAATTATAAAAAATCGTTAAGCATGCACGCTTAACGATTTTTTTGAGACTCTTCGTGATATTGCATTCAAAGTGAGAATACGTTATAGTTATGAAGCGAATGTAATAGCAGAAATGAGGAAAAGAAATGCAGAAAGAATCCATTTATGGACTGACGAGAGAACAGCTTGTGGACTGGTTTTTAGCCCATGGCGAGAAGAAATTTCGCGCAACACAAGTGTGGGAATGGTTGTATACAAAACGTGTTGCTTCATTTAGTGAAATGTCGAACATTCCTAAATCGTTGATGACTTTATTAGAAGAAAATTTTTCATTAAATCCATTAAAACAAGTCATTGTGCAAGAAGCACAAGATGGTACTGTGAAATATTTATTTGAATTACCAGATAAAAATATGATTGAAACAGTCTTGATGCGTCAAGAATATGGATTATCTGTTTGTGTGACCACTCAAGTTGGCTGCAATATTGGGTGTACATTTTGTGCTAGTGGGCTATTAAAAAAACAAAGAGATTTAACTGCTGGCGAGATTGTTGCCCAAATTATGTGGGTGCAACATTATTTCGATGAACGTGGGTTGGATGAACGTGTTAGCCATGTCGTTGTGATGGGAATTGGTGAACCATTTGATAATTACGCCAATGTCATGAACTTTTTACGAACGATTAATGATGATAAAGGTTTGGCCATTGGTGCCCGCCATATTACAGTTTCAACAAGTGGTTTAGTGCCAAAAATTCGTGAATTTGCAGACAGTGGACTACAAGTAAACTTAGCAATCTCATTACATGCTCCTAACAACGAAGTCCGTACATCAATTATGCGGATTAATCGTAGTTTTCCAATTGAAAAATTAATGGCAGCAATTGATGAATACATTGAAAAAACCAACCGACGTGTTACATTTGAATATATTATGTTGAGTCAAGTGAACGACCGACCAGAACATGCTCAACAATTAGCAGATTTACTACGGAATAAGAAAAAACTTTCTTATGTTAATCTGATTCCGTATAACCCAGTGAGTGAACACGATCAATATAGCCGAAGCTCTAAAGAAGCGGTATTAAAATTTTATGATGTACTCAAAAAGAATGGCATCAATTGTGTTATTCGTAAAGAGCACGGAACAGATATTGATGCGGCTTGCGGACAATTACGCAGCAAACAAATGAAAAAAGAAAAAGTCGAAAACCAATAACGTAGTTAAAATCGGATCAAAAAGGTTTCTTTTTGATCCGATTTTTTATTTATTTAATGAAAAATCGTAAATTTCTCAATTCTTGTTTATAAACAAAAGATGAATGCTCTAAAACTTTTATGACAAATTTTCTTTTTGTGGTTTTCAAACTTGAAATTCTAAAAGAAATAGCTATACTGAAAAGAGATCGTTACAGAATTTTTCATGAAAACAGCTATTATTTTCGTTATTTTTTCAAGAAAGTGGAAATTTTGTTACGCTTGTTTATTTTAGATGAAATGAGGGAGTCTATGGAGAAAAAGCAATTAAAAAGAGAGATAACAACGTTTGGTGCGTTATCCACGGTAATGGGTACGGTGATTGGCGCTGGTGTTTTCTTTAAAGCTGCGAGTGTCGTTGGACACGCACAGTCAGCTAGTTTAGCTATTTTTGCTTGGGTGTTAGGTGGTGCCTTAACCATTTGTGCAGGATTAACCAGCGCCGAACTTGCTACAGCAATCCCTGAAACAGGTGGCGCAGTGAAGTATATTGAATATACATATGGTAAATTAGCTGGTTTTCTTTTAGGGTGGGCACAAAGTATCATTTATTATCCTGCCAACATTTCGGCGTTATCCATTATTTTTAGTACACAACTAATCAATTTGTTTCATTTATCGGCAAATTTATTGATCCCGATTGCCATTCTTGCGGGAACTAGTATCACCGTAATTAATTTATTAGGAACAAAAATTGCTTCTTTGGTCCAATCAACGACATTGGTAGTAAAACTGATTCCAATTGCCTTGATTTCTTTAGTGGGGTTATTTACTCCAGGACAAGTAGCTGTTTCGCTTTTTCCGATTGAAACAACAGCGAATACTGGCTTTTTAGTTGCTTTTAGTGGCGCCTTAGTTGCTACCATGTTTGCTTATGATGGCTGGCTAGGTGTGGGTAACGTGGCTGGTGAAATGAAGCGACCAGAAAGAGACTTGCCTAAAGCCATTATTTTTGGTTTGTTATTGATTACTTTAATTTATGCTTTAATTAATTTTGTGTTTCTAAAAACATTACCAATTGAGCAAATCGCTGGGAATTTGAATGCAGCTTCTGATGCTTCTGTGGCTATTTTTGGACCAATTGGTGGCAAAATCGTAACTATTGGGATTTTAATCTCTGTATATGGTGCGTTAAACGGCTACACAATGACAGGGATTCGGATTCCTTATGCCTTAGCCTTAGATAATCTGATGCCTTTTACTCGTCAGTTTCAAAAGTTGTCTAAACGCTTTGTTGTTCCTTACGTTGCTGGAATTTTCCAGTTAGCTGTAGCCATTATCATGATGTTTTTCGGGACCTTCGATTTATTGACGGATATGTTAGTTTTTGTTATGTGGCTGTTTAATCTATTAATTTTCTTAGCCGTTTTTATTTTAAGAAAACGAGAACCTGAATTAAAACGACCGTATAAAGTTCCTGGCTATCCAATTATTCCAATTATCGCAAGTCTAGGTGGTATCTTTATCTTGGTTACAACGAGTATTACACAGCCTATTCTAGCATTGATTGGTATAGGAATTACGCTTCTAGGAATTCCAGTTTATTTAGTTAATAAACAAAAAACGAAGCCAAAAATGTAAACGATCCGATCTGATTCTCATAGTTTTTCTCAAAAATTTTGTGATTCAGAGAAATTTTTGAAAACTAAACGCAAAATTTTTTTAGTATAATACTAAGTGTCTAGTAGTTCCACTATTTTGGGGAAGATAGATGGACAGCGCAAACTTCAAAAAAGAACCTTCATCTTATTGGTGAAGGTTCTTTTTTTTGCTGAAATCATAAAATAAATGCGTAGTTTATTAGTGAGAGGAGGAAATGAATGACTGAAAATGTAAAAAAATTGGCCCATCAATTAATTGAATGGGGCGTCCTTCATGGGGCACAAGACGTTTATTTTTTACCCAATGATACCGAAATAGCTATCTCTTTTCGGACAGGGATGCAACGGACACCTTACACACAAGTTTCCGCAGAAATAGGCGAAAAGTTAATTTTCCACTTTAAATTTATAGGCGGCATGGATGTCGGAGAAAGACGAAAAGCACAATTAGGCGCGACAACTTATCTAATTGGCGAGATGAAGCAACGCTTGCGTTTATCATCTGTGGGAGATTTTCAGAATCGAGAGAGCTTAGTGATTCGTTTTTTGCACCGATTCGGTGAACAAGCTGAACATTTTTTCTTTCCCCACCAGCTAAATGAAATTGAAGCATCTTGTCAGAAACGAGGACTTTATTTATTCAGTGGGCCAGTTGGTTCCGGGAAAACAACAACCATGTATCGTGTGGCTAAACAAAGAAGTGGCGAACAACAAGTGATAGCGATTGAGGATCCTGTTGAAATTGAGGAAAAACAGTTTTTACAGTTGCAAACAAATGAAAAAATTCAGTTAACGTACGAAGCCTTGATAAAAGTTTGCTTGCGCCATCATCCTGATATTTTGATTATTGGTGAAATTCGTGATGGCGAGACGGCTCAAGCAGTTATTCGAGCCGCCTTAACGGGTCATACTATTTTTGCGACAATTCACGCCCGTAACTTATTGGGGGTGCAACGGCGTTTGATAGAATTAGGTGGCCCAGAGCATGAATTGGCCGAATGCTTGCAAGGTATCATTTATCAACAGATTTTGACAACCACGATTAATAAGGAACAAGTAGCGGGAATTCTTTATGATTATTTCTTCTTTAAGGAAGCCGTTATAAAGAGTAGTTGGCAAAAGAATCTAAGAAAGGCGTGGGCGTATGGGTTTATTACAGAAAAAACGTATTTTCAAGCCATCGAATAAATTAACGAAAAAACAACAGCAGCTTTTTCTGAAACTATTAGCGGATTTGCTTGCAAATGGTTTTAATATACAAGAAAGTTTTTCCTTCATGAAAAAATCAAACGCATTACCCCAGCACAGTATAACTTTTTTAGTTGAAGGCTTTTCCTCAGGCGTTGCCTTACAAGCTTTAGTCGAAGAATTAGGATTTTCAACAATGGTCTCGGCACAATTGTCGTTTGCTACTGCACACGGGGATTTGGTAGGGACACTACAAGCGATTTCCGAACATTTTTTTCAAACGGAAAAATATCGGCAACAGTTCTATAAAATAATTAGTTATCCGCTGCTCCTGATTGTTTTTTTGATTCTCGTCATTGTTGGTATTCGGCAATTTTTATTGCCCAAATTAATGGAAAATGATGCCAATAGTTATTCTAAAAATATTGGGATTCTTCTGATTGTTTACAGTCCATATATTCTGGTTACCTTAGTTTTTGTCCTCTCATTTAGTTTCTTCATTTTAAACCGTTATTTGAAGCATCAGTCTGCTATTCAGCGGGCCTTCGTATATCTGAAACTGCCAATTATCCGTGGCCTTTATCGGGAATACGTCAGTGCTTTTTTTGCACTAGAATGGGGGAAGTTGCTTGCGCAAGGATTAGAAATGAAAGAAGTCATCGATTTGATGCGCCATACAACCAATTACCCCTTAATGAAAGAATTAGCTGGAGCAATTAGTGAAGGTCTGCTAGTTGGTGAAACCTTACATAGACAATTAGCTGCTTATCCTTTTTTTACAAAAGCATTGGGTTTAATGATTCAACAAGGAGAAGTAAAAGGAAAATTAGGCAAGGAGTTGATGGTTTATAGTAATGTCTGTTTCCAAGGTTTTTTCAAAAAAATTGAACGAGTCATTACTCTTGTTCAACCATTTATTTTTATCATAATTGCTTGTTTAATTATCGGTGTTTATGGGGCAATGTTGCTGCCTATTTATGGCAATATGGAAGGAGTTTTATAATGAAAAAGAAACAAAAATACGCAGGTTTTACATTATTAGAAATGTTGATTGTCTTATTGATTATTTCCGTATTGATTTTACTTTTTGTTCCTAACTTAGCGAAACATAAAGAAACAGTTGATAAAAAAGGCAATGAAGCAATCGTAAAAATTGTAGAATCACAAATCGAGCTCTACACACTAGAAAAAAATAAGACGCCTTCCTTAAATGAATTAGTCAACGAAGGCTACATTACTAAAGAGCAGTTAGATAAATATACAGCAGAAAAGCAATGAACAAGTCAGCAGGATTCACATTAATGGAAACACTTGCTAGTTTAACGATTGTTTGCTTTATGACTATGCTCCCAACACTCGCTATTCACCGCTGGCAAGAAACATTAAAAATTGAACAGTTTCTTGCTACGGTAGAAAAACAACTTCGTTTTGCGCAACAGCAAGCAATTGTTTTAGAGGAAACACAAGAAGTTTGGTTTTTTGAAGAACAACAAAGCTTTTCATTTCCTGATAAATTGAACCAATCAGCTCGAAGGACTTCGCTAGCTGTACCTGAAAAAATGACAGTGAGTGGCCCAAGCAAACTCAGTTTTCTTCATTCGTCAGGGAACAATGGCCGTTTAGTGAAATATATTTTTACTTGGACTGAAAAGAAACAGCAACTTATTTTACAATTTCAGATGGGGAGTGGCAAATATACGAAGAAAATTAACTATTTATAGCGGTTTTATTTTATTAGAGAGTCTCGTTAGTTTTAGTATTGTATGTGTGGTAGCAGGGATATTCTCCCTGACTATTACACAATTAATTCAGCAAAATTATCAACGGGAGCAAGAATTAACGCGCACTCGTCTTGGATACGAAGCAATTTTATTTTTAGAGCAGACGGGTGATTTACGTTTCAAAGAGCGGATATATCAAGCAGAAACTTACCGATTTTTTTTGATGGAGAACGAGGGAAGAAGGATACTAAAAGTCACAGATTCAAGAGGAGCGATTTTGATTGGTGAATAAAAAATATGCGGGTTTTACGATGTTAGAGTGTTTAGTGGCACTAGTCGTTTTAAGTTGTATGTGTCAATTGTTTCAGTTGATGATTCAACAAAGTTTTATCGGAAATCAATATTTGAAAAACAATGATTCGAAATCCTGGCATATTTTTTTAATTCAATTAGAAAAAGAATGTCAAAAGCTCGTTTTCCAAACAGGCTCTGCGCAAGAGATTTCTTTCCTCGACTCAGAAACAAACAAGACTATTTCAATTCAAATCAAAGAAGATAAAATTATTAAGCGAGTCAATGGTAAAGGCTACCAACCGCTGTTAATTGGTATCAAAAATGGCCAGTTTAAAAATGAAGGACAATCGTTTACTTTGGAAGTTACTTTTACTTCTGGAAAAACATTTGATAGTTTTTTTCCAATAAAGGGAGAATTTTAATGAGGCAAAAATATTCAGGAAACTTATTGTTCACGGCCATGGCATTTGTTTATTTGATGAGTTTTCTCGCCCTTCAGTTACTAGAAGAACGTCAGTTAACACAAAAATTTACGCAAGCTACCCAGGAATACTATGCAGGGAAAAGTATCCTTCATTTATTTCTTGCAGATGTTAAACAAAATAGACGAAAGTTAAAAACAGACGAAAGGCTCGTATACGCGCAGGTGACCCTCGATTATACATACAAAAATGAACAATTAAGAATAACTGTTTTATTAAACAAATCTGGTCGAAAATACCAATATCAAGAGAGAGTTTCTCATCAAAAAAAAGCGGAAACAATACTGGAATAGCGTTGTTTTTCTACAAATTATTAGATTTTAGAAGAAAGACAGTAAAGGCATTGATTATTCTTTCTTTTTTCGTTAAAATAAAACAGGTATGGAAGTTGTTACATTTTGAATAGAATAGAGGTGCTAATTTGTTCCCAGAAAAAATTGAAGAGGCTTTCGAGCCAATGGAACAAGCAATCCAGTTATTGCAACAGTCATTGGATACTTCTTTTTTAGATGCGTATATTGAAAATGGTGAAAATATTTTAGATGATTTTCAAGTACGAGTACTTGACGGAGTACCTAATCCAGAGACAGTGAAACAATTAGAAACGCTGTATCATACGATTAAAAAAATTGATTTAGCTCCTGAAGATGTGCGACGCTTGTCCCAATTACTTTTGTTAAAAGGAACGAGAAAAGAGCAGCTTCAAGCAAATCATCAATTGACGCCAGACGGTATTGGCTTTTTGTTTGTTTATTTAGTAGAACAATTAACAAATAAATCAGAGCCATTAAAAATTTTAGATCCTGCTTCAGGAATGGGAAATTTACTGTTAACGGTTCTGCTGAACCTTGAAACAGCTGGTTACAAAGTTTCTGGTTATGGTGTGGATATCGACGAAACACTTCTGGCAGTATCTTCTGTGAACAATGCTTGGTCACAAGCCAATATTCAGTTGTTCCATCAAGACGGATTGCAAGATTTGTTATTGGATCCAGTTGATTTAGCATTAAGTGACTTGCCGATTGGCTATTATCCAAATGATGAGCGAGCAAAGGGATTTGCTGCTGCTGCTGAGGAAGGCCATAGTTATGCGCATCATTTATTAATGGAACAAGCCATGAAATACGTGAAGCCAGCAGGGTTTGGCTTATTCTTAATCCCAACCAATATTTTAGAGACTGAGCAAAGTGAATTCTTTAAAAATTGGTTGACAAAAAATGTCTATTTACAAGGAATGATACAGTTACCTGATGAATTGTTTAAGTCAGAACAATCACGTAAAAGTATCTTGCTTGTTCAAAACAAGGGTGCAGATGCTGAGCAAGTGAAGGAAGTTTTGTTAGCAAAACTTGCCTCTTTGAAAGATATCAATAAAGTAACGGAGTTCTTTAAACAATTTGAAGCTTGGAAAGCTTCAAATTTAAAATAAAATAGTAACGAAGAGGAGAAAATTATGTCTAAAACAATTGCAATTAATGCAGGTAGTTCAAGTTTAAAATGGCAATTATACCAAATGCCAAATGAAGAAGTGATCGCTAAAGGAATCGTTGAACGTATTGGCTTAAAAGATTCTATCTTCACAATTAAATATGGTGAAGGACAAAAATATGAAGTAATTGTTGATATTGATAACCATGAAGTGGCAGTAAAAATGTTACTAGACCAATTAATCGACTTAAACATTTTAGGTTCTTATGATGAAATTACTGGTGTTGGTCACCGTGTAGTTGCTGGTGGAGAAGAATTTAAAGATTCTGTTGTTATTACAGACGAAGTATTAGAAAAAATTGAAGCTTTATCTGAATTAGCACCTTTACACAACCCAGCGAATGCGATGGGGATTAAAGCATTTAAACATATCTTACCAGAAATCATTAGCGTGGCAGTCTTTGATACGTCGTTCCACACAACAATGCCAGAACACAACTATTTATATAGTGTACCGCGTGAATACTATGAAAAATTTGCTGCTCGTAAATATGGGGCACATGGAACAAGTCATCGTTATGTCTCTCAACGTGCTGCAGAAATGCTAGGTCGTCCAATTGAAGACTTAAAAATTATCACTTGTCACTTAGGAAATGGTGCTTCAATCACTGCAGTTGATGGTGGTAAATCAGTCGATACATCAATGGGCTTCACTCCTCTTGCTGGTGTTACAATGGGGACTCGTTCAGGGGATGTTGATGCGTCACTATTGCCTTATTTAATGACAAAACTTGGCTTGACTGATGTGCAAGACATGGTTGATATTTTAAACAAAAAATCTGGTCTATTAGGTTTAACAAATGGTTTATCAAGCGACATGCGCGATATTCAATCAAACTTAGATAAACCTGAAGTTCAAACAGCATACAACATTTTTATCGATCGTATTCGTAAATACATTGGTAGCTATGTCACTGTTATGAATGGCGTTGATGCGATTGTCTTTACTGCTGGAATCGGTGAAAATGCAGTTGGCGTTCGTAAAGATATTATTGATGGAATGACTTGGTTTGGTTGTGAAATCGATGATGATAAAAATAATGTACACGGTGAAGAAGCAGTTATCTCAACTGATGATTCAAAAATCAAGCTTCTATTAGTACCAACTGACGAAGAGTTAATGATTGCCCGTGACGTAGAACGTCTAAAATAATTAAACGAACACACCTACACCTTGTGAGACACTCTCACAAGGTGTGTTTAATAGGTCAATAAAGAGAAACTGAGCCAACTATCAAAAGTGATAGTTGGCTCAGTTTCTTCTTATTTTTTATTTTTCTTCATTTTTTGGTAATTTGTTGTCTAAATCCGTCCGTACAACGAGAACATCGCAGCTAGCGTTACGGATAACTGATTCAGAGACAGAGCCAATAAATAAACGCTCAACGGCATTTAATCCAGTTGCTCCTAACATAATTAAATCAATGTTGTATTCTTTTGGTAATTCTTTGGCAATAATGTTCTTAGGAGAACCATAGGCTAGAACGCTAGAGACTTTTGTTTGTCCCATATCCACCGCTTGTTGTTGGTAGGTGTCTAAGGTTTCTTTTGCCATTGACATTGCTTCTTCTGCTAGCGCACCATCAAAAGAGGACACTGATTGGAAAGAGCGCGTATCAACAACATGTGCTAATAGTAATTCAGCATCGTTTCGTTTAGCGACGTTGACCGCTTTTTTAAAGGCTAAGTCTGCTTCGTCAGAACCATCGATTGCTATCATAATTTTTTGATATTGTTGTAACATAATAACCGCTCCTTTCAGCGTAAAAAAAATCATTAATTGTTTCTATAATAATTGTAAAACAAATAAAGAAAAAAAGAAACTGAAACCGCTTCTTTTTTTCTGAATATTGGCATTTTTTTGTAAAAAAAGAGGTCGGGATAGAAGCGTTTAACTCCGAGAAATAAGAAGGGATTTCCGAAAATTGTTCTTTAATTTTTGGAGAATTCCGGCTTATTTCCGAAGGAGTTGCTTCTGTTCCCGCCGTTTATCAGTTTTTGAGCGTGGAGCAAAAATCCAAAGTGATTTTTGTCCCACGCTCTTTAAATTCATCGTCTTTTATGACATTTTTTTTGCAAAAGTTAAACTAAACAACGTTGAAAGTAATAAAACAAAAAAGATAAAACCAATTGACAATAACGGGCGATTAAAAATAGCCGCTAGAACACCTAGAATGGCGATAATCAAGTAATAACGCCCAAAACGTTCGATAAACTGTTGACTTTCTGTTGCAGTTTCTTTTTTTAAGAGTGGTAAAAAAGCTGCACTTTTCTTCATCAAATAATAACTGGCTACGCCTGTGACAACGGCGAGTAGTAGTACGAGTATACGAATCATCTTGTCCTCCAAAAAAAAACAACTTGCCAGAGCAAATTGTTTAGAAATCTTCATAAAAATGGTAAAATCCGTCGATGCCGGTAATCGTCCTAGAGTATTGAACCCGCAAGATAAGCAGGTGGGTTCCTCGATCGCAGTATTGAACTACCAAAAGAAAAGGCATGTTACCAACTTTGATACAAGCAGGATCCCTAGATATCAATAAAAATGTTCGGTCAACACAGTGAAAGGACAACGCGTACATCACAGATTTACCATCTTTATAATAGCATACTCTCTCAAAATCGGCAACGAGATTGTTTCTTTTTTTGAAAGCGTATTATTTTGTTATTTTTTCTGTTTCCATTCTTGGATACGCTTGAGTTGCTGATGTAAGGCTTGTTCATATTTACCAATATCAATCGGTTCGTAATAACGTGCCTCTTTTAATTTGTCAGGTAAGTATTGCTGATTGACCCAACCGTTTTCAAAATTATGTGGATATTGATAACCAATACCACGGTTTAATTCTTTGGCTCCAGCATAGTGGGCATCACGCAAATGATCAGGAACGTCTCCCACAGAGCCTTGTCGAATATCTGCCAAAGCAGCATCAATCGCTGTGACTGCAGAATTTGATTTTGGTGATAAACATAAATCAATGACGACACTGGCTAGAGGAATTCTAGCTTCTGGAAACCCTAGCTTTTCGGCGGCTTGAACAGCGGTGACTGTCCGAGCAGCGGCCGCAGGATTCCCAAGACCGATATCCTCGTAAGCAATGACCATTAAACGACGACAAATAATCGGTAAATCACCTGCTTCAACTAAGCGACCCAAATAATGAAGTGCAGCATCTACATCGCTTCCTCGAATTGACTTTTGGAAAGCGGAAATCACGTCATAATGGGCATCGCCATCTTTATCATGGGTTAAGGCTTTTCGTTGCACGCACTCTTCAATAATCGGTAAGGTGATCTTAATTTCGCCTTGTTCATTTTTGGGTGTTGATTTAACAGCTAATTCTAGTCCATTTAGCGCACTACGTAAGTCACCGTTCGTTGCGCGTGTCAAATGTTGTAATGCTTTTTCTTCTAAGTGGACGGGATAATCACCTAAGCCACGTGTGCTATCGGTTAAGGCTTCTTGAATCGCTTGCTGAATGTCTGTTTCTGTTAAGGGCTTTACTTCAAAAATTTGCGTGCGACTACGAATCGCAGGGTTAATTGTAATATATGGATTTTCGGTAGTGGCTCCAATCATAATAATTCGTCCGTTTTCTAAATGAGGGAGCAAAAAATCTTGTTTTGTTTTATCTAATCGGTGAATTTCATCAAGCAGTAAAATCACTGTGCCACTCATTTTGGCTTCTTCAGCAACGATTTGTAAATCTTTTTTAGTGTCTGTGGCCGCGTTCAACATGCGAAAGGCATAATTTGTTGAACCAGCGATTGCGCTGGCAATACTGGTTTTTCCAGTGCCAGGCGGCCCATAAAGAATCATCGATGAAAGCATTTTGGCTTCGACCATCCGACGAATAATTTTACCAGGGCCGACTAAATGTTGTTGACCAACTACTTCGTCTAAGTGACGAGGTCGCATTCGATAGGCTAAAGGTTGTTGCATAAAAGGACCTCCTTTTTCATAATCATCTTATTATAACATAAAGAACGTACATTCGCTTTTTGGTGGTTTTTTGGGTTTTAGATGGATATAGCGGAAGGTTTCGTGTATGATAGGGAGTGGTGAAAGAAATGAAAGAAACGATAAATATCTTTAACAAAAAAACAACTGAAGAAGTGGCACAATACTTGTTAGGGATGTATTTAGAGCACGAAACAGCAACAGGCGTTTTAGGTGGGTACATTGTGGATGCAGAAGCTTATTTAGGTCCTGATGATGAGGCGGCCCATAGCTTTGGCTTGAGAAAAACGCCACGCTTACAAGCTATGTATGACAAACCAGGCACGATTTATTTATATACTATGCACACGCATTTAATTTTAAATATGGTGACACAAGAACAAGGCAAACCACAAGGGGTGATGATCCGCGCGATTGAACCTGTTGAAGGTGTCGACAAAATGATTGAAAATCGCCAAGGACGTCAAGGCGTGGAATTGACCAATGGACCAGGTAAATTAGTTGCAGCCTTAGGAATTGATAAGCAATTATATGGGCAGTCGATTTTTTCTAGTTCGTTACGGCTCGTGCCAGAAAAACGAAAATTTCCGAAAAAAATTGAGGCACTACCACGAATTGGGATTCCCAATAAAGGTCGTTGGACAGAGTTGCCTTTAAGATACGTCGTGGCTGGCAATCCATATATTTCTAAACAAAAAAGAACAGCAGTAGACCAAATAGATTTTGGCTGGAAGGATGAAGAAAATGAAAAAAGCAACAATGCTCACATACTTAGAGGAACAACTTGAAAAACACTTAGCAGATTACGAAGTAGGACTTGATTGGGATCGTAAAAACCATACCATCGAAGTTATTGTTCGTTTATATGCAGAAAACAATGAGCAAGTGGCGATTGATGATGTTGATGGTACGCTTTCAGAAGAAGAATTCATTGAATTTGAAGATGGTTTGTTATTTTACAATCCACAAAAGTCAGTCGTTGATGATGAAGATTATTTAGTCACAATTCCTTATGAAGGAAAGAAAGGGCTACGCAAAGCAGTTTTAGACGGATTCATTCACTACTTAAAAGTGGTTTTAGATGAAGGGCAAAGTGATTTGTTAGACTTTTTATCAGATGAAACAGCGGAAGTTTTTGAATTGCATTGGGAGCCAGCAGATTTTGAAGCGATGATTAAAAAAGTGGCAGAAACAGAAAAAGAACAATGGATTGCGTATCCAAGTTATTAATTTAGAGGTGAGAACATGAAGTGGACAGAAGTAAAAGTAGAAACGGCTAGCGAAGCAGTTGAAGCAATTTCAAACATTATGATGGAAGCTGGCGCAAGTGGTGTGGCCATTGAAGATGCGTTGGACATTGAAAATTTTGAAAGTGATCTGTATGGGGAAATTTTAGATAAAGAGCAATTCACCCACATTAAAGAAGGGGCGATTGTGATGGCTTATTTTCCTGAAACAACCTTCTTACCAGAAATTTTACCATTTATGAAAGAAAATATTTTACGCTTGCCTGAGTACGGCTTATCCATTGGTAAAAACGAAATGACAATTAGTGAAGTAGCAGAAAGCGACTGGGCAACAGCTTGGAAAAAATATTATCATCCTGTCCGTGTCACACGATTCTTAACGATTGTGCCAAGTTGGGAAGCCTATCACGCGCAAGATGAAGCAGAAAAAATTATCACATTGGATCCGGGGATGGCGTTCGGTACAGGCACGCATCCAACGACTCGTTTAACCTTGCAAGCTTTAGAAACTGTTTTACGTGGTGGCGAAACAGTTCTAGATGTAGGAACGGGTTCTGGTGTTTTGAGTATTGCAAGTCGCTATTTAGGGGCTAAAGACGTCTACGCATATGATTTAGATGAAGTAGCAGTTGCAGCGGCAAAAGAAAATATGGATTTAAATCCCATTGCGGCCGATGTTCATGTGTCAGCCAATGATTTACTAAAAGGGATTGACCATTCTGCTGATGTAATCGTCGCAAATATTTTGGCAGATATTATTGTGTTAATGATTGAAGATGCTTGGCGTTTGCTAAAACAAGACGGTACCTTCATTATTTCTGGAATTATTGAAGATAAAAAAGCAATGGTTTTAGAAGCACTAACGAAAGTCGGTTTTGTGGTGGACCAACTCTTTAATCAAGGCGATTGGTATGCGATTATCTTGAAGAAACCAGAGGAAGAGTAAAATGCAACGGTATTTCATGAAAGAAGATTATCAAGAAAAAGATTTGTATAAAGTCGCAGATGAAAACTATCATCATATTGTGCGAGTTATGCGAATGACACCGAATGATCGTTGTTATTTAGTATTTCAAAATAAAACTGCCATTTTAGCTGAGATTGTGGAAATTGATTCAACATCTGTTTACTTTAAAGAAATTAGTAAAGAAGAAATGGACAAAGAATTGCCAATTGAAGTGACGATTGCGTGTGGATTACCAAAAGGGGACAAGTTAGAATGGATTGTTCAAAAAGGCACGGAGCTAGGTGGCAATCAGTTTATCGGCTTTCCTGCGAAAACTTCCGTTGTCAAATGGGACCACAAAAAAAGAGCAGCCAAAGAAAAAAGATTACAAAAAATTGCCACAGAAGCGGCGGAGCAATCGCATCGGCAGCAGACACCAAGTGTTTCTTTGGTGGAAAAAACACAAGAAATCATTGCGCAATTTGACACATATGACACAGTCTTGGTTGCGTATGAAGAATCAGCAAAACAAGGAGAAAAAAGTCAATTAGCACAAGTATTATCCACTTGCCAGCCAGGCGCACGTTTGTGTGTGCTCTTTGGACCTGAAGGTGGCTTTGCACCGCAAGAAATTGAACAATTTCTGCAGTCTGGGGCGAAACTTTGCGGGTTGGGTCCGAGAATTTTACGAGCAGAAACAGCACCGTTGTATCTTTTAAGTGCAGTTAGCTACCAAATGGAACTTTTAAATTAAACGAAAGCCCGCCTGTAAAATTCTTGTAGGCATTCTCTTTGAATAAACAGAGAGTAAAAAAGCGACAGTGATTGAAATTTAAGGGAAATTTAGTATAATAGAGTTGTTGAAAGTGCTACTGTTTCAAGTGGTACTTTTCTTTTTTATTAAAATAGATAAAACGTGAACGAAGTGTTCTTTATCCAAAGGTCACCTTCATAGAGGAGTGAATACCATGCCAAAAGAAGAAATACTGACAGGCCCAGCGGTCATCAAAATTGTAAGTACCTATATGGGACCAGAACATGTTGAGTTGGTTCAAAAAGCATTAACTTATGCTGAGAAAGCACACGAAGGTCAAGTCCGACAATCAGGTGAACCTTACATCATCCATCCGATTCAAGTGGCAGGCATTCTGGCTGAATTACATATGGATCCCCATACTGTAGCAACAGGATTTTTACATGATGTTGTCGAAGATACGGACGTAACACTGGACGATTTAAAAGAAGAATTTGGCGAAGACATCGCAATGTTAGTCGATGGCGTGACGAAACTAGGAAAAATTAAATATAAATCTCATGAAGAACAATTAGCTGAAAATCATCGAAAAATGTTATTGGCAATGGCGCAAGATTTACGGGTTATTATGGTGAAACTAGCCGATCGTTTGCACAATATGCGCACATTAAAACATTTACGTGAAGATAAGCAACGACGGATTGCACAAGAAACTTTAGAAATTTATGCGCCTTTAGCACATCGCTTAGGGATTAGTCGAATTAAATGGGAATTAGAAGATACGGCCCTACGTTATATTAACCCCAACCAATACTATCGAATTGTTAATTTGATGCAAAGCAAACGCGATGAACGTGAAGCTTATGTGGCAGAAGCAGTCGAAGATATTCGTTTAGCTACGGAAGATTTAGAAATTTACGCAGAAATATATGGTCGACCAAAACATATTTATTCAATCTATCGTAAAATGAAGGACCAAAAGAAACAGTTTAATGAAATCTATGACTTATTAGCCATTCGTGTTATTGTCGATTCCATTAAAGATTGCTATGCCGTGTTAGGGGCGATTCATACACGTTGGACACCAATGCCAGGTCGTTTTAAAGATTATATTGCTATGCCAAAAGCGAATATGTATCAATCTATCCATACGACAGTTATTGGGCCAAAAGGGAATCCAGTAGAGGTCCAAATTCGGACCCATGAGATGCACCAAATCGCCGAATTTGGGGTGGCGGCTCACTGGGCCTATAAAGAAGGCAAAGCGGAAAAAATTGAAACAGATGAACTGACGAAGCAAGTCGATTGGTTCCATGAAATTATTGAATTACAAGATGAAAGCTATGATGCTTCTGAATTTATGCAAGGTGTGAAAGAAGACATTTTTAGCGACAAAGTCTATGTCTTTACGCCAAGTGGAGATGTAACCGAACTGCCAAAAGGCTCCGGACCACTAGATTTTGCCTACAGCATTCATACTGAAATTGGGAATAAAACAACCGGTGCGAAGGTCAACGGCAAAATGGTACAGTTAGACTATGTCCTAAAAAATGGGGATATTATTGAAGTCCTAACATCACCGAATTCTTTCGGACCTAGTCGCGACTGGCTGAAAATGGTTAAAACAAGTAAAGCCAAAAATAAAATCAAACGTTTCTTTAAAGAACAAGACCGTGAAGATAATATTATTAAAGGGCATGATGCTGTCATTAAATACATGACAGAAATCGGCTTTACACCGAAAGAATTTTTAACGAAGAATAAAATGGCGGAAGTGCTAGATAAATTTAAATTTCAAACGGAAGATGATTTATTTGCGGCAGTAGGTTATGGCGAAGTAAGTGCGCAAGTAGTGTGCAATCGTTTAACAGAAAAAGAACGCCGCGAACAAGAGTTGGAACGTCAACGTCAAGAAGCAGAAGAGTTGTTAAATCAGCCAGCTAAAAAAGAATCAGAAAAAATGAAAGTTCGTCATGAAGGCGGCATCGTGATTCAAGGGGTGGACAACCTATTGATTCGTTTAAGCCGCTGTTGTAATCCAGTGCCTGGTGATGAAATCGTTGGTTACATTACCAAAGGACGTGGCGTTTCAATTCATCGTGCGGACTGTCCTAACGTACAACATCAAGAAGAACTAGCACAACGTCTAATTGAAGTTGAGTGGGAAGATACCGAGCACAGTCGCAAAGAATACGCTGCCGATTTGGAGATTTACGGCTATGATCGTAGTGGCTTACTAAGTGATGTTTTACAAGTCATTAGTTCAATGACAAAAAATTTAGTCGGTGTTGAAGCTCGTCCATCCAAAGATAAGATGGCCCAGATTCATGTCACTGTGAAAATTCAAAACCTTTCTCATTTAAAAACCATCGTTGACAAAATTAAAAGTGTACCAGATGTTTATAGTGTTCGTCGAACCAATGGGTAAGTGTTAAAAGTGAGGCAAAAAAGATGAAAGTAGTTATTCAAAGAGTTAGTCAAGCACAAGTTGCGATAGAAGAGCAGATAGTGGGACAAATCAAACAAGGCTTCATGGTGCTGGTAGGCATTCATCAAGAAGACACGCCAGAAGATGTGGCTTATGTTGTTGGCAAAATCAGTAAATTACGTGTTTTTGAAGATGACGAAGGAAAAATGAATCGCAGCATTCAAGAGATTGAAGGATCAATTCTGAGTATCTCTCAATTTACCCTCTGTGCAAAAACTAAAAAAGGCAATCGTCCCAGTTTTATTGAAGCGGCTCGTCCAGATGTGGCGATTCCTTTGTATGAATTATTTAATCAACAATTAGAAGCAGAAGGAATAGCGGTAGCCACAGGAGAATTTGGCGCGGATATGCAAGTGTCGTTGACCAATGATGGTCCAGTAACCATTGTGATTGATACACGAGAAAAATAATTGATTTTCCTGTCGGAACCCCTTGACTTTCTAAGAGAACTTTAGTAGTTTATAGATAATATTAAAAATCTACGAAGGAACGAGTAAGTTTCATCTGTCTGCGAAGAGAGAGTTGCCGTGGCTGAGAGCAACTTCAACAGTGAAAGTGAAAGACATTCTGGAGATGGACGGAAGAAAAGCCGTCCCGTTACGAGCGTTAATCGTTGAGGAAAGAGTAAAATCTTTCAAAACTAGGTGGTACCGTGTAAAAGAGACTTTTACGCCCTTGTATGTTCAACATACAAGGGCTTTTTTCATTTTTAGAAAAAAGAAAATGGCGCACACATTTTTGTGGAATGATAGAAGGAGAGAAAGACAATGAGTTATCAAAAACCAAAAGGAACAAACGATATTTTGCCAGGAACTTCTGAAAAATGGCAATTTGTGGAAGAAACAGCTCGTTTGATTTTTAAAGATTATCAGTACCAAGAAATCAGAACCCCGATTTTTGAACATTATGAAGTAATATCTCGCAGTGTTGGCGATACTACAGATATTGTTTCAAAAGAAATGTATGATTTTTATGATAAAGGAGACCGTCACGTGACGCTACGTCCTGAGGGGACAGCACCAATTGTTCGGGCCTTCGTTGAAAATAAATTATATGGTCCGGAATATACGAAACCATACAAAACCTATTACATGGGGCCGATGTTCCGCTATGAACGCCCACAAGCTGGTCGTTTGCGTCAATTCCATCAAATTGGTGTGGAAGCATTTGGTAGTGAAAACCCAGCATTGGATGTTGAAATTATGGCTATGGCTTTGGACTTCTTCAAACAATTAGGCATCCAACAAATCAAATTAGTCATTAATTCCTTAGGGGATAAAGAAACACGTGCTACGTACCGTCAAGCATTAATTGATTATTTAGAGCCCCATATGGCAGAATTAAGCGAGGATTCACAACGTCGCTTACACGAAAATCCATTGCGGGTGTTAGACAGCAAAGATAAAAAAGACAAGGTGATTGTCGCAGAAGCGCCCTCCATTTTAGATTATTTAAATGAACCATCTAAAGCACATTTTGAAGCAGTAACTGATATGTTAGATTTACTAGAAATTCCTTATGAAATTGATAGTAATATGGTTCGCGGCTTGGATTATTACACACACACAATTTTTGAAATTATGAGTGAAGCGCCTAAAATGGGGGCGCAATCAACTATTTGTGCAGGAGGCCGATACAATGGTTTAGTTGAAGAATTAGGCGGCCCAGACACACCAGGTTTTGGTTTTGGTATGGGCATTGAGCGAGTGTTGTTAACAATGGAAGCTGAAGAAGTTGTGATTCCAGCGTTATCTGAATTAGACGCATATGTGGTTGGGATTGGTTCAGACACCAACGTCGCAGCTTTGCAACTTGTTCAAAGCATTCGTAACT
Source organism: Enterococcus sp. C102(2024) (assembly GCF_040888205.1). Taxonomy (NCBI): domain Bacteria; kingdom Bacillati; phylum Bacillota; class Bacilli; order Lactobacillales; family Enterococcaceae; genus Enterococcus; species Enterococcus sp. C102(2024). The sequence continues at coordinate 869,478 of NZ_JBFOHH010000001.1, read as the reverse complement.
TTGGTTTCTCAGCTGATCGTGATTACATGAATCGCAAACCAAAAGCGCAATTTAAAACGGCCGATAAATTACAAGCAAAATTAGTTTTAACAATCGGTGAAAATGAATTGAATGAAGGCATTGTCAACGTAAAATCAATGGCAACACGCGAAGAAAAAGCCTTCCCGTTAAATGCTATTCATGATTCATTTGATGAAGTGTATGATGAAATGATGACAAAAATGATTGAAGAATAAAAAGGAGAGATTGAGAAATGGCAAAACGCACAACCTATTGCGGCAATGTATCTGCCGAATTTATTGAAAAAGAAGTTGTATTAAAAGGATGGGTTCAAAAACGTCGTGACTTAGGAGGCGTTATCTTTATTGATTTACGTGACCGTGAAGGAATCGTCCAAGTGGTCTTTAATCCAGAAAAATCAAAAGAAGCATGGGAAATTGCTGATAAATGTCGTAGTGAATACGTCATCGAAGTTAAAGGTCAAGTCGTTTATCGTGATAAAGAAGCGATTAATCCCAAAATGAAAACTGGCGAGTTTGAAGTGATGGCGACTGATATTACGATTTTAAATACTGCGAAAACAACGCCATTTACCATTGAAGATGACAATAACGTTAATGACGAATTGCGCATGAAATATCGTTATTTAGATTTGCGTCGTCCATCAATGACAAACAACATTAAATTACGTCACCAAGTAACGAAAACAATCCGTCACTATTTAGATAATCATGACTTTTTAGACATTGAAACTCCTTATTTAGGCAAATCAACACCAGAAGGCGCTCGCGATTATTTGGTTCCTTCTCGTGTCCATGCCGGTCATTTTTATGCTTTACCACAATCACCACAACTCTTTAAACAATTATTAATGGGGGCAGGCTTCGATCGCTATTACCAAATCGTTCGTTGTTTCCGTGATGAAGATTTACGAGGCGACCGTCAACCAGAATTTACACAAATCGATATCGAAACGACCTTTTTAACACCAGAAGAAATTCAAACATATACAGAAAATATGTTGGCTGAAGTGATGAAAGAGACAAAAGGAATTGAGATTTCTGTTCCGTTTCCACGAATGAGCTATGACGAAGCAATGGCACGCTATGGTAGCGATAAACCCGACACTCGTTTTGCTATGGAATTAATTGATGTTGCAGATGTAGTGAAAGACGTAGACTTCAAAGTTTTCCAAGCAGCGTTGGAAAATGGCGGACATGTGAAGGCTTTGAATGCAAAAGGCGCCGCAGATAAGTATTCTCGTAAAGATATGGATAACTTAGGTAAGTATGTGAGTCAATTTGGCGCAAAAGGCTTAGCTTGGTTAAAAGTTGAAGAAGATGGCTTAAAAGGACCGATTGCTAAATTCTTAACAGAAGTTAGTGATGAATTAATTGCTGCTACCAATGCAGAAGTCGGTGATATTTTAATGTTTGGTGCCGATAAACCTGAAATCGTAGCCGCTGCTTTAGGTGCGGTACGTACACGTTTAGGTAAAGAATTAGGTTTAATTGATGAATCGAAATTCAATTTCTTGTGGATTGTGGATTGGCCGTTGTTTGAATATGATGAAGAAGCTGGTCGCTATGTTTCTGCTCATCATCCATTTACACAACCAAAAGCAGAGGATGTGGACCGCTTAGCAACAGACCCAGCCTCTGTGTATGCTGAAGCTTACGATGTTGTCTTAAACGGCTACGAATTAGGCGGTGGCTCATTACGGATCCATACACGAGAATTACAAGAAAAAATGTTTGAAACGTTAGGTTTTACAAAAGAAGAAGCACAAGACCAATTTGGTTTCTTGCTAGACGCATTAGATTATGGCTTCCCGCCACATGGAGGGATTGCTTTAGGGCTAGACCGCTTAGCAATGCTATTGGCTGGGGAAGAAAATATTCGTGAAGTGATTGCCTTCCCTAAAAACGGGAAAGCAATTGACCCAATGAACAACGCACCAAGTTTAGTTTCTCCATTACAATTGTTTGAATTAAACATTGATGTAACAGCCATTGACGAATAAGTATTAAATCCAAAGAAAGAGTGACTTCATTGACGGATGAGGTCACTCTTTCTTTGGGAAGGAAAAAGATAACGAAAGACTTAAAAAGTGGCTGAGCTAAAAATCTGCCAATTGGCTGTTTTTTCTTTTTAGAAAACTTTGTATGATAACTGAGTGTATAAAGGAGCGAAACAAATGACAAAAATAATTTTAACAATTGGCGGTTCCGATCCTTTTTCAGGTGGCGGGATTCAAACAGATTTAAAAACGTTTGAAAATCATCAAGTCTTTGGCTTATCAACTTTAACTTGCCTTGCTACAGCCCCCAAGAATCATTTTCAGATTCATGACCTGGAGACTTCTTTGGTGAAAGAGCAACTCGCTTCCATACCTGCCGGGAGTTTAGACGGCATCAAGATTGGCTTGATTCACAGTGAAGAAAGTATGCTACAAATTGCAACCTTTTTGAAAAAGTACGCAGGTCTGCCGGTGGTGTTGGATCCTGTCTTGGCTTTTAAAGAAACGACTTCAGTTTATGAAAAAAGATACATGCAGTTATTGATTGAAAAACTTTTTCCATTCGCAACGATTATAACGCCTAATTTGAAAGAAGCAGAATTACTCATTGGAAGAAAATTAACAACCGTCGAAGAAGTCCAACAAGCGGCGGAAGAGTTAAACTCTTTAGGAGCGGCAACGGTGGTGATTAAAGGCGGTAATCGTTGGCTTGGTCAAGAAGCACGTGACTTTTTTTATGATGGACAACAACATATTCAATTGGCCAAAGAAAAAGTAATGGCCCACACCATTGATGGCGCTGGTTGTTCCTTTGCCTCTGCAATTGGTGCGAATTTAGTTAAAGGATATCCGTTAATTGAAGCAGTTGATTTAGCAAAAACATACGTTCATGAAGCCATTGTTTCTGGGGTCCAGCTAAATGCAGCTTTTGGAAGTGTGTGGCATGAAGGATTACTAGCAGGAGGTGTGGCGGATAATGACAAGAAAAATTAGTCTATATGCAGTAATTACCGCTTTAACAGTGGCTGTGTCAATGGTCTTTATTATCCCCGTCCCAGCAACAAATGGCTTTGTTACATTGGCGGATGCAGGGATTTACATTGCTAGTTTACTTTTTGGTCCGATCGGTGGCTTGACAGTGGGAGCTTTAAGCGGTGGTTTAATTGATTTATTGTCAGGCTATCCACAATGGTTCGTTTTTTCGTTATTGATTCATGGCGGACAAGGTTGGTTAGCAGGGCACTTCTTTAATAAAAATAAAAAGATGCAAACGCTAGGATTACTTTTAGCCAGTCTCCTCATGATTAGCGGGTATGCTTTAGCGACTAGCTGGCTTTACGGCGTGGGTGCGGGGATTGCCTCATTACCAGGGAATATCATTCAATCCTTATTTGGGGTGATTGTAGCATTGCCTCTTAGTCAAACATTAAAACGTGTGTTACCAAAAAATGGTCGTTTAGAAGAAAGAAGGATGAACAAATGACTATCGATGAAAAAATGTTAAAAGAACAGTTAGTGACAATTACAGAAGAAGTCATTACAGCAGGAAATTTACAAAAAGGGGACCTATTTGTTTTAGGTTGTACCACCAGCGAGGTAGTAGGTGGCGTCATTGGTAAAAATTCCAGTGCCGAAGTAGGACAATGGATTGTCTCAACCTTAATTGAACAATTAGATAAAAAAGGCATCTCTTTGGCTGTCCAAGGATGCGAACATATTAATCGTGCTTTAGCGATGGAACGTCGTGTGGCTGAAGAAAAAGGCTTTGAAATTGTCTCGGTAGTACCACAATTACATGCTGGCGGTTCTTGTTCAGTGGCTGCCTTTGAAAAATTTGATGAACCTGTGGAAGTTGAACATATTGTTGCTCAAGCAGGGATTGACATTGGCGATACATCTATCGGTATGCATGTAAAACATGTGCAAGTTCCTCTTCGCTTGAGCATTCGAACGTTAGGTGCGGCTCATGTTACAGCATTATATTCTCGTCCTAAATATATTGGTGGACCAAGAGCCCATTATGAAACAACCCAAGAACGAAATCGTTAAGATTTCGTTCTTTTTTCATTTCTATAAACATTTGATGAATCTTCCGTAATTATTATAGGAATCTCTTTTTTTCTATTGGCAAACCACGTATAATATGAAAAGAAATGTAATTTATTGAAAACCTGAAACGAGGCTATTATTTATGAAAAAAATTTATGACGGACTGCCAGTTCATGACTATACAACAAAATTTTCTGTGTCGATTGTCTATGCTATTCTTGCATCAATTGCCATGAACTTTTTCTATCAACCAGGAAATATTTATTCCAGTGGCTTAACAGGCTTGGCCCAAATTTTAACAACCCTCTCAACAAAAATTGTCGGTTTTAATGTGCCTGTCTCCATTACATTGTATCTGTTAAATGTGCCGTTATTCTTTATTGCGTGGAAGAAAATAGGTAAGAAGTTTACGATTTTTACTTTCATTACCGTGACTTTAACTTCATTATTTATGCATATTGTTCCGCAAACGGTGATGACTCAAGATCCAATTATCTGTGCTATTTTTGGTGGGGCGATTTCTGGATCAGGAATTGGTTTTGTCTTAAAAAACGGGGTTTCTTCTGGGGGCTTAGATATTCTAAGCATTACCATTCGGAAAAAAACGGGGCGTTCCGTTGGCTCGATTTCAATTTATTTTAACGCACTAATTGTCTTCGTTGCAGGTTATTTATTTGGCTGGCAGTACATGTTCTACAGTGCGTTATCAATTTTTGTAAGTGGGAAGGTCACAGATGCCGTTTATACTAAGCAAAAGAAAATGCAAGTTATGATTGTCACTAAAAACCCAGATCGAGTCGTGGATGAGATTCAAAAGAAAATGCGCCGCGGTATTACAATTATTCATGAAGCGGAAGGGGCATATCGCCACGACCGCCAAACTGTTTTGCTAACTATTGTGACACGCTTTGAGTTGCCAAGTTTAGAAGCAGCCATGAAAGAAAGCGATCCGAATGCCTTTGTCAGCATCTCAGATAATGTCAAAATTTTAGGACGTTTTTACGAAGAAGATTACAAATAAAAGGATATGAAGCAACGAGAGAATGGCTGTGTCTATTCTTTCGTTGCTTTTTTTGAAAAATAAGTAAAAAAATGCTTTGTGAGAGGACCTGAAATTTCCATTTAAACAAGAAGTTAATTGAAAGACGTTCGTGAATTCCTTTGCTTTTGGTTTAATTAGATCTAATTATTCGGAAATAAGTTGCTATTATTTCCCACAAACGAATGCTTTGTTTGGATTTAAAAGAAAACGATGAAAAAAGAATCATTTTTATTGAAAAGACCTAAAAAAACTGGTACACTAAGTGTGTAATTGATAAGTACTTTTAATACTGTTATGAATAAATAGTAGGAAAAACGAACATCAATTCTATTTTTTTAAAGTTCATAGGTCGTTTTCAGTCTTACTTGGACATATTTCGACCCACAAAAGGAGCGCATCATGTTAAAAGAATTTAAAATGATTGAAGCAGTTGCTCCAGATATGCTCGATGTATTACAAGAAAGATTCCAAATTCTTCGCAATATTTATTGGATGCAACCTATTGGACGTAGAAGTTTATCAGAAACGATGGGAATTACAGAGCGAGTCTTGCGTACAGAAACAGATGTTTTAAAGCAACTCAACCTGATTGAACCTTCAAAAAGCGGGATGACATTAACAGAACGCGGTTTGGAAGTCTACCAAGGCTTAGAATTAGTCATGAATCAATTGCTTGGTATGCACCAAATCGAAAAAGAAATGACACAGTACTTTGGCATTCAACGTTGTATCGTTGTTGCAGGAGATAGTGATATCCAAAAGAAAGTTCTTTCGGACTTTGGAGATGTCTTAACCAATACGCTGAATTTACTCTTACCAAATGGTGAGAATACAATTGCGGTTATGGGTGGGACAACAATGGCCATGGTGGCCGAAAATATGGGATCACTAGAAACTGAAAAACGTCATAATTTGTTTGTTCCAGCCAGAGGAGGGATTGGTGAAGCAGTTTCTGTCCAAGCCAATTCAATTAGTGCTGTAATGGCCAACAAAACGGGTGGTAACTACCGGGCGTTATATGTCCCAGAACAATTGAGTCGTGAAACGTATAATAGTTTATTACAAGAACCCTCGATTCAAGAAGTTCTTACGTTAATTAGTCATGCCAACTGTGTGGTGCACAGTATTGGTCGAGCGTTGCACATGGCGGCACGCCGAAAAATGTCTGATGACGAAATGGTTATGCTCAAACAAAAAAATGCCGTGGCAGAATCGTTTGGTTATTTCTTTGATGAAGAAGGAAAAGTGGTCTATAAAATTCCACGAATTGGCCTTCAATTAAAAAACTTACAAGAAATTCCCTATGTCGTCGCAATTGCGGGCGGCAAAACGAAAGCCAAAGCCATTCGCGCATATATGAAAAATGCACCAAAACAAACGTGGCTCATCACAGATGAAGCTGCCGCAAACGAGATTTTAAAAGGGGTAACCCTTTAAAATAAAAAATTTTTGATTTTCATAAGGAGGAAATCTTTAATGACAGTTAAAGTAGGTATTAATGGATTTGGACGTATCGGACGCTTAGCTTTCCGTCGTATCCAAGATGTAGAAGGAATCGAAGTAGTTGCAATCAACGACTTAACAGATGCTAAAATGTTAGCACACTTGTTAAAATATGACACAACTCAAGGCCGTTTCAACGGTACAGTTGAAGTTCACGAAGGTTCATTCAACGTTAACGGCAAAGAAATCAAAGTTTTAGCTAACCGTAACCCTGAAGAATTACCATGGGGCGAATTAGGCGTAGACATCGTTTTAGAATGTACTGGTTTCTTTACTTCTAAAGAAGCTGCTGAAAAACATTTAACTGCTGGTGCAAAACGTGTAGTTATTTCAGCTCCTGGTGGTAACGATGTACCAACAATCGTTTACAACACAAACCATGAAACATTAACTGGAGAAGAAACTGTAATTTCAGGCGCTTCTTGTACTACAAACTGCTTAGCTCCAATGGCTAAAGCTTTACATGACAACTTTGGTGTTGTTGAAGGTTTAATGACAACTATCCACGCTTACACAGGTGACCAAATGACATTAGACGGACCACATCCTAAAGGCGACTTCCGTCGTGCGCGCGCTGCTGCTGCAAACATCGTACCTAACTCAACTGGTGCTGCTAAAGCAATCGGCTTAGTAATCCCAGAATTGAACGGTAAATTAGATGGCGCTGCTCAACGTGTTCCTGTAGCAACTGGTTCATTAACTGAATTAGTTACTGTATTAGACAAAGAAGTTACTGTTGATGAAGTGAATGCAGTAATGGAAAAAGCTGCTAACGAATCTTATGGTTATAACACAGACGAAATCGTTTCTTCTGATATCGTAGGTATGACTTACGGTTCATTATTCGATGCAACTCAAACAAAAGTTATGACAGTTGGCGACAAACAATTAGTTAAAACTGTTGCTTGGTATGACAACGAAATGTCATACACTGCTCAATTAGTTCGTACTTTAGAATACTTCGCTAACTTATAAGATTCATTCTTATCATTAGTGAAATTTGAACAATTGTGAAATAATAAGCGGGGAAGCAACGCGCTTCTCCGCTTTCTTTTTTTAAAAAAGAAAAATCCTAAAATTGACAATACAGGAGGTCTACTCATGGCTAAAAAGACAATTAAAGATGTAGATTTAAAAGACAAAAAAGTCCTTGTCCGTGTTGACTTTAACGTTCCGTTAAAAGATGGCGTGATCACAAACGATAATCGTATCGTAGCGGCTTTACCAACAATCAAATACGTGATTGAAAATGGCGGAAAAGCAATTCTTTTCTCTCATTTAGGTCGTGTAAAAACAGAAGAAGACAAAGCTGGCAAATCATTAAAACCAGTGGCTGAACGTTTAAGCGAATTACTAGGTCAACCAGTTACTTTTGTTCCAGAAACACGTGGTAAAGAATTAGAAGACGCTGTTAACAATATGAAAGACGGCGACGTTTTAGTATTTGAAAACACTCGTTTTGAAGATGTTGACGGCAAAAAAGAAAGCGGCAATGACGCTGAATTGGGTAAATACTGGGCTTCTTTAGGCGATGTATTTGTCAATGATGCTTTTGGTACTGCACACCGTGCACATGCCTCAAACGTTGGAATTGCTTCAACTGGTATCCCAACAGTTGCTGGTTTCTTAATGGAAAAAGAAATTAAATTCATCGGCGAAGCTGTTGAAAATCCAAAACGTCCATTCGTAGCAATCTTGGGTGGCGCAAAAGTTTCTGACAAAATCGCTGTCATTGAAAACCTAATTGAAAAAGCCGATAAAATTTTAATCGGTGGCGGTATGGCTTACACATTCATGAAAGCACAAGGCTATAGTGTTGGTTTATCTTTACTTGAAGAAGATAAAGTGGACTTAGCGAAAAGCTTAATGGAAAAAGCTGGCGACAAATTAGTTTTACCGGTTGATACAGTTGTCTCTAAAGAGTTCAGCAATGACGCTCCTTTCCACACGGTTCCTTCAACTGAAATCCCAGATGATGAAGAAGGCTTGGATATCGGTGAAAAAACAATTGAATTATTCGCTAACGAATTACAAGGTGCGAAAACAGTTGTTTGGAATGGTCCAATGGGCGTATTTGAAATGAGTAACTTTGCCAAAGGAACAATTGGTGTTTGTGAAGCGATTGCTAATTTAGAAGATGCAACAACAATCATTGGTGGCGGGGACTCTGCTGCTGCAGCAATTCAATTAGGCTACGAAAACAAATTCTCTCACATCTCAACAGGTGGCGGAGCAAGTTTAGAATTATTAGAAGGCAAAACTTTACCAGGTTTAGCTTCTATTAACGATAAATAATCAGTTTAAAAGACAATATTTTTAAAAAAAGAAAAGGATGTGCTTTTCATGCGCAAACCAATTATCGCTGGTAACTGGAAAATGAACAAAACTTTAAGCGAAGCACAAAGCTTTGCAGAAGCAGTAAAAAATGCTGTTCCATCAAACGACGTTGTTGACGCTGTGATTGGATCTCCAGCATTATTCTTAGCTCCTTTAGCTTGGAACCTAAAAGATTCTGAAGTGAAATTAGCTGCACAAAACTGCTACTGGGAAAACGCTGGTGCCTTCACTGGTGAAAACTCACCCGCTGCAATTGCAGATTTAGGTGTGAACTATGTGATTATCGGACACTCTGAACGTCGCGAATATTTCCACGAAACAGATGAAGATATCAATAAAAAAGCCAAAGCAATCTTTGCAAATGGTATGACACCAATCTTCTGTTGTGGTGAAACTTTAGAAACGTATGAAGCTGGTAAAACAGCGGAATGGATCGAAGGTCAAATCACTAACGGCTTAGTTGGTTTATCAAACGAACAAGTTGCTTCAATGGTTATCGCTTACGAACCAATCTGGGCAATCGGAACTGGTAAATCTGCAGATGCTAATATTGCAGATGAAATCTGTGGTGTTGTTCGTTCAACAGTTGAAAAATTATACGGCAAAGAAGTTTCTGAAGCTGTTCGTATTCAATACGGTGGTTCTGTTAAACCAGAAAACATTGCTGAATATATGGCAAAAGAAAACGTTGACGGTGCTTTAGTCGGCGGCGCAAGCTTAGAAGCAGACTCATTCCTAGCTTTATTAGATGCTGTAAAATAAGAAATCACTAACGGTAACGTTTTCTCAATGACTTTTGTAAAAAAATGTTTGCATAGTTTGCGAGAATTAACTACAATCATACATGAGGGAATCCCCTTAGTATAAATACAAACTCAAAGGAGAGACAAAACATGTCAATTATTACTGATATTTACGCACGCGAAGTCTTAGACTCACGCGGTAACCCAACAATCGAAGTAGAAGTTTACACTGAAAGCGGAGCTTTCGGCCGTGGAATGGTTCCTTCAGGAGCTTCAACTGGTGAATACGAAGCAGTTGAATTACGTGATGGCGACAAAGCTCGTTACTTAGGTAAAGGTGTTACTAAAGCTGTAGATAACGTAAACAACATCATTGCTGAAGCAATCATCGGTTACGATGTACGCGATCAAATGGCTATCGATAAAGCAATGATCGATTTAGATGGAACTCCTAACAAAGGTAAATTAGGTGCTAACGCTATTCTTGGTGTGTCTATCGCCGTAGCTCGTGCTGCTGCTGACTACCTAGAAGTACCTTTATATCACTACTTAGGCGGATTCAATACAAAAGTATTACCAACTCCAATGATGAACATCATCAACGGTGGATCACATGCTGACAACAGTATTGACTTCCAAGAATTCATGATCATGCCTGTAGGTGCGCCTACATTCAAAGAAGCTTTACGTATGGGTGCAGAAGTATTCCACGCATTAGCTTCAATCTTAAAAGGTCGCGGCTTAGCTACTTCAGTAGGTGACGAAGGTGGTTTCGCTCCTAACTTAGGTTCAAACGAAGAAGGTTTCGAAGTAATCATCGAAGCTATCGAAAAAGCTGGCTATGTTCCTGGTAAAGACGTTGTTCTTGCTATGGATGCTGCTTCTTCAGAATTCTACGACAAAGAAAAAGGCGTTTACGTTTTAGCTGACTCAGGCGAAGGCGAAAAAACAACTGAAGAAATGATCGCATTCTACGAAGAATTAGTTTCTAAATACCCAATCATTTCAATCGAAGACGGCTTAGACGAAAACGACTGGGACGGATTCAAAAAATTAACTGAAGTATTAGGCGACAAAGTTCAATTAGTTGGTGACGATTTATTCGTAACAAACACAACTAAATTAGCTGAAGGTATCGAAAAAGGTATCGCTAACTCAATCCTAATCAAAGTTAACCAAATCGGTACTTTAACTGAAACATTTGAAGCAATCGAAATGGCTAAAGAAGCTGGCTACACTGCAGTTGTATCTCACCGTTCTGGTGAAACAGAAGATTCAACAATCTCTGATATCGCTGTTGCAACAAACGCTGGCCAAATCAAAACTGGTTCATTAAGCCGTACTGACCGTATTGCTAAATACAACCAATTATTACGTATTGAAGATCAATTAGGCGATGTAGCTGAATACAAAGGCTTAAAATCTTTCTACAACTTAAAAAACAAATAATTCATTTAATGAATAACGCTTAAAGGGACAATTGGTTAATGAACCAATTCTCCTTATACTCGGACGTAAAAACACGCCTTTCTGCAAAGAAAGGCGTGTTTTTTTATATTTATAAAAATATTGAAAAAAATAGATTAGAAATAACTTCAACCGTACATCGCTCTATAATCACTTGTTTAAAAATAACAAAACATTAACAAAACAACATTATATAAAAATTTAATAAAACAAAATAATTGTTATTTTATAATTTTAGTATTGACTGATTTCAGATAACGCTGTACGCTTAAAGAAATAGTATAGAATTTCACAAAAAAATGAAAACACAAATTTAACTTGGAGGATGTTGAGTAGTGAGCAACGGGAAAAAGATTTTTATTAGTCAAAGTTCAAAGGATCAAGAATATGTGGATGCGTTTATCCAATTGTTGAAAAAAATGGATAAATGTAAAGCTACTTGTGCATTTTATTTAGAATCCTGAAATAATTTTAAAGGAGGTCTTAAAAATGAAAGTAAATTTATATAAAATTTTAACTGAAAAAGAGGAAGAATTTTTTGAGCAAATTAATTTAGAATATAGAATGGAAAGTGATGAGGTTCGTCAATATAGACAAAAAAGTGTACATATTCAGTTATATATTGATCGAAATAACTTAGAGGGAACTCCAAAATGGCAATGGATAATTGATGAATTGACAGAAGGAATACATCTAAAAACTTATGGGGCACCCAAAGGAATTTTAACAGTTTCTTTGGATGATGAGTTGTATGCGTTTTCTTTTAGTCATGCGCATCATTGTGTTCATAAGTTTGCAGATAAAGAATTTGCCTTTCGTTTTGCGAGAAAGTTAGACTACAAAGAAATAAAGCGTACAGCTAAAGCAGCGCCGCATAGTTCTAAGGTAAAGATGATTGATGCTTTTAAAGATAATAAATACTTTGATTTTGATAGTGGTGAAGCTTATTTAAAAGTTAAAGCTACCCAAAAATTACCAAGAGATTTTGGAATATATAAAGAAAATATCGAAATTGGGGATGCTTTATCTGTTGAGTTGAAAAATGACTGTCTAACACACATGTTAGCGCTTGTATTTTATGCAAAAAGAATCATTATATCTGAGAAAGAAGAAATAAAAATTCCATTATTGAAGAAATTGGACAAGAATGATGATAATCTTATTAAGACATTAGACGGGAAATTAATAAAAAAAATAATTGATGGAGAAACACCTATTTATTTTTCAGATTTTGACATTATAGGAAACATAGAGAGCTTTAATGATTATAGTACGGAATATACAGTACATTATTTAAATAGAAAACCGGTTTTTTTAGATGGATTTGACATCAATGATTTACGCATGTTCATTGAAAAAAACAAATTAATAGGCGAAGATATTTTTAAAATCTTTATAGGTAAAGAAATTGAAGGCAAAAGAAAAAAATATGAGATAAAGAAAATCTTAGATTACACAGATGAAGAAGAGCGTTATACACTACTAAATGGTGAGTGGTATTCTTATAATAATGACTATCTAGATTATTTAAATGATTCACTTAGTGAAATTCCAGTAATCTATAATCCTGAGTATGATTTTTCTAAAAAAAGGCATGAAACTTTTTGTGCTAAGAAATATGAAGAAGAAAAAAATAGATCTGATTTTACTGGCAAAACAAAGAAAGAGATTAAAGAGTCAATAAAAAGAAAATACTATAAAGAAAGAGTTTATAATCTCTTGCTAGCAGAAGAAAATGAACATTTGGAGAATCATGATCGTCAGTTGACCAAACTATCTAATAATGAAGACATTGAGATTGCAGATATATACTGTAAAGAAACGCAAACATTATTTGCAGTTAAAATCGGTGATGCATCATCCAAGCTAAGTTATGTAGTTACTCAATCACTTGCTTCTTTAGACATTATTCGCTCAGGATTAGTAAAAGATATACCGTCTGTAGAAAAAATAGGTTTGTGGCTTGTATTAGACAAGAAGACTAAGTTGATTGAGCGAGAAAAAGGAATACCAGACTTAACATATTTGAAAATGTTTTTATTCAAAAATTATTTAGACAATTGGAAAAAACATGTATTATATTCTTCTAAAAAGCCAGTTATCTATATAAACTATATGATAGAGTAGAGCAACTTAAAATTTGAGAAAAAGCTTCTCAGCGGTTGCCGCCGCTGAAGAAAACTAGTTCATTGCACAGGCTGATCGTTTCAGTAAAAATTTTAAAGATGCTAGTAATTTCACTGAAAATCGGGTACACTAAAATTAGCTAGTGTAACTAGCAAAAAAGGCAACTGGAATAGATAGGTTGTGCTGTCTATGAAGGGCTTTGTTTGTCAGGTGGTGCTGACATGCAAAGTGCCTTTTTTCTTTTTCTCAACATTTTAAGGACAAAAAACGATTGCAACATGTCACAATCGCTAACCTCGGAGAAAAAGGAATTTTTCTCCAATGGCCATTTCGATAACCTGTTGTGTGCTTCGAAACATTCAGAACGGTGGTGCGTTCTTTCAGTGCCTAATTATCCAATTCGTTTCTTGTTCCTCTATTTACAGTATACTGAATGAAAGCCTATTCTGCAATGATAGAATCAGGTTCCTGTGATTAAATAACATAAAAAATGGGCCCCTTATATAAAGAAAAATAACAAAAGAAATTTTGAATATTGACGTTTTTTTTAGGTACGTTATGATAAACGAGAGGTGATTTTATGTTAAAAACGCAAATTGTTGATTATTTACGCAATCAAACAGCTTTTTTTGAACCATCTTTAGTCAGTGAAATTTTCACAGCAAGCAATATTGCAACGACATTTTCTATCAAACGAAATACAGCTAGTCACTATTTAAATCAGTTAAACGAAGAAGGAATTCTAGTTAAGATCAATACACGACCAGTTTACTTTTTTCATAAAGAAGCGTTTCAACAACAAAACTATCTTTTAAAAAGAACTGTTTATCAAAGTTTCCAAGAAATGATCGATGAACAGCCTGTTTTTGATCGCAAAAGTGATTTTTTTCAGTCGGTCATTGGTTATCGCGGTAGTTTAGCTCAGACCATCGAACAATTAAAAATGGCAGCGCTTTATCCTGGCGGTGGCTTGCCTGTCTTAATTACAGGTGAAAGTGGTACGGGTAAAAGTTTTTTAGCATCCTTATATTATCAGTTTTGTCTTTCAAAAGAACTACTTGACGATTCAGCACCTTTTGTGACAGTTAATTGTGCGCAATATGCCAACAATCCAGAGCTTTTAACTAGTCAATTATTTGGGCATCTTAAAGGCGCTTTTACGGGAGCAGATTCCGATAAAATTGGGGCCTTTCAAAGTGCAGAAGGGGGCGTTTTATTTTTAGATGAAGTTCATCGTTTGAGTCCTGAAGGGCAGGAAAAATTGTTTACATTTTTAGATCAGGGTATTATTTATCGAATGGGTGAAACCAATCGGCCCATTCCTGTTACGTGTCGGTTGTGCTTTGCCACAACTGAAGAAATTTCTAGCACCTTTTTAACGACATTTTTAAGACGAATTCCTATTCAAATTAAAATCCCAAGTCTTGCTGAACGCACTCAAGCGGAAAGAAAACAATTAATTATGCGAGCATTTTATGAGGAACAGCAAGCTATTCAAAAAGCAGTTACTATCACGCCACAAGTTATCCAACTTTTAGAAAACCACCATTATGTAGGCAATGTAGGTGAATTAAGAAATAATATAAAAATTATTACTGCACGCAGCTTTGCCGCCAATCTTGATAAATGTGTTATTCCAATCACTTTGCACGATCTACCGAAAGAATTTCTGGATCAATCAATCAAACTAGCTCCTGATGAAAATGAATTGCCTATTCGTTTAGATGAGCAAACAAATCTGGTTAGTTTGTTAGAGGAAACAGAGCTTGCGCAAAGAAGAATTATCCAGAGTTATGAACGAATCCTTCGTCTTTATGTCTCTCACCATCATCATCTTTCCACTGCTAATAACGATATCTCGAAAGAAATTGAACGCTTATTCGATGATTTATTATTTGAAAAGAAGCGAGAGAAAAATCACGAAATGCTATTGTTTATTACGCAAAATATCCGTCAATTATTGGAAACGATTGAATCGTCTTATCAAATTCGGTTTAATGGCAGTTTAGTCTATGCATTAAGCACCTATCTGTTTCAACGAAGATGCATTGATTGGTTTCCAGAACAAGAACCTACAACAGTCATTGACGAACTTTTAACAGAAGTTCAAACCAAATTAGCAACTAGTTATGGCTACGCTGAACAACTGTTAACTTTAGTGAAACGTTCATTAGATATTGAACTATCCCAGATGGATCGAATTATTGTCACCATTTATCTTCACTATTCGGGTTCAGTAAAGGAAAGTCACTATCCGAAAGCGGTGATTGTTGCCCACGGATATGCCACAGCAAGTAGTATTGCGAATGTTGCAAATCGGCTGTTAAATGTGCCAATTTTTCAATCGTTTGACATGCCGTTAGATGTTACTCCCAAAAAAATTTCCGAACACTTAATTCACTATATGGAACGTCAAGAAACGAGGAATGGTTTAGTAATTCTTTTTGATATGGGTTCATTGAAAGAAATTTATCAGTATTTTCCGGCAGAAGAAGAAGGTCCTTTTTTATTAATGAATAATGTGACAACAAGCTTGGCTCTGTCTATAGGAGAAGCCATTAAAGACGAAGTTTCTTTTGAAGAATTGCCCCAAAAAGCGTTAACGGTTCATCCAAATGAATGGGAAATCATATTACCTGAAAATAAAACGGAACGTGTCATTTTAACAACGTGTAGTACCGGAATTGGCACAGCCGTTAAAATTAGAGATTTACTTGAAAAAAGTTTACCTGCAGAAGCACAATTAAAGATTATTCCTTGTGAATATAATCAATTACGTAATGCAGAATCGATCAAAGAAAGTTTTCCAGAATATGAGATTGTCGGCATCATCGGTACAAACAACCCATCTTCAAATGACCTCCCGTATATCTCTTTAGAAGAGTTGATTGCAGGAAAAGGAATTACGACCCTTTTAGAATGGACAAAGAGAGAATTAACTAAAGATATGCTGTCCTATGTAAATCATGAGTTGATTCGTAACTTTTCATTAGACCGGGTCATTCAATCAGTGACGATTTTAGATACAGAAAAAATTATTCGACAAGTAGAAGTCTTTTTAATTCAATTAGAAGAGCGGTGGCAACAAACGATTCAAAATGATCGTAAATTGGCGGTATATGTCCATGTCAGTTGTTTAATTGAACGATTAATCCGGAATGAACCTATTGAAAATTATAATGGCGCCGAACAATTAAAGCAGTGTCAAAGAACGGTCTTGCAAGAGTTAAAAGAGGCGTTTAGTGTCATTGAAAAAGTTTATAGTGTCAATATACCTGAATCGGAGCTTTTTTATGTCTATGATGTGTTGTTTGGAAAAACGGAGTTTAACAACGCAGAAAACGATTTTTAAAATAAAAAGGAGGGAGTGCCACTTTTTTGGCACTCTTTTTGCTATATAAAGAAGTAAGTGAGGTGAAGAAAATGGAACGTAAAATTATTCTGGCAACACATGGTAATTTCGCTGCAGGGATTCAGACATCATTAGCTTTAATTTGTGGTGAAACAAAGAATGTGGAATGTCTTTGCGCTTATATGGAACAACCTTATGATTTAGCCAAGACGGTCAAAGACATTTTAAAGAACAATCAACAAAATGAATTAATTGTGATTACAGACCTATTTGGCGGAAGCGTGAATAACGAATTCTTTAATTATGTGGGGAAACAAGCAATGCATTTAATTTCAGGATTAAATTTAGCAACATTAATTGAAATATATACCCAAATAAATACTGTTGATTCATTAGTTGATTTAGTAAAACGTGCCGTTGAAAACGGACAAGAAAGTCTTTGTTATTGTAATGAGTTATCTAGTAAAGAAATTTTAGAAGAAGAATTTTAGGAGGAAATGAAATGATTAAATTGTTAAGAGTCGATCATCGCTTGTTACATGGTCAAGTGGCTTTTTCATGGACCCAAGGCTTAGGAGCCGATTGTATTTTAATCGCAAATGATGACGTACCTAAAAATGATATTCGAAAAACAACCATTAAGCTAGCTAAACCAGCAGGAGTAAAACTGGTCATTAAAACGATTGAAGATGCGATTGCTGCACTAAAAAGTGGTGTTACAGAAAAATACAAACTTTTTATTGTAGTTGAAAGTGTGGAAGATGCTTATCGATTGGCTACTGCTTATCCAGAAATAAAAGAAATTAACTTAGGGGGGATGAAAGTAAGGGAAAATACTCGAAACATTTCTAAAGCAATTAATATCACACCGGATGAAGAAAAAATGGTTAAAGAATTGGTCGCAAATGGTTGTGAAGTTGAAATTCGACAAGTCCCAAATGACAAAAAAGTAGCAGCATTAAATGTTTTATAGAAAGGAGAAATACAAATGATAGGACAAGCGATTCTTTTAGGTTGCATCGCTTTTATTGCACAGTCGGAATATGCTTTAGGAACCTCGTTGCTTTCAAGACCAATTGTAACCGGTTTATTTGTCGGAATTGTATTAGGTGATGTCAAAACGGGCGTAATCATGGGCGCGACCTTAGAGTTAGCTTTCATCGGTTCTTTTTCAGTGGGCGCATCAATCCCACCTGATGTAGTGACTGGTGGGATTCTTGGTACAGCGTTTGCTATTACTGCTGGCGCAGGAACAGAAACAGCCTTAGTATTAGGCTTGCCAATCGCAACGTTAACGTTGATTCTTAAAAATATTTATTTGGGTTTGCTCATCCCAATCATGAGTCAAAAAGCTGATCAGTATGCTGAAGAAGGAGCATATAAAGGGGTGGAGCGCATGCATTTACTTGCAGGCTTTGGCTTATCGTTCATGCTAGCGCTCATTGTAACTATTTCATTTGCCGTGGGCAGCAACACCATTAAAGGCTTACTTGATCTGATCCCTGAATTTATTCAACATGGGTTGTCTGTTGCAACGGGGATTATTCCAGCATTAGGATTTGCGATGCTTGCACGCTTACTGATTAACAAACAAGTGGCGCCATATTTCTTTTTAGGCTTTGTCTTAATGGCTTACTTTAAGTTACCTGTAACAGGAGTAGCAATTTTGGGTGCCATTACAGCAGTAATTGTTGTGAATATCATGAATTATGCCAAAGGAAAGAATGAAACAATACAAACAACGAGTGGGGAGGTAATTGATGATGACGAAGACTTCTAAAACTAAGACAGAAAACTTAATTACAAAAAAAGAACTTAATCAAGTCTTTTGGCGTTCATTTCAAATGGAATTTTCATGGAATTATGAACGTCAGATGAATATGGCTTATGTCTATGCCATGATCCCTATTTTAAAGAAATTATATCCTCAAAAAGAAGAGATGGCGGCAGCTTTAAAACGGCATCTTGCTTTCTTTAATACTACGCCGCATATTGTGACGTTTATTTTAGGAATTAATGCTGCAATGGAAGAAGAAAATGTTCTGGACGAAAATTTTGAAGTTGGAACAATCGATAGTATTAAAACCTCGTTAATGGGACCTTTAGCTGGTTTAGGTGATTCCTTTTTCTGGGGAACCTTACGCTTGATTGCAACAGGTGTTGGAACTTCGTTAGCTTTACAAGGGAATGTGTTAGGGCCAATTCTATTTTTACTCATTTTTAACGTCCCCCATGTGATTGTTCGTTATTTACTGAATCGTTGGGGCTATAAATTAGGAACTGGTTTTCTCAAAAAAATTCAAGCAAATGGCATGATGGAAAGTCTCACATTAGGTGCTTCAATAATTGGCTTGATGGTGGTAGGTGCTATGACCGCCTCCATGATTGATTTAACTATCCCGATTACAATCAGCGGAAGTGGCAAAAATGCAGTCACGGTTCAAAGTATCTTTGACGATATCATGCCTAAATTATTACCGCTTGCATCTTTTGGTTTTGTTTTTTATTTATTGAAAAAAGAAGTAAAACCTTTAGCGATTTTAGGTGGCATGGCAATTGTCGGAATTCTTGGCTCATTAATTGGTCTATTTTAGGAGGCAAAATATGAAAACGATGCTGGATTATATAAATGAGGAGCAAGCAGCTCTAACTCAGATTCTTAACCAATTTCAATTAACTGATACAGACGTTTCAAAGGTCACGCACTGTCTAATTTTAGCAACTGGCTCGTCACATAACGCTTGTCAGGCGGCTAAAGTTTACCTTGAAGAAGTGGCGCCTATTTATGTGGAAATCCAAGAGCCGTTCAATTTTGCTCATTATGGCAAAGTGGATGATCGGTTTGATCTGGTCGTAGCGGTTTCGCAAAGTGGTAAAAGTGCTTCAACAATTGATGCCATTGCAAAAATTAAAAACCAAACGTCTGTAAAAACAGTGGCCTTGACAAGTGATGTCACCAGCCCAATTACGGAGGTTGTGGATGAAGTCCTGGATTTAAAAATAGGGCTTGAAACAGTTGGTTTTGTCACAAAAGGGTATACGGCAACACTTTTAAATTTATTTCTATTTGGTTTGAAACTGGGCTATCAAAAGCATCAATTAACAAAAGTAGAGGTTGAAGAAGAATTAGCAAAACTTACCAAAGCAATTCAGGAAATCGATTCGGTGATTTATAAAACCGAACAATTTTGGCAAAAAACGAAAAAAGAATTAACAGAGGGGACACGATTTATCGCAATTGGTTATGGGCCCAATATTGGTACGGCGAAAGAGTTTGAGACGAAGTTTACAGAAACAGTTCGCTTACCTTCCCAAGGATTTGAAGTCGAAGCCTATATGCATGGGCCTTATCTTGAAGCGGATACTACACATCTTTTGTTTTTTATTGAAAATCAAAGTCCTATTCAAGCACGTAGCCAAGCCTTGAAAAATTATCTAGCCAGTTATGTTGGCCAATGTTACACAATTACAACGCGTTCAACGAGAGCATCAAATACGTTAGATTTAGCAAGTGATGTCGAAGAAAAAATTAGTCCTTTATTGTTAGTTATTCCATTTCAATACTTGGCGTATCAAGTAGCTACAAGTAAAGGAATTGATTTATCTCAACGGATTTTTGATGATTTTGATTGTGTCCTAAAAAGTAAAATAGCAAAGAAAGAGGGAAATCAGCCATGTTAAAATTTAATGAAGAACAACAAATCAAAGACATACGAGGTGCCTTAGCCTTGCGTTCAGATGTTGAAAAAGTTGTTGATCAAGTTTGGACGAAAGGATTTGATGCGGTTTATTATTTAGGAATCGGCGGTACTTATGCTTCAGCCATGCAAGCAGTTACTTATGCGAATGGAAAAAGTAATTTACCAATCTATGTTCAACATGCTGCTGAGTATTACACAACAGGCAATAAACGTTTAACAGAAAAATCATTCGTCATCTTGTCTTCCGTTACTGGGACAACACAAGAAGTGGTGCAAGCCGTTCAAGAAATCAAAAAGGTCGGCGCAACGCTATTTGGTTTTATTGATGCAAAAGATAGTCTTTTAGCAGATTTATGTGATTATGTGGTGACTTATCCAGCTCCAGGAACTGAGCAAATCAAGTTCTTTATGGTAGCTGATCGTTTAATGCAAAAAAACAACGAATTTACAGATTACGAAAATTATTACCAAGAATTGGAAGAATATTTGCCTACAGGTTTAGCTGAAGCCGAAAAAAGTGCCGATGCGTTTGGCTTAGCTTTTGCGGAAAAACATCGTCATGATAGCATTCACTATTTTATTGGCGCAGGGAACCAATGGGGAGCGGTTTATTCTTATGCAATGTGCTATTGGGAAGAGCAAAGTTGGCTTCGTTCAAAATCAATTCATGCAGCAGAGTTCTTACATGGAACGCTAGAAATTGTAGATGAAACTACGCCAGTAACGTTGTTTATTGGAGAAGACGAGCAGCGACCGTTGGCAGAACGAGTAGCAAAATTATTGCCTAAAATCTGTGCCAATTATACAATTATTGATTCGAAAGCGTATGAACTTCCAGGAATTAGTGAAAAATATCGTGGCCGAGTTGTTTCATTTCTCCTAATGCATGCGGTAACGCAACGCATTGATGCGCATGTAGAAAAATTAAATTGTCACCCATTAGAGATTCGTCGTTATTATCGTCAATTTGATTACTAAGACAAAATAGCCTCTTTTTCCAGCAAGCCTGTGGTAGACTGAAGAGAGAATACTTCAGAAAGTAGGAAAACCAATGACAAAACCGAAAATCTATACAATGACCTTTGCCAGTGTTTACCCGCTATACATCCAAAAAGCAGAACGTAAAAATCGAACGCAAGCGGAGGTTGACGAAATTATTTACTGGTTAACTGGTTATGATGAAAAAGGCTTGCAACAACAATTGGCTCAAAAAGTAACGATGGAAACATTTTTTGAAGAAGCACCCAATTTTAATGAAAACGCCCAATTGATCAAAGGCGTAATTTGTGGCTATCGCGTGGAAGAAATTGAAGATCCTTTAATGCAAAAAATCCGTTATCTAGATAAATTAATCGACGAATTGGCCAAGGGAAAAGCGATGGAAAAAATTTTAAGAACATGAAGAGGTCGGGACAGAAGTGTTTAACTCCGAGAAATAAGAAGGAATTTCCGAAAATTGTTCTTTAATTTTTGGAGAATTTTGGCTTATTTCCGAAGGAGTTGCTTCTGTTCTCGCCGTTTATCAGTTTTTGAGCGTGGGACAAAAATTCAAAGTGATTTTTGTCCCACGCTCTTCATGTTTTCTTGTACACGGAATTTAACTATTTCCTGTATTAATGAAAGAGGTAACTCTTGCGTGTAGGGAAATTGAATGGCACCTTTCGAGGTTTTAAAAGGGCGTAATTCTTTGCTGAAACGTTGGATGGCTGATGGCGTAGGATAGAAACCTAAATGTTGCTTAGCCGCCGCAAAATGCACTAAATTGCCATTTAAATAAAAGGTCGGCATTCCATAAGCGATTTTTTCAGTAGTCTCCTGAGGAACAACCGCTAAAATTGCTTGGTAGATTTCTGTTAACTGTGTTTGATGTTGGGGTTGCTGGCGAATATAGTTTGCAATGATGGTCATATAAAAACACCTCCGTTTGTTTCAGTATACTATGTAAAAAATAAAAGGCGAAGAGGATACAAAAAAACCGTCTAGTATTTTTTCTTTACTAAACGGCTTTTAGCTTAAATAACTACCTAAAGGGTCTTGCATGGAAATGTTTGTCACTCCTTAGTTTAATTGTTTTAAGTGTGCAATTGCTTCTTCAATTGTGTGACCAGTTGCTGTTTTACTTTCATTTTTTGCATCAAAAACAATGAAAATATTTTTATCTGTGTCTAATTGAATACGGTATTGAATGTTTTTTACTTTGTAAGTCATAGTTATTCTCCTTTCATAAAGTACTCTAAAAAGGCGACGATAACTGATAACGAAATTCCATTGTTACTATACCACTGGAAAATTATTTTTGCAACAAATAACATTTTTTCTTTACCATTCCTTAGACTTCTTTGCTAGCTACTTCTTTACATTCTTTTTCAAGAAGCATAAAATAAATACATTACTAGTTTTTGAATAGGAGATCGATGTGAAAAAGAGAGTTGAAAAATTTAGACGATGGCCCTACCGCTACCTTTTGTATGGAATCGGATTCATCTTATTAATTATTTTTAGTAATTTATATTTGCAATGGTGTCAGAATAACTTGTCTGTTGATTTAGCCTTCAAGTTTACTTTTTCGTGGCATACGGAAAAGTTTTTCTTAGGTTGTTTTGTGCTAAGCGTTTTTTTACTTTTTTTATGTAGTTTGGCAGGTTCATTAGGAGTTGGCGCTCTTTTATATAGTGTCATAATAGGTGTTTTAGGATTTGCGGACTATCAAAAGATGTTTTATCGTGTCGAACCTATTTATCCAGACGACTTAAAAATGATCACAGAAGTTAGTTTATTAAAAGAAATGGTTGGTTTATGGCCGTTTATTTTTGTGGTAGCGTTAGGTTGTGTAGCACTTTTTTTCTTAGGAAAAGCCTTTTATAAAAGTTTCTTTTTATCGAAGAAAAAACAAACGATTCGTGTGTTAAGTCTTGTTCTTTCGATTGGTCTATTTTCATATATTGGTGATTTTAACAATCCGCAAAATTTGTTACGTAAAGCCTATAATAAAACCGCGTTATGGATTCCTTACAGCCAAAAAATGAATTACTACAATACAGGATTTATTGGTGGTTTTCTATATAATTTAAAAGTAGAGGCTATGGACCAACCAAAGGGTTATTCAAAAGAAGCTATTTCAGAAATTACTCAGAAGTATCAAAAGTTGGCCGAGACGAAAACAGTGCCGAGCAATGAGCAACCAAATATTGTGTTTGTCATGAGTGAAAGTTTTTCAAATCCAGATCATCTGAAAGGCTTGTCCATTATTGGTAATCCTTTAGCTGATTATCAGCAAATCGCTGATAAAACTTACAGTGGCCAGATGCTTTCACAAAACTATGGGGGCGGAACTGCGAATATTGAATTTGAAGCCTTAACAAGTTTTTCGATGGAATTAATGAATGCTCAAATGACTACACCTTATACGATGATGATTCCTAAGATGACGGAATTGCCTTCCATTGTTTCATTACTTAAGGAACAAAAGTACCAAACAACGGCTATTCATCCGTACAATACATCTATGTATAAACGAAAAGATGTGTATAAAATTTTAGGTTTTGATCAATTTATCAATGAAAAAACAATGAACTATACGGATAAACTAGAAAATAATCCTTACATTTCAGATCAAGCAGCGTATCAGGAAGTGACGACACTGCTTAAAGAAAAAGAGCAACCGCAATTCATTCATTTAGTTACTATGCAAACACATATGCCCTATGAAAATAAATACACAACGTCCAATTATTTTTCTCAAGGAAACGGCAATCAAGTCGCGCTCAATAATTACTTGCAAGATATTGCCTACAGTAGCGAAGCTTTGAAAAATTTCCTACAAGAAATCGAAAAAATGCCCAAACGCACATTAGTCGTTTTTTGGGGAGATCACTTACCAAGTATTTATGATGAAAACATTCAAGCGTTGAATGAAGGAGCAGCCCTTCACCAGACAGAATTTCTAATGTATGATACGGCGAACCAGTTAACAGAAAAAAATCAGCATCAAGCAACTATTAGTCCATTTTATTTTGCTCCCTCACTTTTCCAACAAAGCGGCTTACCGCAATCGGGATTTTACGCTATGCTAAATGAGGTACAAGAACAATTGCCTGCTTTTGAAAAGGGAAATTACTATCTCGGTGGGAAATGGAAAAAAACAGTAGAAATGAATAAAAAGCAAGAACAACTATATGAGGAATACCGACTGATTCAATATGACATTGTTTCAGGGAAGCAATATAGTTTAGAAAATCAATTTTTTAGCTAAGAAAAACACACGAAACATTCGTGTGTTTTTTGATTTTTATTTTAAAGTTTTACGATAAACAATGACATAATAGCTGAAAGCTAACAGACAAGCAAAACTTAAAAAGTAAAGCGGTAAGACCCAAATGGTGCCATTGTGAAAGTAACTAATTAAATAGGTAAAGAAACTAACAAACAAGTAATAGACAAAACTAAAAATTCCACTGGCAGTACCAATTACAGATTCATAGCCTTTTAAGGCCATGCTTAAGGCATTGGGCAAAGTAATATTAATCCCTAAGAAAAAGAGAAAAATAAACAAAATAAGACCAATGATTGTTTCAAATTGTGTCATTATTAATAAACAGCAAGCCGCAAAGATACTTAGCAGCAAACCAGCAAAGGCAATTTTTTCCGCTGACCAATATCCCAGCAACCAATTGATAAGAACCGCAGCAAGAATACTAGACACAGCTAAAACTAAACCAAGAAAGCCATATTGGACACTGCTAAAGCCAAAGTGATTGATGAAAATAAACGGAGCTTCTGCATAGTAGCTAAACAATAAACCATTAATGCCCCCAATCAATAAGCCGTAGCACCAAACTTTCGAGTCGAAGGAAAGGCGTTTCGCCACGGACCAAAAAGGCGCTTTCGTTAAGGTATTTCCTAAGTGAAAGGTTTCTGGTAAACGATAAAAACTATAGAAAAGTAATAGAACAGCCATGACAATTAAGGTGCTAAAGACATGCTGATAGCCAAAATAGGTTTGAACAAGTCCGCCGACTAAGGGTCCGATGGCAGGAGATAGCGATAGGGCAGCGCTTGTTTGGGCAAAAATTTTCCCTCTTTGAAGATCGTTAAAGCTTTCCCGCATCATTGATTGGGTAATGACAGAACCAACGCTTGCACCAAATGCTTGAATTAAACGGAAGAATAACAGCCAAGGAAATGTCGGACTCAAAAAAAGGCCAATATTTCCAATTAAATAGCATAAAATTCCTAATAACATAGCTGGGCGACGTCCAATCGTATCGGATAAAATTCCCCAGAATAAAACGCCAACGGCAAAGGCAACAAAATAAATACTCATGGTTAATTGTGCCACGCTATCGTGAATGTTAAAAGCAGAACTAAGCGCTGGCAAAATGGGTGTGAAAATCGACTCGCTGATTTGTGGAAATCCCACAAGCAAAATAATAATTAGTAATGATGGGACGGTGTTTCGGGTGTTTTTCATGATTTTTCTCCTTAAAAGTTTAATCTAATCAAAAACACCCATTGTCTTTTACAACCGCCAAATTTAAAATAAGTAAAATAATGTCACCAACTTTCCTTGAAATTTTTTATTATACAAAGTCTAAATGAAGAAGCGCTTCTTCTTGACTAAATTCATAAGTGTAGCGACCGGATAAACCGGCAAGCTCACCTGATGCTTGAAATAATTCACCTGGGCAGTCTAAAAGACCCTGTGTAAACGTCCCTTTTTCGCAAGCAGTAAAGGTGCCTTTTTTTCCTAAATAAGTTCCTTCGAAATGGAGGAAACCGACCACTTGAGCCACAGCTTCAAGCCCATCAGCCATTGAAGAGCCTTGATAAGTCATTAAGTATTCCACAGAAGCTGTCCCAGATAAGGCGCCTGACAATTGATAAGTAGCGCTCGCTTGATTCACTGGGAAATTTTCATTAAGATTGTCAATCGGTTGTTCTTGCCAACTAGATACAGTAAATGATGCTTGCTCCATTGCTGTCCCTTCTTTCTTATTAATAAGAATAGGGTAGCGGGAAGCGCACTATTTGTCAACAATCCACCACTTTAACTCTTCATTTTTTGCACAAAAGAATGTAACGCTAAGCGGTTGATGTGATAAGCAGTTCCTTGTTTTTGAATAAAGCCGCGCTCTCGAAATTGTTTGAAGGTATAAATAAGATGGCGATAACTAACCCCTAAGTATTCGGCAATCTCAGTATGTTTTTCTTTATAAACATCTTCGTGATTAGCGGCAACCAATAGCAATTCCGCTAGCCGATAACTTAGTTCATAGGTCTGATTCGTTGTAAAGTGGTCCACCCGTTGGAGCATTTTTTTCCCTAGATAATGGCTGAGTTGCTGCATAAAAAGCACCTTGTTTTTTAAAACAGTTTCTGCGTAAGCTAAAGGAATAGCCAAACAACAGGTTTCACCTAAGGCGATAACGTCCTTGGTTATCGTTTCCGCTTGGACTAATGTTAAATCGCCAATTAAATCACCTGTCGTTAAAAACTGAACAATGGATTGGCGGCCATTGCGTTCTGTTTTTAAAATTTTCGCTTTTCCTTTGATTAAATAAAAAAGATAATTTAATGGCTCTGCTTGGTGATGAATGAATTCTTGATTTTCAAAATCGATAATAAAACTGTGTTTTAAATCAGTTTCATTAAAAAAAGGCGTATTTTTAGCTAATTCTTGTTTCGGTGATTGTTGGTAGGCTGTTTTAAGCATTTTTTCTCCTTATAATAGGAGATATCTCCTATTTGTTTCTTCCATTGTAGCACATAATAGACGTATCAAGAGTAGAGGAGTTTTTATAATGTGGAAGAAAAAAATTGTGCTATCGTTTCTTTTTTATTTAATTAGTGCATTGGGCATCAGTTTGACAATTCAAGCAGGCATTGGGGTTAGCAGTTTTAATGCGTTTAATGTGACCTTTGCAACACTTACTCATTTAAAAGTCGGGACGGTTACCACAGCTATCAATTTCGCTTTTTTAGGCACGTGTTGGTTGTTAGATCAGCAGCGTAAAATTCAGGACTATTTGATTATTTTGGTGGCGTTAATTGGCTTTGGTTTTGTCATTAATTTTTTCTTATATCAATTATTTGGTTCGCTTGTTTTTCAAAATTATTTGGTTAAAATTGTTCTATTTATTTTAGGGACAATCATAGCAGGAATCGGGACAGGACAGATAGTTGCGCTAGGTGTTTTGCAATTTCCCATTGAAAAATTTTGTACACTTATTTCTGAAAGAACGCGCTATAGTTTTCAGGTTTATCGTTATTTAGTTGATATTTTTTGTGTCAGTTTAGCACTAGGATTGTCCATTAGTTATCATTTGCCGATTTTTGTTCGTGAAGGAACCGTGATTAGTCTTTTCTTACTTTCTTGGGTTATTAGTTGGTCGCGAAAGCGGGGACAACAACGTATTTTACGAATACAAATCAAGAAACTGGAATCCGAATGAAAGGATTTCAGTTTTTTTCAAATGAGCAGAACTTTTATTTGAAAAAAAGAGTGGAAAACGGTATACTAATTAAGTAATTATTCATAACATTGGTTCTCCAATCAATGTTAAATAGTTTTTTCATGAGGGAGTAACTGACAGTATTTATGCTGTGACAACATCACCAACTCCGAAAGCAATTTCTGGTGTTGTCTTAAACGGTGAGACTTATGTATGTTCGACGAAGTAGCATACACAAGTCTATTTTTTTTCATTTATTTTTGATGAAATGTAAAATAGTACTTGAAGGATGCTGCAAAAAATAGAGGAGGAAGAACATGTCAGAAGAAAAGAAAACACAATTGTCTGAAGCGTTTTACGCACAAGACGACACAGTTGTTTTGGAGAAAATGAACACAACAACTGATGGATTAAGTGCACAGGAGGCTCAAAAGCGTTTAGAAACGTACGGGGAAAATGTGCTAGATGAAGGGAAGAAAAAATCACTTGCCGTGAAATTCTTTGAGCAATTCAAAGATTTTATGATTATTGTTTTATTAGCGGCAGCGGTCATTTCAGCCGTCTTTTCCCATGATGTGGTAGACTCGATTATCATCTTAGTGGTTGTTATCTTGAACGCCATCTTTGGGGTCATTCAAGAAGCCAAAGCGGAACAAGCCATTGAAGCATTAAAAGAAATGTCTTCACCAAATGCGAATGTTCGCCGTGATGGACACGTCATTACTGTTAAAAGTGATGAATTAGTACCAGGCGACATTGTTTTATTAGAAGCAGGGGATGTCGTTCCAGCTGATTTACGTTTATTGGAAGCGAATAGCTTAAAAATTGAAGAAGCAGCGTTAACCGGTGAATCTGTTCCAGTTGAAAAAGAAGTAACCATCTTAGAGGGAACCGATATTGGTATCGGTGACCGAATCAATATGGCTTATTCCAATAGTAATGTGACGTATGGACGTGGTCTTGGCGTTGTGGTTGGCACAGGAATGAATACAGAAGTCGGTAAAATTGCTGGCATGCTAGCAAGCGAACAAGAAACGGAAACGCCTTTAAAACAAAACTTAAACCAATTGGGTAAAATGTTAACAATTGCCATTTTAGTCATTGCAGCGGTGATGTTTGTGGTAGGAATGATGAATGGTCGTTCATGGATTGACATGTTATTAACGTCAATTTCGTTAGCTGTAGCGGCAATTCCAGAAGGATTACCAGCGATTGTCACGATTATTTTGGCTTTAGGGACTCAAAAAATGGCCAAGAAAAATGCGATTGTCCGTAAGTTACCAGCCGTTGAAACATTAGGAAGTACAGATATTATCTGTTCAGATAAAACAGGTACGTTAACCTTAAATCAAATGACCGTTGAAGCGTTGTATACAGATGGTCAAGTTTTATCTGCTTCCACAGAAATTCCTGCTGATAATATGGCTTTAAAAATCATGAACTTTACGAATGATACAAAAATCGCTCAAGATGGTTCATTAATTGGTGACCCAACAGAAACTGCCTTAGTACAATTTGGTTTAGATCATGCGTTTAACGTAACCGAAAAAGTAGCAGCTGAACCTCGTGTGGCAGAGATTCCTTTTGACTCTGATCGTAAATTAATGACTACTGTTCATGAATTAAAAACAGGTGGCTTCCTAGTTTCTGTCAAAGGTGCACCAGATGAATTATTGAAACGTTGTACGGAAATCTTATCAAATGGAGAAACAAGTCCATTAGATGAAACAAAACGTCAAGAAATTTTAAAAACCAACACTTCATTAGCGAAACAAGCCTTACGTGTTTTAGGAATGGCTTATAAATATGTTGAGACGATTCCAGCCGAAATGAGTTCTGAACTTGTGGAAAAAGATTTAACATTTGCTGGTTTAGTCGGTATGATTGACCCAGAAAGAAAAGAAGCTGCAGATGCTGTAAAAGTCGCGAAAGAAGCGGGTATTCGTCCAATTATGATTACGGGTGACCACCGTGATACAGCAGAAGCAATTGCGGCACGTTTAGGCATCATCAAAGAAGGCGACGACGATGCAGTCATTACAGGCGCTGAATTAAATGAATTGTCAGATGAAAAATTCGCACAAGTCGTGGGACGCTACTCTGTCTATGCTCGTGTTTCACCAGAACACAAGGTTCGGATTGTTAAAGCGTGGCAACAAGAAGGAAAAGTGGTTGCGATGACTGGTGATGGCGTAAATGATGCTCCAGCCTTAAAAGCTGCTGACATCGGGATTGGTATGGGGATTACCGGAACAGAAGTATCAAAAGGTGCTTCAGATATGGTCCTTGCCGATGATAACTTTTCAACAATTATTGTAGCAGTAGAAGAAGGACGTAAAGTCTTCTCAAATATCCAAAAAACGATTCAATATTTACTTTCAGCTAACTTAGGGGAAGTATTAACCTTGTTTATTGCAACAATGCTCAATTGGGATACCTTGTTACCTGTTCACTTATTGTGGATTAACTTAGTAACGGATACTTTCCCAGCGATTGCGTTAGGTGTGGAACCAGCAGAACGTGATGTGATGAGCCATGAACCTCGTGGTAAAAAATCGAACTTCTTCTCTGGCGGCGTTTTAAGCAGTGTTGTTTATCAAGGGATTACGCAAGGGGCATTGACTTTGATTGTGTACAAAATGTCAATTATGTTCCCAGCACATACCGCAGCTAACACAAACTTATCGGCGCAAGCGTTGTATGATTTACAACACGGCGATGCTTTAACCATGGCCTTCGCTACTTTGGGATTAATTCAATTGTTCCATGCCTTTAATGTGAAGTCGATTTATCAATCAATTTTCAAAGTTGGCTTATTCCGCAACAAATCATTTAACTATGGGATTCTTGTTTCGTTCTTGCTATTAGCTGCAACGATTGTTATTCCAGGATTTAATGATTTATTCAGCGTCACACATTTAGATGCATATCAATGGGCAATTGTAGCAGGTACTTCTTTTGCTATCATCCCAATTGTGGAAATTGTGAAGTTCTTCCAACGTAAAGCAGGTAAAGGTGCTTAATAAATAAGAAAAGAAAATTGGCTGGTACTTAAACCAGTCAATTTTTCTTTATGTAAGGAGTGAAAGGGCTTGAAACGGAAAATTATTTTCGAAACACAACGACTTATTGTCAGAGAATGGCAGTTGGAAGATGAAGTGGAATTGAAAAAATTTTTGCAAGATGAAAATGTGATGTATGCCTATGAACACGCTTTTTCTGATGAAGAGGTTGCAAACTGGCTAAAGTGGAACTTACAGTCCTATCAAGAATACGGCTACGGCTTATGGGCGTTAGAGAAGAAGCGAACAGGCGAAGTCATCGGCGAGTGTGGACTCACCAATCAATTAGTAAAAGGCAAGAGCTATCCAGAAATTGGTTATCATTTATGTGTGAAAGAATGGCACAAAGGGTATGCGATTGAAGCTGCCGCAGCGACAAAACAGTACGCATTCGATGTATTAAATTTTCCAGAAGTTATTTCAACGATTCGTGATACGAACTTAGCCTCTATGAATGTCGCTATTCGAAACCAGATGCTTGTTAGGGATCGATACATTAAAACATACCATGGCAAAACGATGCCTCACTATGTTTTCTCTGTTAAGAATCAAAAGAATAAAGACTGAAAAAGTGCCACTTGTCAGATGGAATAGAAAAAGTGTAAAATGGAGTGAAAGAGAAAAGGGAAAAGAGGGATGGTTATGAGACCAAATTTAGGATTTTACGTTCAAACAATTAATGATATCGTTAAAACAACAGAAGATATTGGCGAAGTCATGAATCCATATTACGAAGAAGTTCGTCAAGCGATCGATAAGAATAAAGTGAATGATTTAACAGCCGAACGAATTGCAGAAATTCAAGCAAAATTTAAAGAAGGTACTGAAAAATATGAATTAATGCTCAAAAAAGTCGGAACATTAAAACCAACACCACAAGTACTTGGTATTCACAAAAAATTTCAACATGCTTATACAGAATATGTAGCAGGATGCAATGAAATGATTTTAGCAACAGATCCAGAAACAGGTATTGATGCAGATTTATTTAATACTTCAGAGGAAAAGCAGGATCAAGCAACGGATGAATTAACCTTTGCCATTACGCGAATGAGCAACATTCTTTTGAAAAAATAAAAAACTAATAAAAATAACTAACGAATTTAATATTTTTTTCATGTCTTTTTTATGGACAAAAGAGAAAGTGTATTGTATTATTAATTCATACCAACAACAACCTTTTTATTTTTCATTTTACTCTTATTGAGTAAATACTCCTTTTCCATCGGCAAAACTGCCGGTGGTTTTTTTGTTATTTTTTTTATTTAATAATAAAACAACCTTTGATTTTATTAAAATCAAAGGTTGTTTTAGCTTGTTAATTTTCAACATTTCGCACATAATCATCAAAGTATTGAATTAACTCTTTCTTGATTTGCTGATAATCTGCTTCAGAATAGTTCTTTTCTTCTAGCGTACCATTAAAAAATGGCAAATTTAGTTCTTCTTTTAAACGTTCAATCACTTCTTCTTGCTTCATAAGGACCCCTTCTTAACGAATTGTTCTCTTCTATTATAGAACATTGTAGTCATCCGTCAATTGTTCAAAGGCAATTTTCATTTCCTCTAGACGTTCATTCAATTGGTTGGTTTCATCTTCTTCATTGAAAAAATGTTGTTTTAATTCAAAATAAAAATTTTCGAAGGCTTGGAAAAAAGGCTCAGACTTGTTGTTTTCAAGAGCAGGAACACTTGTGTAGAGAACACGAGCGCTATGGTAGTAAGTAAAAACCTCGTTAATATTTAATAAAATACGCGCTTCCTCTGGGCGTGGTCGACTTGTAACTAAGTCATGTAAAGATAAACTTTTTGTATAGGTTTCAGATAAATAAAATAAAAATAGTTCCAATTGCTCTTTCGTTGCAGACATGAAAACTCCTCCTCAAACAGTAGTAACATTTATTATAAATGAAAATGAAAGTGCTTGAAAAGCAATGCGCTCAGCAAAAATAATTATTTTAAGGGAAAACTATAGTTGTTGCTTTAGCATTCTTTTTAATCATGATAAACTGAGAGAAGTATAGTAGGTCCTGACAGAGGAGGAAACAAATGAAAATTGTGATTATTGGTGCATCATTCGCAGGTATTTCCGCAGCAATTGCTTCAAGGAAAAAATATCCCCAAGCAGAAATTTCTTTAATTGACAAACAAGCAACAGTGGGGTATTTATCTGGTGGCTTAAGTGCGTATTTTAATCATACCATCAATGAATTACACGAAGCACGTTACATAACGGAAGAGGAATTACGTCGTCAAAAGATTCAGTTGCTTTTAAATAGAGAAGTCGTGGCAATGGATGTTGAGAACCAATTGATTGCTTGGACGCAAAAGGAAGAACAACAGTGGTATTCTTATGATAAATTGATTTTAGCGACAGGCGCGAGCCAATTTTCCACGCAAATTCGTGGTAGTCAAACAGAAAAATTACTCAAATATAAATTTTTATCAGGTGCTTTAGCGGCTGTTCCATTACTGGAAAAAAGCCAGACAGTAGCTGTCATTGGTGCAGGCCCCATTGGAGTAGAAGCAATTGATTTTCTTGTGAAAATGAAGAAAACTGTCCATGTCTTTGAAAGTTTAGAAAATCTATTGCCTAAATATTTTGATAAAGAAATGGTCGCAGAAGTTCAAAAATCTTTGGAAAAACAAGCAGTAATTTTCCATTTTGAAGAAACGGTCCTAGGAATTGAAGAAACAGCAAATGGTATTGTTCTTGAAACAAGTGAACAGAAAATTTCTTGTGACAGTGGGATTTTTGCTTTAAACTTACATCCTCAATTAGCCTATTTAGATAAAAAAATTCAACGGAATCTGGATCAGACAATCGCGGTGGATGCTTATTTACAAACTTCAGTGCCGAATGTTTTTGCCATCGGTGATTGCATTTCAGTTATGAATGAACCAGTCGCGGAAACTTTTTATGCTCCGTTAGTGAACAATGCGGTACGAACTGGCTTAGTAGTCGCCAACAATTTAGAAGAAAAAACGCACCGATTCATTGGTTCTTTACGAACAATGGGAACAAAAGTGGGGGACTATTACCTTGCTAGTACAGGTCTAACCGAAACGGAAGGTTTATTTTTTCCGCAAACACTTGCTTCCGTAATTGTTAGACAGCCAGCGCCGCCTCTACAACATGGGACAGAAATTTTAGGCAAATTAATCTATGATAAAGTGACACAACGGGTCCTTGGGGCACAGCTTTGTTCAAAAAACAATTGTTTAGAAAAAATAAATACGTTAGCATTAAGTATCCAAACAGGTCAGACACTGACAGACCTATTACAAAAAGATTATTTTTATCAACCTTCCTTAACCAATATTTATGATATTACAAATTTGATGGGTGCTTCGGCTTATTGGAGAGAGAACGATGAAAGTTGAGACGTTATTAGAAAAGAAAGCGATGCGACAATTATTAACGGTGCAACAAACCATCTTAGCAGGCGGCACCTGCTCAGTCTCTGATTTAACAGCATTCTTAGCGGTCACAAAAGCTTCCTTTGAAAAAGACTTAGAGGATTTACATTATTTTTTGAAACCTTTTGGACAGGATTGTCAGCTTACTTATGATGGCCAACAGCTATCAATCACCTTATCGGATTTTTTTTCGTTGAATCATTTAATTGAAGCATTTGTAAAAGAGTCTCTTAAATTTCAACTTTTAGATTATTTATATCGTAATAAAGAGTTTTCTATTGTTCAATTAACGACTAAATTTATGATTAGTGAGTCTTCTTTATTTCGAAAGATTAAGGAACTCAATCAATTGTTAGCCGCCTTTGATTTGCAAATAAAAAATGGACAACTACAGGGCGAAGAATTGCAGATTCGTTACTTTTACTTTCAGTTGTATTGGTATATTACTCCCTATGAAACACACCAGAAAAAAACGATGTCCCCGTTAAATAAACGGATAATTGAAGGGATTGAGACTGGCTTAGGTTTTACTTTTAATGAACATAATGCGTTAAAAGTTAGCCTTTGGTTGAGTATTACGAAAAAGCGCCTAGCGGTCACTTCAAAAAAATATCAACAATTGAGAAAGAAAATGATTGATTTTAAAGAAGATCCGTTATTTAAGCAAGTTCGACAATTGTTTTTCCGTTTTTCTAGTCGCTATTCATTAGAATTAGACGAAGGAGAAAGCATGATTCATTTTGTTTTTCTAATCACAATGTCGGTCTTACCAGAATCAGCTTTTGATGAATATTCCTTAATTCGGGGACGTCGTTCCGCTGTTTCTTTAGCTGATACGTTTATCTTGGAAAATGTGGTCTTGTATTATCGGCCCCATAAATTTGAACCTACTCTTGAGAAAACCATGGCTTACTATTTTTCACAAATTCATGGAAAACTGTATTTTTTTAAAGGAGAATTGGAAGTCTTTGATCGGGCCCATATCTGGGAAAAAGAACAGCAATTATCTAGTCGGGAATTAGCTTCTTTTTCAACAACGTTATTAGAAAAAGCTTTAGCTTGTTTTGATGAAACGTATCAACCAGGAGATAGTTTGCATGAACTTTCTCTGGTCAAATATTTAAGCGTGTTGGCATTAATTGAATTTAAAATGATTGGTGAAATAAAAATTGGAATTCATTTAGCAATGGATGCTCTTTATCAAGCGGCGTTAACACAAGTATTAATGCTTAGTCTTAAAAATATGAATGGCACGCTGGTGGAGAGGTATCAGCCTGAACAAACATATGATTTAATTGTGACCAATTATCAGCAAACGAGCTATCAAGGAACACCGGAAGTCTATGTTTTGTCAGAATTAAGTTCGACCTATGATGTGCAACAATTAAAAAAGAAAATACGCACCTTGCGGGAGAAATAAACAAAAGGTTGGTGTGACGGAAATTATCTGATCCTCGCACCAACCTTTTTACAACTAAAAGTCGAAAATTAGGCTTTTTTAAACAAAAATGTTTCTTTTTATTGAAAAATTAGAGATAATAAAAGTATTATTGAAAGCGTTGTCTTTGTTGGTTTTAGTAGAAATCCTTTCAATTTTTTTAAAATAAAAAAAGTTTTTGACATGTTTAGTTATTCTTTTGTCTGTAAGATAGGGACATAAAGAAAACGATTTCAAAAACGTTTAGGAGGAATTATCATGGCAGAAGAAAAATACATTATGGCGATTGATCAAGGAACGACTAGTTCTCGTGCAATTATTTTTGATAAAAAAGGAAACAAAATTGGTAGTTCACAAAAGGAATTTACTCAATATTTTCCTAATGCAGGCTGGGTGGAACATAATGCCAATGAAATTTGGAATTCTGTTCAATCCGTTATTGCAGGTTCTTTAATTGAGTCAGGAGTGAAACCAACGGATATTGCCGGAATTGGGATTACAAACCAACGGGAAACAACCGTTGTTTGGGACAAAGCAACTGGGTTACCCATTTATAACGCAATTGTTTGGCAATCACGCCAAACGACACCCATTGCTGATCAACTAAAAGAAGATGGCTACAGCGAAATGATTCATGAAAAAACTGGGTTAATCATTGATGCTTATTTCTCAGCAACGAAGGTTCGTTGGATCTTAGATCACGTAGAAGGTGCGCAAGAACGTGCAGAAAATGGAGAATTGATGTTTGGGACAATTGACACTTGGCTCGTTTGGAAATTAACGGGAGATACTCATGTCACTGATTATTCAAATGCAAGTCGGACGATGTTGTTTAATATCCATGATTTAGATTGGGATCAAGAAATTTTGGATCTTTTAAATATCCCACGAGTGATGTTACCGAAAGTCGTTTCGAACTCTGAAGTGTATGGACTAACAAAAAATTACCATTTTTACGGAAGTGAAGTTCCTATCGCTGGGATGGCTGGTGACCAACAAGCCGCTTTATTTGGTCAAATGGCCTTTGAACCTGGGATGGTTAAAAATACCTATGGAACAGGCTCATTTATTGTCATGAACACTGGCGAAGAACCTCAACTTTCTAAAAATAATCTGCTTACCACTATTGGCTATGGTATTAACGGCAAAGTATATTATGCCTTGGAAGGAAGTATCTTCGTGGCTGGTTCAGCGATTCAATGGTTACGAGATGGCTTAAAAATGTTACAAACGGCTGCGGAATCTGAAGCAGTAGCCAAAGCGTCAACAGGGCACAATGAAGTTTATGTGGTTCCGGCATTCACTGGTTTGGGCGCACCATATTGGGATTCACAAGCGCGTGGGGCTGTCTTTGGATTGACACGTGGTACCACGAGAGAAGATTTTGTCA
The DNA here is from genome assembly GCF_040888205.1 of Enterococcus sp. C102(2024). Lineage (NCBI taxonomy): Bacteria > Bacillati > Bacillota > Bacilli > Lactobacillales > Enterococcaceae > Enterococcus > Enterococcus sp. C102(2024). Next base: position 832,376 of record NZ_JBFOHH010000001.1, on the reverse strand, counting down.
AAGCGACACTTCAAGCAGTTGCGTATCAAGTTCGTGACATTATTGACACGATGAAAGAAGATACAGGCATAGATATTCCCGTCTTAAAAGTAGACGGTGGAGCAGCAAACAATGATTTCTTGATGCAATTCCAAGCAGATATTTTAAACACTGCTGTTCAAAGAGCCCATAACTTAGAAACAACGGCCTTGGGCGCAGCTTTCTTGGCGGGCTTAGCGGTTGGCTTCTGGAAAGACTTAGAAGAAATCAAAGCATTCCAAGAAGAAGGACAACAATTTGAACCAATTATGGCGGAAGAAGAACGCGAAGATTTATACGAAGGTTGGCAACAAGCAGTAGCAGCTACCCAACAATTTAAACGTAAAAATAAGTAAATGGAAAAGGGGAATTTTCTATGACTTTCTCAATAGAAACACGCCGACAATCAATCGACGCTTTAAAAACACAACACTTAGATGTCTTAATTATTGGTGGTGGCATTACTGGCGCAGGCGTTGCCCTGCAAGCCAGTGCCGCTAAAATGAAGACAGGGTTAATTGAAATGCAGGATTTCGCAGAGGGCACCTCTTCACGATCAACCAAATTAGTTCATGGTGGTATCCGCTATTTGAAAACGTTTGACGTGGAGGTGGTGGCAGATACAGTGAAAGAACGAGCCGTCGTTCAATCCATTGCGCCACACATCCCTAAAGCGGATCCCATGTTATTGCCGATTTATGATGAGCCAAATGCAACATTTAATCTATTTTCTGTCAAAATAGCAATGGATTTATATGATCAGTTAGCTGATGTAACAGGTACCAAGTACGCCAACTATCTGTTAACAAAAGAAGAGGTTTTGGCACGTGAACCACAACTAAAAAGTGAAGGTCTACAAGGTGGCGGTGTTTATTTAGATTACCGAAATAATGATGCTCGTTTAGTTATTGAAAATATTAAACAAGCAGTAGCTGACGGGGCACATGCTGTGAGTCGGGTTCAAGCGGTGGGCTTTTTATACAATGATGAAGGAAAAATTACTGGCATTCAAGCAAAGGACCTACTAACTGACGAACAGTTTGAGATTCACGCAGATGTTGTGATTAATACTACTGGTCCTTGGTCAGATAAATTAAGAGGCTTAGACAAAAACGATTCATTTACACCACAAATGCGTCCAACTAAAGGGGTTCATTTAGTTGTCGACAAAAGCCGTTTAAATGTTCCTCAACCAACGTATTTTGATACAGGTAAACAAGATGGCCGCATGGTCTTCGTTGTTCCAAGAGAAGAAAAAACATATTTTGGGACGACGGATACAGATTACCATGGAGACTTTCAACATCCAACAGTAGAACAAAGTGATGTGGATTACCTATTGGAAGTAGTAAATAATCGTTATCCAGAGGTACAATTGACAATTAATGATATTGAAGCCAGCTGGGCTGGCTTACGACCTTTAATTTCTGCTAACGGTGGCTCAGATTATAACGGGGGAAACAATGGCAAACTTTCAGATAAAAGTATTGATGAAGTCATTGATGTCGTTGACAGATACCAAAAAAACCAAACAGATAAACGAGAAATTGAAGAAGTCCTAAACCATCTAGAAGATAGTTTGGTGGAAAATAAAGTCAATCCTTCAGCTGTCTCTCGAGGCAGCTCATTGGAAAGATCAGCGGACGGCTTGCTCACTTTGGCTGGTGGGAAATTAACAGATTATCGTAAAATGGCAGAAGGTGCGATGAAAATGATTCAAACCATCTTAGCAGAAGAATACCAGAAAGAATTCACCTTAATTGATTCTAAAAACTATCCAGTTTCAGGCGGGAAATTGAACCCTGCAACGGTAGACGAAGAATTAGAAGCGTTGGCAAAACATGGCGTATCTAAAGGGTTAAGTGAAAAGGATGCACTATACTTAGCTCATTTATATGGCTCCAACGTATCAACTGTTTTTGAAATGATTGATGATGCCAAAGTAATTCCTGGTTTAACCTTAACAGAAACTGTCTCTTTAAACTATGCGATGGAAGAAGAAATGGCTTTAACACCCGTCGACTTTTTATTGCGACGGACCAACCACTTATTATTTATGCGTGATCGTTTGGACCAAGTGAAAGCGGGAGTCATTGAAGAAATGGCACAGCATTATCAATGGACAGCGGAAGAAAGAGCACGACACATTGAAACATTAGAAAAAGTAATTGAAGAATCAGATTTAAAAAATTTGAAAGTAGGGTGAAGAAAAAATGGGAACTTCGATGATGACACAATTATTCGGTGAATTTTTCGGAACGATGATTTTAGTTTTACTAGGGGATGGCGTCTGTGCCGCAGTTAACTTGAAGAAAAGCAAAGCCTTTGCTTCTGGTTGGGTCGTTATTGCTTTAGGCTGGGGCGCTGCTGTTACATTAGCTGTTTACATGTCTGGGTATATGAGTCCAGCGCATTTAAATCCTGCTGTAACAGTTGCGATGGCAATTACTGGAAACTTTGAATGGGGCATGGTTTTACCTTATATCGTAGCTCAAGTCCTAGGCGGTTTTATTGGTGGTTTAGTTGTCTGGTTAGCTTATTTACCCCATTGGAACATTACAGAAGACAAAGGTGCTATTTTAGGAACCTTCGCCACTGGTCCAGCTGTCCGTAACTATCCAGCCAATGTTTTAACAGAAATTATCGGCACATTTGTCTTGGTTTTTGGCTTACTAGCCTTTTCTCAAAACGACTTAGCGGCTGGCATTAACCCAATGCTTGTTGGGATTTTGGTCTTAGGACTAGGTCTATCATTAGGCGGACCTACAGGTTATGCAATTAACCCTGCACGTGATTTAGGACCCCGTTTAGCGCACCAAATTATTCCTGTGAAAACAAAAGGTGATTCTGATTGGGCTTATTCTTGGGTGCCAATTGTGGGACCTATCTTAGGGGCTTCATTAGCTGCAGTAATTTATTTATTCACTATTTAATAAAATGAAATGTAAATAGTTGTTTTAGACAATAAAAAACGCTTGTGAGAAGTAATCAATTCTTGCAAGTGTTTTTTGCTACATATTAAACCAAAAAAGATTTCCTTAGACATTTAGACAATTTGTCCAAATGCGGAACAGAACAATTTTCCTATATGATACAATAAAAGTGCACAAGTAATTGGGGAGTAACATTTCATACTTATTTGTCAATTTTAAGCTGGACAATGTGTTCAGTAATATATACTAATTTAAAAAGGAGTACATGATTTGAATGGGATACTGGTTTTGTTAGTGGGCGCTGGGTACATCGGTTGGGTTATTTATAGAAATGGTCGTACGTATTTCCGTTATAAAAAAAATCTAAAAAAATATCAAACGACGCACCATCTAACGGACAGTGACCTAGAGATGTACCAAAGAATTATGGACGAATTAAAAAAACAAATTATTTATTTAAACGAACTAACGAATAAGTCACGAAATTTAAAAAAAATTGAACAAGTAAAACTGGGTGTTGCTTCCGCTAAAGGCATCTTTAAACACTTAGTGAAGTATCCTGAAGCAATTACTCATTTTAGTGATTTTTTATATCATAAGGTACCAGAGATGTTACGAGCATCAGAACGGTTTTTAAGCATTAAAGAAGATAAATTGTCAACAGAAGAAATAACGCTTGCAACCAATGGTATCTTAAGTACCATAAGAGTGTTGTCGGAAAGTATCACAGATGATTACGAAAAATTAGTCTCCGAAGCATCTGAGGAAATTTCCTTATCAAAAAAATTAGTGGAGAGAAAAAATGGCTAAACAAAAGAATTTTTATGATACATATGATGCGCTTTTTCAAAAGCCAAAATGGTCGTTTTTTCCTGTCACAAGAACAGACACAGTAAAGCAACTTCCTAACCCAAATAAAAAAGTGGTAAAACCACAGACGAAAAAAAAGAAAAAACAAAAAAAGAACAAAAAAATTATTTGGATAGGCATTGCTGTAGCAATTGGCTTTATAGTATATATTGATCTTGCGGAGAAAGATGATTATTGGGATTACTCCGCTTCATCAGAAGATGTTTATCCTTTAAAAGAAGCTGGACTTACCACAACTGGACCTGTTGATTTAGAAAAACCACTAAAAGTCACAATAGAAAAAAATAAACTTTTATTTAATCAAGGCTATCAAATAGAAATTATCGGCGATGCCGATATTGAAACCAGTGGCGGAAAGAACTTTTTAATTTTACCTTCTACAGAGGAGTATCCAGATACAAAATATCTAGGCAATATCAGTTTTTATGAAAAAAGAGACTATTATACATCGGCAGGCATGTACCTTTCTGGCAATCTTGTCAACAGTCTTTCTGATTATTTAGATACAAGTAAAGAGTTTATCAAAGCATACCCAATTGATAAAATTGCTGATGTACAAACTGGCTATATTTTAAAACGGAATCAAGGATATACAGACATCTCAAAATATTATCTCTTTAAAGATGGGACGGGATTTGAATTAGAAGTCTCTGTTGACCAATTGGAAAAGGTCAAAGATCCCAAAGACTATTCTTCTTTTGTAAAAACATACGCAAAAGAAGTCGCTTTTATAGAAAAAAGTTTTAAATTTGAGTCTACTGATGAGGAATTTCGATAGAAAAAATAGTTTTCAGCTTCAAGTAGTGCCTAGTAACATCTTTGTTGAAAAAATGTAAGAGCCTGAGACAAAAAAATGATCAGCGGTGGAAGCGTAGCACTTTAAGGACTGAAGTACGACGTGTACCCACTTACTAGATTGTCTTTGAAGGTAACGTAGAAAAGAACAGCAATATACAAGTGACCTACAAACTATTTTCTGTCAGACTAAAACTGACAGAAGTGGTTTGTAGGTCGCTTGTTTTCATTATGGCTGGTGAGACAGGTTGGCGCTTGGTGTTTGTTTTAATATTGCAAATCAAAAATGGCGATACTTATTTTACTGAAAATTAGTTCCCAATCTTCTCGGGTTAATTCTTCTTCTAAAATGTAAATTCGGTCTATTTCTTTTGGTAAATCAAATAAGGGATAGTCAGTAATCACAATATCACAACTAGAAAAATCGGTTCGTTCAAAAATAATATCCTCACTAAATGCTTGCTTGATTTTCATCATAATAAAGCTAGCAATGTAAAAATCGCGAGAATATGCAACACCAATTTTAATTTTTTTGCGGGGACTATAGTGCTTATAAATTCGTAACAACAATTCACATGTCCAAATTGGGTTCTCCTGATCCTTAAATCTTAACTGATAAGGGGAATGCGCTGAAAAGTTTTGATAAAAAGCATAAATTTTTTTCTGTAAATCTTTTTGATAAGTACTATTTTTATTGACTAAAAAATCTAGAATCGCGGTATTTGGTTGCTGTGAAATAAATAATTGGTTATAGATAATATTTTTAAATAAAATAAGTAAGAAGTAATGACGATCAAATTCACGCATTTTTGGAATTTGAAAAACTTCGCAAAAATTGGTTAATAAAGAATCAACGTAGAAATATTCTGGGCAAGAAATTTCATTTAGAGCAGTCAGTAAATCTTTGGCTCGTTTTGCTGAATCAAAATTATCAATGGCAATGGGTGCAATGATATCTACAACCCGCTGTTGATCTTCTGAAAAATTTGATTGGGAACAAAAAATAGTTTGTTTTGAGTCTGAGAAAAGCCTTAAATAAGGATGTTCTTCAAATTCTTTTTGGAGATCATCTTCACAAGTATATGGAAAGCGATATTTTGCGATGTGTAAAAGTAAATTTAATTTTAGTAGAGAAGCGTGTTCCAAGCGTTCAAGAATTTCTGGTTTAATATGCTGCGTCAGTATATCTTCAAAATAAGTAGAGGTATAACGTGGTAAGGCTAAGGTATTTAAAAAGATGGTCCAGTAGACATCAAGAAAAGCATATAGGACTTGAAATTCAGAACCTGTAATCACTTTACTCGCGGAGGGGGAAAAATGGACGGAAATTCCATACAAACCAAATAGTTTATTAATGTTATTTAACCGTTTGTAAATGTAAGATGAGCTAAAATTAGTTTCTTGACTCACTTTCCAGACAGAATTGTTTTCTTTTTTGATAATTGCTTGAAAAAGAATGAAGTCAGTAGAATGGACACAGTAATAATTAAATAATAAAAAATAGTGGGAAAGAAAATCATTGGAAGTCGTATGTAATGAAATTTTTCCGTGATGGATCTGAATCTCTAAGGTATTTTCAGGAAGGGTTGCTAAGTCTTCTTGAATTTCACGAAGATAAATTGATAAATTTTTAGTAGAAAGATCGAATTTTCGGGCAACACTAGATAAATCAAGGTTCGTTTGTTTTGCTAAGTATAAAAAGACAGCCAATTTTTTTTGTGTTTTCTTTGAAAGTAAAAATGTTTTTATGGCATCTTGTGTTTTGATGAGACTCACTCCTTAGTAATAACTTCTCTTTTATTATAATAGTTCGCCTAATAAATTGTAATAAAAAAGAACAATTCTCATTGGTTTATGAGAAAATAACAAGATATTCAGCAGGAAAACACCTGTGTCAGTCAACACAGGTGTTACGATGAGCAAAAAGAGCGGGTTCTTTTTTTATCAAATAATTTTCCAAAGTGACGTGATCAACTAAAGAATCAATCACTCCTTCTTTAGAAACTGAAAATCCTGCAGCCTGAATTGCTATTTGAATGGCTGCTTCAGTCGGATAACCTTTCGAAAGATAGGAGGCGAGCGCGCTGATAAAGCTGTCACTGGCACCAGTACTATCCACAGCTATATTTTCTGTTGCAGGGAAATAGTGGCACACTTGGGGTGTTTTTAATAACACGCCTTTTTTTCCTAAAGTAACAATGACATTTTTTACGCCCATTTCTAAGAAGTACGCCGCTTTCTCTTCTAATGTACCAGTATCTGGTTGAAGTTCCAATAATTCATCTTCATTGGGAATGAAAAAATCAACCTTTTCTAGTATATTCACTGGAATATGATGAATAGCAGCTGGTTTTAAAATAATCGGTACCCCTGAATGTTGGGCGATTTCACAAGCTTTCTCTACAGCAGACAAAGGAATTTCTGTTTGAATGAGACAAAAACTGGCATCCATAAATAGGTGTTTTTGCTGTGCGATTTTTTTAGGTGTAAGCGCTGTGTTTGCACCAGGTAAGATTGAAATCATGGAGTCACCGCTTGTCTCAACATAAATATAAGCTTGACCAGTCTCAGTATCTTGAATACGTGTGATACCATCTGTCGTAACGTGGTATTTTTCTAATTCTTTATATAAGTAATTCGCATCTGTGTCTGAGCCTAAACAACCAATTAGGGTGGCCTGATGGCCCAGTTTGGTTAAGCCAACAGCTTGATTTAATCCTTTTCCGCCGGGGAATTTAGCATAGCTAGACAGAAAATTTGTTTTGCCGTTATGTGGTAAATTTGTTGAATATAGATAATTATCAACGTTTAAACTACCCACTACAATCATTTTGCTATGTGGATTAATACTAGACATGCCTAATGTATTTTTGTGATCTAGCACTAATTTTTCAGCCTCATTAATCAAGGCTGTTTTTTCTTTGCGTTTGTTAAGCAATAATAAGGCTAACTGGCTGCCAAACGTCTCTGTATCTAATAAAACGGAAGAAATATGATCAGGTAAAAATGAACGATCAATTTTTCGCTTAATTGCGAGTAAAGAGTAATTATCGGGGGTTCGCAAACCGCTCTGCTTTAAAAGCTGTTCCAAAAAAACAGCTTGGGTATAGTCATCGGTAAGGATACCCGTAATCCCATCTGTGATAAGCTGATTACTGAAATCAGCAGGGATAGTAGTTAAAATATTTTCTTTACTAAAGGGTAAATTGACATCAAACAAGGCTTTTTTATAGCCTGCAATAATTGCTTCTTTATATTTTGGGTTAGTGACGAAATAACTAATTTTTTTATGGTTATTCTGTAATAATTCTTGGGTTAAAACATAACTAGCTTCTTCATAAAGCCCCGCTAGAGAAGGCAATTCGTTAGTTGAGTGATTGACGAAATAGTAAGGAATCGTTAATTCTTCTATAAATTTCGCGTATTGTTTACTGTTTTCATTGATTGGGTCCCAAATAATGCCACTGGCTTGTTTTAAAGTTGGCGAGGTAATATTTTTCAGTTCTTGTTCTAAACTACCGTGACTATTTAAAATCAAGCAGTTATAGCCATTTTCTTGAGCTTTATCAATAAAGCTCGTAACCCAAGCCTCAAAAGTTTCATGGCTATTTAATAATAACACGAAGGTTTTTGTAGTACTATTTGTGACGAGATTTGCTGAGTAAGGTGTGTAGTTGTAATCTCGAACGATTTTTAAGACACGCTCACGGGTTTCTTTACTAATAGTTTGATCTTTATTATTTATAATTTTGGATACAGTTGAAGCGGAAACGCCAGCTAATTTTGCAATATCTTTAATATTCATCATTTTCGTCCTTTCACTGAACTCTTTTTTATAGTAAGCATTCTAAAAGCAGAAAGTCAAGAAAAAGCCTAATTATTTATTATTTAGAAATTCTGCTTGACTTTTAATGAAAGCGCTGTTAATCTCAAATTAAGAAAACGTTTCCGGAAATGTTTTTCCTAAATGTGAATGGAGGAAGAAAAATGGATACAAAGAAAAGACCGATCATTATTGATACGGACCCAGGAATTGATGATGCTGTAGCTTTAGCGATTGCACTGAATCATCCTAACCTAGAAGTTCGCTTAATAACGACGGTTGCAGGGAATGTAGATGTAGAAAAAACAACAAATAATGCTTTGAAACTTGTCGATTTTTTTGGGAAAAAGGTTCCTGTAGCCAAGGGGTGTAATTGTCCGTTACTTATTCAATTGGAAGATTCTGCTGAGATTCATGGGGAGACTGGCATGGATGGCTTTGAGTTTCCGCAACCTATCTCTACGTGTTTAGATATTCATGCAGTGGAAGCTATGCGAAAAGAAATTCTGTCTAGTGATGTTCCTTTGACCATTGTTCCAATTGCTGCATTAACGAATATTGCTTTGTTACTGACCCTCTATCCAGAAGTCAAAGAAAATATTGCAGAAATCGTCATGATGGGTGGCTCATTAGCAAGGGGAAATACAAATACAAGTGCCGAATTTAATACGTATGTCGATCCACACGCTGCACAAATTGTTTTCCAATCAGGTGTCCCACTAACAATGGTAGGATTAGATGTTACAAGTCAAGCTGTGTTAACGAATCATGAAGTAACAGCCATCAGAGCGCTTGGCAGAGTGGGGGAAATGTTTTATGGTCTTTTCCGTCATTATAGAGGCGGCAGTTTAACTACAGGTTTGAAAATGCATGATGTCTGCGCGATTGCCTATTTAACTTCACCAGAATTATTTGAGACAACTGAAACGTTCATTGAAGTTGCTTTGGAAGGTCCAGCTGCGGGAGCTACTGTTGCAGATTTAAAAATGAAGTATCATAAAAACACGAATGCCGTTGCCTGTATAGATGTAAATGTTGAAGCTTTTCAAAAATGGGTTGTCGAAAAAATGAAAGCGGTTAATTAACTGAAGGAGGATAAGTATGATTGAAAGTTTATTGGTATTGGTCGTTTTAGTTGCTGTAGCCTATTTGATTGTAAAAAATTATCATCCCGCACTCAGTTTAATTATTGGTGCGCTTGTTCTACTTGCATGTGCATGGATGTTAGGACATCCCATTTATCCTGCAGGGGAAGGAACCGGTTTTGGATTATTTGATATTTTCTTGAAGTTTAAAGATACAATTATTGCACAAGTGAGTTCAGCAGGAATTGTAATTATGATTCTTTTTGGTTACTCAGGCTATATGAATGCAATCGGGGCCAATCAGATGGCTGTCAACTTTTTGGTGAAACCATTAATGAAGATTAAACGTAAATCGTTATTTGTCCCTGTGGTCTTTTTAATTGGAAATTTAATGTCACTAGTAGTTCCTAGTGCATCAAGCTTAGCGATTATTTTAATGTCTATATTATATCCGATGCTAGCCAGCATGGGGATTTCATCATTAACTGCTGCAGGTGTGATTGCAATGACGGCAACTATCATGCCAACACCTTTAGGCGCGGATAACGTAATCGCCGCAAATACCCTTGGTTATGATGTGTTAAATTATGTTGTATGGAATGCCAAAATTTCACTGCCATCGTTATTAATCATTGCGGTTGCACAGTACTTCTGGCAAAAATACTGCGATAAAAAAGAAGGTGAGGCTGCCTATGTCTCATTAAATGAAGAAGGCTTAAGCAAACAAAAAGAATTTGATGTTCCTAAATTTTATGCAATATTGCCAATATTACCGCTATTATTAATTGTTGGAGTGGGAATCGCAGGAATGTTTATTAAAGGAATAACGATGGATATTTTTGTTCTTACATTTATTTCTTTCTTCATCGCTGTATTGGTTGAGACGCTTCGCTTGAAATCTTTTAAAAAAGTTCAAGATACGGCTGTCGAGATGTTTAAAGGAATGGGGCAAGGGTTTAGTCAAGTTGTGATGCTTGTCGTAGGCGGTTCATTGTTCACGTCTGCGATTCAAACGTTAGGAATTATTGATAGTATTATGGCATCTGTCGAAGCATCAAGTTCAGCAGGAATTGTCACGACCTTAATTTTCAGCGGTGCAACGACCCTTTTTGGAATTTTAAGCGGTGGTGGACTGGCAATGTTTTATGCGGTTATCGAACTAATCCCTGGAATTGCCGAAAAAGCTGGGATTGATGGCATCTTAATTTCCTTGCCAATGCAGATGATCGCGAATTTAACTAGAACGATTTCTCCTGTAGCAGCAGTTGTCATGATTGTCGCATCAACAGTAGGAGTTAGTCCCATCAGAATTTTAAAACGGACGAGTGTACCGACCATCATTGGCATTATTAGTGTGATTGTCTTGTCGATTCTATTGTTACCTTATTAAGAGAATAAACAATGAAAATTAGAGTGGCTGATGAGAAAGAGTTACCGATTATTCTTCAATTTTTAACAGAAGTAAAGGCATACATGGATGTTGTGGGCATTACGCAGTGGACAAAGGACTACCCTTCTCAAGAAGATATCCAAGAAGACATTACAAAAAAACGGTTGTATTTGCTAGTGCACGAAGAAATGATTTTTTCAATGGCAACGTTATGTATGGAGCAGGAACGAGACTTTGTTTGGCTAAAGCGCTTTGCAACTTCGCCTAATTATATTGCCAAGGGTTATGGCAGTTTGTTGTTCCATGAATTGGAGAAACGAGCAGTCTGGGAAGGAAGACGTAAAATGTATGCTCAAACTAATCATACAAACCATAGAATGATTCGATTTTTCGAAAGTAAAGGGTTCACAAAAATTCATGAATCTTTACAAATGAATCGCTTAGACTTTGGCTCTTTTTATTTATACGTTAAAGAATTGGAGAAGCAATCCATCGTTTAAAATAAGAAAACAGGGAGCGTGGGACAAAAATCACTTTGGATTTTTGCTCCACGCTCAAAAACTGATAAACGGCGGGAACAGAAGCAACTCCTTCGGAAATAAGCCGAAATTCTCCAAAAATTAAAGAACAATTTTCGGAAATTCCTTCTTATTTCTCGGAGTTAAACGCTTCTGTCCCGACCTCCTGTTATTTTCCAAGGAAATAGTCAACTTAATTATACAAATAAAACACAAACACATTCGGGAACAGCAACATCTTTTTGAATTATTTCTAATAAGCCTGTTTCTTGGTTCCGACGATAAAGTGTTAAATTATCAGAGTCTTGATTAGCAACAACGATGAAATCTTCAGAAGGATCTAAATCAAAATCTCTCGGAATATCGCCTTCTGTTGAAATTAATTGAATTCGTTCAATCGCTTCGCCGTTTTCTGAAACAGCATAGACAGCAATCGAGTTATGGCCACGGTTTGAAGCATAAAGGAAACGGCCATCAGAAGAAATACGAATTGCAGCACCACCATTAAACGCATCATAATCAGCAGGTAAAGTAGAAACTTTTTGTAATTCAGTGAAAGAACCATCTGTTTCATCATATGAAAGAACTGAGACAGTGCTATCTAATTCACCAAATAGATAAGCCAATGATTTTGTTGGGTGGAACACTAAATGACGTGGACCAGTCCCTGGCTCAGTCACGAATTGAGCGATTTCAGAAAGCTTTCCATCTAAGCTAACATTATACGTATACACGCGATCGGTTCCTAGATCACAGACGACTAAGCGTTGATCAGGCGTCAAATCTGTGTAATGAACATGGGCATTGTTTTGATTTTCATGAGGACCAGTTGGCTCTGTATGAATCACTTTGTCAGCATCTTCCAAAGAACCATCTTCTAAGATACGATACACGTGAACGATACCTTGGTGATAATTTGCTGCATAGACAAGTTGTCGGTTTTCGTCAACAGCTACATAACATGGCGGCGCACCTTCCTCAGTTACTTTATTCAATAAATTAAAATGGTCCATTTCTGGTTGATAAGCGGCAGTGCCACCTTCACCGTCAACACTAGTGACGCTAAAAAGTTCGCCCTTTTGACTCAGAGCAAGATAGGTAGGACTCGTTTCTTCTAACAAAAGTGTCGCTTCTGTTAAACGACCTTGTGTCGTATCTAATGCAATTTTATAAATGCCTTGGCTGGCTCTTCGAGTATAGGTACCTAGTAAAATTTGTTCTAACATCACAATTCCTCCAATTTGTTTCAACACAATCACTTTTTATGAAAGTGCTTTTATATAATGTAGTATACCATAAGAAGTCTAAGAACAATAAAACTTTCTATCTGAGATGTTCGCATTTTAAAGTGGTTTGTGCTATTATGATGAGAGACTGTGATGACAGTCATTTTTTGATTTTTAGAGGGGTGACGAACATGTACGACAATACGGATAATAACGGGACCGTTCGTTGTTCATTTTGTGGGAAAACACAAGAAGAAGTAAAAAAAATTGTTGCTGGTCCGGGTGTCTATATTTGTAATGAATGTATTGATCTATGTAAAGAGATTATTGATGAAGAATTTTATGATGAAGCAGTCCGAGAATTAACGGATGTGCCAAAACCCCAAGAAATTTTAAATGTTTTAAATGAATATGTTATTGGACAAGAACGTGCAAAACGCACACTTTCTGTTGCTGTTTACAATCACTATAAACGTGTGAATCAATCAGAAACAGCTGCAACTCAAGATGACGTTGAATTGCAAAAAAGTAACATTTGTTTAATTGGACCAACAGGTTCAGGTAAAACTTTCTTGGCTCAAACGTTAGCAAAAACATTAAATGTACCTTTTGCAATCGCTGATGCGACCAGTTTAACAGAAGCAGGTTATGTAGGGGAAGATGTTGAAAATATCCTTTTAAAATTACTACAATCTGCTGACTATAATGTTGAACGCGCGGAAAAGGGCATTATCTATATTGATGAGATTGATAAAATTGCCCGTAAGAGTGAAAATGTTTCGATTACTCGAGATGTTTCAGGTGAGGGTGTTCAACAAGCCTTACTAAAAATTCTTGAAGGAACAGTTGCAAGTGTACCACCACAAGGGGGCCGCAAACATCCACATCAAGAATTTATCCAAATTGACACAACGAATGTTCTCTTCATCGTTGGTGGAGCATTTGATGGAATTGAAACCATTGTTAAAAACCGCTTAGGCGAAAAAACTATTGGTTTTGGTAAAACTAATTCTGCTTTAAATGAAGAAGAAAGCATCATGCAACATATTATTCCAGAAGATTTATTGAAATTTGGTTTAATTCCAGAATTTATTGGACGCTTACCTGTAATGGCTGCGCTTGATAAATTAACGAATGATGATTTGGTTCGAATTTTAACAGAACCGAAGAATGCCTTGGTGAAACAATATCAAAAATTATTGTCTCTTGATGACACTAAATTAGAATTTGAACCAGAAGCATTAAAAGCCATCGCAGCCAAAGCCATTGAACGTAATACTGGCGCACGCGGACTTCGTTCAATCATTGAAGAAATTATGATGGACGTAATGTTTGATGTTCCTTCAGATGAAAGCATTGAAAAAGTTATCATTACTAAAATGGCAGCTGAAGGTACCGGTAAACCAACAATTATTTATAACAAAAAAGATAAAGAAGCTGTATAAGATTGAAGCTGAAAACAGCTCTTTCGGCGGATTTCCGAAAGAGCTGTTTTTGTTAAGCTTTTGAATGAAAGACTGAATAGAAGAACGGAGGAAAACAATGAACGTACATAATGCAGAAATCGTGATTAGTGCGGTATCCCCTAAACAATATCCTGAATCTCAATTACCGGAGATTGCTTTAGCTGGACGTTCGAACGTTGGGAAATCATCTTTTATTAATACCTTGATTAATCGTAAAAATTTAGCAAGAACTTCAGGTAAACCTGGTAAAACGCAAACGCTAAACTTTTATTTAATTGAGGATGCCTTACACTTTGTGGATGTTCCTGGCTATGGTTATGCCAAAGTTTCTAAAACAGAACGTGCGAAGTGGGGAAAAATGATTGAAACGTATATCACGCAACGTGAGCAGTTACGTGCAGTCGTTTCTTTAATTGATTTACGTCATCCGCCGACCCAAGATGATATCCAAATGTATGAATTTTTGAAATACTATGATTTGCCAGTTATTATTGTGGCAACTAAGGCAGACAAAATTCCGCGGGGCAAATGGAACAAACACGAGAGTGTCATCAAAAAAGCCTTGAATTTTGATAAACAAGATGACTTTATTATTTTCTCTTCTGAAACAAAAGAAGGAAAAGAAGCAGCTTGGACAGCAATTGAAAAGTTTCTATAGAAAAAAACAAGCAAAATTATTCTTTTGCTTGTTTTTTTGCTTCTTCTTTTTTTGCTTCTTGTCGTTGTTTTGCTAGTTCTTCAAGAGGTACTTCTTTCTTTAATGGATCAACGGCGAAAGAATCGAAGAGTTTATCTAAGTCATTGGAACGTTCAAATTTTAATCCCATTTACTAAGCCTCCATTCCTTTTTTTATAGTGTAGCACGTTTTTTTTCATTTGGATAGCAACAGAAATGTAAGAATTCGTAATAGGTGCACCTGGTGTGATTTCTCGTAACTAGGACTTGCCAAACATGAAAAAACAAGCTATTCTTTAGTAAGAATTAGTTAGAAAGAAGGCACTTTATGAAAAATCCGTTAATCGGCGGTGTTCGTTTTTATCAACGATTTATTTCTCCAGGATTGCCTGCACGTTGTCGCTATTACCCAACGTGTTCACAATATATGATTGATGCAATTCATACACATGGAAGTGTCAAAGGAACCACGATGGGAGTAGCACGGATTTTACGATGTCATCCTTTTGTTAAAGGCGGCATTGACTATGTTCCGTTGAAATTTCGCTTGACGAAAAATCCTGATGAGACCTATCATGGACCGTATACGTATCGAAGAAATAAGAAAACAGAAGTAGAAAAGGATGGATAAATATGGCAATTTTAGCATTTGATCTTGGCGGTTCTTCCGTGAAATACGGCGTTTGGACAGGCAAAGAATTAACAAATCAAGGGAGCTTTCCAACACCTGGCTCTTGGGAAGAAATGAAAGCGCATTTATATTCGGTTTATGCAGACAAAAGAAATGAGTCGATTAGTGGTGTTGCTTTTAGTTCACCTGGAGTAGTTGACGAAAAAAGACAACAGATTTTAGGGATTTCCGCCATTCCATATATTCATCATTTTAACATTTATGAAGAATTAGAAGCGTTGTTTGGCTTACCAGTGACTATCGAAAATGATGCGAATTGTGCTGGTTTAGCTGAGATATATGAAGGCGCGGCGAAAGGGAAAAAAGAAGTGCTTTTTGTCGTTATTGGGACAGGAATTGGCGGAGCGATTTTTCGCAATGGTGAATTGTACAAAGGCGCTCATTTATATGGAGGCGAGTTTGGACTGAACTTTTTAAGTAATGGCCAAACATTCAGTGAAATTGGCACAGCTGTCAAAATGGCTCAGCGCTATTGTGAACGAATTGGAGTCGAAAAACAGGCGGTGACAGGAGAAGAAGTTTTTGAACTGGCCCAACGAGGGGATGAGATTGCTCGCGAAGAAGTCAATAATTTTTATGATTATTTAACACAAGGATTATTCGGCTTACAGTTTTCTTATGATCCTGAAATGATTGTACTCGGAGGCGGTGTTTCTGCTAAAGAAGGCTTATTAGCAGAGATTAATCGCCGGATGCTAACGCATTTACAAACCTTTGAATTAAAAGATTTTGTTCCAGAAATCGTGACCTGCCATTATCAAAATGATGCCAACTTGATTGGCGCAGCCGCCAACTTTCAAGCAAAAACGAATTGGGAACTATAAAGAAACAGCCGATTGTTATTCTCTTCAATCGGCTGTTTCTTTATTTATTTGCCTTGTCGTCAGTGTTTTCTTCTGCGGCAATCCGCGCTTGAACTTGTTGGCGTAAAGCTTCTAGTTCTTTTTCTTTCTTTTCTAATTCAGCTAAATCTTCAGAAATTTCATGGGCTTCTTCTGCTGGCTTAGGTTGTAAAAAGACGTTTAAACCAATCGCTATAAAGGTCCCAATGAATGTATCCAACACACGTTCCATTGCATATTGAAAGGAATCGCTTTGCGGAATACTTAAAGAAATCATTAAAAGTGTCGCAGTTGCAGAAATGATTCCAGCATTGTTATTAATCCCATCAGAAACAACGATGACGATAATGACTAAAAGTGGTAGCAGCAGTAATTCTACTAAGTGTTGATTAGGAAAATAATCTTGTGCTAAGACATAAAGCAAAGCTAAAAAGCCACCCAATGTGTTTCCAATAATGCGCGATTTTCCAAAAGACAAACTGGTATTTAAATCTTGTCTTAATGAAAAAACAGCTGCTAAACAGGCAATCATAGGTGAGCCACGATGGAAAAATTGAAATAAAAGAATACACAGCATGACAGCAATTGCTGTTTTTAACGTTCGCATGCCTAAACGAAATCGACCCACTATCATAAATATTCGCTCCTAAATAACTTTTCTCTTTAATGATAACCGAAATAGAGGTAAAATTACTAGAGAAAAGTGAAGAATTATTATTTTTTAAGGGGAGTATGCATGAAAATTGGTTTACGAACAGTCAAGACAGCCATTAGCGCTGCATTAGCAATGATTATTGCAGAAAAACTGGGATTACTTTATGCCCCTTCGGCAGGGATTATTTCAGTTTTAAGTGTTACTAGCACGAAAAAAACATCTGTCATGACAGGAATTTATCGTTTGTTATCCTTAGCTTTAGCAACTATTTTAGCGTATATTTGTTTTACTTTTTTAGGTTTTACAGCGATTGCTTTTGGTATTTTTTTGTTATTATTTATTCCAGCAGCTGTGTATTTTCAATTATCTGATGGGATTGTTGTGAGTTCCGTTTTGGTAACTCATTATTTAGTCGAAAAAAATCTTTCTTGGGCGATTATTGGAAATGAGTTTTTATTAATGAGTATTGGTGTGGGACTAGCGTTATTAGCTAATTCTTATATGCCTGATACAGAAAAACGTTTAAGAGAAGACCAAGAAGTCATTGAAACAATGTTTCGTAAAATTTTAAGGGAAATGGCGCTACATTTAAACAACGCTGCAGGAGAGCGAAATTTGGTCATGCATTGTGCAGATTTAAAAACCTTTATTCGCACAGGCGAGACGTGGGCCAAAAATCATGCCGAGAATCAATTGCTGTCTACCAATACGTACTATTTAGAGTACTTTGCGATGAGAAAAATGCAAAGCAATATTCTAAAAAACATGTTGGAATTATTAGAAGATATTACTGTTGATGCGCAACAAGTTCGCTATATTCAACAATTGTTGGAATATACGGCAGAAACATTTGCAGAGAATAATGATGGACAAGAAATTATGAATCGAATTAAGACCGTTTATGAAACCTATCGCACAAAACCATTGCCGCAAACAAGAAGTGAATTTGAAAATCGGGCGCGACTCTTTCAGTTTTTACAATTGTTTCAGTCATTCATTCAAGTCAAAGCGGACTTTGCCAAATTACAACTAGATAAATAAACAAAAAAGAAACCTTTTTAAACGGAGGTTTCTTTTTTTGTTCTCTTAAAAATTCAGGCAAGTTCTTTAGTATTCATTGAGAATGTGTTAAACTAATGAGAAAGAAAAATAAAAGGAATGACCGCAATGGATAATGCTCAAGTGAAGAGAAAACATTTCCGTTTTCCAGCATATGATGATGAACAGGGCGTAAAATTACCAACAGATAATGAACGTAACTTATTTCAAGATGATCTGATTGGTAAAGCAATGTCTGGTAGCAGAAGAACTGCAACATCTGCCGAAGATACCAGACAAAGCACACCATCCGTCCAACAACCAACAACGAATCAATCAACTACAAATAAACAAACACAACAATTAACAGCAGCACAACAAGAGCAATTAGCACGTCATCGTTCTAATTTGCCAGACTACACAAAACATGCTAGTAAAGCAACGAAAAATAAACAAGCAACGAAAAAAAATAATAGCCTTTTTGGGACGCCAAAAGGAAATGGCTGGACACAAACGTATAAAAAAAAAGAAGTCGTAGCGAAACCAAGTAGACCTGCCGCATCACCATTAGTGCAGAAAACGACACCTTCTTATTTTGTTCCTAAATATATCCCGGCTTCTGTGATTCCTGAGGAACAGGAACCTAGTTTTACTGAAGAAGAGTTGCTAAAAGCAATGAAAAAAGATCGGCGTTCATATGTCATTCTTGATGATGAACCAACGGCTTTTCAAGTGAAAGATACGGAAGAAGATCCAACGGTGCGGAAATTTAATATTCCAACCTCAGAACCTGAGATTCCTTTAACTAGACGACAATATCAACAAATCAAACCAGACTTAGAACGTTTTGGCGAAGATGCGTTGGATTTACGTTCGCGTTCCCGTTTGAATGCCGCAAAGAAAAATGCTAAAAGTCAAACGGCTTATGGGAAAAAATTAGCTAAAGCGAATGCTCAAGTGGAGCCGGAAGCACCTGTGACAGAAGAGAAGAAAAAGGGCATCTTGGATAAACCATTAAGTGGGATGCTAGAAGATTCAAGTTCTGTATTAGAAAACAGTAAATATTTTAGTTAAGAGATGAAACTTGCATGTGGAATTGAAACATGTAAGTTTTTTATTCTGTTTTAATAGTTGATTATTTTTTTGTTTTATACGATAATGAATCTCGTATGATTGAAATTTTTTTAAAAAAGGTATGTTTTATATAGTGACAGAGAAGAGGATTATAATGGGAAATCAAGAGAACAAATTATACCATTTTGTCGGAATTAAAGGTTCTGGCATGAGCTCATTAGCGTTGGTCTTACACCAAAAAGGCTACAACGTTCAAGGATCAGACGTAGAAGAGTATTTCTTTACACAACGGGATCTTGAAAAATCAGGTGTCCCTATTTTACCATTTAATGCAGATAATATTGATAAAGACATGATTGTTATTGCTGGAAATGCTTTTCCAGATACCCATGAGGAAATCGCCCGCGCCATCGAATTAGGCGCAGAAGTAATTCGTTACCACGATTTCATTGCTCGTTTTATCGAACCGTATACAAGCATTGCTGTAACAGGGTCACACGGGAAAACAAGTACGACTGGTTTGCTAGCACATGTATTAAGTGGTATCAATCCAACTAGTTATTTAATAGGGGATGGCACTGGCCACGGCGAACCAGATGCTGATTTCTTTGCATTTGAAGCGTGTGAGTATCGTCGTCATTTCTTGGCTTATTCACCAGATTATGCGATTATGACGAATATCGATTTTGATCATCCAGATTACTACAAGAGCATTGAAGACGTTTTTTCAGCGTTCCAAACAATGGCCCATCAAGTCAAAAAAGGAATTTTTGCTTATGGTGATGATAAGTATCTTCGTCAGTTAGAATCAGAAGTGCCAGTTTATTATTATGGCGTCAGCGAAGAGGATGATATCCAAGCACGAAATATTCAACGAACAACGGAAGGCTCATCTTTTGATGTTTATCACAAGGATGATTTTGTAGGTCATTTTGTCTTACCAGCATTTGGCCATCACAATATCATGAATGCGCTAGGTGTGATTGCTGTGGCTTATTTTGAAAAACTTGATATGCAAAAAGTCGCAGAAGAAATGCTAAGTTTTAAAGGTGTGAAACGTCGTTTTAGCGAGAAAAAAGTCAGTGACATGATTATTGTTGATGATTATGCGCACCATCCAGCTGAAATTAAAGCAACGATTGATGGCGCTCGTCAAAAATATCCTGATAAAGAAATTATTGCTGTCTTCCAGCCACATACATTTACACGAACAATTGCCTTAATGGATGAATTTGCTGAAGCACTGGATTTGGCAGATGAAGTATTCTTATGTAATATTTTTGGCTCTGCGCGTGAAACACAAGGCGAGGTACGCATTGAAGATTTAGGTGAAAAAATTCAAAAAGGTGGACAAGTAATTACCGAAGATAATGTATCGCCTTTACTAGATTTTGAAAATGCAGTGGTTGTCTTTATGGGCGCTGGCGACGTTCAGAAATTTGAACAAGCCTACGAAACATTACTAAGTAACACAACTAGAAACGTTTTATAAGAGAATATAAACAAAATCGGGACAGGGGTATCTGGCTTCAAAAAATAAGAAGCTGCTCCTGTTCCGTTGTTTGTTTTTAAAATCTAGCATGGCAGATAAGTTGGTTTTGTTTAAACATCCTTTAAAGACTACTTTTTAACTTGCCTTTTAAGTACATTTTGGTACAATTATCTTATCAATAACGGAGGTGTACTAATTTGAATATCGGAAAACCGAGAAAATTAGGCAAAACCATCGAAGATATCGAAGAGGGAGATTCGTTGTCCTTGACAGAGTCAATTGAAGACAAGGACTTATTACTTTACTTGGGCTTGACCAATGATGCGAATCCTTTATATATCCAACATGATTATGCCCAAAAAACAGAATATGAAAAACCAATCGTACCATCAATTATGCTGATGGGAATTATCACTAGTGCGATTTCAAAACATTTACCAGGACCAGGTTCACATGTTGTGAATTTCTCTGTGAACTTTGTGGAACCCGTTTTTCATTACGAAACATTGACTTTCCAATTAGAAGTAATCAAAGTCGACAAAATGAAAGATGTGATTACCATTTCAGTTGAGGCTGTTAATGAGCAAGAAAATCGCGTGTTAGATGCAGTGGTGATGGTTCAACCACCCCAAGTGACGATTGATGAACTAACAGAGAAAGAAGGGACTTTAACTTATGAATAATCAAGAGTATATCCAAACTGGAACAGGTTTGAATAAATTTTATGCCAAAATTTACGGATTTTTAGCGTTAGGAATTGGTATTAGCGCAATCATGGCTTATGCAATGACAACTGTCTTTTTACCTGTTCTAGCTACTTTATTCCAATCAAGCTTAGCTTTTTGGATGATTTGGCTTGTTGAAATTGGCTTAGTTTTATATCTAGGCGCAAAAGCACAGAAGAATCCAACCATTGCGATTGCAGGATTTGTTGCGTATGCATTATTAAATGGTGTCACTTTATCCGTGACGTTATTAATGTATACTGGTGGAACAGTGGCCGGCGCATTTTTAAGTGCAGCAGCTACCTTTGGCGCGATGTCATTAGTAGGTGTCTTTACGAAGAAAGACCTATCAGCAGTTGGTCATGCCGCTTATAGTGCCTTAATCGGAATTATCATTGCGATGTTGCTAAATATGTTCCTTTTACACAGTAGTGCTGTAGAATTCTTTATTTCCATTTTAATGGTCCTAATTTTCTCAGGGATTACTGCTTATGATAACCAACGTATACGCCAAGTCTATGCGCAAACAGGTGATCAAGCAGGTACTGGGATGGCCGTTTTCTTCGCATTACAATTATACCTTGACTTCATCAACTTATTCTTAGCTTTCTTAAGACTTTTTGGTAAAAACAACTAACATGAACGTAAAAGAGCCAATCTGCTGAGCAGATTGGCTCTTTTTTTAACCCATTCCAATAGCGAAATTCAACAGTTTATCGGAGTATGTTGGATTTTCTAAATCGGTTTTCATTGTTTCATTCAGTAGACTGAGCTGATCGGTAATGATGCCATCGACACCATAAAAAATCATTCGCGTCATAACATCTTCATCATTTGCTGTCCAAGCATAAACCTTTTTCCCATCATGATGAGCGGCATTTACAAAGTTACGATTCATTGTACTGTATTCCATAGTAAAAAAGTCAACTGGCATTTTAGGCGGTCCCACAATGTTGAAAGGAATAACGTAGCCTACATAAAAGCGTGGTTCTTCTTTCTTTAAGGCCATCGCCGTATCATAGGTTAAGGTATGAAGGATATGGCCGTTTTCTAAAATATTTTCACGGTATTGTTTGACAAAGCGCTGTACTAAATCAGGGCTATCTTGAGGCGTGGTTTTGATTTCAATTAATAAACGTTGTTTTAATTGATTGGCTTTGGCTAAATAATCATCGAAAGAAACCATTTTAGCAGTTTGACCATTTTCTGTGACATTCATGTTCGTTAATTCTTTAAGTGTTAATTGATTTGGTCGTTTATTAACACCCGTTAACGCCCGTAAATTAAAATCGTGCATGACAATAAATTGATGGTCTTTGGTTTCTTGAATATCCATTTCAACATAATCAGGTTTTGCCTTATTGGTCTCGATTAAAGAGTCCAAGGTGTTTTGAACGCCATTGTTACCATTAACACCACGATGGGAGATGGTAACCGGTTTTCGGTCAGGTGTATGACTTAAGTAATTCGTATTATAGGTGCCTACACCAATTCCGAAGATGATTGCAATCAAACAAAAAAGAACGACTCTGAAGGTGGTCCATTCTACCCGAACCTCTGATTTCGGGGTGAACCATTCTGGCGTGTCAGGCAAAATCCCTTCATCCTCCATATCATCAACAATAATGTAAAAAATAGCAACACTAGACAACACCAAGTTTAAGAGCATCATAACCTGAAGGAGTGTCATAGCGATGACAGCGCTAGGTAAAGACCACTCAGGTTTAAACGTTTCGACTGCGGTTTGACCTAAAAATATCAAGAAATAGCCAGCCGTAAAAATCCCTAAAACAGTTCCTCCAATGATAATAAATTGCCCTAAAATCTGGAAAAAGCGCCGCTTTGTAATTTGCCAACTACGTTTTAAAGACTCACGAAAACCAACATCACGTAAAATCAACTCTGGGAGGGCAAAAGCAAGTCGAATCGCTAAATATAAGATAATCAGCTCTAACAATACGAAACCAATAATAATAATGACGCGATTTGCAAAAATAAAATCTAAGATAAAGGCTGGAATCTTAACTCTTGTTAATAAATAAGAGCGGAAGGTTAACCCACTTAATGGTAAAATCAAAAAGAAATATGCTAGGAAAAACAGAAAGGTAATTCCTCGAACTTTTTTGATCTGAAGCAAGGTGCCGTGCAATAATTGCGTTAGAGTAATTGGTTGCTTTTTCTTAATAAAATAAACACTAAGCAATAAAAAGGTAAATTCAAAAAAGAGCGCCAGTAAAATTAACAGCCCAATTAGTAGAAAAGTCAAAAGGACATAGGGATGTTGCGTAGCAATTGCCCCTAAGTTATCGTAGGAAATATAATCAATCCCACCTTCTTTGAGTACCAATTTGGACAAACTTGTCAATAAAGGCAATAGAACGAATAACATAAATCCGTGCATCAAGAGCACATCGCGAAAATACGCCGTTGTCCCTTTAAGAAAATCTAGCGTATTCACAATACTATTTTTAAAATAACTAAACATCAAAAGTCCCCCAGTTTCTACCAAAATTCCATAATAAAAGGACTAAATCAAACTGACACAGGCAGAGTTTTGATTTAGTCCGTTCGCTTTTTTATTTATTTTACATTCCCAGTAAGCTAGTTAAAAATGTACCGCCATAAATTAACGCAAGACTATATAAATAGATAGAAGCAGGTTTTGCTAATAAAATAATCAGAGTAAATTTTTTCACAGACATTTTTGTTAAACCGGCCATTAAACAAAGCGCATCATCCGGTGCAATCGGGAAGAAAATTGCTAAAGCAAACAATCGTTCAAAACGTTTTTCATTGTCTAACCAACCGATATACTTGTTATATGTTTTATCACTGACAAGGCTCATAATGAATGGTTTCCCATAATTACGACCTAATAAGAAAATGATAATAGAGCCAAGTGCAATACCAACGTAATTATAGACGAAGCCCATTGTTGGCCCGAAAATCAAGACCCCTGCAGCACAGCTAACACCACCAGGAATAATCGGAATAACCACTTGAATAATCTGAATTAACATGAAAATAATCGGACCGAGAATGACAGATTGCCCTACTAGTCCTCTTAGTGCATTGATGTCCTTGAAGACACCTAATCGGATAAAATAGATGGTTGCAATTATGGTTGCAACAATGCCCAAAATGGAAATAATATTAACAATTTTTCTAGATAGGGTAACACTCACATTTCTCATCTCCTTTAGTTATACTCATCGTACTTTTAGTATATAACTTTTTATCAATAAAAAACATCGTTTGTTCTTTCTGCAAACGAACAAAGTTGTAAGATACGCATCGTTTGATAAGTTTATTATACAAAAAAAGAGACAGAAAAGACATCCTACTTAAGACCCATTCTGCACTGATCTTTCGAAAGAGAGTAAAAGAAACGAAAGTGGCGCATCTTTTAGTAATATTATAGAGGGGCAAAGAGTGAAATTAAATTTGCATCCACGTCTTTAATGATTGCGTATCGTTGGCCCCAAGGTGCATTCCAAGGTTCTTTAAAAACAATGTAACCAGCTTGGCTCATTTTTTTCACGGTGTTATCAACTTCTGCGGCCGTTTCACAAAGAAAAGCAAGTTCGATTTTATCGCCTTGCTGGCTAGGCGCAAACCCATAGAGACCAGTAATCATTTGTAGTGAATTTAAAGAAATCCTGACGCCATTGTTTTGTAATTCTGTGTAATCAGGCGAAGCTTCTCCCAGCACGTTAAAACCTAGCGTTTGGTAAAAAGAGAGTGCTTGTGTCATATCGTTGACGATAATACCGACCATATCTAACTTCATCCTCATAACCTCCGATCTATGATAAAATAAGTGTAAGGGATTTTTTGGTAAAAACCAAACGATTTATAGCGAAAGTGCTTAAAAAATTAGAATGTAACAGTTTACAACGAAGAATAAGAAGACTATAATTATGTTAACTAGTTTTAGGTATACCTAAAAGTGAAATGTGTGAACAAGATAGATTGAGGGATGTTGGATGAAAGAAAAGAAAACGGAAAAAATGCTTAATTATGCAAATGGACCTAGTTTAGAAGAGATAAATAATACCGTCGAGGTACCTAAAAATGCTAGCTTTTGGCGAACTTTGTTAGCCTATAGCGGACCTGGCGCTTTAGTGGCTGTTGGTTATATGGATCCAGGAAATTGGATTACGTCAATTGCTGGCGGAGCGGAATATAAGTACACGTTACTTAGTGTGATTTTGCTTTCTAGTTTAGTTGCCATGTTACTACAAAGTATGGCTGCGCGCTTAGGAATCGTGACAGGAATGGATTTAGCCCAAGCGACTAGAGAGCATACAAGTAAACGAACGGGTGTTGCCTTGTGGGTGGTGACGGAGTTAGCCATAATGGCAACAGATATCGCTGAGGTAATTGGTGGTGCCGTTGCTTTGCAATTATTATTTGGTTTTCCATTATTAATTGGTGTGTTGATAACAACGTTTGATGTTTTATTACTGTTGCTACTGACAAAGTTAGGCTTTCGCAAAATCGAAGCAATTGTTTCTTGTTTAATTGCAGTCATCTTTTTTGTTTTTGCTTATGAAGTGGCATTAGCAGATCCAAATGTTGGTGAAGTATTACGAGGTTTTATTCCAGACACAAAAATAGCGACAGATAAATCCATGTTATTTTTAGCCTTGGGAATCGTTGGAGCGACAGTCATGCCTCATAACTTATATTTGCATTCTTCCATTGCGCAAGCACGGAAATTTGATCGTAACGATGATGCTGAGAAAGCCAAAGCAATTCGTTTCACTACTTGGGATTCAAATATTCAATTAACTGTCGCTTTCGTCGTAAATTGTTTGCTGCTAATCCTAGGGGGAGCATTATTTTATGGAACCAACAGTGAATTAGGTAAATTTGTTGATTTATTTGATGCTCTGAAAAATCCAGATATTGTTGGTAATATTGCTAGCCCAGTGTTAAGTATTCTTTTTGCAATTGCTTTACTGGCTTCGGGTCAAAATTCAACGATTACAGGTACGCTGTCAGGACAAATTGTAATGGAAGGCTTTATCCATTTAAAAATGCCGTTGTGGGCAAGACGAGTGTTAACTCGTTTGTTAGCAATTGTGCCAGTCATTATCTGTGTCATTATTTATGGCGGTAGCGAAACGGCTGTTGAAGACTTGTTACTTTATACGCAAGTTTTCCTAAGTATTGCTTTGCCAGTGTCGATTATTCCTTTAACGATGTATACAAGTGATAAAAAATTAATGGGCCAATTTGCGAATCCAGCGTGGGTGAAATTTTTAGCTTGGATTATTGCTATTGCCTTGACGTTATTGAATTTATTTTTAATTTATGGCACATTAACTGGTTTAACGAATTAATAAAAACAAAGGCTGACTGGAAAAGTTGGCCTTTGTTTTTTCATAGAATTTGCGCGTAAGAAATGGTAGAATAGGAAAGATGAAATACAAGGAAGAGAGGCTTTCACGTGACAAATTATTTAAATGTAGGAAAAATTGTGAACACACAAGGAATCAAAGGAGAAGTTCGGGTCATTTCGAAAACGGATTTTCCAGAAGAACGTTATCAAAAAGGAGCAACCTTACTGCTATTTCAAGAGAAAAAAGCACCAATTGAATTGGTCGTGAAGTCCCACCGCAAGCATAAGAATTTTGACATTTTAAGCTTTGAAGGACATCCAAATATCAATGATGTTGAAAAATATCGTGACGGTATTTTAAAAGTTGCAAAAGACAATCTCGCTGAATTGGCAGAGGACGAATTTTATTATCACCAAATCATTGGTGCCACTGTTTACGATGAAACCGGCAGTGAACTAGGAAAAATTAAAGAAATTTTATCTCCTGGTGCGAATGATGTGTGGGTCGTCCAACGACCAAAGAAAAAAGATTTACTTTTACCGTATATTGAAGGCGTTGTTACAAAAGTCGATGTCGAAAATCAACGGATTGATGTGGACATTCCAGAAGGATTGATTGACGATGAGAATTGATGTATTAACTCTTTTTCCTAGAATGTTTGAAGGACCAATGGGGGAATCAATTATTGGGAAAGCTCGGGAAAAGCAGTTATTAGAATTGAATGTCTCTAATTTTCGCGATTTTTCAGATAACAAACACCAAACGGTCGATGATTATCCGTATGGCGGTGGCGCGGGGATGCTTTTAAAAGTACAACCGATCTATGATAACCTAAAAGCAATTGAAGAAGAGACAAACCAGCAACCAAAACGGGTCATCTTATTAGATCCGGCAGGAAAACCGTTTAATCAAAAAATGGCCGAGGAATTTTCACAAGAAGAACATTTAGTTTTTATTTGTGGACATTATGAAGGCTATGATGAGCGAATTCGCACGATGGTCACAGATGAAGTTTCATTAGGGGATTACGTTTTAACAGGGGGCGAATTAGGCGCAATGGTCATGATTGATGCGACAGTCCGTTTATTACCTGATGTCTTAGGTAACAATCTTTCTGCACAAACGGATTCACATTCCACTGGCCTATTAGAACATCCACAATATACTAGACCTGCTATTTTCAACGATATGGAAGTCCCTGCCGTGCTAACGAATGGTAACCATAAATTAATTGCAGAATGGCAACTAAAAGAATCATTACGACGGACCTTTTTGCGTCGACCTGACATGTTGGAATCAGTAGAAATGACGCCTGAAATGTTGAAGTTATTAGAGGAAATTAAACAAGAAGAGCAAAAATAAGGGAACTTTCAAGAAAATTCTCTTTACAGCTTATTTTGTCTGTGGTAAACTAATTTGGTGAGTGCAATGCGCTCTAACTATTACAATATTCCGCTGTGGCAGAAGTGACCATAAGAATATTTGGGAATAAGGAGAAGGATAAAATGAATCCATTAATTCAAGAATTAACACAAGAACAATTACGTACGGATATTCCTGCGTTCCGCCCTGGTGACACTGTTCGCGTTCATGCGAAAGTAGTCGAAGGTACTCG
Source organism: Enterococcus sp. C102(2024) (assembly GCF_040888205.1). NCBI lineage: Bacteria > Bacillati > Bacillota > Bacilli > Lactobacillales > Enterococcaceae > Enterococcus > Enterococcus sp. C102(2024). The sequence goes on along the minus strand of NZ_JBFOHH010000001.1, from coordinate 804,096 downwards.
TGAACGTATCCAGTTATTCGAAGGTGTTGTAATTAAACGCCGTGGTGCTGGAATCAGCGAAACTTACACAGTACGTAAAGTTTCAAATGGTGTTGGTGTGGAACGTACATTCCCATTACACACACCACGTGTTGCTCAAATTGAAGTGGTTCGCTACGGTAAAGTACGTCGTGCAAAACTTTACTACTTACGCGCATTACACGGAAAAGCAGCTCGTATCAAAGAAATCCGTCGTTAATCTTTACTATTCGACAAACGAACACCCTCTTGCTGAGCAAGAGGGTGTTTTTGTGTGTAATTAAGTAGAAAATCAACATTGACTAAGACCAGAAATGCTTCCTTTAGTGTTCCGAGTTGCTTTAATATAACACGCCAAATTGATAACCATTTGCTTGATAAAACTCTATTAATTGTGGCAATGCTTGTTTTGTTAATTCCTTATCTACTGAATCATGCATTAAGACTACTCTAATATTATAATCCGGATAAACCTCAAGTGAATGTTGATGGAAAGCGAGCATTTCTGCGACTGTAGTAGGCTGTCTGTCTAACGGCTCCGCATCCCCAACCATCGCATTCCAGTCAATCCAATGGATGCCAAGTTGTTTGAATAATTCATCAGATTTTTCTGTACCTCCCCATGACATATGACCTCCTGGGTATCGCCAGAGAGTTGTTTGAAATGTTTCGCCCAATATCTTTTTAAGAGAGTTCTCCATGGTTGCTATTTCCGCTTGTATTTCTTCAGTGTTGACAATCCCGTTTGGATATAACGTTGCATAATCATGAGTTGAACTATGAAAGCCTATTGAATGCCCTTCTGCAACTTCGCGTTTCACTATCTTTTGATTTTCGGAAGTTAGGGTATTTCCTACAAGAAAAAAAGTTGCGTGGACGTTATGCTTTTTTAATGTATCTAGGACTTGTGGGGTTATTTGATTATTAACGCCATCATCAAAGGTTAAGAATACTAATTTTTCACCTTTGTAAGGTTCTTCTCCAGTTATATATTTTCTGATTTTGTCTGCTGAGTAAGCATATTTTTTTGATGAAATAGTCATGTGTGTTGATTCCTTTTCTAACTTGGTCGGGGAATCTTTTTTTGCAGTTGAATTTTTAGTCAATGTCTGCACAGTATCATCATTTTTACTTGTTATCTTGGGTTGAGTTAAAAGGAATGTTTGAATGAAAACAAGAACAATGAGGATTAACGCACTAAATAATACATACCCGTTTATTTTGAATTTTCTTTTCTTATGTCGCATACTTTCACTCCTCTTTGGTTAATGAAAAAGTTAAAAAATACACCTCCACGTTATACAAAATTGAACGTCCTATTAGTTATAGACGAATTTGAGGACCAAAAAGTTTCAATTTTTTCAATTTAGTTAGTTGTTTATTTAATAAAAAATAAAAGGTTGCTAGAGGATGAAAGGAGTATAATTTATTTATCTAGAAGAGTAATCGGAATGAGAAAGGGCTGTGGAAATGGATCATCAACAGGTGTTGAAAAATGAAATTAAACAATATTTAGTGAGTAAAAACTGTGAGAAGACGTATTATCATTGTATGGAAGTTGGAGAGTATGTCTATCAACTCGGTGAAAAATATTTAACTAGTCCAGAAAAAGTAAGTATTGCAGGATATTTACACGATATCTCTGCGATTTATCCAAATAATCAGAGAATTAGTGTCGCACAAAAATATGGGATTGAATTAAACGAAGCAGAAATGGCCTTTCCAATGATAATTCATCAAAAAATTTCTAAGTCTATTGCGAAAATGGATTTTGGTATTGAAGACAATGAAATTTTATCAGCTATTGAATGCCATACAACATTGAAGAAAAACTATTCGGACATAGATTTAGTTTTGTTTGTCGCTGATAAAATAAAGTGGGATCAAGAAGGTAAACCACCATACTTAGATGGTTTATTACAAGCTTTAAATTGTTCTTTAGAAAATGCCGCATATTTCTATATTGATTATATTTTGAAACACGATATTAAAGTTGTGCATCCTTGGTTATGGGATGCTTACAATCAACTTAATTTGATAATTAAATAACAAATAAACATAGCCGTTTTTAGTCGAGTTTTGCTGGTGAGAAAAGGGGAAAAGTAGTACAGTATTCTTGTCAGAAAGAAGGGATTTCCAATGAAAAAAATAATCTTGATAGGTCTTTTATTGAGTATTTTATCAGGATGTTCTTCCAACAAAAGTGGTGACAGCACTGCAAGCAAGCCGACAGCAACATCAGAAATGAAAGCACCTGCTACCGTTAACAGTAGCCAAGCGAGTCAAATGAGCACGGAGTCAAAATCTAGTACAACTCGAAGTAATTCTTCTGCTTCTACTAAAACTGAAAATCAGTTGTGGTCTGTGCAAAAAAAAGCACAGCTACAACAATTTATGGCTGATTGGGGGCAACGGATGAACCAAACGTATAAAGAATATACACCAGGAAATTCAATCAATTTTAATGGTGTTCAAGCGCCTGATGGTCTAGTAGGAAATGTTACTATGCAGCCAGCGATTGGTCAGCATCCTATTTATTTAGAATGGTCTGAAAATGGACAAGTGAAGGATGGATATGCGTTAGTTGCTGTTTACTCTGATGCAGAAACGCAACCAGAAATGCAAAAGCATTTGTATTTATTCACCATCGTTAACAATCAGCCCTTAGTTTTAGTGACGATGCAAAATCAAGGAAATCCTTATGGCTATCTATATTTTGGAGCAACAGATAATGCAGAGTTGAGGGCTGGCTTTGAAAAAATTGTAGGTGCCCCGTCAATTACTAAAGAACAAATCCCAAATATTTCAGTCAATCCGTGGTCTTCAAAAGAGGAAGCGATTGATTTTTACGAAGGAATGTATAAAAACACGACAAACGAAATTTCAACTCAAATTGACTGGCATAACTATCAGCGGGCAAATTGGCGCGAGGTAGAAACAAAAGGCGACACGTTGACATTGCATTTTGCCAACGTAGGCGGTGCTGGAGGCTCATACACACAATTCACGAAAGTTGGTACGAATACTGTTGTTGTATCATTTGATGGTAATGCCGCTTATCCCGATAACCCTAGTAGCGTTTTACTCGTGCAAAACAGTGATTATAAAGTTTTAAGGACTTTGAATCAGTAATAGGGGAAATACATCGTTTACTTAAACATAGGCAAAGGCGGGTTGCTTACCTTTTTATAAGTAACCTGTCTTTGCCTATGTGCTATTTTTTTGGATAGAGGTGCTCAGAGTAGGGGATGTTTTTCTGGGAAGTTTTTATGCTAGATCTCTATTTGACTAGGCTCAAATAGATCTGAATCAATCGTTGAAGTGATATCTGTTTATATAAAGATAGGCTAAATTGTCATTTTTTTACGAATCGTCGTTCGTGTTAAAATAAATGGAGAAATGTTTTAGTATTCATAGTAAGTATTTTATCGTAGAATAAAAGATATACTAACAATGGAGCGATGAAAATGATAAAAGAAGAAAGATTAAATGCGATAGTCTCTCTAGTAGATCAAAAAGGGGCAATCAAAGTTACTGAAATTATGGAACGATTAAATGTTTCAGATATGACTGTTCGTAGAGATTTGACAGAATTAGAAGCAGCGGGGCGTTTAAAACGAGTACATGGAGGAGCTAGCAGTTTAAATACATATCGTCCACATGAACTGTCTCATGCTGATAAACAAATTATTAATAGTGTTGAAAAAAAAGAAATTGTCCAAAAAGCATTAAGTTTAATTCACGAAGAAGAAACTATCTTCCTAGGACCAGGAACAACTATTGAACTTTTAGCCGAGGCAATGGAATTTAAACATTTAAGAGTAGTAACAAACTGTTTGCCTGTGTTTGAAACGTTAAGTAAAAAAAAGAATGCGTTAACCATTTATTTAATTGGTGGAGAAATGCGACTTTTAACTAAATCTTTTTTTGGCGAAATCGCTAATAAAGCATTAGAAGAAATGCATTTCCATAAAGCATTTTTTAGTTGCAATGCGTTAAAAGATAATAAAATTATGACAGCGACTATTGAAGAAGGACAAACACAAGCTATTGCATTAGATAACTCAATAGAAAAATATTTGTTAATGGATACTTCTAAAGTAGAGAAACAGGATTTTTATTCTTTTTATCAATTAGAAGAAGTGACAGCGGTAGTTACAAATAAAGATAAATTTGACACATCTAAAGTATTGGAAAAAGTTGTCAGGGTGATCTACTAAAAAGAAGAGGTGCAGATGCACCTCTTCTTTTTAGTTTCCCTTATTGAGCTTTTTGAGCATAAATAATATTTCGCTTCTTCATTTGTTTTGCATACCAAATGAAAATCAGTAGATAGGCGACTAGCGCCAGACATGCGTATAAAATAAATTCGAGTTGACCTTGTGATGCATTGCCGACTAAGTATCCTAAGAATTTTTCCATTGGCCCTTCCATGGTAGTATGTGAAATTAAAGTATTATTATTTAGACCCGCTGGGAAAGCACCAACTTTTTTTGCGGTTTCGGTAACGAACGGTGCAATTAGGGTACCAGACCATAAGAACAAAGGTAATTCGATTGCTCCAATGATAATCATTCGGATGAGTTTACCTCTTGTTACTACTAGTAGAGCAGGGGTTACACCCATTGCAATAATTCCGCCAAGTGGTAAAAGTTTGTTGCCAGGTAGGACAATGGCTTCTAATAGCATAATTGGAGCCAATACGTTAGCTGCTGCCCAGATTTCAGCACGACCAGCTAAGAAAGGCCAATCTAAACCAATATTAAGTGTACGCCCTTTTAATTTATTCGAAGCAAAATCAGTGATACCTTGTGATAAAGGCTCAACTGCAGCGATAAACCAAGTTCCAATTAAAGAGAATAGTTCCAAACAGACTGCAGCCGTAAAGGATAGAGAAAAAATTTGCGTGGGTGTTTGGCCAGCTAAAAGACCCACAAAAATCCCTAAGTAAATCCCGATGGCAAATTTTGATCCCCAAAAGCCAATTTTACTATTCAATTTGGCAGCGTCAAAATCGTATTTATCTAACCAAGGGAAAAGCTTATCAAAAATTTTATCAAAAACCATAATGATTGGGTTCATCATATAGTTCATATGCGTGGTAGTCATAGGATTGGTATCTGGGGCGTTAAGTAAATCGTTAAACGTTGGTTTCATTAAGTCAGAATTGATAATTTTTAAAACACCTATGAAAATAACTAAGATTGTTGCAATTATTAAGTTTGCGCCACAAAAAATAGCAAATAAACCAACAATCGATAGATGCCAAATGTCGAAAATATCCACATCTAATGTGTTTGTTTTATTTAGAATTAACATAATGACATTGACAATCACCATAATTAAAAGAAAGTAAAGGGTGTAAGGAGATCCCCAAGTGATGGTGGCTAAAGGTGCCCAACCAACATCAGTAATATTTAAAGAAATTCCTGTACGTTCTACGAAAGAGGCCATTGCATCTGAGAAAGCAGTAGTTAAAATTCCTATAATAGCACTGATACCAGTTAAAGCAATTCCTAGTTTAAGACCACCTTCTAATGCGCGAGTGGGTTTTACCTTAAAACAAAGGGCAATCAGTGTTAAAACAATAGTCATTAAAGGAGCAGCACCTAAATCAATTAAAGGTTTAAAAATTGTATTTGCTAGGTCAATAATCGTATTCATTTATTTTCTCCTTCATAAGCTAAGATAACAAAATTTTTATCTTAGTTTTGTTATTGTTGACAATGAAGCGTAAGTAATTAGTCTAAAAAGGAAATCATTTGTTTAAAGAGTGAATGATACTTTCCATTTGTTGATAAACAGGTTCAGCCATTGCTGGAATTCGATAAAGAATTGCGCCTGCATCAACTACAGGAATCGTGATTGGGAAACCCAAATCTGTTTTGGCGATTTGGGCGAAAATATCATAATGGGATAGCATCTCTTGATTGATATCTTTAATCATTACGGCATCGCAAGAAACTTGGTAGCCTCTTTTTGATAATTCTGTTTCTAATGCAGATTTGATTTGATGGCTAGAGTTTACCCCAGCCCCACATGCAGCTAAAATTTTAATCATGTTAAATCTCTCCTTTAAAATTTTTTTGTAAAAAACGATAAACTTCTTCTTTATCTTCATATTGAAAAAAAGCCAATAGTGATGAACGGTCTGTCGTGTTAATAAAATCCATGATAGTCGCTAAAAGACCCGTTTGTTCAATACCGTTTTCATTTAAAATCATGAAAAGAAAGGAAACAGAGAGCGTTTCATCTGGGATAATCATGTTATGAAATGATAAGGATTGTTTCAATTTAATCGGGATAATTCTTGTCGTCCGTACAAAGGTACTTTCGGTATGCGGAATGGCGATATTCGGTAGTGCAGGATCAATCGGTGTTAAACTTAAACCAGTCGGATAGTTGTGTTCTCGTTCCAATAAATTAGTTAGAAAATCAGGTGTAACTAATTTCTTTTTTAACAAGTCTAAATAAACTTCTTCAAAAACTTCTTCTTGTGTTTTTTTGTTTGAAATATAGGTAGTATCTAATGAAAAAATCGATGTTTTAATAACCATAGAACCCCTCGTTTCTTTAATATATTATTATTTATTTACAAGTATAATATAAAACGCTTTCAAAAAGATGTCAACACAATATTAAACAATAATAAACAAAAAAGAAAATAAGTGTTGAATAAAGTTCGATATTGTTTTATTATGTTTTCGAGAAGGGGATTTGAGTTTAAAGAAAGGGACAGAATTTTAATAGTAGATACACGAGGTAAGGAGGAAAACAAAATGCGTGTCATACTTGGTTCAGATTTAGATGGAATAAAATTAAAAGCAGAAATGAAACAATACTTATTGCAAGAAAAAGTTGAGGTAATCGATAAAAGTGAAAGTGCTTCGGAAGACTTTATAGAAGCAACGCTTGCTGTTGCTCATGAAGTTTTAAAGGATACTGAAAGTTTAGGAATCGTTTTTGATGGTTATGGGGCAGGTAGTTTTATGACTGCTGCTAAAATTAAAGGAATGATTGTCGCTGAGTTGTCAGATGAGCGTTCTGCATATATGGCGCGAGAACACAACAATGCTCGGATGATCACGGTGGGCGCAAAAATTGTTGGAACGGAACTAGCCAAAAACATAATAAAAGAATTCTTAACAGGTCATTATGCAGGCGGGCGTCATCAAATACGTGTAGATATGTTAAATAAAATGGCTTAACAAATAATAGAAAGGAAGTGTTTTTATGAAAATTGCCATTGGTTGTGATCATATTGTGACAGATACCAAAATAGCAGTTTCTGATTTTTTGAAAGCAAAGGGATATGAAATTTTAGATGTAGGCACGTATGATTTTACTCGAACTCACTATCCTATTTTCGGAAAAAAAGTGGGAGAAGCCGTAATGAGCAATCAGGCTGATTTGGGTATATGTATTTGCGGAACAGGCGTTGGAATTAACAATGCGGTTAACAAAGTGCCGGGTATCCGTTCTGCTTTAGTTCGCGATATGACTACAGCGTTGTATGCGAAAGAGGAATTGAACGCAAATGTTATTGGTTTCGGTGGGAAAATAACAGGAGAATTCTTGATCTGTGATATCGCTGCTGCCTTTATTGAAGCACACTATCATCCAACAGAAGACAACGAACAACTAATTGAAAAAATTAATCAAGTTGAAAAACAACATCCAGAACAACAAGATGCGCACTTTTTCGATGAATTTTTAGATAAATGGCAACGAGGAGTCTATCACGATTAGTACGTAATCAATGAGGGTTATTTGAGAAAAGCGGTCTTAAATAATAATCATTGGTATTTGAGTTGAATTCCCCTTCATTAATTTTTATTGCTGTTTTAACGTAGCACTGTAAAGAGCATTATCAAGAAAAAGAAGTAACAAAGGAACAAATTGAAGGCTATACAGGTAACCATAAAAAGTACACGAGAAAAGAACTCGTGTACTTTTTATGGTTTCGCTGCTTGTTTTATTTTAGTAATTATTTTTCTATAAAAATAGTCCCAGAATTATTAAAATAATCCCGATAACTAAACTGCCGATGCCAGAAGCCATGCCATATTTTTTACTTAGATGTATATCAGTAGTATTTTTAGGAATCAAGTTTGAGAAAAAATAAAATTTTTTTACCAAGATTAGATATGCAACAAGTAAAAGTAATAGTCCTAAGAGAAGATAACTAAGATTTTCAGCTAATAATCTAGATGAGCTAATAACAATATCCCTAAAAAGAGGCCTACCAATCCATATTTCATCGTTTTTTCTTTTGCTGACATATAAATATCCCTACTTTACTTTTTAATTTATTAAGAGCATAAAACCATAGATTCGATATAAGTTCATTTTGTTGTATCCAAAAGAGCATGACCTGGAATGACCTATATAATTAGAAAATTGGAGTGATATATAGTTATTTTACCATAGCTTAAATGAGTTGATTAACTCCGAATAATGTACAACTATGTACACCTATTGTGGGTGGAATGTGTGTTGGGACTTTGCTAACCTAATAGTTGAAAAAATGAATCAATAAATTTAGAAAAGGGACTATTCAAAAGCAACTTTTTTGGGAATTGCTATATTATTTATTTTTTTAAGCGTAATCAACTAAATGTTTTTATGGATAAAGAAAGTCATTGTTCCTTGTCATCAAGCTACAACAGCCAAATTCATTAGAACTTTTTTAGTGAATGACTTTAATTTTAGAAAGGTACTGTTGTTAAACATTCATGCTATCAAAGGAGTGTGAGGCGAACGAAGCAAATATTTTCATTTTATAAAAGTTGTATTATGGACTCTTAAAAAGAGGTGATTTAAAAAATTTTGAAGTGGAAATGTTAAGAAAGGAGAGAGGAAATGACTTATTTAGTTCTGGTCAGTCATGGCGATTTTGCTAGAGGATTAAAAAATTCATTAGGAATGTTTGCTGGCGATGATATAGAGACAGTCAGAGTGTTTGGCTTACAACCTGGTGAATCTACCGATAATTTTGGTAAGCGGTTTCTTTGTGAAGTTGAAAAATTACCGCAGGAAACGAGGCTAATCGTTTTGGCTGATATTGTAGGCGGGAGTCCACTTGCTACTATTTGTAAAGTATTAGATAAGCAAAAAATGCTAGAAAATTCTCTGATTGTTGGAGGAGTGAATTTTCCAATGGCTTTAAATGCGCTTCTATTGAAAGAAACTAGTGAATTATCTGATTTGAAAAAAATGATAGTAGCAGATGCTTGTCATGGCATTAGAGAGTTAACTGTAACTGAAGACGATGTAACTGAAAACGATATAACTGAAGAGGATATCTAAAGGAGAAGATGAACATGTCAATTTCTTTTGTTCGAATCGATGATCGAATGATTCATGGCTTAATTACTTTACGTTGGACTAAAGAAATGCCTTGTGATGGCATTATAGCTGTGAATGACAAAGCAGCAAGTAACCCTATTTTAAAGGAAGCATATAAAGCAGCTGCACAAGATAAAAAAACCTTTATTTGGACAATGGCGCATTTTTTTGATGTAAAGGATAAAGTATTAGCGTCTAAGTCAAAATACTTTTTGATTACAAAGAGCCCTTTGGATATGAAAAAAATTTTGGTAGATTGGCATTTTGTTCCAAGTGAAGTAAAAATGATTAATGTTGGACCGGGGAATGATCGCGAAGGGACAATTAAATTAGGGGATAACCAATCCTTTACAGCAGAAGAAGCAGCGGCTTTTGAAGAAATTGAAAAGGCTGGTTACAAAGTGGATTTTGCCTTGTTACCTGATCAACGAATTGGTTCTTGGGCGCATTTTAAAGCTAAATTTGGTTACTGATTCTAGAAGTTTTGAAAAGAGGAGAGTAGTATTATGACAATCAACTGGATACAAGCGGCTATTTTAGGCCTATTTGCTTGTCTGTGTTCAAATTCTTGTATGGCTGGACAAGCGGTGGGAAATTATACGATTGGGCGTCCTTTAGTCGGCGGATTAGTTTGTGGCATTATTTTAGGAGATTTAAAATTAGGAATCGCTTGTGGCGTAGCAATGCAATTAGTTTACATTGCTTTGGTCACACCTGGAGGCACAGTGTCTGCTGATGTGCGGGCAATTTCATATATCGGGATTCCTTTGGCGATGGTGGCGATTTCGACCAAAGGGTTAGATCCACTTGGCGGCTCTGCAGCCGACCTGGCTAAATCGGTCGGCACATTAGTTGGAACGATCGGAACGGTATTATTTTATTCTGTTGCCGCGTTAAATTTAGTTTGGCAATCGTTTGGTTGGAAAGATATAAAAAAAGGCAAGCTTGATCATTTATATGCCATTAATTTTGGTTGGCCGTGGATTTCTCATCTACTTTTTTCCTTTTTGCCAACCGTGATTTTAACCTATTTTGGGGCTACGGCTGTTACAGCAATGAGAGATGCATTACCTATGGATGGTCTTGCAATGAAAACGCTTTTTACTGTAGGGGGCATGCTTCCGTGTGTGGGAATTGCAATTTTGTTACGTCAAATTGTTAATAAGAACATTGATTTTGTACCTTTTTTTGTAGGGTTCACATTAGCTGCTTCATTAAAACTTAATTTAGTCTCAATAACGATTATTGCGCTTCTTTTTGCTGTAATTTTTTATAAAATTGCTTTGATTAAAAACAATACTAAACTGGTTGATTCAACAGGAAGTCTAACGAATGATGACGAAGAGGAGGACATATGAGATGGAAGAGTTGAAAGCAAATAAATTAGACCAAAAAACGTTAAAGCATTCTTTTCATTTATGGTTTTGGGGAGCGTTAACTTGTTTTTCACAACAGCATATGCAAACCTTCGGCTATCTTTCTTCAATGCTTCCTATTATCAAAAAACTTTATCCAAAACATGAAGACCAAGTGAAAGCCATTCAAGCATATACAGCTTTTTTTAACACAAATCCAATGCTTGGAACGGTCATTGTTGGTGTGACTGCTAGTATGGAAGAGGCTAGAGCAAGTAAGAATGAAATTGATGGAGAAACCATTAATGATATGAGGGCAGGATTAATGGGGCCAATTGCAGGGATTGGTGATTCATTAGTTGATGGTACCTTAATTCCTACCTTGTTAGGAATTTCCTTAGGAATGTCCACGGGCGGTTCGCCAATTGGTGCCATATTTTATATTATTGTTTGGACGTTAATTTCCTATTTTGGCCAACGCTTTTTGTATTTTAGAGGCTATCATTTTGGTGATAAAGCAGTAAGTTTCTTAGTTGGGAAAGAAGGAGCCGCTGTTAGAGTTGCTATCGGAGTTATTGGTAGTATGGTTGTCGGTGGGGTCCTTGCATCTTGGGTAAATGTAACTACTTCTCTTAAATTAATAGGTGCTGACGGAAAAGTTTTCCTTAAACTGCAAGATAAAATTGACAGTATTTATCCAGGATTATTAACGATACTTGTTACCTTGTTTTGTTGGTGGTTGATGTCAAAAAAACATGTTTCCGCTATTTGGACGATGCTTATTTTAGTTGTTATTTCTCTCGGTGGCGTTTTATTAGGTGTTTTCAATCCAGGATTAACTTACTGAACAATCACCAAAAAGGACTCTAACTGTTAGAGCAAACTGACTTTTGCATAAAACCGATAACGAAAAAGCTAATAAATTAAATTCTTACTCTCTAAGACACAGAAAAAATCTTGTGATTAAAATAAAAATATATAAAATAGAAGAAATTTAGAGACTAGCTTCTATTTTATATATTTTTTTGTTTTAGAAATTTAGTTGGTTTATTAGAATTTTAGGAAAAATTTTACGAAAAGTGTCGCAAAAATGGCTCCTAAAAACGGTGCAGTTCCGGGAACAATCAACCCATATTGCCAATCATTATTGGTTTTATTTTTGATTGGTAAAAGTTGATAGGCGATACGAGGACCTAAATCACGTGCTTGATTCATTGCGAATCCTGTAGTACCACCTAGTCCCATGCCGATTGCCCAAACAAGCAAACCAACAGCAATGGGTAGTTGTGTTTCGTAGGAATGTGCAATCGCTAAAATAGATGTTAAAAAAATGAATGTTGCAAAAGTTTCAACAAAATAGTTTCTTGGTAAATTTCGTTGGTTCGGATTTGTAGAAAAAATATTACGAATAGCGATTGGATCGACACTATCGGCGGATAGCTTGAAATGATCAGCATACATAATATAAACAATGACGGCGCCACAAATGCCGCCTAACATTTCAGCGATGACATAGGGAATGAAGTAAGACCATGGAATCATTCCTAAAATAGCTTGAGCGAGGGCCATTGCTGGATTAATACAGACTCCGCCAAAGACGAACAGAACAACAGAGATTCCAAAAGCCCAAGTAGTGATTGCAAACATGTGACCAGAACCAGCGTATTTTGTTCGTTTTAGGACATCGTCGCAGTGAACACCTACCCCAAATACGATCATTAATGCAGTTCCCATAAATTCTGATAAGATATGATGAAACATAAGATAAAGCTCCTTTAATCAATAGTTTTATTATTTAATGTTTGGACGAGGCGATAGACTTCCTCAATTGTAAAATTATATTGTTTAGCAATTCGTTCACAATCTTGGTATTCAATAGACTCTTTCAATAGGCCATGATAATGATTTTTTTAATATGGACCTTACCAAAAGGTGTTTCCAAGATTTTGAAAGAACGGTCCATCACACTACGTTCCATTGTTTGAAAACGCATACCAATTGTAGAAGTATGTTTAAAGAGTAGTTCTGTAAAATATTCTTTTTCCTCTGTTGTTGTTAAAACCGTTAATAGAATGGCACTTCGGTTTTTTTTCATATGAATGGGCGTGAAAAAAACATCTAGAGCACCATGCTCCAATAATAGATCCATTACGTAACCTAACTGTTCAGGTGTTTGATTGTCTATATTTGTTTCAATTTTTAAGACTTGGTCATGGTGTTCTGTCCTCTTTTTTTTACTATGTGTTTCAGTAAAGATCGATCCTCTGAGGGCATTGAACTTGCCTGTTTCTCGTTTGCCAAATCCGTAACCTATTTTTTCAATTAATCGTTGTTCTGGTGCGACAAATAGAGGACTAAGTTCTTTAAAAATAGCTAAGCCAGTCGGTGTGACAAGTTCAGTTTTTATCTCAAAGTCTTGTTGAATGATTAAATTCGTTTCTTTACGTAATTCCATCACCGCAGGAACTGGTATTGGCATGACTCCATGGGCAATTGTGATAGTGCCACTTCCATCTGTAATTGGCGTTGAATAGACTTGTTCAATCTCTAACTGTTCCCATAAGATAAAAAAGCCAACGATGTCAACAATTGAATCAATTGCTCCAACTTCATGAAAATGAATAGTGTCAATTGTTTGTTGATGAACAGCAGCTTCAGCTTTTGCAATGTCATAGAAAACATTTTTACTATGTTTTTTTACAAAATTGGACAAGTCGCTTTTTTCAATTAATGTATAAATATCTTTTAAATTTCTAGAATGGCTATGATGATGTGCATGTTCTTTCGTTTCATGATGTTCATTTTCGTGGTGAGGAGAGAGACTGTGTTTTATACCGTAATCCTTTTTTCCATGTTGTAGGAGAACATCGAAATCTGTTCCGTAAATACAACTTTTAGCAATTCGTTGGGCTTGAATGGTGAACCCATCGATGGGAAGTTTTTTTAATTCGATTAACAGTTTGTTTAAATCCCCGCCTAAGTCAAGCAACAATCCATTTAACATATCACCACTAAGACCAGAAAATGGTTCTAAAAATAAGCTTTTCATAGTGAAGACTCCTTTATTTGATTAATCATACTTGCATTATAAGCGGCACCAAACCCGTTATCTATGTTGACTACACTAACGCCAGAGGAACAACTATTTAGCATTCCTAAAAGAGCAGTCAGTCCTTGGAAATTGCTGCCGTAGCCTATGCTAGTAGGGACGGCAATCACTGGCACGCTAACTAGTCCGCCTAACACGGACACCAGTGCGCCTTCCATGCCTGCAATCACAATAACCGCCGAAGCCTGTTGAATCTCATCTAGGTGAGCGAACAAACGATGAATGCCAGAAACGCCTACATCATAGATACGTTTTATTTGATTGCCGAAAGTTTCTGCAGTGATTGCTGCTTCTTCAGCAACGGACATGTCTGACGTTCCAGCAGTAACTATCGCAATATAGTTTTTTGTTGTAGTCTCCATTTGGTGGATAACGAAACAACGTGCAAGTTCATAGTAGGTTCCATGAGGAAAGTTCGACTCTAAAGGCTGGGCTTTTTGTTGTGAAACGCGAGTAACTAAGATTGTATTGTTTTCTTTTCTTAAGCTATTGATAATTTTGATGAGTTGCTCAATTGTTTTCCCTTCCCCATAAACGACTTCTGGATACCCAGTTCTTTCTTTGCGCTGCGTATCAATTTTTGCAAAGTCTAATTCGCAAAAGCCATTTAATTTGTTTGTTGCTTCTTCTAAAGATAATTTTCCCTCTTTAAAAGCTCCTAAAATTTCTTTCGGTTGCATAATACAACGCTCCTTATTCCTGATTTCTCAAGGATCATTATTCTACAATGACAGACAAGCCATCTCGAATCACAGTCACTTTTGCATTTAGACCTTCTCTTTCAAATGCTCGCTCTAACGCTTCATCAAACGTTTTTGCTATTTCCATATGCATCGAAGTGATAAGCTCAGGATCAACAAGATCTGAAACAAAAATTATATGATGATGAACTAAAATTCGCGCTAAAATTTGCGAAGTCCATTGATCTGGCACGGTTTCTAATCGTGGTGTATGGATGGCTGCTTCTAAAAATTCGTTTGGATTTTTAACATTGGCAATATTTTCATAAAAACCTTCACCACCGTGACCATCACGACATCCAGCGACCATAATAATGACACCGCCGTCTTTATTGGTTGCTTCTGCAGCGGTCATCCCTTTAACTGCTTGATAAATGTTTTGATCAAGTGGAAATCCGCCGTTCGTTGAAACCGCAATGTCGCAAGGTATTTTTTTGACACGGGCAATTTCTTTTACAAAGTTACAACCAACTTTATGCGCTTCAACCATATCGCCTGCGAAGGAACCAATAATTTTTTTGTCACCATCTAAAACGACATTAACAATAAAAGCTAGATTCGCTTTAGCGGCAGCGTAGACCATATCATTATGAATCGGATTATCCGTTAGATTTCCTGTCCGTGAGTTGGAGGAATCAATAAATTCTCCAGAATGGTTAGCCATGATGGTTTTATAAGAAGCAATTCCAGGTAAAACAGATTTACGTCCACCAGAAAATCCTGCAAAAAAGTGTGATTCAATAAACCCTTCGGCCAGCAGTAAATCTGCTTCTGCTGCAATGCGATTAATGATACAATCGCCCCCTGAAGGTAGTTGACCGATTTTGACCATTGAGGAATCATCAGTAGAGATATGCATAACGATTTCTTCATTCTCTACAATCTCTTTACCATATTTGCTAATCAGTTCTTCTCGTGTAGAAGGGCGATGAAAGCCTGTAGCAACTAAAATCCGGATTCTAGCTGTTTTGTTCACTGAACGAATTCTACGCAAAATAATTGGGGTGATAATATGGGAAGGAACGGGACGTGTGTGATCGGAACTAATGAGGACAATGTCTTTTTTACCCTTAGCTAATTCTTCTAATGGAAGGCTTCCAATAGGATTGTCCAGCGATTTTTCGACTGTTTCTTTCTCAGTATATGGATTTGAAAAATGTTCAGCTTTTGATTCGAGAAGCCCAATAAAATTTTTATCGGGAATTCTTGCAGTAATCATTTTCTTGTCATAAGGTAGGTTAATTTCTACCATAGCAATCATCTCCTAAGTAATATTTTACGAGACTAAGTATAATGAAATTTAGGAATCACACAGTCCTTATTGTGGGTAACATTTGCTAACAAAAGGTTGGTGAGAGTGTTTATAATAGTTAACGAATCAAACAGAAACTTAGTCAAAGGAGTGACAATTATGGAGTCAGATTATCTTACAGCTTTCTTAGATAGAAAGAAGACGCCGATTATCAAAAAAAAACGCCATACTTATCTCGCTTATCATGGATTGGAGGAAGCGTACACCTATGTATTAAAGAAAGGGGTCGTTAAGACGAGTATTATTTTAAAGGATGGACGAGAATTTAATCTGTCGTATATTGTGTCTCCTGACATTATTTCATTGTTACGTGATGAAGTATCAAATTATACATCTGCTCCTTTTAATATCCGCATTGAGTCGGAAGAGGCTAGCTTTTATCGGATACCAAGGACTGTATTTTGGGAATATGTTAGAGAAGATGCTGTTCTTCAAGATTATGTACGGGATTACTACCGAGCAAAATTATCGGAGAGTATTAGTTCCTTACAGAATATGACAATGAATGGTAAGAAAGGGGCTGTTTGTACTTTTATTTATCAATTAATTGATTTGTTTGGTGTACAGACAGAGGAAGGAATATTAATTGATTTTCAAGTAACTAATGAGGATATTGCGGGGTTTTGCGGGATTTCAACGAGAAATAGCGTAAACCGAATTATCCATGATTTAAAAGAGGAAAAAGTCATCGATATCAAAAAACAAAAAATTGTGATTTACGATCAAAGTTATTTAGCTGATTATATTGATCGATAAGATAGGGGTCTGACGAACATGCATATTCCAGAAAATTATTTAAGCCCACAAACTTGCGCAGTGATGGGCGCGATTATGGTACCTGTCTGGTACCGCGCGGTAAAAAAAGTTGGCGTTCAAATTAAATTAAAAAAAGATACAGGGACCATGTTAGGGATTTCCTCCTCCTTGTCATTTTTAATAATGATGTTTAATTTGCCAGTACCTGGTGGAACAACTGCGCACGCTGTTGGGGCTGTTCTCATCGCATTATTGATGGGACCTTGGGCCGCGACGCTGTCTGTTTCGGTGGCTTTACTATTACAGGCTTGTTTATTTGGTGATGGTGGTATATTAGCTTTTGGTGCAAATGCCTTTTCTATGGCGTTTGTGATGCCATTCGTGGGATATGGAGTTTATAAGCTAGTTACGCGTGTAAAAAAATTTGAAACAATGGGTCTTTTCTTAGCTGGGTATCTTGGTGTAAATGTTGCGTCATTTTCTACTTCTGTATTATTAGGTATCCAACCTTTACTATTCCATGAAGCGAATGGTACGCCACTTTATAACCCATATGGTCTTTCTATAACTATACCAGCAATGATGAGTGTCCATCTGTTAGTAATAGGAATTGTTGAAGGTCTCTTCACCGTGTGTGTCTATAATTTTGTAAAAAGTGTGTCAAAAGATGCAATTTTTATCGAAGAAAAGAAGAAAAGGACTCCGTTGTTGCGATTAAAGAGACTGTTATTGGTCATGGTAATTTTATGTCCATTAGGTTTGATTGATCATGCCACCGCTTGGGGTGAATGGGATTTATCTGAATTAGTTAAGAATTTAAAACAGAATCATTTGCCTGCGGTACAACCAAAAGGTATGGTGAATGGTTTTTCATTTCATGCACTTTTCAGTGATTACTTTATTCCAGGACTGCCATTAGCACTTGGGTATATTTTAAGTGGCGTAACAGCCATAATCGTTTTTTTACTCATTTTTCGTTTATTTAATGGAAGAAGGCAAAGTTGATGCCTGAATGGATGAAAGAATCTTCCACGTCCTTTGAACCTAATAAAAAAGAAACCTTTATGCTTAAAAATCGAAAAGGAATCCTTTTTTTATTAAATAAATTTCAGGTGAGCGGGAAACGCAATAAGACTATTCTCAGTGATATACACCCAGCAATTCAACTGATCAGTACTTTTTTACTAATTGTTTTAATCAGCACTACACAAAAAGTTCTTGTTTTGTGGCTCGTAGGCATCTACCTAGGCATGTTACTTTTAGTTGAAAAACCAACTATTCTACGAAACATTGTCAAAAAAGCTAGTATCCTCATTTTGATGCCGCTGATTATCTATTTACCGATCTTTTTTTTAGGTCAATTTAGTTTATTATTTATTGTTCATTTGTTTTTTTTAGCCATAGCGATTAGTCAATATATGGAAACAACCAACATGAATCAATTTATAGCAGCATTAAAAATCTTTCATTTTCCGAATATAATACTTTTACAATTAGATATTACGATTAAATATATCTTTTTCTTTGGAAATCTCTTAATCCAACTGCTTGCCGCTGTAGAAGCTAGAGCAGTTGGTGGGAATATCCAGTTGAGTACGGGTAGTAATTTAATCAGTCTTATTTCTTTAAAATCTTTTACGTATGGGAAAAAGTTGGACATGGTGATGGAAGCAAGAGGATATACTGGTCAATATTATCGAGTAAAGCAACCATTAAAAACGAAAGATTTTTTGGTTAGTATTGTCTATCTTTTATTTTTCGGGGGGTTGCTTTATTTAGGGAGGAACTAATATGTATCGAGTAAATCATTTGGTTTATCGCTATCAAACGAAGCCTGTTTTTTCGCCTTGTAATTTGGAAATAGCCAGAGGAGAATATCTGGTTTTGATGGGAGATAACGGCAGTGGCAAATCCACTTTTTTAAATTTGCTCGCAGGTTTTTTAAAACCTTCCGAGGGAACGATTTATTTTATGGAACAATCATTAACGGCCTGGAAAAAAGACCCTATTCATAAAAAGAAGTATTATGCTCATTTGGGTATATTATTTCAAGAGACGGACACACAATTATTTAATGCAACAGTTTATGACGAATTGGCATTTGGCCCTAGACAGCTCCAACTATCCGAGCATGAAACAGCAAAAAGAATTAATGATTGTTTGAATTTATTAAAAATTACCCATTTAAGCAATCAAGTGCCTTATCAATTATCGGGAGGAGAAAAGAAAAAAGTGGCTTTTGCTAGTCTGTTAGTAATGAATCCAGACGTGTATTTATTAGATGAGCCGTTTGCTGGGTTGACAAAAGAATCGGAAAAATTATTTAAAAAGATAATAAAAAATCTGCATCAACTTGGTAAAACAATTATCCTTTCCACCCATGACTATTTGAGTATTTACGAGGAAGCTGATTCCATTTTATTGTTTGATTCGGCTGTCACAAGGTACTCAAAGGAAGAGATAGAAGCCAATGCTAACTTGTTACAACATTTAAAACGGTATTAAGTGTACAAATATTGACAATAATTGATACTATGAATCGTGATTTTTTCTAATGTGGAGATGTCTATAATTAATTATGTAAAAGAAAATCAATAGGAGATGGTTTAAATGTCTGTCATGAAAACGAAAGAACAAAGTTTAGTTCGCGAATTACAAAAAATGGATAAGTTGGCTGTTGCATATTCAGGTGGAATTGATAGCTCTTACTTGCTAAAAAAAGCTTTGGACACTTTAGGTGCTGAAAATGTACTTGCGGTTGTTGTAAATTCAGAATTATTTTCTGATGATGAGTTTGATAAAGCGGTCGATTTAGCTAATGGGTTGGGAGCAAATGTGTTAGGCCTTGAAATGAGCGAATTAGCGGATGATAGAATTGTTGCAAATAACCCTAATAGCTGGTTCTACAGTAAAAAATTATTATATAAAACTATTCGTTCGGCTATTCAGAAAGAGAGATTTGATGTTCTGGCCGATGGGATGATTATGGATGATAATACTGACTTTCGTCCTGGATTAAGAGCAAGAGATCAAGAAGGGGTCATCAGTCCGCTACAACAAGCTAAATTATATAAAATTGAAATACGGCAACTTGCTAAAGACGCAGGTATTTCCAATTGGAGTAAAATTGCCTCATGTAGCATTGCTTCAAGAATTCCTTATGGCATTAAGTTAACACGCTCAGCTATTGATCAAGTATTTGCTAGTGAAAAATATTTACGGGAAATAGGTTTTCCAATTGTCCGTGTCAGAGCACATCATGATTTAGCACGGATTGAAATTCCAGAAGACAAACTTTCTCTGTTATTAGAAAACAGAGAAAAAATTGCAGATTATCTTAAAAAACAAGGATTTAATTATGTAACTTTTGACTTAGAAGGATTTAAATCTGGCCGAATGAATGATATCCTCACAGAAACTGAAAAAAAAGTTTTTTGTGAATGTTAGACAGATAAGTTTATAAAATTGAGTCGGTGTAACGGAGTCAGGACAGGGGTATTCCGTTACAAAAACCAAGTTTTCTGCTCGATTAGGTCGGTTGTTTTCATTGATTACTCTGCCAGTAGTTTATCAACTTTTAAGCCTAGGAAAAATTCCCTTTGGATTTTTCCTAGGCTTTTTGTCTATTTAATCATTTGATATTTGCTAAAAAGAAATTAGCTGTAGAATTTTTTAAGATTACCAGTGATTGTTCAATTTGAGGAAAATAAATGGATTGTTTGGACTGGTTGATTAGTCGATTATTTTGGGGATTCGTGAGTGAAAGTATTTGCTGTGAATAGTTAAGTAACTCAGTGTTTAGTGTGTCCGGCTTAACTGGTGCTAATTTTTTTAAGTAGTGTTGTGTTTTCATAAGTTCTAAAAGAAGCTCTTCCATAGCAGTTTGCATTTCCAACAGTTGATCATTTAGTTGTTTTTGTTGCATTAAGCTTTCAGCAGAGGCATCGTTACTATAAATAGGAGATTCAAGAACAATTTCTTGAATAGAATAGTTTACTCTACGTTGTACCCGATAAGCTAGTACCCAAGCATCACTTGGTAACGTGGTCTCTTCATTGATTAATGCTAGCAAAATAGAGCTGATCGTTTTTGACCAACTATTGATATTTTTACGTAATACTTGACTATGCCATGTTGGGAAAATAAAAAACATAACAAAAGCAATCAGCGCACCAATAATTACATCAAAAACTCTTGTATAGCCTGCAGAACTACCACCTAATGTGAAAGTTAACCAAGTGGTCACACTTAGCATTAGAAATGCTTGACTTAATTTACGGACGGTTTCATACAATATAACTAGCAAACAAGACAATAGCATTGGCCATAAAGGATTTAGGTTTGTTAAGTTAGCAATTAATTGAGACAAAAAAATGCCTAAACAACCACCTAAAATAGAACCAATAGTTCTTGAAGTGATTTTACCGAGTGTACCATGATAACCTGGCATAACCATTAAACAACCAGAAATAACTACCCAGAATTCGTGATTAGCTAAAGGCAAAGGGTACATGTAATTAAGAATAAGCGAACAAAAATGACAAACTAAACCTGTTAAAGCTAAACGAATTGCAAATCTAGCAGAGCTGCCTTTGTAAGAATGAAGGATCTCTTTGGCTTCTGCAAGTCCTTCTTTTGTGGGTAAGAAAGATTTAAATGAGATTTTTTTAAAGGATTGTTCGTTTTGTATCAGAAGGATTGCTGATTTTATTTCGGTGTTTGCTGAAGCAAATTCTTGAAGAGGCAGGGTTAATTGTTCTCCTTTTAAAAAGAGTTGAATTGCTTTTAAAGCAGGAAGATTTTCAGCTGCATTGGTTGAATCTAACGAGCCTGCAATTGCATCTGCTTGTGAAACCAAGGGATAAATCCATGGTGTTTTTTGATGATTGACCCAGGGCATTGTTTCAACAGATTCGCGTACTTTTATTCTGAAATGGACATAGCGTGCGGGTTTTCCTTGTGCTAATAAATATAATTGTTCATATAAATCGGCTACTAATTTTCGTGCTTCATTATTTTGCGGCTTAGAATAAAGACAATAGAACAAACAAAGGATGGACATACCTAAAATTATTGCACCCAGACCTTCAAAAGTTTGACCAATAGACAAATTGCCTTTTAATTGCGCACCAGCTAGTAAAGAAATGGTCCCAAAGAGACATCGGATATACAGACCAATACTAAAGTTTCTCACAATCCCTGAAAAATACAAACCAAGGACGAATAATAAAATAATGAATATACTTGACGACTGTAAAAGTATCCCCAGACTGGCACCAATAAAAATCATTAAAATACCATCTATGGCACTTCTTTGTGGAGAGCCATGTCGTGGTAAGACACAAATTACAGTGCCCAAAAAGCTACCAACATTTACTAAAACAAAAGCGAAAGGAAAGACTATTGTTAGAACAGCACCAACAGCATTTGCAATAATGATACTAAGAACAAGGGCAAACCAGTTCTGTCTTGTATCAAAAGTTAGTATAGGGCGACTATACGCCCAAGACGATTCTAAGAAAACCTCAAAAAATTTTTTGATAGATAATTTCACAAAACATTCCTTCTTTAAAAATTTATTAGAAGCTAAAAAATTATTCCTCTGCTAGTATACACCTCTAAATTTTTTTTTCAAATTTGCTCTTTTTAAGAAAACTCACAATTATAGTCCAACATTAAGTTTAGCCATATATTTTTGTTGAATAAATTCTGTAAGCTCATGCCAACTTTCTTCATTTTCAATGGAATCTAAGTAGAAAATATCTTGATTAGAAGTAGCTTTTTCGAAGGAATCTGTGATGATGATATCCGCATTTGTGAAGTCTTCGGTAATAGAGATTGCGTTTGTATTATATAAGGAGGATAACCGTGTTTTAATAAAATAATTTGCATAAAAATCTTTGATAATTTGTAAATAGATTCTCACTTGTACTTTTTTTTCGGACACAGACAATGTGTAAAGCAGTTGACTGAGTAACTCTAAATGCGTTTCTTGGTGAACTAATTTTGCCACCGTTCGTTTTATTCGATTAAAGTATGCCACATCTGACGGAGTACAAATTTCTGGCTGCGGTAAATAAAGTGTTAAAAAAGTATAATAATTGCCCTCCGTTAAAAAGTACCAAGCATTAAAAATAGAAAGATAGTAAACGTATTGATAATCATGCTGATTTGTCAGTAAGTAGGCTACTTGCTTAAATAATTTTTTTGATAAGACACAATAAGGATGGTTAGATTCTATAAATAATTTTTCTATTTGTTTCGTTTGCTTTTCCGAAAAGATATAAGGGATAAAAATGCGAGATAAAAAATTAAAGTATAAAATTTCAGTTTTTCTTGTTTCGCATTGAATGTCAGCGAAGGAGTGTTCAAGAAAAAATAAAGTCACATGACTGTATTGATTGATCAGAATAAAAAAAGAATGCAGGTTTTTAGAGTGCGGCATCTTTAAGAAGTTTTGTGCACTTGTTCTAGTTTTAAATATCGCATATAAAATATAAAACGCTCTTTTCTTCATTCGGACATTTTTATAGGATCGTTCAAGAAGTTCATCGGGTAGACTTTTTTTTATTTCTTCAAGACTTATTTTAGAAAAAGGCCAAGCCAATTCTTGAAAGGAATCTTGTAGGAAAATGAAAGAAAACACTCGAATCGATAATTCATTGCCAGTTAATTGATAAATACCCTTAATACTAACGATTACTATATCAAAAATTTTAAAAAAGTTATTCAGTTGTTTCGTGATTTTTACCAGATAATGTTCAGAAATATATAAAACTTTAATTAATTCGTTTTTATCAATGGAAGAATGTGTGACCAATTGTACGCAATAATTAAATTGTACATTGTTTTTTAAAAGATTGAGTTTTAACGTGTAGGCGTATTCGACCGCGCTTTTTCGGTACGCTGGATTTACACAAACAATGCCATTATTGTTAGAGACAATAAAATGTTGGATTTGATAAGTATCCTCGAATTCTTGATTTATTTTTATCAGATTTTCCTTGACCGTTCTTTTTGAAATTTTTAAATTGGAAGAAATTTCATTTAATGACGTATGAGCTCGCTTGACTATATAAAATAAAATTTCTAGCTCATTCGTTAGGTAGGATGGAAACATGTTATGGACCTCCAAAAGTAAAATTTAGGTTCATTGTAGTCTACTTTCTTTAAATTTTTGTATTGATATGTTAACACAAGCGCAATAAGAAGCGGCCATCACAATTAATGTACAGCCTTATACATTAATTGTGTGTGGCAAAGCAATTTCAATGTTGATAAGCTAGCAGTAGTTAGAATAATTATTATTTAGTTTCTAATTCCAAAAAAGGTCAAGGTGAGTAAGCAATGAAAAAAATCAACGAACAATTAAAAATGAAAATGCCAACCTACAAAAGAAAAAAAAGCATTGCTTATTTCTTTTACTCTTGTCTACTATTGGTATCGATTTCTTGTTTTTTGAGCGTGCATTTTCAAGAATGCGAGGCAGCTTCGCTCTATCAAGCGGGAGGGATAGCCATTGATTTGAGAACTGATTTACCTTATGGAATGGAGATAAGCCATGACGGTGGTGGTGGTCCTGATGGATCATTTGGAGGAAAATTACACGTAAAATTATACGGAACAGTGGACACTTCTCATACAGAAGCATTGAAGTTTCTTTCTTTTGGTACTGTAGGAATGCAATATGGACTGATGTTTCATTTGCCAGAAAATATAAGTGCAGATAATTTTAAAGCGGCTTATGACAAGGCTTTTGCGGATAATCCAGAAAATTTTTATTCAATTAGTGGACAAAAAAACACACAAATACCAATTGTTAACACAAAAGGAATGCGGACGTTTAACGGTTCTTCAGAAGATGGTTCACCGGGATGGGGTGATCCTGATCAAGATTATAGCGGAATTGATACTGAGCATCAGGTGATGTTTTGTGAACGGGGGGACACTATTAATTTTTCTTTTACTAAACTTTATGAAATTTGGCGACATGAACCTGACAAATCGGCCATAAAATTTGAACTTCATTTTGATTTAGATGTAGCTACTTTAATGAAGGATGGCGATTCAAAGGATTATTCCCTCAATAAAAATTTAACGAAACATCGCTTACCAGTATCAAATGTTTTGTCGGATGGCACTGAAAGTGATCAATTTTCGTTGTCGGCAGATTTTTTTGGTCGAACTTACGAATCAGATACAACGAATACGGTTAATCATAATTGGATATTGCTTAGTCCGGACATGTGGTTACGTGCGACAAGTTTAGCTGCAGCAGCAAAGCAAGATCCAAATAATTTGAATCATCAAATTATCACTGGAATCACTGGGAAAGTGGCTACTTGGTCTTCTTATATCTCGCCATGGGACAGCGGTGATAAAGACAATCCATTATCCAATTACAATACCCAAGATGCCTCTAAATATCCTGAAATACCTGAAAGCAAAACGATGTTACCAGGGGATTTTTTATCACCAAAGTTTACGATGAACCAAAGACAAGACAATCCGCTTAATTGGACAGATGGGTATGTTGCTCAACGGTTTGCGCGCGTAGTTAATTTTCATACTCACACAGTTGATCCTAAGGCCAATGTGAATGTCTCTTCACAACAACAAAACGGGTTAACAACTTATTTGTTTAGTGGCAAAGATGGTTGTGGGCTGCCGTTAGTCAATCCGCCAGGAACGGATTCTTCAGAGCCCACAGATAAAACATATATGCGCGTCACAATAGATCCATACCAAGTGCCAAGTTTAGAAAAGGCAGCTTTTGTTAAAGGTCAAACAACATTTCACCCGCAACAAAAGATACCAGTAGAACTAACCGTTAAGGCTCTGACAACTAGAAAAGTTCAGATTGAAGAAAAAATTTCAGGTGCTGCTCAAACTGATTTTCATAAAATTGGGGAGCAAGATTTAAAAAATTTACCAGTCACAGATGATTGCGTTAGTTTTAACTGTTTAGCAGATGCTTTACCAACTTCAGGAGATTACACATTAACGTTTAGAATTCTTGATGTTGATGATACATCTAAAAGCTACTCAAATGAGAAAAGTTTAGCTGTACACATTGATCAAGCGCAAATTAAAGTTAAATCTCAAGATACGATTTATCAATATACTCAATGGCAACCAGAAAGTGAAGTGACTAGCCTACAAACACCAGACGGTAAAAAAGGTGATTTTCGAGACGTAAGTGTCACTATATATAAAATGGACGGAGAGCAAAAGGTTCCAGTAGATACGGTGGATACAAAAGTGGTTGGTAAATATGAAATTGATTATATATACCTAGGATTAGAGGCGCAGACTACACTAGAAGTCATTCCCTCTTCAGCTCATATTGGTGCACATAACGGCAGCTTTTCTGTGGGAACGCCCTTCGATCCAAAGCGTCTTTTTGATAGTGCAACAGATAATGATGGGCAGTCTATTCCTTATAGCAAGATAACGATTCGCTATACGCCTAAGCAGGTAAACGATGAAGTAGCGGGCATCTATAGAATTACTTATGATATCTCTAAAATAGTAGGTTTTAGTAAAAGTATTACTGTTGATTGGACCTACTATTACTCTAATCGTCTAGACTTTTATCACTTATCTGAACAACTAATGCCTTTTGAGAACGTAAAATTTAATGGCCAAGATCAAACACAGACATTAAAAAGTTGTGAGATGAACATTGAAGATACGGGGGATCCTAATCGGACAACTGGCTGGCAGCTTGAAGTAGCCTATAATTTAAATGATCAGAAAACACAAGCGTGGAAAGACGCAGGGCTTGATCTCACGCTAAATCCAAAGTCAGTCGATTATGTAACAACTGAGCAAAATATCATGGTTAACGATGAGCAACAATTAGTAGCTGGCGTAAGTAACCAATCTATCAAAAATAAAAAAGTTTTGACGAAATTACAATTATTGCCCACATTAACTATTTCAAAAGTCACACCTGCTGATAAATATGAAGCTCAGTTAATTTGGAACTTAGAAGCAACACCGTAAGGGAAGAGGGAATAGCTGTGAAATGGTTTATCTATGATTTATTGTTTGTTGCCTTTATTCTCGGTTTGCCAATTCAAGCACAAGCTGAAGACAAGACAACTGACGCACAAGCTGGCACAAAAGTCATGGTAATAGTGAAAGAGAGTGAGGATATTGTTCCACATCCCAATGAGCTTAT
The DNA here is from genome assembly GCF_040888205.1 of Enterococcus sp. C102(2024). Lineage (NCBI taxonomy): Bacteria > Bacillati > Bacillota > Bacilli > Lactobacillales > Enterococcaceae > Enterococcus > Enterococcus sp. C102(2024). Next base: position 777,272 of record NZ_JBFOHH010000001.1, on the reverse strand, counting down.
ACCTCAAACTAACGATATGCCAACTTCACGAGGACAACCTAATTTTTTACCAAAAACAAACGAGATTACGTCTCAAGAGACGATTTTAGGGATCGTGGTACTCGGAAGTACATTAATCGTCGGACTTTATAAAGAAAAGAGGAAAAATAATGAATAAAAAAATAATTGGTTTAACTGTCACTTTAGGAACGGGGATTTTTTTAATTGGTCAACAAACTGTAAATGCGGCTGATAATACCAATACCACAGCGAATGTGTCGGTTTTAGGTGGCGGATTAACCATTACACCATTAGCACAAATTAACTTTGGGACGGTGACAAAAGACGGCCAAGATCATACGCAACCAGATCAAAGCAAGTCGCAACTTATCATTAATGATAATCGTGGGACAACGAATACAGGTTGGTATCTGACAGCGAATTTAGAAGATAAAGGAAAAGGTGTCACCGGCTTAGACGGAATGACACTTCATTTAGACACTAAAAAACCTGACGGATCTTCTGAAAAAGGTACCTTTACGGGCGTTGATTTAACCACAGATGCTTCAACCATTATTTCGCTAGATAAAAGTGATATCCGTTTATCAGACACTGTCACGACAGCCGATTTAAATGCAACGTTAAATATACCTAAAAGTATTGCTGCAAATACCTACTCTGGGACCATCGTCTGGAATGCCATCGATGGAGCACCCGCCTAAGAATTTAACATAAAACGATGTAAGAAAACGAGGCAGATAAATTGAAAAGAATTTTAAAGATACTTTTTATATTGACTATTCTCTGTTTAGGTGGAGCGATGCGTGCCTGGGCAGATCCGTCTAATACCAATAGTTCAGCAACAATTGACAATGCGAATGCGTATACAGTCACACCCGTTTTCGGAGCAACTCAAAATAACAAAACCAGTAATTTTTTTGATATGACATTAACTCCGAAACAAAAAGATACATTCAAATTAACGATAACCAATACTACGCCGAACCCTCAAAAATTTAAAGTTCAGGTAAATACAGCAACAACAAATAGTAATGGGATAGTTGACTATACAAAAAGTAGCTTTGAAAAAGATCCATCGATGAGTTTGGTACTTAGTGATTTGATTAGTCCCAATAGGAAGGACATTAGTGTTCCTGGTAAACAATCACAAACGATTGATTTTCAAATAACGATGCCAGAAAAGTTATTCTCAGGAATTTTATTAGGTGGAGTGACGATTCGACCTGTAGAGATAGCTGGGGACCAAAGCAAGGGTGGGATTCAAAATGTTTATATGCATACGATTGCTATTCGGGTGAATGAAACAGCAGAGACCATACCTGCAAAATTGGAAAGTGGTTCTGTTAAAATTGGGCAAATTAACCGCCACAATACTGTTTCGATGGAAATTAAAAATCCACAGCGGAAGTTATTGTCAAAAGTCGAAGGAGATTTTTTTGTTAAAGAAAAAGGAACAAACAAAACGATCATTCACGAAAAGAAAAATAATCTGAGTTTTGCACCAAACACAAGGTTTGACCTGCCTATTTTACTGAAAGATTCGTTTAAACCTGGAGACTATACCTATACCATTAAGTTGAAAAACCATGAGGGGAGCTGGACGTTCTCAAAAGATTTCACGATAAACAAGAAGCAAGCTAATCAGTATAATAAGCGTTCTGTTGATCATAAAGCCAAAAACCTTCACTGGCTTAAGTACCTCATGGCCTTTTTAATTCTAGTTATTTTAGGTACCGTCTGCTATATCTTGGGAAAAAAGAAGGGAAAAATGAGGTTGTAAAACCTGCCTTTAAAATAGTTGACAATTATGCAGAAAAAATCATGCCAGTATGAATTATCTATGAGATAAGGGAAGAATAGCTGTCTAGCAAGGATAAACTGTCAAATTAGCGTTAATTTACGCAAATCATTGGTGTTCCTTATTTTGGAAAGTAGTATTATACTATTGTTGTTCAATGATTCACAATAGAAACAAGGAGGAAAGAACCATGTATAAAGCAATTGTCGCAGCAAAAGGAAAAACAACAAAAATTGTTGAAAAAGAATCGCGTCCATTGAAAGATAATGAAGCGCGGTTGAAAATGGAAGTCTGTGGTGTCTGTCATACGGATTTACACGTTAAGAATGCAGATTTTGGCGATGTTAGCTGTTGTACCTTAGGACATGAAGGAATTGGGATTGTGACGGAGGTTGGAAAAGACGTTACTAGTTTAAAAATTGGTGATCGTGCATCTGTTGCATGGTTTTATGAAGGCTGCGGGCATTGTGAATATTGTACTTCTGGTCGAGAAACGCTTTGTCGTTCAGTAAAAAATGCTGGATATACAGTTGATGGTGCCATGGCCGAAGAATGCATCGTCACAGACGGTTATGCAGTGAAAGTGCCAGAAAATTTAGCATCAGAGCCAGCTTCCTCTATTACTTGTGCAGGGGTAACAACCTACAAAGCGATAAAAGAATCTGGGATTCGTCCAGGTCAATGGCTAATGATTTCAGGATTAGGTGGTCTAGGTAATCTAGCTTTACAATATGCCAAGCATGTCTTTAATGCCAAAGTAGTAGCTGTTGATGTGAATGATGATCAGTTAGTTTTTGCGAAAGAAATGGGTGCTGATCTTTTAATTAATCCAGTTAAAGATCCTGATTTTGCTGCACAACTTCAAAAAGAAATTGGTGGTGTCCATGCAGCAGTAGTCACTGCGGTAGCTAAATCAGCATTTAATGGCGCAGTAGATGCAGTCCGTGCGGGAGGAACGGTTGTCGCCGTTGGATTGCCTGTTGAGACAATGGATTTATCTATTCCACGTCTTGTTCTTGATGGCATTCACGTAGTCGGATCGTTAGTTGGAACCCGTCAAGATTTAAGAGAAGCTTTCCAATTCGGTGCAGAAGGAAAAGTTGTTCCTGTTTGTCAAGCACGCCAACCAGAAGAAATTAATGCTATTTTTGAAGAAATGGAACAAGGAAAAATTCGCGGGCGAATGGTCATTGATTTTCGCAGTTAATTCAGTTTTTTAGCGATTCGTTGATTTAATCTGAAAACCATGAAAGGGTGGATGGAATGTTTGCGAATCTTACTCTCCGTGAGAGACGACTGCTTAAGCAAGCACAAGTGGGAGCCACAATTAGCTTTATTCTTTTGTTTGTACCAATTCTGACAATCAGTCTTTTGCATACCAGTGATTTATTAGCAAAATGGCTAGGTATAGTTGGGGTAATTATGGTTTTACCATTGTTGTATTTTGCGTGGCAGATTTTAAAGATAGCCTATAAAGATCAAAAAGATAATCCAACGCCTCCTTTGTGGGTTCCGAAAGTTTATGGGATTGGGCTTTCGATCAATCCCTATCACCGGTTTGGAAAGTTAATTTTTATATTGCTAGCGGTACTGATAGTTGGCATCATCATTAGTTTGCTTTTCACACCAGCAAGTCAAATCAATCACTAAAAACAATTATTAAACACCCTCTTGCTGAGCAGGAGGGTGTTGATTATTTTTAAATAGACTAAATTTGAGTAACAGGTATTAGATTTTTGAAAAAGTCTTTCTTTTTCTGATGTAGATATTTTCACAATAAAATCATCATTATAAGTGAATTAACAGGTTTATCAAGGGTTAATACTTGTTAATGGTGGCTGCTATAATTAACCGTTGACAAACACAAAAAAACCATCATACGATAATTATGTTATTAAAAAAGTGAAAAATTGGTAGTCAATAAATGAAAACGCATTCATCAGGAAATTGTGATTCTGTACTAAAATTTTTATATAAGATGAAAATGGATTGTTTTCATTTAATAATTTATTGAAAGGATGTGTTTATGAAGGGTTTACTGAAACTGACTTTCTAACAGTCTCAGTAAACTAAGAAAATCGTTATGACTTTTCATCTGGATAAAACTTTGTTGGGTTTTGGATTTTGTGAGTAATTGTGTCGGAACTATTCTATGGGGAGCAATTTTAAGGAGGAAAAAATGAACAAAGAGTATCAGGGTAAAAAAATTTACGGTAAAAAGTACTGGTTGACATTTTTATTAGTGAGTTCGTCTGTATTGGCGTTCCATTCGTTTGTTACGATGGATTCTCAAGTGGTTGATGCGCAAGAGCAAACAGCAAAAGAAGACGTAGCTGATTCAGCAACGTCAGTCGGAGCAATTGTGGCGATTGAAAAAGCGGAGAAAAACTTTGTCATTACGTATGCTTCTGGAAAAAAAGCACAAATTAGTATTTTAAACGACCATCTTTTTCGCTATCATCTAGATCCAACTGGAAAATTTGAAGAATATCCAACGCCAAATGATCCAAAGCATGTTGCGAAAATTACGGCTAAAACAATGGCCGACTATGGCACACAAGCCTTTGAGCAAACGAACGTCACAGATTCAGGAAACCAATTTATTCTAGAAAATAATGGTTTAAAAATTATATTCGAAAAAGAAAGCGCTTTAATGAAGGTTCTAGACAAGAAAAAGAATCAAGTCATTTTAGAAGAAACCGCTCCGCTATCCTTTAAAAATGATAAAGCTACACAAACGTTAAAACAAAGTAGTCAAGAAAATTATTTTGGCGGAGGAACTCAAAATGGTCGATTTACGCATAAAGGAACAGCTATCCAGATTGTCAATACGAACAATTGGGTAGATGGCGGAGTAGCATCGCCTAACCCATTTTATTGGTCAACTGCAGGGTATGGCGTTGTTCGAAATACATGGAAACCTGGCAACTATGATTTTGGAAGTCATGATCCACAAACAACCACAACAACGCATGAAGGAACAGATTTTGATACTTTTTATTTCTTTAATGATTCCTCAGCAGGTATTTTAAAAGATTACTATGAATTAACCGGGAAACCAGCTTTGATGCCAGAATACGGGTTCTATGAAGCACATTTAAACGCGTATAATCGGGACTATTGGGTGAAAGTAGCAGAAGGAACCGCGGGAGCAGTTAAGTTTGAAGATGGTAATTTTTACAAAGAATACCAACCAGGCGATTTAGGAAACTTAAATGGCACGTTAGAATCTTTAAATGGAGAAAAAGAGAATTATCAATTTTCTGCACGCGCAGTTATTGATCGATATAAGAAAAACGATATGCCGTTAGGGTGGTTCTTGCCAAATGACGGCTACGGTGCTGGCTATGGCCAAACAGATTCATTGGACGGCGATGTACAAAACTTAAAAGAATTTACAGAGTATGCTCAAGCCAATGGTGTTGAAGTGGGGCTCTGGACTCAATCTAATCTCCATCCAGCGGATCCTAAAAATCCTAAAAAAGGAGAACGGGATATTGCGAAAGAAGTTAGTGTCGCTGGTGTTAAAGCTCTCAAAACTGACGTGGCGTGGGTCGGGTATGGGTATTCCTTTGGCTTAAATGGTGTAGAAGATGCCGCGAATGTTTTTGTAAAAGAAACAGACGGCGCAGTTCGTCCGATGATTGTCTCATTAGATGGTTGGGCCGGAACCCAACGGCACGCTGGTATCTGGACAGGCGATCAAACGGGTGGTCAATGGGAATATATTCGCTTCCATATCCCAACATATATCGGGACTTCGTTGTCTGGCCAACCAAATGTTGGTTCAGATATGGATGGAATTTTTGGTGGAAAAAATAAAGAGGTCAACATACGTGATTTCCAATGGAAAACTTTTACACCAGTACAGCTAAATATGGACGGCTGGGGCTCCAATCCGAAAACGCCATTTGCTTTTGATCAAGAAGCCACAGATTTGAACCGAGCGTATCTAAAATTAAAATCAATGATGATGCCTTATAACTACAGTATTGCCAAGGAATCAGTTGATGGACTACCAATGGTACGGGCCATGGCTTTAGAATTTCCTAATGAAGGAACAGCATATACAAAAGATTCTCAATACCAATATATGTGGGGACCCAATTTACTCGTTGCCCCAATTTATAATGGCAATCAAGATGAGGCAGGAAATTCAATCCGTGATGGAATCTATTTACCAGATGAAAAACAAATCTGGGTTGACTTATTTACAGGCGAAAAATATCAAGGTGGCCGTGTCTTAAATGGAGTAAAAACACCGCTGTGGAAGGTGCCTGTTTTCGTCAAAGATGGCAGTATTATCCCAATGACGAATCCAAACAACAATCCAAAGGAAATCCAACGGGATCAACGATCTTTCTTGATTTATCCAAATGGCGCCACTTCTTTTAATATGTATGAAGATGACGGAATTTCAACTAGTTATGAAGCTGGGCAATCAGCTACGACTAAAATAAATAGTCAAGGCCCTAAATCAAACGAAAAAGGGGATCTGACCGTTACTATCGAACCGACAAAAGGAAGTTACAAAGGCTTTGTTGATGAACGAAGCACCACGCTTGATTTGCTAGCTTCAGAAGCGCCCGAAAGCGTAACAGCAATGGTGGGGGGAACAGAAGTAACCTTGAAACAAGCAGCTAATAAAGAAGAATTTTTAGCTGGCACAAATCTATATTATTTTGATAAAGAATTCCAAGTGAATCAGTATCTTTCTGAAGCTTCAGGAGAAAAACTGAACCAATCAGCGTTATCAGTAAAACTAGCGAAACAATCTGTGACCGCCAAAGATGTTCAAATAACTGTCAAAGGTTTCATTAATAAAGGAACGGTTGACGGAGGAAATACAACGGTCGATGACCAGTTAACTATTCCGGCAAATGTCGCAATCAATGAAGAAAAAACAACACCATCTTCTTTGTCTCTTCAATGGGATCAAGTAACTGAGGCAACAAGCTATGAAGTAGAGCGTGACGGGACTGTTTTCGGAAATATTCAAACGAATACAGCAACATTTGATGGATTTTCCTTCCTAAGCGAACATACTTTTCGAGTTCGAGCTGTTGGAAAAAACGGGGTCTCTGAATGGAGTGAACCGATTAAAGGAAAAACACAAGATGATCCCTATAAAGAAACAATTAATCAAGTCAAAGCAACAAGTAATTTACCAGAACAACCAGGCGCAGAATTGAAGAAATTAACAGATAAAGATTTGAGTACAGGTTGGCATACGAACTGGTCAACCGGCATCGCTAATCCAAGTGATGGAAATTTCTTGTCTTTAAAATTTGATCTTGGTGCGGAGTATCAAATGGATAAAATTGAATACTTGCCAAGAGACAATGCCGGCAACGGAAATATTTTGCAGCTCCAGTATCGGACGTCGAAAGATGGAGCTAATTGGACAGAGTTTTCAGAACCTATTAACTGGAAGCAAGATGCTTTGACAAAAACCATTGAAACGAAGGACCAAGCGTATCGTTTTGTTGAAATGAAGGTATTAAAATCGGTGGGTAATTTTGGCTCTGGTCGTGAGATGCTCTTTTACAAACAACCAGGAACAGAAGGAATCTTACATGGAGACATTACTAACGATGGAACGATTGATGAAAATGATGCAATGAGTTATCGAAACTATACAGGCTTAGAATCGGTGGACAGTGACTTTAATGGCTATGTTGAAAAAGGCGATTTAAATAAAAATGGGGTAATTGATGCTTATGATATCAGTTATGTTTTACGACAATTAGATGGTGGGATTGAGATAACTGATGTCGAAGAAATTGCGGGCGGTTTATCCCTTGCTGTGGTTAATGAAAATGGCAAGGATACCTATCTTCCTGGCGATACATTAACCTTTACACTTAAAGGTCAAGACTTAAAAAACATTAATGCGTTAAGCACAAAAATGTCCTTTGATTCTAGCAAATTTGAACTTGTCGGTCAGCCTGCAACCACGAATAATACAAAACAAATGGAAAATTATTCTAAATATCGGAAACATTCAAATGATGTGGAGAATCTATATTTAGTTCTTAGTAATCAAGGAAATAAACAATTGTTAAATGGTTCAATGGACTTAGTTACCTTTAAAGTTAAAGTAAAAGAAACAACTCGCGTAAAACGTGCGACAACTGTTGAGCAGCCATTACAATTTGATATGAGTCAAGGCTTATTAGTGGGCCAAGGATTCCAACAAGCCACACTTTCAGATTTTTCTGTAACAGTGAATCCCACAGAGCTAGTAGATAAAGAGTTATTACAAGCGCTAATTACGCTAAATCAAGCACGTGTCGAAAAAGAATATACGCCTGAAACTTGGGCAATTTTTAAACCAGTCTTAGATGAGGCAGTAGTTGTTCTAGCCAATGAACAAGCCACACAGACAGACGTTTCTGCTGCTGTGGAAAATCTAGAAAAGGCTGTAGAACAGTTGGAAAAAATGCCTAATGTAGCGAATAAAGCTGATTTAGAAAAAGCAATTCAAGAGGGGCTGGCGAAAAAACCAAGTGATGGGCAAGAATTCACCGAAGAAACTAAAAAAGTTCTCGAAGAGTCATTAGCAGCAGCTCAAAAAGTATTTGCTCAAGAAAAAGTTACCCAAGAAGAAATAGACCAAGCGACTAAAACATTGCGTGAAGCAATTGCACAATTAAAAGAACAACCCGTCGCCGTTAATAAGGAAGCTTTAAAAGAACGAATCGCTCAAGCCCAAGGAAAAAAGCCGGAAGAAGGATACCAATTTACAAAAGAAACAGAAAAACAATTGCAAGAAGCAATTCAAGCGGCTGAAGCAATCGTAGCGAAAGAAACGGCGACAAAAGAAGAAGTCTCAGAGGCTCTAAACGCATTGGAAACTGCAATGGCTCAATTAAAAGAAGTACCCCTTGTAAATAAAGACCAATTACAAGAAGTTGTCAAACGAGCGCAGCAAGTTACTCCAAGTGAAGGGCACCAATTTACTGCCTCCTCGTTACAAGATTTACAAAAAGCGCTTTTAGCAGCTAAAAACACATTGGAAAACCCAGCAGCTAATCAAAAAATGATTGATGAAGCGGTTGCTGAATTAACTAGCGCCATCGAAGGGTTACAAGAAGAAGCGTTAGTTACAGATAAAAAAGCCTTAGAGGCAATGATAGCCAAAGCAAAAGCAATCAAACCATCTGCTGGAAAAGAATTTACCAGCGAGTCTAAAGCGCGTTTAACTGAAGCAATTGAACAAGCAGAAGGCATTTTAGCTGATAAAAATGCTCGGCAAGAACAAATTGATACTGCTGAAAAAAATGTAAAAACTGCTTTGGATAGTTTAGAGGAACAAGTCCTTCAAACGGATAAAACAAAGTTGAAAGAACTGCTTCAAAAAGCAGAAACTTTGAAACCTAAAGCAGGAAAACAATTTACAAAAGCATCACAAGAAGCTTTAGCTGAAGCAATTAAACAAGCAAAAGCACTTGTTGAGGACCCAAATGCGACGCAAGAAGCTGTGGACAAATGTTTAATTGTTTTAGCACAAGCCATTGAAGCAATGGCAGAAGAGCCAATCAGTAGCAACTCTACAGGTAACAATGGAAATCATGGCACGGTTAGCGGGACTGGTGGTGCAACCAGCCCAGGAAAGGGCACAGCAGCAGGTGGAACGACAACGAAAACCAACACTTCTGGAACTTTGCCAAAAGCAAATGAAGTTGTTTCGCCAATCTGGTCAATCAGTGGTTTTCTATTGATAGTAAGTATTGGTTTAGGAAAATTATTCTTCAAAAATAAAAAAGACCAAAATTAGCGTATCATTAACTTACAAGGCGCATTTGTACAAAAACAGTGTGCAAATCCGCAAGTAAGTAATAGGAGAGGATTTTTACGAATGAAAAGAAAGAAAATCAAGAATCAACTACTTGTTTTAACAAGTATTCTCGTTCTTCTGAGTTTGGAAGTCGCTCCAGTTGTTACGTTGGCTGCAGAATTACCAAGTAGCTCGCTACAAACAGCTCTGTCCTCGGAAACGACAATTACTTCGGAAGAAAAAGTAATTGAAACAACCGAAACAACCGAAACAACTGTTGCTACATCGACAACGTCCACTAGTAGTTCGTCATCTGAATCAAGTAGTTCTACCGATACGACTACCGAATCAACGAGTCATTCAACGACAGAAACGACAACCACAAATACTAGTTCTGAAACAAAAAAAGAACCTACAGAGCCGACGGTATCATCAGAAATCACGCAGCCTGTTGAACAATCGCAACCACCACAAGTTCCTGTGACCAAGCAAGAACCTGAAGAACCTATTCAAGTTCCTGAAGCCACCAATAACGTTGTTGAAGAAAATCAGGCTGTATCGTTAAATCCGTCCCTCAAAGTAGATGAAATCGCTTCTTCAAATTTAAAAGGCTACGAACTTCCACTGTTGTCGTCTTTTGGCGAACAGAAACGGGCAGTTGTGGTGGCTGAAGCATTAAGACACGTTGGGAAAACAAAAAAAGAATTTAACTTGACGGAGCAAGCATTAACCAGTAGTTTCCTTGCCCAAAAAATTTACCAACAATTATTTAAAATAGACATTGGCAGTACGCCGCAAGAACAAATGACATTTGGTAAAGTTCGTTCTATAGAGGAGGCAGAACCTGGTGATCTGATTTTTTGGCAAACAGCTGAAGGAAAAACGCTTCAAAATGGTGTTTATCTTGGCCAAGGAAAATATTTAATTGCCGCAGCGGAATCGGATTCTAAAGAGAAACCAGAAGTAATCGCTCAGTTAGAGAATATCTATACTGCCAAACAACAACCAGACTCAAAAGAGGAAAAACGCTTGGTAGTGACTAATCCTTTTAAGGAGTTCACATTAACGGAGTATGGCAAAGAAGTTTTAGCAACATATGGTGCGTCATTTGAAATGCAGAAGTCAGAACAAACCACAGCGTTTATTAAAAAAATTGGTGAGACAGCCAGAGAACTTGGCGAAAAATATGATGTTTTTGCATCAGTGATGATAGCTCAAGCTATTTTAGAAAGTGGCTCTGGTGAAAGTCAACTAGCCCAAAAACCTTATTATAATCTCTTTGGCGTGAAAGGTTCGTTCCAAGGAAATAGTGTTAGCTTTTCAACAAAAGAGGCTGATCAGAGGGGCCAACTTTATACAATTTCCGCTGGGTTTCGCGATTACGGTGGCTATAATGACTCACTGCAAGATTATGTTCAATTACTCCGACAAGGGATTGACGGAAATCAAGATTTTTATAAACCAGCGTGGCGTTCGGAAGCCAAAAATTACCTTCAAGCAACGCGTTTTTTAACAGGTAAATATGCAACAGACAAGCAATACGATAATAAATTAAATTCGTTAATTGCGGTTTATAACTTAACCCAATTTGATTTACCAAAAACAGTGGACGGTTTGATTATCCAATCTAAAAATGAGCTGTCGGAAGCGGAACAGCAACAAATGCATTTTCCAGTCTATGATGGGATCAATTACAATCGAAGTGGTAGCTATCCCGTGGGCCAGTGTACGTGGTATGTCTATAATCGTTTCAAACAGTTGGGCACTTCTGTGGATGAATTTATGGGAAATGGCAGTGACTGGGGAAGAAAAGGACGTGCATTAGGCTATCAAGTTAGTTCATTGCCTAAAGCTGGTCGTGCGATTAGTTTCCAACCAGGAGTTGCCGGCGCAGATAATCAATATGGACATGTTGCTTTTGTTGAAGCGGTCACTTCTGATGGAATCATTATTTCTGAAAGCAATGTCATCAATGATCAAACGATTTCATATCGTGTCTTGCCTAATGTAATTGCTTATAGTAGTGGCGTGACCTACATTGGCGCTTAATCCACTCATTCAACAGGAAGAAGTGTGGATGTTTAAGTAAAAAGTTAGCACAATGATCCATGTGTGAACTAACAAATTAAATTAACCAGAATCGACCAATGAATTGATTTTGTCATGTATAAAATGACAAGAACAGTTTGGCGGTTGATTCTTTGTTTTTCATCAACGAAGAGACAATCGTCCTCATGATTCGTTAGTAAAAGATGAATAGTCCAAAGTACTCTTTCTTGATGCTTTGTTATTTTATGTTTTTGTTTGCAGGAAACTACTGAAATCGCTATACTAAATTTATGTGAATATACTAACAGACAATCAATTTTTTATCTCTTTTATTGGTGTATAAATTGATTGAACATTATAATCATTTGTCTTTTGTTGTGTAATTTTATATCTTCTTGAGAAAGGGATGAGTGAACAAATGGCTATTTATATATTAGAAGACCAAATTATTCAAGCAAAAGCGTTAGAAGCATTGGTAACAAATATCCTACATTCAAGAAATATTTATAATGAAACAATCCATTTATTTTCACGTTCAGATGAATTATTACAAGTGGCACACCAGGACGCCCAACTAAATATCTTTTTCCTAGATATTCAAATGAACAATCATATCCAGGCAGGATTTGAGGTTGCTAAAGAAATCAGAAAAACAGACAGTGAAAGTCTGATTGTATTTATTTCTACTCACACAGAATTAGTTTTAACTTCCTACAAATATATGGTTTCAGCTCTTCAATTTATTCAAAAGAACGTGGATTTTCTAGATTTCCAAAAAGAGGTCGAAACATGTGTCGATGCATATATTCAACAAAAAGAAGATATAAAGACAAAAAGTGAATATATTATCATTAACTTAAAAGCGTCTTCTATAAAAATGGATATTAATGATATTTATTTCTTTCAAACGGAATATGATCATCGTGTATCAATGGTTGGTAAAAATTTTAAAAGAGAATTTTATGGAACGTTATCAAAAATTGAACAACTGCATCCAGATTTGATTAGAGTCCATCAATCAATCATCATCAATAAAAAATATGCGTCAAAATTAAATTATAAAACGCATCTTTTAACTATGAGAGACGGAACGGAAGTACCAGTCTCAAGAAGATATTATACTCAGGTCAAGGCGCTGTTTCTTACTTAGGGAGGGATAATGACCAATTAAGGAATTATCTATCTATTAGTCGCTATATTCGTTATAATTTAGTGCAATACTTGAAGAGGAGGGCGATATGCTAATCGATTGGATTCTAAAAAATATTATGGATATGGATCAGGAAGATCAATCAGGAAAAACACAATGGACAAAGTATTATCTAACCGTTTATTTTTCTGGCTTATTTAATTTTCTGATGATTCTGATTTTATCAGTTTTATTTGGGACGTTAAGCGAAACCTTTATTGTATACGTCGTACTGATTTTTTTACGGCCTGTCGCAGGTGGCTGGCATGCAAAAACTAAATGGCTCTGTCGTCTAGAAAGCATTGTTATCTATGTCGCCATACCATTTGTATTGAAAAATTCTTCTGTGAGCTTACCGTTTATTTATAAAATTCTATTGATTTGCCTCTTAGTCGTATTATTTTATTGGTATGCGCCACAAGGAACAGCAATTGAACCTGTTCAGCCATCTGATTTAAACGTGCTCAAAAAGCAAAGCCTTATAAGGGTGTGTTTACTTATTTTATGTAGTCTGTTTGTCAAAGAAAAGATTGCTTCAGTAATACTCTACGGTCTCGTCATCCAAGGTCTGATGATACTCCCTGTAACAAAAAATTTAATTGAAGGAAGTGTTTTTATGAAATTTGGTAAAAAAATAATTAAAAATGTTATTGAAAAAAGAGTTGCAAAAGTTAGTGATGGTGTGGGAACTAAGCCTAGATTAAATCAAAATTCGCCCAATATATTTGGACAATGGATGGGACAAACTGAAAAACCTAAAAAGAATATTGAAAAATGATTTTGTCGTTATTAGCTACTAACGTTTTGCTTGTATCTAGCTTTATCGTTTTTGTCTTTTTACGAGTAACATTGATTAAGATTGAATGTAAAATACCGTTACTTTCATTGCTTATTGTCATTAATCTTTGTTCGTTTGCGGCATTAATGTTGGGCTACTCTTGGTTGATTTATGCGCTGACAGTCGTTATTTTTACAGGATTTTTACTCATTCACAAAAAGAGGTTCTCAATTTTTAAAGCGATATTTTTATCCGTTTTTACATTGCTTATGGTTTCGTTTATCAATTACACGGAGCAAACGATTTTAAGTGTTTTTTTTCAACAGATTTATCAAAATAAATTATTATGGATTGCCTCAAATGTTCTTCTGTTGCTTATAAATATCTGGATTGCTTTAAAAATTCCCAATAGTGTTTTTTTAAGATTAAATCGTGTGTTAGAAAATAGCCGAATTTTTTTTGGTTGTTTACTTTTATTGTTGATTCTGTTGTTACTTTTTGTGTTTTTGATTTCGCCAGAGATTTCACCTGACTTTATGCGAGGATTTGTCATGGTAAATAGTTCTAAATTGGAGTTATTAATAAGTGTAGGTTTATTTTTAATTCTGATTGGCTTAGTCATTGAAGCTTATTTGGAAGAACAACGTATCAACACTCAATTATTGAATAATTTAACGATTTATACTGAAAAAATAGAATCCATTAACGAAGAGCTAGCGATGTTTCGTCATGATTATAAAAATTTATTGTATAGTTTACAAATTGCTATTTCATACGAAGATATTTTGGAAATCAAAAGAATTTATGAAGAAACGATTGCACCAACCAAAAAAATTATTGATAATGAAGAATTTGAACTTATGAAGTTAAATCGTTTGAAAAATATGGAACTTAAGGCACTCATAAGTATGAAAATTAATACCGCAAAGCAAGCAAAACTAAAAGTGATTGTTGATGTGCCAGAAGTATTTATTCTTGATACATCAATCGACTTAGTGGTTGTGATTCGTTTGTTGGCTATTCTATTAGATAACGCGATTGAAAACAGTGCAAAATCAGAATTGAAAATGTTCGCAATCTCAATTTTCAATAAAAATGAAACACAAGAGTTTGTGATAACAAATAGTGTCCAAGCCGAATTTGATTTTAGGGTTATGAAGAAAACCAAATTTAGTTCTAAAAGTAACCCTGAAGAGCACGGTTGGGGATTGTTATACGTAAAAGAAATTGTTGATTTTTCAGATCAATTTGATTTGCAAACGTCCTTCAATGAAGGATCGGTTACTCAACATTTAATTATTGAAAAAAATCATAACAGTAAAAAAGTTGTTAACGAATGAATTTGTTAACAACTTTTTTACTATGGTATTGAGATATGAGGGGCAATACAGGGAAAAATGTCGGCTGATTAAGGAATTTAGATAGTGCCGGTTAGGTAGTTGTCTATAATGAAAATAGCAACAAATATTTACGCAGGGAAAGGAGCAGTCGTTTAACGGGAAAGATTAGGGAGGATAAAGCAATACTTTTGTTGGGAAAAGAAATAAAAGGAAACTGGGGAAGGAGTTAATCGTTTGATGAAGGGAAATAAAATTTTATACATTTTAGGTACAGGCATCTTTGTTGGAAGTTCATGTCTATTTTCTTCACTTTTTGTAGCAGCAGAAGAACAAGTTTATTCAGAAAGTGAAGTTTCAACAGTTTTATCGAAGTTGGAAAAGGAGGCAATTTCTGAGGCAGCTGCTGAACAATATACGGTTGTAGATCGAAAAGAAGATGCGTGGGGGATGAAGCATCTTAAGTTAGAAAAGCAAACGGAAGGCGTTACTGTTGATTCAGATAATGTGATTATTCATTTAGATAAAAACGGTGCAGTAACAAGTGTTACAGGAAATCCAGTTGATCAAGTAGTGAAAATTCAATCGGTTGATGCAATCGGTGAAGAAGGAGTTAAAAAAATTATTGCTTCTGATAATCCGGAAAATAAAGATCTTGTCTTTTTAGCTATTGACAAACGTGTAAATAATGAAGGGCAATTATTTTATAAAGTCAGAGTAACTTCTTCGCCAACTGGTGACCCCATATCATTGGTTTATAAAGTGAACGCTACAGATGGAACAATTATGGAAAAACAAGATTTAACGGAACATGTCGGTAGCGAAGTAACGTTAAAAAACTCTTTTCAAGTAACGTTTAATGTGCCAGTTGAAAAAAACAATACGGGAATTGCTTTACACGGAACGGATAACACAGGGGTTTACCATGCAGTAGTTGATGGCAAAAATAATTATTCTATTATTCAAGCACCATCACTAGCGACATTAAATCAGAATGCTGTTGACGCCTATACGCATGGAAAATTTGTGAAAACATATTATGAAGATCATTTCCAACGACACAGTATTGATGATCGAGGGATGCCCATCTTGTCAGTTGTTGATGAACAACATCCAGATGCTTATGACAATGCTTTTTGGGATGGAAAAGCAATGCGTTATGGTGAAACAAGTACACCAACAGGAAAAACGTATGCTTCCTCTTTAGATGTAGTTGGTCATGAAATGACACATGGTGTGACGGAACATACTGCCGGTTTAGAATATTTAGGACAATCAGGTGCGTTGAATGAATCTTATTCTGATTTGATGGGTTATATTATTTCGGGTGCATCTAATCCAGAAATTGGTGCGGATACTCAGAGTGTTGACCGAAAAACAGGTATTCGAAATTTACAAACGCCAAGTAAACACGGACAACCAGAAACCATGGCTCAATACGACGATCGAGCACGGTATAAAGGAACGCCTTATTATGATCAAGGCGGTGTTCATTATAATAGTGGAATTATTAATCGGATTGGTTACACCATTATCCAGAATTTAGGCATTGAAAAAGCACAGACTATTTTCTACAGCTCATTAGTAAATTACTTAACACCTAAAGCACAATTCAGTGATGCTCGTGATGCGATGCTTGCTGCTGCAAAAGTTCAATATGGCGATGAAGCAGCTTCAGTGGTGTCAGCAGCCTTTAACTCTGCTGGAATCGGAGCTAAAGAGGATATTCAAGTAAACCAACCAAGTGAATCTGTTCTGGTCAATGAATGAAAAAAATTCCCCAATTAAATAAAAATGGAAAAGGAGTGGCATAATCTTATGAAAAAGTTCTCCATACGAAAAATTAGTGCTGTTTTTTTGTTTCTGATTTTAGTAAGTTTGATAGCTGGTTTTAGCCTCTCTGCAAATGCAGAAGAGTATATCGTTCCTGCCGAAAGTCATTCACGACAAAAAAGATCGTTACTGGACCCTGAAGACAGAAGACAAGAAGTGGCAGATACAACCGAAGCGCCTTTTGCGTCAATCGGAAGAATCATTTCCCCTGCCAGTAAACCAGGCTATATTTCTTTAGGAACAGGCTTTGTTGTTGGAACTAATACAATTGTCACCAATAATCATGTGGCTGAAAGTTTTAAGAATGCCAAAGTATTAAATCCGAATGCCAAAGATGATGCTTGGTTTTATCCAGGTCGAGATGGCAGTGCGACACCATTTGGCAAATTCAAAGTGATTGATGTAGCTTTTTCCCCGAATGCGGATATTGCGGTCGTGACTGTCGGCAAACAAAACGATCGTCCAGATGGCCCAGAGTTGGGAGAAATTTTAACGCCATTTGTTTTGAAAAAGTTTGAATCTTCAGATACCCATGTCACAATATCAGGCTATCCAGGTGAGAAAAACCACACACAATGGTCTCATGAAAATGATTTGTTTACATCTAACTTTACAGACTTAGAAAATCCATTACTATTTTATGATATCGATACAACAGGTGGTCAATCTGGTTCACCAATCTATAATGATCAGTTTGAAGTAGTTGGTGTTCATTCCAATGGTGGCATTAAGCAAACAGGAAATCATGGTCAAAGACTAAATGAAGTGAATTATAACTTTATTGTTAATCGAGTGAATGAAGAAGAAAATAAACGTTTATCCGCTGTGCCAGCAGCGTAAAGAACCATAAAAATACTCGGAATTTCCAGAATCACGGGAAATTTCGAGTATTTCTGTTTTTTAAGATAGTGTAAGTTACGATATAAGTACCTTGTAATTATCGGTTAAAAGCATATAATAGTGCTGAAAAGAAGGCAAATAATCCGATTAAGTTAGTATTTCTAAACCATCATAACTCGTAATGATTTCATGCTTTTGAGATAAAGCCGCCATCTCCGCATAAGACAAGCCGCCATTGTGAGAAAAATGGTTGGCAACGTAAATCGTTTTATCAGTGACGAGTTTTCTTTCTTTTAATTCTGCAATTAATTTTAAATTTTCTTCCCAATTCATATGACTATTGCCAGTTTCGTTTGTTTGACTAGTACAATCTAAAGAAACAATACTAAGAAGTAAGTGGCTCTTTTCAAGATATTCAAACATTTCTGACGTAAAGTAACCTGTATCATGGGTGGATAAAAAAGCATCTTTACCATCGGCTATAACGAAAATAAAACAATCTTCACTGAAATTTCCATGTTGTGCAGGAAGGGGATAAATCGTATAGTTCGCAATAGTAAAACACTTGTAGGGCTGAATAACCTGATAATGTAATCGGGTATTGTCTTGACGACCTTCTAAATCAAAGGCGCGCTGATAAAACGTCTTAACTGCTTCATTTCCATAAACAGTTAAACGATTGGGAACATCTAATGCATAACCAGACATTCGATAAGCCAAATCCTCGCCGTAAAAATGATCGGAATGCCAATGAGAGATTAGTAAAGAGTCAAATTCTGCAAAACACAAGTCATACTGCAACAAGTGTAAATAAGAATCCCCTGGAAAATCAATCAGCAGGACATCATCAATAATTAATTGAGTTTGTGTACGAATTTCTCGTCCTTTTTTCTCTCGAGCGTACTTACATAATTTACAATTACAAAAAATTCCTGGAATCCGTTCTGCTGCACCCGTGCCTAAATAATTGATTTTCATTGGGAGTACCTAACCTTTCTTTGACATTCTTCATACTTAGTAGATAACGCTGAACCTTAAAGGAAATGGGCATGGAAACTGAAACATTTGTTGTGTCCATCTTACCTTTTTTAGAAAAGAATTGAAATGGAATTTCTTAAGTAAATTTGCGTAAAATAGAAAAAGCTAGACGCCTTTTTTAATAAGCTGAATTTGTTGCGAATGTTCATGCTATTTCCGAGAAAAAGTTTTACCAAAGGCACTTTCATATCCATCTGCTATTAGTTATAGAAAAATAACAAGATGGACATAGCTTATTAGAGCAAAAATAACTACGCTATTGATAAAGAGTGAGGCGTGTTTTGAACAGGTTACGTGGGCAAATGAATTTGAATAAAAGGGATGACAAAAGATGACTATTGAAAAATTAGAATATTTTTATACCATTGCAAAATATAATAGTATTTCCAAAGCAGCCTCTGAACTCCATGTTAGTAAATCAACCTTAAGTGCGTCATTAAAAGATTTGGAAAGTGAATTGGGCCATTTACTTTTTGACCGTAACGGGAATTCTTTGACGTTAAATTCCTATGGTGATAAAATCGTCCAATCTGTATATATCATTTTAAACGAGGCCAAGAAAATGAAACTTAATCTGCATGAAATGATTGAGAATCCAGTGATGCGTTTAGGTTTTGGAAATACGTCCTTGATGTATAAAGTGACAGAAAATGAGGATCAACTGAATCGTTTTTGGGAATGTTACCATGGTTCATCGTTTGAGTTATTGAATAAATTGGAGAATCATGAGTTGGATTTTGTGATTACTTCTGCAGATGTGAATAGTCCAGTTTTAAAGAAAGAACAATTAATTGAACTAAAAATGTATCTTTGTGTTTCAAGAGAAATTAAACAAGAAATTGAGGAAGAAGGTTTCATCTGTTTGACCAACTATCCATTTCTATTTTTGCCTCATCACTTAGATCATTTAGAAGCTACCAAGAGTGTGCTAGAAATGTTGCAATTAACAAGTCCGCTTGTTTGTTGCTACGATACGTTGATGCTTACTCGTCTCATTGAAAAAAGTAAAGGAGTTTATGCGGTGATCTCTCTTCGGAAAGAACAACTGCAGGAAATTGATTCTAAACTCTTCTTTTTACCGATTGAACGAAAACAAAAATTTTATTTATACCGAAATGTTTCCAGTTCGGTTTTTGTCCAACCTGGTCAAATCAAGGCAACTTTACAAAAGTTGCTAGAGACTTAGCCATTAAAATTACTTTGGAATAGTTACTAAAAATAGCTTTATTCGCTTAGATTTACTTCTGTTGCGGATAAGGCTATTTTTGATGTTCATTGTTTAAAAGAGATGCTCAATTATGGGACTGTTCGATATTTCTGAACGGAATGTTCAATTATTTAATAACTTAAGAATCGATAAATCGTATCTATTACGGTTCAATTTAAAAGGGTTCTGGTGTATAGTTTGGCTATCTAAAGATTTACTTTTTTAAGTATAAAATAACTAAATGGCAAGCAATATAAAGAACTGTTGATACGTGAGTACTTGCGATAATCGTGTCGTTAGAAGTTTAAGTGTCATTGTTGCTTTTCCTGTTTTATGTAGTTGCTAGAAAGGACTGTTTTTATGATCGATAGAAAAAAAGTTATTTTGTATACTTGTTGCATGAGTTTGTTTGTAGTGACCATGGATGTTACGGTTGTCAATGTGGCGTTACCATCCATTCAAAGTGATTTTCACACGAATCTGTCTACATTACAGTGGGTAACAGATGGGTACACTTTAATGGTAGCATCCTTATTATTGTTATCTGGGTCTACAGCAGACCGAATTGGCCGTAAACGAGTCCTTCAATTGGGCTTAGCCTGTTTTGGTTTAGCGTCTTTCCTATGTGGGATTTCGCAAACCCCAGGGCAATTGATTGCGTTTCGCATGTTGCAAGGGATTGGTGGTTCTATGTTAAATCCGGTAGCAATGTCTATTATTACACAGGTATTTACCGAAAAGTTAGAACGAGCGAAAGCAATTGGCTTGTGGGGCTCTGTTACAGGGATTTCCTTAGGAATGGGCCCGATTATTGGCGGACTGATTGTTTCTTATTTTAGCTGGAGGTATGTCTTTTTTGTCAATGTACCGATCATTGCTGCGGCAATCATCCTTACACAAAAGTTTGTACCTGAGTCAAAAGTAGAGAAGACGGTGAAAAATGATTTTGTTGGTCAAGCATTGATGATTCTTTTTCTATTTAGTTCTATCTATTCCATTATCGGACTACCTAGAAAAGGGCTTTTCGCGCCAGATATTTTAAGTACTGGGATAATCGGCTGCTTAGCCATTGTTATTTTCTTTATTTATGAATATAACATTGACAATCCGTTAATCAATCCGCGCTTCTTTTTATCTATTCCCTTTACATCGGCTTCTTTTTTAGCTATTTTTGGCTTTATCATATATAACGGTTATTTATTTTTAAACACGCTATATTTGCAAGAAATGAGAGGCTTCAGCCCGTTGGAAGCTGGCTTATCAACTATTCCTTTGGCTTTTGTTAGTTTTCTTGTTGCCCCGAGAGCCGGCGAAATGGTAGGGAGAATAGGGACGAAACGTCCTATTATGCTTTGTGGTATTTCAATGTTGGCTGTTAGCTTTTTACAATTATTTGTAACTAAAACAACGCCTATGATTATTTTATTTGTTATTTATATCTTTTTAGGCATTGGGTTTGGGATGTTAAATTCACCGATTACCATTACAGCGATTGAAGGAATGCCATTTTCTCAGTCAGGAACGGCAGCAGCCATTGCGGTGACATGTAAGCAAATTGGCAATTCTTTAGGGGTGGCGCTACCAAGTCTTTTAATTACAAAGCCTATTACTAGTTCCCTTACTCGAACACCTTTTACAAACGTATGGCTTTTATTTGGATGTTGCGCCATTGCGATTATCTTTTTAAGTTATTTATCCAATTCTCCGCTAGCGAAAAAGTCATTGCGCAGAGTTAGGTTTTATTTTTAACAAATCAAGATTTTTTTGAAGGGAAAGGAAGACAAACTTAGATGAAAAAAATAAATAACCGATTAGGACTCTTTTTATTTTTTGTTTTACTCTTTTGGGCAAAAACGATTCTGGCGTATTACCTAGATTTCTCATTGGGCGTTAAGGGCAGTCTCCAACGAGAAATTTTGTGGTTCAATCCAGTTGCTACTACGCTGTTATTATTTGGCTTTAGTTTGTATTTTAAAAAGCATAAAACATTTATGCTTAGCTTAACTCTTTTAAATGTTTTAAATACATTAATTTTATATTTGAATATTATTTTTTATCGTGAATTCACTGACTTTATTACCATCCAATCTGTTTTTGGCTTTTCAAAAGTTTCAGAAGGGATTTCTGGTGATTTACTTGCCTTAATGAGGGTCCACGATGTCTTTTATTGGCTAGATACTTTAGTGCTGCTCGTTTTGGTATTTTACTCTTTTAAACAGCGACGGAATCATCAAGTCTTTATGACTAAACCTATCAACAGAAGATTGGCGATCTCAATTAGTTGTTTAAGTGTCTTGCTCTTTTCGGTTAACTTATTTTTAAGCGAAACCGATCGTCCTCAATTGCTTCAAAGAATTTTTGACCGTAATTATATTGTAAAATATCTTGGCTTGGATGCATTCACAGCCATCGATGGTGTCAAAACAGCCATGTCAAATGAGGTAAGAGCAGAAGCTAGTTCAAACGAATTACCTGAAATCATGAAATTTACCAAGCAAAATAATTTACCGCTTAATCCGCAGTATGCTGGGATTGCCAAAGGAAAAAATGTATTTGTGATTCATTTAGAAAGTTTTCAACAATTTTTGATTAATATGAAAGTCCAAGGCCAAGAGGTTACACCGTTTTTAAATCAGCTCTATCAAAACAAAGCGACAATCAGTTTTGATAATTTCTTTCATGAAGTAGGGCAAGGAAAAACGAGTGATGCGGAGAACATGTTAGAAACAGGAACATTCGGGCTCCCGCAAGGCTCTCTTTTTACACAATTAGGATCAGACAATACTTTCGAAGCGGCTCCCGCAGTTTTAGGACAAAAAGGCTATACAACCGCTGTTTTCCATGGAAATGTGGGGAGTTTTTGGAATCGAGACCATGTGTATAAAAACTTAGGATATCAATACTTTTTTGATCGGTCATATTTTTCAAAAGATGACAAAATGCTAGGTTACGGTATTTTAGATAAACAATTGTTGCGTGAATCAGCTAGTGAGCTTGAGCATTTACAGCAGCCATTCTATGCGAAGTTTTTAACTGTGACCAATCATACCCCTTATTATACGGATGACCAAAACTTCCCGTTTCCTAAATTGAACACAGGCAATTCGATTGTGGATGATTATGTTCGAACAGCGCACTATTTGGATCAATCGCTAGAACAATTTTTCCATTACTTGCAAACAACAAGTTTATACAATCATTCTATTTTTGTTATTTATGGTGACCACTTCGGTATTTCAGATGCGAACAACAAGGACTTATGTAAAGCCTTCAACCGCGATCCAAAAACGTGGACAAACTATGACAATGCGCAATTGCAAAGAGTACCTTTGATGTTTTACATGCCAGGCTATACGCAAGGGAAAATCATGCACGAATATGGTGGAGAAATTGACGTTTTACCGACACTGTACCATCTTTTAGGTGTCGATGATAAAAATTATATCCATTTTGGCACGGACCTTTTATCTCCTCAATATAAACAAGTGGTTCCTTTTAGAAATGGCGATTTTGTAACGCCTCAATTTTCTTATCTAGGTGGGGAAATCTACAATAATCAAGGAAAAAAATTAGACCAAGTTCCAGCAGATTTAAAAGCAGAAGTCACGAAAGATAACGATTGGGTGAAAAAATCGTTAAGTTTATCTGACAAATTAAATCAGGAAAACCTTTTACGTTTTTATAAACCACAAGGATTCCAAGAAGTGCAACCAAAGGACTACAACTATGATGTGGCTTTTGAAAAAAACAAAGTCTTAGAAGTAGAAAAACAAAAAAATGCACAATCAACCAGCTTGTTTAGTCAAAATGGCAATCAAACGACAGTCCAAAATTATCCGACTACGCCATAGATCATTTAAGAAGGATAACTTTTGTAAGGGAAAAAGGATCTTGTATGAAGTGAAGGACAAAAATCATTTTAGATTTTTGTCCTTCGCTTTTATAATAGTTTTTTTAGAGACAATAGTAAATACTGTAAAAGTCACAAAAATGAACCTATTAATAGATAGTTTTAATATACTCAAAGTATTGCTGGTATTTGCGAGAAAAATTATCCATCTCTAATAAATGAAAAATTTGAAAGGCCTCACTAACTTTTTTTGTACCCGCAAGTTGTGCTCCTTTGGCATAGCAAAGCAATCCTTCTAAGAATAAAGCCATTGTTTTTCCGTATAAATCTCGAATTTCTAACATTTCTCGAAACTGTTTCAAATAACTTAGCCCTTCGTTGAGATACTTGTTGTTTACACAGAGAAGGATGGTATTGATGAGTATTTTGCTATATGGAGAATTGTAGCCATCAGAAGCAGAATAAAGATTTCTTTTTTTGAGCAATCGATTGACAATAATTAACAAGGTTTCGATAGGAATTTCGTCCATAATCGTAATGAACATCGTGACTTCCCTACTAGTCCAATTTTCTAAGTTCATCAAGTTTTGAACAATATTAGCTATATTTTCGGCGACGACATTGCCACCCAAACGATAAATAAACAGGTTAATTAATTGAATCGTAATTTCTTCTTCGTGTGGCAGTTTTCCAGTTAAAATCGCTGTTTTATAGTCCTCGAGACTTTTCATATTTCCTGCATGATAAAGTTCGGTAATCTCAAACCAAGTCTGATCTTTTAAAGCTTTCTGATAGTCATTGTGAATATACATAAATTCTTCTAATCGAACATTCAAATTTTTTATGATCTCCATAAATATATCGATGGTAGGGGTACTAATGTTTCGTTCAATTCGGCTGTAATAGCTCAGTGTCACAACTCCTTGGCAAACATCTTTTTGAGTTAACCCTTTGTCTTTTCGAATTTTTCTGATTGTTTGACCATACACGCCAGTTTTCCTCCTTGGTCTCTGAAAGTTTCTTTCTGTTTCCCTATTATACCATCATAGAAAGGTCTTTCTCTAATGAAAATGACTTATAGTACATCTTTTTTTAAAAGGAAAAACATCTTGTGTTATGCTCCAATTCAGGCTAATTATCTTTTAGATGGTTAAGGTCATTTTTTGAAAATTTTAAAAAGGATGGGATAGGATGAAAAAAAGTATTTTATCAACAATAGCAGTACTGGGAGTGACTTTGGGAGATGGAGCAATCAATTCGTATGCCGCTGAAGCGAACCCAACAGCTGAATTGACAAGTGAAGCATCTTTGACAATTCAACCAGGAATCTTAAATTTAGATGCAGTTTCTAACTTTAATTTTGGAGAGCTAACGATTCAAGATGTTGCGGAATCTGATCAAACATTGACTGGAACACCAGAGATAACGAAAGTATCTGATTATCGAGGGCCAAACGAATCCGGCTGGATGTTGTCGTTAAAACTATCAGATATTAAAAATGAAAATAACGTAAAATTACAATCTGCGAAATTGAATTTAGCAACCACACGTGCAAAAGGTGATGCGACAGTTACTGCTACGACAACAATTGATGCTGGCACGACTGAGCCGACACTTGTCGCTAGTGCAAACGGAACAACTGGATTGGCAGCGAATGAATTTGATTTATCAAACACAACGTTAACTTTTCCTAAACAAAATATTAATAGTGGCCGCTACAGAGGGACGGTTACTTGGGTGTTAACAAACGCTTATACCCCTGAATGAAGCAATCTAGACAAAAAAATTTAATATTTTGTCTGTAAGTTAAATGGCTCAACAATAGAGTTGAAATTTTGGCTGTTAGGAGGAGAGAGCATGACGGTTAAAAGTAACACTACTTTTTTGTTATTTTTTTTCACATTATGTAGCATATTTTTTAGCATAAATAGTAAAGTACTGTCTGTAGAGGCGGAAACGACCGCTTTTACTGTGACACCCGAGTATCCTGAAAATCAAGTATCAGAAGCTACATATTTTGATTTATATCTTCAGGAAAATAAACAAACGTTGACTCTTCTAGTTACAAATACATCTGAACAAACATTGCAAGTAAAAGCGAGTGCTTTAAACAGTTATACAACATCTACGGGCATAATTGCTTATCAAAGCCGTGAAACTGCAGAAATGTATCAGGGACAGTCATTTACTCAATTTGTTGAACCAAAACAACAAATAATAAGTCTGAAGCCTTCTGAAAGTAAAAAAGTTTCGTTTCAGTTAGATAGTCAACGACAAAAAATTACTGGAGAAGTGCTGGGTGCTTTTGCTTTTGAAACAATTACTTCCCCAAACCAAGAAAAAGCAATGCATTCAATGATTCAGGCAAAATATCTAACCCAAATCGGTGTCAGGTTACGCACCGATTTGGGTTCACTGCCTGAGCCTAATTTACTTTTTGACAAAACTGAGCCCGTCATAAAAAATGATACTGTAGTTATCAAAAGTACCTTGATAAACAAACAGCCTACCGCACTTGGTAAAGTAAACGTAGAGACAACTGTCTATGATAAAACAAATAAAAAAATAATTGGTACGAAAAAAGCAGACAACTATCAAATTGCTCCTAACTCCTTGATGCCAATTTTAACAGAGTTAAAGGAAGAAACTTTAAAATCTGGAACATATAATGTTCATATCGCAATTCATTCCTCAAAAGGCAACTGGATGTTCGATGACTCGTTTACTGTTTCTGCTGCTCAAGCGAAAGCAATTAATCAAAAAACAGTCTTTTTTGCCAAACAGAAAGATGAATCTATTATATTTTCAATTTTAGTTGGAATGCTATTTGTGTTTTTACTAGCAATTCTGGGCTTGCTTTGGAAATATTACCAATTAAAAAATAAAAAGAGGGTGAATCAAGAATGAAGCCCAACAAATTAGGCGGCTTGTTTTTTTTACTTTCCTGTGTATTACTTTTCTTTGGTGGTCTATTTTTCCTTCCCAGTGAAGGGTTAGCAGAGATTATTGAACCAGCGTTTGAGACATTGCCAATTGATCAAACGATGATTTCGACGGTAGGAAAAGCGGGAAGTCCAAGTGGATCTGAAAATCACCGCTATGTTCAGATTAATGATACAACACCGAGTTCTAGTGGGGCAGTTTGGTTTAATAACCCAGTGAGTTTTACAAATGATTTTAAAATTGAGATGGCTTTTTATATTGAAAACGTAACAAATGATAGTGATGGATTAACATTTGTTATGCAAAGTAATGGTCCGACAGCAATAGCCGCAGAAGCTGGTCCAACGATTGGAGTATGGGCAAACACAGGAGATTCTACACCACTAAGTAAGGGGGCAATTCCTAACAGTTTGGCGATTGAATTTGACACTTTCTATAACAATAATAGTAATCTTATTGCAAACGATGGCATGATGGATCGTGATACAAGTTCCAAAGGCCATCATATTGCCTGGGCTTATCCAGGGGCAGAAACTTCCTATACAAAAGATGGTATTTTTAAGATTGACAAAGTCCTTCATCACCGAAATGAAAAAGGAGTGGCAGATTTATCTGATAGTAATTGGCATAAATTTGTCGTGGAATTTAAACGAGAAGCGGGAACATTTACCTATTCTGTTCCTGATTATGCCTTAAATATTACGATTCCTGTGGATACGGAGTTTAAAAATAACTTAGGCTTAAATGAAAATAAACGTGTTTATTTTGGGTTTACTGGAGCAAATGGGGGCTATGCACAAGCAAAAGCTATTTCATTTACAAATGTGGAAGGGCTGGTAGATTTGCAATTACGTACGGGTGTTGCACAATCAGCGGATAACCAATTGCTAGCAGACACTGGGATTCCTCAAAACGAAGTTCATTCTGTCGACAGAAGTCAAGAAATCACGTATATGACAGCGATTGATTATTTACAAACAAGTGATTTACTTCGTTTACAAGCCGGGACGAGGATCCAAATGACACTCCCAGATAACTTTGAAGTGCTGGAGAATAAGGTTTACTTCGGGAGTGCTCAAGAAATTGGGACAGGCGCTCAACCAACGGGAGGACAAGCACTTCCTTTTACAAGAGAAAAAGACAAAATAGTCATTACATTGCCGGAACTTGAAAGAGGCACGTTGTATGGTCTTTATTTCAAAGTGAAAAATAAGCTCGTTCAAATAAATAGCCTGCTGGATTTAACTGTTCCTGTTTCTAGTACTTTTTCCGGGAATGCTTTTTCTAAACCAGTGACTACCGGGGATCCAGCTGCCCATTATTACAAGCTAACAGGGAAATGGATGCCGACAATTACAATTGGTCATTCTTCTGCAACGGAGGCAGCTCAGTCTCCTCAAATTGTAAGACAAAAACGTAAGGCCTACCTTCCTGTTCAAATTGAAGATGAAAATTCTACGTCCACTAAACTGTTTATGAGTCCTATTGTTTCAGAAGAAGAATTAGCTACGACTACTTTTACTGAAAAAGCACATCTTTCGAGAGAAAATTTAACGGAGAATTTTGAAACAACTATTGAATGCGAAACTTCACAGCTTCAACCTGAAAAAATGTATTACGTAGGTATGTATACAGTAGATGCTGAAGGAAATCAATCAGAAACCAAAATTCAAGCCATTGATTTCAAAGGAATTATAGAATTAACTACAGTTCCTACTGCTTTTGTTGGAAACACTTTGACAATCAACGAATTAGTTCAAACGAAGCGTGAAGATGGTTATTTCTATATGAAAATAGAAAATTTACCAGAGAATGATTCGTTGACAATTACAAATACAAGTAGTTACTCTTGGGAATTAAGCGGACAACTAGCAACTATCGTTGAACAACTAGAAAGCTGGGGACAAGAGGTCTCTCTTTGTTTTTTTGAAAAGAATACTCAAACATTGCTTTTTCAATTAACCAAAGATGAACAGTTAATTCTAAAGCAAGAAGTAGAGGGTAAGGATGTAACTAAAAGTCTCAATGATTATGATCTCTATTTTCGTTTTAAAGCTGATCCTTTAAAGGTTGTACCAGGACGATACTCAGGAAATGTTAGATGGCGGTTATCAGAAGTTAAACCTTAAAAATGAGAATATTTCTAAAGATTATTAAACAAAAAACTGACTATTTAACTGAGTAGTCAGTTTTTTTATCCGAAGTAAAAAAATAGTAGTGATAGTATTAAGTAAGTTTGGTTTTTCTTAATATATCCCTAAATTAGAGGTCTATTATTTATTTTTGTTCCCTCATAAATATTATTTTATAGCCATAAAATATATTTTTATTATAATTATATTATAAATTAATGAGCATATAATTTGCAGATAAGTTTTTCAGGGCCTATTCTGAATAGGAACTTAGCTATAAAAATAAAAGAGGAGAGTGGTTTTGATGAGAAAAACTCAGAAGATTGTGCCAATTGTGACAGCTTCAGACGAAAATTATGCTCCTTATTTGAATGTAATGATGACAACTGTTTTAGAAAATTGTCATGCGGAGAGACCTGTTCATTTTTATGTGATTGATGATGGGCTGTCGCTATCTAGCAAAAAAGCACTCCGAGAAACGGTTAGTAGTAACTCACAAAGTGCGACTGTTGAATTTCTAACAGCAGACAAAGAAGTTTATCAAAATTTTTTAGTGAGTGATCATATTACAACGACCGCATACTTACGCATTTCTTTACCGTCACTTTTACAAAAATATAGCTATAAAAAGGTTCTTTATTTAGATGCAGATACGCTGGTTTTAGATGACATTGTCCAGTTGTATGATACGCCATTAGTGAACCAAACGATTGGTGCGGTTATTGATCCTGGTCAAGCATATGCCTTGAAACGTTTGGGCATCCATTCCTCCGATTATTATTTTAATTCAGGAGTCATGATTATTGATATTGACCGATGGAACGAGAAAGCAATCACTCAAAAAACAATTCAGTATCTAGAAGAAAATGGGGACCGCATAGTTTATCATGATCAAGATGCTTTAAACGCTGTTCTTTATGAAGATTGGCTAGCTCTAGAACCAAGATGGAATATGCAGACGTCTTTAGTTTTTAATCGTCATGAAGCGCCTAATGAAGCCTATCAAAAATTATATACAGCGGGAAATCAAGAGCCAGCGATTATTCATTTTACTGGTCACGATAAACCCTGGAATACGTTAGAAAATCATCCTTATACAGCTCTTTATCTAAACAAGTTAAAGAAAGTAGGTGCAAGAAATGGAAAATAGAAAAGAATTAGCGATTGTCTCCTGTTGCAATACCAACTTTGTGCCGCATCTTGCTGCTATGTTTGTTTCAATTTTAGAAAATAGTCCTTCAGCGGCAGCTGTTCATTTTTATGTGATTGATGACAATATTAATTTTGAAAGCAAGCAACTACTGTATTTTACGATTAAACATACCCAAATCAATGCAGAGTTAACATTTTTAAAAATCAACCCCCATTTTTTCAAAAATGTTGTAACCAGTGAGCGAATTCCCAAAACAGCTTACTACAGGATTGCTATTCCAGAGCTGTTTAGAGGAAGCCAGATCGAACGGCTGTTGTATATGGATTGTGACATGATTGCCTTAGATGATGTCGCAAAATTATGGACAGTAGATTTAGGTGAAAATATCATCGCCGCTGTTGAAGATGCAGGGTTCCATCAACGTTTGGAAAAAATGGCTATTCCTGCAGAATCTATGTGTTATTTTAACTCAGGCTTGTTGCTAATCGATGTTAAAAAGTGGTTGAATTTAGATGTAACCACTAAAGTCTTAAGATTTATTGAAGAAAATCCAGATAAATTACGTTTCCATGATCAAGATGCATTGAATGCGGTTTTACACGACCGTTGGACCCAGTTACATCCTAAGTGGAATGCCCAAGGTTATATTCTGTCAAAAGCGAAAAAACATCCGACTATTTTTGGAGAAAGACAATATGAAGAAACGAGAAGAGCACCATCCATTATCCACTTTACTGGCCATGTCAAACCTTGGACGAAAGAATTTCAGTGGTATACCAAGCGTTATTATGATCAATATGCGAATAGGACGGCCTTTCGTTGTGTCAACACATTCAATCAATATTTATCTTATACGAAAATTAGCAGAAGGATTGAATATGCTCAATAATGAATATTGTCATGGATTTCGTAAAATCAGTTACTTGTTAGTTGTTGCCAGAACCAAACAATAGAAATGAAGAAGTCGGGATCGAACTGTTTTTCAGATTTTGAGTATGAGACAAAAATCTAAAGTGATTTTTGTCTCATACTCTTTTTTGTCTATTTAAAATAAAGCCAGCAACTGGTATCATATTTAAGGATGGTTTTTTATAAAAAAATGATTTCTTGAGGAAAAAAATATTACAATAAAGAAAAATAAAAAAATGTAAACGTTATCATTTCAAGGTTATAGCGGTATGAAGATATTTATTAATACTTTTTATTGACAAAATAAAAAAAACCACCGTACTATTGGTTTGTGGTTATAACCAGTTAGGGTAAAGGAGAAAGTTATGGAAAATGCCTTTAAAAACAAAGCTTTGTATCATCAACTTGTCGATTTACTGCAGGAACGAATCGAAACATGCATGATTCCTCATGACAAGTTGCCCTCTGAACGTGAATTGACTGCACAATATGGAGTGAGTCGGACGACGGTCCGGTTAGCGCTACAAGAACTAGAAAATAGAGGTTCCATCTATCGTCGTCATGGCAAAGGAACATTTGTTTCAGATATAAAAAAAGAGGCCGCTGATTTAGCTGGCGCATATAGTTTTACAGAACAAATGAAAGGGCTGGGCCGAAAACCACATACCCGTATATTATCTTTCGAAAAATTGGAAGCGGATAAATTTATTTGTCAGCATTTGAATCTGTCGTTAGGAGAGGCAGTTTTTAAATTAAGTCGGTTGCGGATTGCTGATAACGAGCCATTAATGGTTGAAGACACATACTTGCCTGTGAAATTTTTCTTATCACTCACGGATCAATTACTACGTAGCAAACCATTATATGATTTGTTTTCGGAAGATTTTAAGCAAACCGTTCGTTTAGCTGATGAAGAATTATACGCTAGCATTGCGTCAAAAGAAGATGCCAAATTATTGATGATTCCAGAAGGAGCGCCAGTCCTTCATTTAGCACGCCAGACATATAACATGAAAAATGAAATTATTGAATTTACGTTGAGTGTGGCACGAGCAGACCAATTTCATTATCAGATACGCCATATTCGGAATAGTTAGGAGAGTTAAGTATGTTTACAGCAGAAAAAGAAGAACTAGAACAACTAGGAGCGGAAATCACGACACGTGAAATTCGTCAGCAACCTGAGCTTTGGCAAGAAACCGTGACACTTTATCATGAAAATCAAACAGCTTTGGAAAACTTTTTAAAAGAAGTCCAAGCCAAAGCGCAAGGAAAACGCACAAGAGTAATTTTTACAGGAGCAGGGACTTCGCAATATGTCGGTGATACTGTTGTACCTTATCTCCGAGCACACGGCGACACACAAGCCTTTTCATTCGAAAGTATTGGGACAACGGATATTGTGGCCAAACCAGAAGATTATCTGATTAAAGACGAACCAACATTGTTAGTTTCGTTTGCAAGAAGTGGAAATAGTCCTGAAAGTTTAGCGGCAGTTGAAGTAGCTAATCAAGTGGTTGAAACAATTCATCATTTAGCGATCACTTGTGCCGAAGAAGGACAACTGGCACAAATAAGCCAAAAAGAAGAAAACAGCTTTTTATTCTTAATGCCAACACGTTCCAATGATGGTGGTTTTGCGATGACTGGTAGCTTTTCTTGCATGACCTTGGGTACATTACTACTCTTTGATCAAACAGCCTTTGAGCAAAAACAAGATTATGTAACCGCTCTAATTAAATTAGGTGAAGAAGTGCTATCCCGTGAAGAAGAATTAAATGAAATTGTTAACCTTGATTTTGAACGCATTGTTTATGTTGGTTCTGGAAGTTTAGCTGGTTTGACAAGAGAAGCGCAATTGAAAATTTTAGAACTAACAGCCGGCAAAGTTGCCACAATTTTTGACTCTTCTATGGGCTTCCGTCATGGACCAAAATCATTTATTAATGAAAAAACAATAATGTTTGGTTTTGTTAATAATACACCATACACAAGAGATTATGACTTGGATATCTTAGAAGAAGTTCACGGTGACGAAATTGCGGCGGGTGTTTTTGCGATTGCTCAACCTGGCAAACGTAATTTCTCAGGTTCAACTATTGAATATTCCGCAGAAACTGCTCTATTACCTGATGGCTATTTAGCATTAGCAGATATCATGGTAGCCCAAACAGTCGCACTTTTAACATCTATTAAAGTTGGAAATAAACCGGATACCCCTTCACCGACAGGTACAGTGAATCGTGTGGTTAAAGGCGTAACGATTTATGACTATAAATAATACAACATTTGGAGGAGGAACTATGCTTACGTTAACAGCTGGAAAAAAAGCGGCAATGGATCGTTTGTCAACCCAAGAAGGAATCATTA
This sequence comes from Enterococcus sp. C102(2024), assembly GCF_040888205.1. NCBI lineage: Bacteria > Bacillati > Bacillota > Bacilli > Lactobacillales > Enterococcaceae > Enterococcus > Enterococcus sp. C102(2024). Next base: position 744,066 of record NZ_JBFOHH010000001.1, on the reverse strand, counting down.
GCGCATTAGCCATTGATCAACGAGGTGCCTTGAAAAAAATGATCAAAGCACTAGATGTAGAGCCAACCGATGAACAAATTGAAACGTTTAAAGAATTAGTCTCGAAAGAATTGACACCTTATGCGTCTGCCATTTTATTGGATCCAGAATATGGATTGCCTGCTGCAAAAGCACGCGATACCGAGGCTGGATTGTTACTCGCTTATGAAAAAACGGGCTATGATGCAACAACTCCGGGACGATTGCCTGATTTACTAGCAGATTGGTCTGTTTTACGCTTGAAAGAAGAAGGCGCAGACGCGATTAAATTTTTACTCTACTATGATGTGGATGAGGATCCAGAAATCAATCATCAAAAACATGTATTCATTGAACGCTTAGGAAGTGAATGTGCAGAAGAAGACCTACCATTTTACTTAGAATTAGTTTCTTACGATGCACAAATAGCAGATGCGACTTCTTTAGAATATGCAAAAGTTAAACCGCATAAAGTGAATGAAATGATGAAAGAATTTTCTAAACCCCAATATAAAGTAGATGTATTGAAAGTGGAAGTTCCAGTTAATATGAATTTTGTAGAAGGTTTTGCGCCGGCTGAAACAGCGTATACAAAAGAGGAAGCGGCGAATTATTTCTTAGAACAAAGTCAAGCCACTGATTTACCATTTATCTTTTTAAGTGCCGGTGTCTCAACAGAGCTATTCCAAGAAACACTACGTTTCGCTAAAGAAGCTGGTTCAACATTTAATGGTGTTTTATGTGGCCGTGCTACGTGGAAAAATGGCGTGAAACCTTTCGTTGAAGCAGGAGAAACTGCGGCTTGTGATTGGTTAAAAACAGAAGGCCGAGAAAACATTGAAAGTTTAAATGAAGTCATCGCAGCAACCGCCAGCTCTTGGCATGCGAAAGTTCAAGTAAACGAAGGGTAATTGGGAGGCATAGCTGTGATAGTAACAGTAACAATGAATCCGTCAATTGACATCTCCTACCTATTAGATCATCTAAAGCTTGATACCGTTAATCGGACCAGTCAGGTGACCAAAACTCCTGGTGGCAAAGGACTAAATGTCACTCGCGTTATTCATGATTTAGGTGGAGATGTTATAGCTACCGGCGTTCTTGGTGGTTTTCATGGGGCGTTTATTGCAAACGAGTTAAAGAAAGCAAACATCCCCCAAGCATTTACGTCAATCAAAGAAGAAACGCGTGATTCGATTGCGATTTTGCACGAAGGGAATCAAACTGAAATTTTAGAAGCTGGACCGACTGTTTCCCCAGAAGAAATCAGTAACTTCCTTGAAAATTTCGATCAATTAATTAAGCAAGCAGAAATTGTCACACTTTCTGGCAGTTTAGCGAAAGGATTACCATCAAATTTTTATCAAGAATTAGTTCAAAAAGCTCAAGCACAAGAGGTTAAAGTACTACTAGATACTTCTGGTGATAGTTTAAGACAAGTTCTTCAAGGACCATGGAAACCGTATTTAATTAAACCTAACTTAGAGGAACTAGAAGGATTACTAGAGCAAGATTTTTTAGAAAATCCATTAGCAGCTGTGCAAACAGCTTTAACAAAACCAATGTTTGCTGGAATTGAATGGATTGTCGTATCTTTAGGAAAAGATGGTGCAATTGCCAAACATCACGATCAATTCTATCGTGTAAAAATTCCAACGATTCACGCTAAAAATCCTGTTGGTTCAGGAGATGCAACCATTGCTGGTCTTGCATATGGACTAGCCAAGGATGCCCCAGCTGCCGAACTGCTAAAATGGGGCATGGCAGCTGGAATGTCTAATGCCCAAGAAAGAACGACTGGGCATGTAGACGTAGAGAACGTGAAGAAACATCTTATGAACATCCAAGTAGTTGAAATTGCTAAATAAAGAGGTTTCTTTATTTAGCAATTATCCAGCAATTGAAAGCGTTTACTAGAAAGGGTGGCAATGTGGACAGATTTGAAATTAAAGAGGAGTTTCTTTTAAATGGTCAACCATTTAAAATTTTATCAGGCGCCATTCATTATTTTCGTGTAGATCCCTCAGATTGGTATCATTCACTTTATAACTTGAAAGCTTTAGGCTTCAATACAGTTGAGACATATGTACCATGGAATTTACATGAACCGCAAAAAGGAACATTTCATTTTGAGGGAATATTAGATTTGGAGCGCTTTTTAAAATTAGCACAAGAACTTGGACTATATGCGATTGTGCGGCCGTCTCCTTATATTTGTGCAGAATGGGAGTTTGGCGGTTTTCCAGCATGGCTATTAAATGAACCAGGACGAATGCGTTCGAATAATCCAACCTATCTGAAGCATGTCGCGGAATATTATGATGTTTTAATGGAAAAAATTGTTCCGCATCAACTTGCTAACGGTGGCAATATTTTAATGATACAAATCGAAAACGAATATGGTTCATTTGGCGAAGAAAAAGCGTATTTACGGGCGATTCGCGATTTGATGATTGCACGTGGCGTGACAGCACCATTTTTTACTTCTGACGGGCCATGGCGCGCAACATTGCGGGCAGGCAGCATGATTGAAGATGATATTTTAGTAACTGGGAATTTTGGCTCAAAAGCCAAAGAAAATTTCGGTATGATGCAAGCCTTTTTTGAAGAACATGGTAAAAAATGGCCGTTAATGTGTATGGAATTTTGGGATGGCTGGTTTAATCGTTGGAAAGAGCCAATTATTAAACGAGATCCGCAAGAATTGGCTGAATCAGTTAGAGAAGCATTAGCATTAGGCAGTATCAACTTATATATGTTTCATGGCGGCACCAATTTTGGGTTTATGAATGGCTGCTCCGCACGAGGAACCATTGATTTACCACAAATCACTTCCTATGATTATGATGCGCCACTTGATGAACAAGGGAACCCAACCGAAAAGTATTTTGCGTTACAAAAAATGCTTCACGAGGAGTATCCTGCGTTACCACAAGCTGAGCCATTAGTAAAAGAATCTTTTGCGCAAACAGCAATTCCTTTAACCAACAAAGTGAGTTTGTTTGCAACCTTAGAAACGATTAGTCAGCCAGTAATTAGCGTTTATCCGCAAACCATGGAACAATTAGGACAAAATACAGGCTATCTTCTTTACCGAACAAGCATTGAAAAAGATGCTGCAGAAGAGAAGCTAAGAGTGATTGACGGTCGTGATCGTCTGCAATTATTTGTCAATCAGATACATCAAGCAACGCAATATCAAACGGAAATCGGCGAAGATATTTACGTTACACTGCCGCAAGAGAATAATCAAATCGATGTTTTAATGGAAAATATGGGTCGTGTCAATTACGGGCACAAATTATTTGCAGATACTCAGAAAAAAGGGATTCGAACGGGTGTCATGGCAGATTTACATTTTATGACGCAATGGCAACAATATTGTTTACCTATGACAAGCTGTGAACAGGTAGACTATTCAAGAGAATGGCAACCTGATCAACCAAGCTTTTACCAGTATCATGTGGAGTTAGCAGAAGTGAAAGATACATTTATTGATGTTTCTAAATTCGGCAAAGGAATTGTTTTTGTTAACCAAACCAATCTTGGTCGTTTCTGGAATGTTGGTCCGACGCTTTCCTTATATATTCCCAAAGGATTATTAAAAGAAGGGCAAAATGAGATCGTCATTTTTGAAACGGAAGGAACGTACCAACCAGAAATTCAGTTAGTAAAAGAACCACTATATAAAGAAATGAAAGAGGGATTACAATGAGTATTATTGGCGTAAGAATTGATGGACGTTTGATTCATGGACAAGTGGCAAATTTATGGGCGACAAAATTGAATATTTCCAGAATTATGGTCGTTGATGATGAGGTTGCAGGGAATGCCATTGAAAAAAGTGGCTTAAAATTAGCAACACCAGCTGGCGTGAAACTAAGCGTGTTACCAGTTGAAAAAGCTGCTCAAAATATTTTAGCAGGAAAATACGACTCACAACGTTTACTAATTGTGGTACGGAAACCAGATCGTTTATTAAAACTAGTAGAACTTGGGGTGCCGATTAAAGAAATCAATGTTGGGAACATGTCACAAACAAACGAAACACGGTCGATTACTAAGTCAATCAATGTGGTCGATCAAGATATTGAGGTTTTTAAAGAGTTAAATGCTAAAGGCGTCCATCTGATTGCTCAAATGGTGCCAAGTGACAAAGCGGAAGACTTTATGAGTTTGATAACAAAATAGGAGGGAACAAAAAATGAATATCTTATGGTGGCAGATCTTATTATTAACATTATACGCAGGATACCAAATTTTAGATGAATTACAAATTTATTCTTCATTAAGTGCGCCAGTGTTTGCAGGTCTTTTTGCAGGATTAGTGATGGGGGATATTAAAGCAGGACTTATTATTGGTGGAAGTATGCAATTAACTGTATTAGGAGTTGGGACTTTCGGGGGTGCTTCCAAAATTGATGCTAACTCAGGCACGATTCTTGCCACAGCATTTTCTGTGTCTTTAGGAATGAACCCTGAACAAGCAATCGCTGCTATTGCAGTACCAGTTGCTAGTTTAATGATTCAATTAGACATTTTGGCTCGTTTTGCGAATACCTACTTTGCACATCGGATTGATAAAATGGTCGAAGATATGAACTATAAAGGAATTGAACGTAACTTCTTAATGGGTGCCTTACCTTGGTCTCTTTCTCGAATGATTCCAGTCTTCTTAGCACTTGCTTTTGGTGGTGGTTTAGTACAAAAAGTTGTATCTGTCCTAAATGGCGATTTGAAATGGTTAGGTGATGGCTTGTCTGTTGCTGGGGCGGTCTTACCAGCGGTCGGTTTTGCAATTTTACTACGTTACTTACCAGTGAAAAAACATTTCCCTTATTTAATTCTTGGTTTTACTGTAACTGCTTTACTAGGAACAATCTTTACAAACATGCAACTTTTAGGAACATCTGTTGCGAGCGTTGTGAAAGACTTCAGTGGTGTATTTAACGCATTACCAATGTTAGCAGTTGCTTTAATTGGTTTCGCTTTAGCCGCAATTAGCTACAAAAATGGTCAAATGATTCCGAGTGGGCCAGCAGCCAAAAAAGAACATGCAGCGAATGATTCAGACGAAGGAGAGATTGAAGATGACGAAATCTAATTATAAATTGACGAAAGAAGATTTTAAACAAATTAATCGCAGAAGCTTGTTTACTTTCCAATTAGGTTGGAACTACGAAAGAATGCAAGGATCAGGTTACTTGTATACGATTTTGCCACAATTGCGTAAAATTTATGGGGATGATACGCCTGAATTAAAAGAAGTGATGAAAACACACACGCAATTTTTCAATACTTCAAACTTCTTTAATACGATTATTACAGGGATCGATTTGGCCATTGAAGAAAAAGAAGGCATTGCTGGAAAACAAACAGTTTCAGGTTTGAAAACTGGTTTAATGGGACCGTTTGCAGCAATTGGGGATTCAATTTTCGCAGCTTTAATTCCAACTATTTTTGGGGCGCTAGCTGCCAACATGGCGATTAATGGCAACCCAACTGGTATCTTTATCTGGATTGTTGCTCAAATTGCCGTGATGGTCTTCCGTTGGAAACAATTGGAATTTGCGTATCGCGAAGGAATTTCTTTGGTGACAACTATGCAACACCGCTTAACTGCCTTAACAGACGCTGCAACTTTACTAGGGGTCTTCATGGTTGGCGCTTTAGTGGCAACGATGGTTAATGTCAAACTATCATGGGCACCAAGTATTGGGGATGTAACACTTAACATGCAAAATAACTTGGATATGATTTTACCACGTCTACTTCCTGCAGGAATTGTCGGTGGCGTTTATTGGATGCTAGGTAAAAAGAATATGACATCTACTAAAGCCATTTTTATCGTATTAATTGTCTGTGTCGCATTGTCTGCGTTAGGTGTTATTTCAAAATAAGTAAGACAGGAGAAAATCGATGAGTGAACATTTAGTTTTAGTAAGTCATGGCCGTTTTTGCGAGGAATTGAAAAAAAGTGCGGAGATGATTATGGGACCGCAAGAAACAATTTCCACTGTTGCTTTATTACCAGAAGAAGGTGAAGCTGACTTTTTAGAAAAATTTGAAGCGATTACGGAATCGTTAGAAGATTTTGTTGTCTTTGCTGATCTATTAGGGGGGACACCGTGTAATATATTATCTAAAAAAATTATGCAAGGTGCTTCGTTTGACTTATATACTGGAATGAATTTACCGATGGTTATCAGCTATGTAAATGCAAGTTTATTAGCGATCGAAGGTGACTATGTTAAGGAATCAGCAGAAAGTATTGTGAAAGTCAACGAATTGCTGCTAAATGTTGCAGTAGATGACGAGGATGAATAATTCTGACTTGTTGTCGTAAGTAATCAAAGTTTTTAAGAGAATGATTTAGAGATGGACGTTCCAAAAATAAAAGAATTTATTTTTGGAACGCCCCTTTAATTGTTAATAATGAAAGCGTGTTCAAAAATGTTAGGGGGCTGATTTATCAGATGAAACATGGAAAAATAAAACGATTTAGTACATTGACACTATTGGCAAGCGCAACGATTTTAGTACCATTAAGTACGTCTGCAGAAGAAACAACAAACAGCAGCACTGAAACAAGCTCATCAATGGTGGAACCTACCGCAACAGAAGAAAAATTGTGGCAATCTGATTTTCCAGGAGGGAAAATTGGTGAGTGGCAAGATGTGATTGGTAAAACAAATCGAGAATTAGCAGGAGAGTCATTGGCGATTTCACGAGATGCAGCAGCAGGTAATAATGCCGTATCTTTAAATTTAGATTCCCCTAAATTAGCTGATGGTGAAGTAGAAACAAAGTTTAAATACACTGCTGGAAGCGGTCGAACGGGTGTGATTATTCGTGGTAATACCAAAGATAGCTGGGTTTTTGTAGGCTATAACGCGAATGGCAAATGGTTAGTTGAAAGCCCTAATTCGTGGAATGATTCGATTTCTGGGCCAACATTAAATGAAGATACGAATTATTTGTTGAAAGTACGTTATGTTGGTGAAAAAATTACTATCTGGCTTAACACCACGTTGATTTACGAAGGAGAACCTGTTTTAGCCAATGGAGACAAAATTCCAACAGAAGCCGGACATGTGGGTGTCCGTTTGTGGTACGACAAAAAAATTGTCAATTATGACTATTTTAAAAATGGCCCCGTAGATAGCATTCCGGAAATTGTGCCAGAAGTGACACAAATTGCGCCAGTCAAAGTTTTTACAAAAATTGGTGTCGCACCAAAATTACCGAAACAAGTAAAAGTGACCTATAATACTGGTAAAGAAGCCAATGAAGCAGTCCGTTGGGATGAAATCGATCCTGATGCATACAAAGAACCAGGAACTTTTGAAGTCGACGGTACTTTGGAAAATACAAACATCAAAGCAAAAGCCAGCATTGTTGTTGCTAAAGACAATGAAGCTGAAAAAGGCGACAAAATCTCTTCTGCAGATTTAACAGCCGTGGTTGACCCACAATTTCCACGAATTATTCGTTACGAAGACCCTCAGAGTAATCAAGTGATTTTTAATGGCCAACACGAGAAAATTGACCAAGTAATGATTGATGGCAAAGCATATAAAGCAACTGCTGAAAAACAAAAGAGTGAAGCAAATCAAGCCGTTTATAACGTAGCTGTCCCAGAAATTGGTCTGCGTTTCACAACGACATTGACTGTTTCCGAAGGCCAAGAATTAGCTATGAAACTCTCAGATATTCGTGAAGAAGGAACCAAAATACACACAATTTCAATTCCAAATCAAGGCTTGATTTCTGTCAATAGTACAGATGAAGGGGCGACTTTTGCTGGCGTTGTGATGAATACTGGGACAAATGCAAATAACGGAAATAAAAATGGTGATACTATCCAAGATTTAACTACAACAAGCCAAGAAGAAACGAAAAAATATATGTATGGTTTCTTAAATACGGCGAATTATGCTGCAAGTTTTTGGACGAACGCCTATGGAGACGGCTCTGTCGATGGTAGTGACAATAATCGAATCCATAAACAAACAAAAGAAGCGGCGACTGGTTTTGTAACAACCTTGTCAAGTGGGGCATGGACCTATCGACCATTTGATGCACCGGAAGATTACACAACTGGGGAAACGCCAGAAGTGAAAGTTAAATTCTCAAAAGATAGCAATGACGACAATCGGGTGGATTGGCAAGATGCGGCAATTGGGTTCCGTTCAATTATGAATAACCCAATGGGCGCGGAAAAAGTCCCTGAATTAGTCAACCAACGGATTCCTTTTAACTTTGCTAGTCAGGCGACAAACCCATTCTTAGTGACGTTAGACGAATCAAAACGCATTTACAATTTAACAGATGGATTAGGACAAATGAATTTACTAAAAGGGTATCAAAATGAAGGACATGATTCTGCGCATCCAGATTACGGTGCTATTGGTCAGCGACCTGGCGGGGAACAAGCGTTGAATCAATTAATTGATGAAGGCCATAAATTAAATGCCGTTTTCGGTGTGCATATTAATGACACCGAGTCTTACCCAGAAGCAAAAGGATTTAATGAGGAATTAGTTGATCCAACGAAGCGTGGCTGGGATTGGTTAGATCCGTCTTATTTTATTAAACAAAGACCCGATGCATTGAGTGGTCGTCGCTATGAGCGCTTTAAAGAATTAAAACAAAAAGCACCGAATCTAGATTATATTTATGTTGATGTTTGGGGCAACCAAGGCGAATCAGGTTGGGCAAGTCGTCAACTAAGTAAAGAAATTAATTCACTCGGTTGGTTTACAACCAATGAATTTCCGAATGCTTTAGAGTATGACTCGGTTTGGAACCATTGGTCTGCAGAAAAAGATTACGGCGGTACAACAACGAAAGGCTTTAACAGTACAATCGTTCGTTTTATTCGGAATCACCAAAAAGACACTTGGATTATTTCCGACAACCCTTTGTTAGGTGGAGCTGAATTTGAAGCCCATGAAGGTTGGGTGGGTAAAACCAATTTTAATACCTATCGCCAAAAAACTTTTGCCATTAATGTCCCAACTAAGTTCTTACAACATTACCAAATTACGAACTGGGAAACTACAACAGCAGAAGATGGTCAAATCTATGGCACGATTAAATTAGCGAACGGTGCTGAAAAAGTGACCGTTACTCAAGCAGATGCTAATTCGCCAAGAAGCATTACGTTAAATGAGACAGAAGTTCTAAAAGGTGATGCGTATCTACTGCCTTGGAATGTCAATGGTCAAGACAAACTATATCACTGGAATCCAAAAGGCGGTACCAGCACTTGGTCATTGGATAAGAAAATGCAAGGAAAAACGAATTTACATTTATATGAATTAACAGATCAAGGGCGTATTGACAAAGGCGCAATTGCCACTACAAATAACCAAGTGACCATCCAAGCCGAGGCTAATACACCGTATGTCATTGCTGAACCTGACAGTATTGAACCGATGACATTTGGAACAGGAACACCATTTAAAGATCCTGGATTTAATGAAGCCAATACCTTGAAAAATAACTGGAAAGTTTTCCGAGGTGATGGAGATGTTAAAAAAGATGCTAACGGTGATTATGTCTTTAGTTCAGAAAAAGAAAGAACCGAAATCAAACAAGACATCAATCTTCCTAAACCAGGAAAATATAGTTTGTATCTAAACACAGAAACACATGATCGTAAAGCCACAGTAACTGTTAAAATTGGTGGTAAAAAATATACGCGGACAGTGAATAATTCGGTTGCCCAAAACTATATTCAGGCAGATATTAACCATACAAGCAGGAAAAATCCGCAGTATATGCAAAATATGCGAATTGATTTTGAAATCCCAGATAATGCCAAAAAAGGCTCGGTGACGTTAGCGGTTGATAAAGGCAATTCCGTTACAAAATTTGATGATTTACGAATTGTTGAGCGTCAAACGGATATCATGAACCCAGACAAACAAACAGTTATTAAGCAAGATTTTGAAGACACACAAGCAGTTGGGTTATATCCGTTTGTTAAAGGCTCAGCTGGTGGTGTAGAAGATCCACGGATTCATTTATCAGAAAGAAATGAACCTTACACACAATATGGTTGGAATGGAAACCTTGTTTCAGATGTATTAGAAGGCAACTGGTCCTTGAAAGCCCATAAACAAGGAGCAGGTTTGATGCTTCAAACAATTCCGCAAAATATTAAATTTGAACCGAACAAGAAATATACGGTCCAATTTGATTATCAAACTGATGGTGAAAATGTCTTTACTGCTGGGACCATTAATGGGGAGTTGAAAAATAACAATGACTTTAAGCCAGTCGGTGAGTTGACTTCGACAGCAGCAGATGGTCAAACCAAGCATTATGAAGCAGAAATAATTGGGGATGCTTCAGGAAACACTACGTTTGGTATTTTTACAACAGGTGCCGATAAAGATTTCATTATGGATAACTTTACGGTCACAGTGGAATCGAAAAAATAAATTTAGTCTATCTAAGCAACTTGGGCTACAAGTTAAACGTACTTGTAGCCCAAGTTGCTTCTTTTATGAAAAGAAGCAAGGTCTAGTGCCTCATTTTTATACTGCAGAATAAACCGACACATTTTTTAAAGTGTCAGGCTTCTTTGTGTATTTCATCAAGAACGAATGGACAAACTTGCCTTTTGCCACAAATCGTTTACAATTACAATGATAGGCATAATTTATTTAGAGGTGAAGTGATTGAAGAAATACAATGTTGATTGGAATTACTGGGTTGTCCGCTTTTTATTTGTAATGGCGCTGATTGTTGGCTATTTATTAATCACGAATTATCAGCACTTTGTCCATAGTGTTTCGGGTTTGTTAGGCATCTTATCCCCATTCATTACTGGGTTCGTGATTGCTTATTTATTGAGTGGAAGTCAGAAAAAAATCGAGGGATTACTAGAAAGAGTTCCTTTACCAGTTGTAAAAAAAGCGAAACACGGCTTGAGCGTACTCCTTTTGTACCTAATTATTTTGTTTATTTTTGTCTTGACATTAAACTATATCGTTCCGCTACTCATTAGTAATTTAGTAGATTTAGCAAACTCTTTACCCACTTTTTATGATCACATGGTTCAGTTTGTGATGAGTTTAGAAGATAAAGGGATTTTAAAAACAGCCGCGATTGAAAAATATTTAAATAGTGTCCTTAAAGATTTGTCGCCAGAACGTTTTTTAAATCAATGGACACAAGCGTTGTTTTCATTAGGAACGTTGACTAAAAATGTTTCTTCATTCTTTTTAAATGCATTTTTGACGTTGATTATCTCAATATATGCGCTGGTATTTAAGCAATCTATTTTGACATTTGTTGAAAAGGCCGCCCACAAATTGCTGTCTGAAAAAGTGTACAAGCAAACACAAACCTGGTTAAATACAACGAATAAAATTTTCTATAAATTTATCAGTTGCCAATTTCTTGATGCTTGTATAATTGGCGTTTCATCAACGATTTTGTTAAGTATTTTGAATGTGAAATTTGCTGTGACTTTGGGGATTTTATTAGGTATTTGTAATATGATTCCTTATTTTGGTTCGATTTTTGCGTCAATTGTTGCTGGTGTGATTACGCTTTTCACAGGTGGTGTTACTCAAGCCATTACGGTGTTACTAGTTTTATTAATTTTACAACAAATTGACGGCAATATTATTGGTCCTCGAATTATGGGAGATGCCCTAAATGTCAATCCGATTTTAATTATTGTTTCAATCACGATTGGGGGGGCGTACTTCGGCGTCTTAGGGATGTTTTTAGCAGTTCCTGTTGCTGCAATCATTAAAATTATTGTCTCGGAGTGGATAAATGAATCAAAAGAAAATGATAAGATTGTAGATTCTATTGAATCCTAAAGTAAAACTTTTCGTCTCGCGTTGACGAAAAGTTTTTTAGTGGAAAAGAAAGTTTCATTATTTGGAATTTTTGATATGCTATACTTAAAGTAAATAGAAAATCAAAATTGAGGTGAATAGATGCAGTTTTTAAAAAAATATGGCGGCTATTTTTTAGTTTTAGGGGTCTTACTTGATTTTTTTACACCTTATTATGTCGGATTCAAAGATCAAGGTTACAATCAATTGACAGAAGTAATTAGCTTATTAGGTGATGTGAATAGTCCAGTTAGGGAAAACTTTAATCGGTTAACTATCATTGCGGGAATGTTGATGTTAGCAAGTTTACCTAGGATATATGCTATTTTTTCCAGAAAAACGAAAAAAGGTGCTTGGTTAGTAGTGGCAATGATTGGCGCTTATGGTTTATTTGATTGTATTTTCAGTGGGCTCTTCAGCGTAGACACTTCAAGCGCTGGCACAGTTGCTGCCGCGCTTCATAACGGAGGATCAGCAGTCGGTTATACAGGCTTTTTGTTGTTATCAGGCGTCTTAACCATTATCTATAGTAAATACGGTTCGCAAAAAAATAAAAAACTTTTTGGCTTTTTGTTTATTTTATGTATGCTTGCAGCCGGCTTATATGGCTTAGCAAGGATTCCACAACTACAACAGGTAAAACCATTTAATTATTTAGGCTTATGGCAAAGAGTGAGTTCATTTTGTAATTATCTACCAATGCTGGCACTGTGTTTACAAACTAAAACCAATGACAAATTTGATTGAACATTCGTCATTGGTTTTTTACTAGTTAAAATTGTCTGGTAAGAACTTAATTATTGGCTACGGTGACTTCACCAGTAACAGTGGCACCATCTTTTTCTAAGTCAGCAGAATCTTTGTATTCTTGTTTATCAAAAGTAATATTGCCATTAACTTTGGTACCATTTAAAGTAAAGCCATTTGCTTTCACCTCAATATCACCTTTGACAGTCCCGTGAACGATGTTGAAATTTTCAGAAGAAACGATTAGCTTAGGAACCGTGATTTCATATTCAGCAGTTACTTTTTTATTATCATCTTGAGAATAAAGCGCTAATTTACGATAGACATCGTTGGAATCTTTCCCCTTATCATGGAAAGTACCAGCAACTGTTACCTCGTTATCAAAAGTGACATTGTCAGTAGCTGCGACAATCCAATTTCCTTTATCACTTAACGCCATTTCGAGCTCTTCAGGCTTGGCACTAATTGAAGCACCAGAGACTACTTCTGTACTTGAATTAGCTGTTTCTTTGCTACTAGAACTACTATCTGTTTTTTTATCAGATGAACAAGCACTAAGCAGCACAAGAGCAGCAGTTGCCGTCAAAACAGTGGTGAGTACTTTAGACATTTTCATGAAAATCCCTCCAAAAAATTTATTTATTTCTTCCTTTATCATAACTGATTCAAAGGGAAATGAGTAATCATACACTCAAAGATTGAGAAGTTTGGCTAATGGGAAATTAGGCTTATTCTCTCAAGAAGGTTCAGGAAATATTCAAAGTAATCATTTCTTTTTCAAATGTTCCTTTTCTGTAGTAAGCTATTAATAGACAGAATTTTAGGAGGAGATTTTGATGCCTTGGAATATGAATGATTATCCTACATCAATGAAAAATTTAGCACCTTTGATTCGGAAAAAAGCGATAGATATTGGCAATGCGTTGCTTGCGGATGGCTACCCTGATGATCGCGCCATTCCAATTGCGATTAGTCAAGCGGAGAAATGGTATCAAGAGGCAAGTGCAGCAGACAAAAAGGCCTTCGAACAAGAAGCAAATCCTACGAAACAAGATTCGCATAAACAGGATAAACATGCGGGGAAATTATTAACGGCGGCTGTCAACGTTAAATATAAAGACGACCAATGGTTGGTGATTTCAGACAGCGCTGAAAAAGCAAGTAATACATTTACCCACAAACAAGAGGCGATTGAACGAGCTCAAGAAATTGCTCGGAATAAGCAAACAAAGCTGAAAATCTATAAGCAAGATGGTACGTTACAAGAAACCAAAGAGTATACTGAATAATTTTTCGAAACCTTGATATTCCGTTGCAATTCAAGAAACGGCTATCAAGGTTTTTTGGTGAGGGAGAAATGGACAAGTAAGAAAAAATAACAAAAGTTAAGAATGAGAATAAGGCTTGCTTTTCTAGTTTTTGGTGGGTACAATTACACTAATTAAGATAAAAAATCAAAATAATTGAGGTGCTACGACAATGGAAAAAGCCAATCTTGATTGGAATAATTTAGGATTTTCTTACATTAAAACGCCCTTTCGTTATATTAGTTATTGGCGAGATGGCAAGTGGGAAGAAGGCACGCTAACAGATAACAATCAGTTAACGATTAGTGAAGGTTCGCCTGCTCTACATTATGGCCAACAATGTTTTGAAGGATTAAAAGCGTATCAATGTGCAGATGGTTCTGTCAATTTGTTTCGTCCAGATGAAAATGCCAAACGGCTACAAAAAAGTTGTGCGCGTCTACTGATGCCACAAGTACCAGTAGAAACCTTTGTTTCTGCATGCCAAGAAGTGGTGAAAGCCAACCTTGCTTATTTACCGCCATATGGAACGGGCGGTACGTTGTATCTTCGCCCTTATATGATTGGTGTCGGCGATAATATTGGCGTAGCACCTGCCAAAGAATACATTTTTTCTATTTTTTGCGTGCCGGTTGGTTCGTATTTTAAAAATGGTTTAGCACCCACCAACTTTATCGTTTCTGAATATGATCGAGCAGCGGGTCGAGGAACTGGGGCCGCTAAAGTGGGGGGCAATTATGCAGCTAGTCTTTTACCAGGTGCAGAAGCACATGAGAAAGAATTTAGTGATTGCATTTATTTAGATCCGTATACGCATACGAAAATTGAAGAAGTTGGTGCAGCTAATTTCTTTGGCATAACCAAAGAGGGTACTTTTATTACGCCGAAATCAGCGTCTATTTTACCAAGTATTACTAAATATTCATTATTGACGCTAGCAAAAGAACGTTTAGGGATGACGGCGCTTGAAGGAGACGTTTACATTGATCGATTAGCGGACTTCTCCGAAGCTGGTGCTTGTGGCACAGCGGCGATTATTTCTCCTATTGGTGGGATTCAAAACGGCACAGATTTCCATGTATTTTATAGTGAAACGGAAGTTGGACCAGTGACTAAGCAACTATATGATGAACTGGTTGGCATACAGTTTGGTGACAAAGAAGCGCCAGAAGGCTGGATTGTAAAAGCTTAAAGAGACAAAAAAGAGAGAATTCATGCTCTCTTTTTTTTTGTGTAGAATATTCAGAATTTTCTATAAAAATATTGACTTTGATTCTATTTAAAGGAATAATGGAAGATACAAGATTTAAAAAAGGAGGGAAAGCTATTGCTTATTAAATCAGCAGAATCAGAAGAAATGACGATTTTTTTTGATAAAGAAAACCAACCAAATGCACAAGTTCAAATGGGCATTATTACATTACAACCTGGTGAAAAACGGCCTTTAGCTGGATATGCTCGCCATGAACAGGATGAATATTCTTATGTGATTTCTGGCGAAGCACATACGATTTTAGAAGATGGTCAAGACTTAGTTGGAAAAGCTGGACAAGCCCAATTAATTGAAGCTGGTGAGGGGCACATTAATTATAATGATGGGTTGGAGCAAGCGGTCGTTGTCTGGATGCTTGTGGAAAGGACAAAATAAAAGGGGAGCTGTCTTTCTGTAAGTAAGAGCATAAAAAAATGAAGAGTTATAGGAGAAAGAAGATGAAAAAGTATTTAAAAATCATAATGGTTTGTATTTTATTGGTAGGATTTTTAGCTGGGTGTACCAATAAAAATGAAAATAAAAAGAAACAGAAAAATACCAAAGAAGCCGTTCAACTGATGTCACCCTCGGAATTAACAACGCTCAACACCTCTGTATTATTGGATTTTCCAGATGCTATTGTCCAAACAGCAGCGTTTGAAGGGTTATATAGTTTAGATGAACAAGACCAATTGGTACCAGCCGTAGCAAAAGCATTGCCGATGATTTCAGAAGATGGAAAAACCTACACGATTTCTTTGAGAAAAGAAGCGGTTTGGAGTAACGATGATCCTGTCACAGCACATGATTTTGAATATGCTTGGAAAAAAATGATTGATCCTAAAAACGGCTTTGTTTATAGCTTCCTCATCGTTGAAACAATTCAAAATGGTGCAGAAATCTCAGCTGGGAAATTAGCACCCAATGAACTTGGTGTCACAGCTGTGGATGATTATACTTTAAAAGTGACGCTCAAAGAGCCAAAACCGTACTTTACGTCCTTATTAGCTTTTCCTACATTTTTCCCGCAAAATCAAAAAGTAGTCGAACAATTTGGTGCGGACTATGGAACTGCTAGTGATAAAGTCGTCTATAATGGTCCGTTTGTGGTAAAAGATTGGCAGCAAACAAAGATGGACTGGCAACTAGCAAAAAATAATCGCTATTGGGATCACCAGAACGTGCGCTCAGACATTATCAATTATACGGTTATCAAAGAAACATCTACCGCATTGAATCTTTTTGAAGATGGACAATTAGATGTGGCTACACTAAGTGGTGAATTGGCGCAACAGAATAAAAATAATACGTTGTATCATTCGTACCCAACAGCGACAATGAACTATTTGCGCTTAAATCAAAAACGGAAAGGGCAAACAACGCCGCTTGCAAACGAAAACCTGCGTAAAGCGTTGGCTTTAGGCATAGATAAAGAAAATCTAGTCAATAATATTATTGCAGATGGTTCTAAAGCGCTACATGGTGCGATTACGGAAGGCTTTGTGGCGAATCCCACAACGGGCCTCGATTTTCGTCAAGAAGCAGGTAATTTAATGGTTTATAACAAAGAAAAAGCGCAAAGTTATTGGAAAAAAGCACAAGCAGAATTAGGAGAAAAGGTTAACGTTGAATTGATGGTAACAGATGATGGTTCTTACAAAAAAATTGGTGAAAGTTTGCAAGGCTCGCTACAAGAACTGTTTCCTGGTTTGACAATAGAGCTAACCGCATTGCCGACCGAAGCTGCATTGAACTTTGGGCGAGAAAGTGACTATGATTTATTCTTAATTTACTGGACACCAGACTATCAAGACCCTATTTCTACCCTAATGACTTTATACAAGGGCAATGATCGCAATTATCAGAACCCTGTCTATGACAAATTATTAGATGAAGCAGCCACAACCTATGCCTTAGAGCCAGAAAAAAGATGGGCGACACTGATTGCGGCTGAAAAAGAAGTGATTGAAACGACTGCTGGCATGATTCCACTTAGCCAAAATGAACAAACAGTCCTGCAAAATGATAAAGTCAAAGGCTTGAATTTTCATACCTTTGGCGCTCCGTTAACGTTAAAAAATGTTTATAAGGAAAAATAAAAAGAGAGCCTGGGCTGAAAATCGCTTTTGATTTTCGGCCCAGGCTTAAATCCTGCTTTTTAACCCAAAATTTGTCACCATTTAGCCTTTTCGGGTTTTATCTCGAACGCTTCTGTTCTAATAGTTCAGAATCAGGTGCAGTGTGTGGCTGGGCATATTTTTTCATATATGTCGGCAAGGCTTGACTAATCTTCGTTGGTAAAACAACATAGTCGGTTTTGGCCAAATCATCTCCAATGAGACTGTGTAAGTAGACGGCGCCAGCAATGGTTTCAATTGTCGGCTTAAACTGAGCTAAAAAACCAGCAATGATGCCAGCCAAGGTATCCCCAGTTCCGCCAGTAGCCATCCCAGGGTTGCCACCTGTATTTTGAAAAGGTTCTCCTGCGTGGAAAATTGTTGTGCGATGACTTTTTAAAACAATCGTACTGCCTAATTTTGCTTGTTGGCGCTGGTTATTTACCAGTGTTTGTTGCTCGATAGGTAAGTGACTCAAACGTTGCCATTCCATTTGATGAGGTGTGAAAACAACTTTTTCAGGATAGGTAAGGGAAAAATTGCCTTGGCTAAACAGGGTAATTGCTGAGCCATCGATAATTAACCATTGTTGTTTTTGATGTTGGGCGAGTACCATCTTTAATATTTGTTGTGCAGTAGCATCTAAGCCTAAACCTGGACCAATTAAAATAACCTCCGCTTGCTCTACGACGTCCGTCAGAAGGACTGTTTCTTCAAAGCCCACGACCATCGCTTCTGGGCATCTTGCATGTAAAGGCCCGTGATTTTTAACATCAGTAATCACAGTGGTGAGACCAGCGCCACTATTGATACACGCTTCGGTACTCATGATGATGGCTCCGCCGTATTGACGGTTTCCTCCGATTAATACGACACGCCCAAAATTGCTTTTATAAGAGTCGGAGGGGCGTTGAGTGATGACTTCCTCTAAAATGTCCTTGCTTAAATAGCGCATTCTATCACTCCTTTTCTTGGGATTTCTTTGTTCTCAGTATACTACAAGAGCCCCGAAAAAATCAGTTTATTAATGTTAAAAGTTACTCTAATGAAGGCAATGAGGTGTATAATAAGGACCAGATAAATGAGTTAGGAGAGTGAAACAGATGGAAGAGAAAAAAACATTTTATATGAGTGGCTACGTAGGAATTGCGAGCTTATTAGTTATTTTAATTGCGGGAATTGGTTTATTTATTTATGGAGCAAGTCATACCAATGGAGTTCTTGTTGTTTTAGGTATTATTTTGTTAGTTGGGGCTATTTTATTTTTAAGTTCCTTAACTATTGTTAGTCCCAACCAGGCGAAAGCGATTTTATTTTTTGGTCGTTACTTAGGTACGATTAAAGAAAATGGGTTGTTTATTACCATTCCATTTACGCAAAAAATGAACATTTCTTTGAAAGTACGAAATTTCAATAGTTCTCTATTAAAAGTCAATGACTCTGACGGGAATCCAATCGAAATCTCTGCGGTCATTGTTTTTCGGGTAGTCGATACAGCTAAGGCGTTATTTAATGTCGATTATTATCAAGACTTTGTGGAAATTCAAAGCGAAACGGCAATCCGGCATGTAGCAACACAATATCCTTATGACACTTTTTCAGATAATGATGTAACTCTGCGAGGAAATACCGAACAAATTTCCGAGGAGTTAACCAAAGAATTGCAAGAACGCTTAGCAGTGGCTGGTGTAGAGGTTATCGAAACACGGTTGAATCATTTAGCTTATGCAACTGAAATAGCTAGCTCCATGTTGCAAAGACAGCAAGCAAAAGCAATCTTAGCGGCTCGACAAACAATTGTTGAAGGTGCGGTAAGCATGACACAAATGGCCTTAGAACAGATCGAAGAAGGGCAAGAAATTAATTTTACCGATGAACGAAAAGTACAACTTATTAATAATTTACTAGTCTCAATCATTACTGATAAAGGCACACAACCAGTTATTAATACAGGCGATGTTTCTTCTTAAAGAGGAAGCAACGCTAAAAATAGCAAAAAAAGAGTCATCTTTCCGATGACTCTTTTTTTTGATAAACACGAACATTATATAATTTTAATCTATAATATTTCGGTTTTTCTTTGACATCTCTTTTTCTCATTGTTAGAATAACAGTGAAAAAAGGCGGAAGGAGTTATTACATTCATGAAACCATTAGTCGCTGTGATTATGGGAAGTACCTCAGACTGGGCAACGATGAAAGCTGCTTGTCTTGTGTTGGAAGAGTTGGGAATTCCTTATGAAAAACGAGTGATATCAGCACATAGGACCCCTGATTTGATGTTTCGTTTTGCAGAGGAATCACGAACAAAAGGATTGAAGGTTATTATCGCTGGCGCTGGTGGAGCGGCCCATTTACCAGGGATGGTAGCTGCAAAGACAACCTTACCTGTCATTGGTGTTCCAGTTAAAACACGAACATTAAACGGTATTGATTCACTGTTGTCTATTGTGCAGATGCCAGGCGGAGTTCCTGTAGCAACAACTGCGATTGGCTCAGCAGGTGCTGCCAATGCTGGCTTATTAGCTGCAGAAATACTAAGTATTGATGATTTACAGCTAGCAGAAAGAATCCAAGCAAGACGACAATCATTGGAAAAAGCGGTTATGGAAAGTGGGGAACAACTTGAATAAACCTTTAAAAGTCGGAGCAACTATTGGCATTATAGGTGGGGGACAGTTAGGGCGAATGCTAGTCATGAGTGGTAAAAAAATGGGTTTCCAAATGATTGTGTTGGACCCGACGCTCAATAGTCCAGCTGGTCAAGTAGCTGACCGTCAAATTGTGGCAGCCTTTGATCAGACATCTGCTTTAACTGAACTAGCAGAGTTATGCGATGTGATCACCTATGAATTTGAAAATATTGAAGTGGCCTCCCTAGAAAAGGCCATTCCACTAGAAAAGCTGCCACAAGGAACAGAATTGTTAAAAATTACTCAAAATCGATTGCTTGAAAAAACGTTTCTTCAATCGATTGGCTGTAAGATTGCCCCTTTTGCGGAAGTGAAAAGTCAGAAAGAGCTGCCACAAGCAACAGAAAAGATTGGTTTTCCATGTGTCTTAAAAACTATTCAAGGTGGATACGATGGAAAAGGACAGGTCGTCTTAAAATGCGAAGAGGATTTCTCCCAAGCGACTGAATTATTAGCTAACGCCACTTGTGAATTAGAAAAGTGGGTGCCTTTCACTAAAGAACTTTCAATCATCGTTGCAGGGAATAAGCATGGTTACCAAAGCTTTCCTGCATCTGAAAACATTCATCGAAAGAATATCTTGCATGAATCAATTGTGCCCGCTCGAATTTCTGAGAATGTGCAACAAAAAGCAGCGGAATTGGCGCAACACATTGCTGAGGAATTAAATTTATCTGGGGTTTTAGCTATCGAACTGTTTTTAACGGATTCAGAAGAGTTGTACGTCAATGAATTAGCGCCACGGCCTCATAACTCAGGTCATTACTCTATTGAAGCTTGCTCATTTAGTCAATTTGATGCGCATATTCGAGGGATTAGCAATTGGGGCATTGGGTTACCCCAGTTACTTCAACCAGTGGTTATGGTGAATCTCTTAGGTGAACACTTAGAAAAAAGCTACCAGTTATGCACGTCAAAACCCACTTGGCAAGTCCATTACTATGGAAAAGCTGAATCAAAAGTGGGCAGAAAAATGGGCCACGTCACCATTACAACACCTTGCTTATCAGAAACGTTAAAGGAAATTGAGGCTGTTGGTATTTGGAACGTAACTTAATAAATGCTTGCTCCAAGCAAGTTTTTTATTTTTACATTCGACAAACACGAACGATTATTGTTTTTTTGTAACTAATGTAAGTTTTTGTCTGATGTAAATCAGCTGACTTAGAAAGAATAGGGTTCATGAAGCTAACGAGAAGAGGGAAAGAATGGAAAAGAAAGCACTTGTGTATACAGGAAAAGCGAAGAAGTTGTATCAAACAGAAAATGCAGCGGTTCTTTTTGTGGAATATCTTGATCAAGCAACAGCTTTAAATGGTCAAAAAAAAGACAAAGTTCTTGGGAAAGGCGCTTTAAATAATCAAATCACTAGTCTAATTTTTGAACATTTACAGCAACAGAAGATTCCCAATCATTTTATCAAAAAAGTATCTGAACACGAACAATTAATTCAGGCCGTAGAAATGATTCCTTTGGAAGTTGTCGTACGTAATTATGCGGCAGGAAGTTTTTCAAAACGTTTAGCGATTGAAGAGGGCACTAAATTAGTGACGCCCATTATTGAATTTTATTACAAAGAAGATCGTCTGGATGATCCTTTTATTAACGAAGACCATATTCAATTTCTAAAAGTAGCCACTCCTGCTGAAATTGTGGAGATTAAAGCATTGGCTTTACAAATTAATCAGGCGCTTAGTCAACTCTTTCAACGCCTCAATATTTGTTTGATCGATTTTAAAATCGAGATTGGTCGGACGAAGGCCAATCAATTGTTACTGGCAGATGAAATTTCTCCAGACACCTGTCGTCTATGGGATTTAAACACAAACGAACATCTGGATAAAGATGTTTATCGCCGTGAATTAGGAGAAATAGTTCCTGTATATGAAGAAGTTTTACAACGTTTACTAACAGCTAATTGAGGAGGAAGCGCGTATGTATTTTGTCAAAGTCTATGTTACGTATAAAGAATCAATTTTGGATCCCCAAGGTGAAGCGGTTAAGGAAGCAGTCCATCGGCTTGGTTTTACAGAAGTAGCCGAAATCCGTGTCGGTAAGTATTTTGAAATGCACGTCCAGCAGACAGAAGCAATTGAAGAGAAAATTGAACAAATTTGTGATCAACTATTAGCCAATGTAAATATGGAATCCTATCGTTTTGAAATTTTATCTTTGGAGGAAATTTAAATGAAATTGGCAGTGATTGTTTTTCCAGGATCCAATTGTGATGCAGACTTATTGTGGGCTGTCAAAGAGGTGATGGGCGTCGATGCAGAATTTGTCCGACACGATGCCACTTCTTTAGCAAAATTTGATGGCGTATTGTTGCCTGGTGGTTTTTCTTATGGCGATTACTTACGTTGTGGTGCAATTGCTCGGTTTTCGCCAATTATCAATGAGGTGATTCGCTTTGCTACAGAAGGCAAAATGGTTTTTGGTACTTGTAATGGCTTTCAAATTTTAACAGAAATTGGCTTACTTCCTGGCACGTTGCTAAGAAATGATTCGCTTCGTTTTATTTGTAAAAGTGTCCCATTGAAAGTGAATACGCACACAAAGTTTACAAGCGAGTATCCTGAAAATGTTTCGATACATTTACCAGTAGCGCATGGCGAAGGGAATTACTATTGTGATGAAAAAACGTTGCAAGAGCTGAAAGAAAAGAACCAAATTGTTTTTACGTATCAAGAAAAGGTGAACGGTAGTCTTGCGAATATTGCTGGTATTTGTAATGAACAGGGCAATGTTCTAGGAATGATGCCTCATCCGGAACGAGCGATGGAAGAATTGTTAGGTTCAACAGATGGACGCAGCTTTTTTGCTTCAATCATTAAAAACTTTGGAAAGGAATTAAGCCAATGATGAATGAACCAACACCAAAAGAAATCAAGGAGACACGGTTGTATGCAGAATGGGGACTAACAGATGAAGAATATCATCAGATTGAGACCATTTTACAAAGAGAACCTAATTATACAGAAACTGGCTTATTCTCCGTGATGTGGAGTGAACATTGCTCTTACAAAAATTCCAAGCCCGTTTTAAAAAAGTTTCCGACGGAAGGGCCACAAGTGCTTCAAGGCCCTGGTGAAGGAGCTGGGATTGTCGATATTGGTGACGGATTAGCTGTTGTTTTTAAAGCAGAGAGCCATAATCATCCTTCTGCAGTAGAACCTTACGAAGGAGCAGCTACAGGCGTTGGTGGAATTATTCGCGATATTTTCAGTATGGGGGCGCGGCCGATTGCTTTACTGGATTCGCTAAGATTTGGCGAACTGACGGATGCACGAACACGTTATTTGTTTCAAGAAGTTGTGGCGGGGATTAGCGGTTATGGAAATTGTATTGGTATTCCAACCGTTGGCGGCGAAATTGCTTTTGAGCCATGTTATCAAGGAAACCCACTTGTCAATGCTATGTGTGTGGGATTGATTCGTCATGATGAGATTCAAAAAGGCCAAGCAAAAGGCGTCGGAAATAGCATTCTTTACGTAGGTGCGAAAACAGGACGAGATGGAATTCATGGTGCGACCTTTGCTTCAGAAGAATTTAGTGAAGGTGAAGAACAGCAACGATCTGCGGTACAAGTAGGTGATCCGTTTATGGAAAAATTATTATTGGAAGCTTGTCTTGATTTAATCAAAAATCATCAAGATATTTTAATCGGCATCCAAGATATGGGGGCGGCTGGCTTGGTTTCTTCAAGTGCTGAAATGGCATCAAAAGCAGGTTCAGGCTTGATTCTAGAGCTAGATAAAGTTCCGCAGAGAGAGACGCAGATGAGCCCCTATGAAATGCTCTTGTCTGAGTCCCAAGAACGGATGTTAATCTGTGTGGAAAAAGGAGCAGAACAGCAAGTTTGTGAATTGTTTCAAACATATGACTTAGAAGCGGTAACGATTGGATCCGTAACAGATGATGGACAGTATCGTGTCTTTCACAGTGGCAAAATAGTCGCAGATGTACCAGTAGATGCTTTAGCAGAAGAAGCACCTGTTTACCAGAAAGCCTATCAAGAACCAGAACGGATGCGTGCTTTTAAAAAATTAGCGCCCTTCATTCCAGAAATTACGAATAGTACGGAATTATTAAAACGCCTATTGCAACAGCCAACGATTGCATCGAAAAAATCAGTTTACGAAACCTATGATAGTCAAGTACAAACGAATACAGTGGTGCAACCAGGAAGTGATGCAGCTGTTTTAAGAGTGCGGGGCACCAATAAAGCCTTAGCAATGACGACAGATTGTAATAGCCGTTATTTGTATTTAAATCCTGAAATTGGTGGGCAAATTGCGGTTGCAGAAGCAGCCCGTAATATTGTAGCAAGTGGAGCACAACCTTTGGCTATCACTGATTGTTTGAATTATGGTTCCCCTGATAAACCAGAAAGTTTTTGGGAATTATGGACGTCGGCGGATGGAATCGCCGCAGCCTGCCGTCAGCTAGGAACACCCGTGATTTCAGGGAACGTCTCTCTTTACAATGAAACAGATGGTCAAGCCATTTATCCAACGCCAATGATCGGCATGGTGGGAGTGATTGAAGATGTTTCACAAATTACCACACAAGCGTTTAAACAAGTGGATGACTTAATTTATCTCATCGGTGAAACCCACGCAGATTTTAACGGCTCAGAAATTCAAAAAATGCAACTGGGGCGAATTGAAGGGCAATTACGCTCATTTGATTTAAAAGAGGAAAAAGCAAACCAAGAATTAGTTTTAAAAGCAATTCAAGCAGGCCTAGTTGCTAGCGCGCATGATTGCGCTGAAGGTGGCGTTGCCGTTGCTTTAGCCGAGTCGGCTTTTGCTAACGAACTGGGGTTACAGGTGACACTGCCATTAAAAAAAGAATATCTATTTGCGGAGACGCAATCCCGTTTTATTCTTTCAGTTAGTTCCCAGCATCAAGAAGCATTTGAAACACTTATCGGAAGAAAAGCTCAACATATTGGGAAAGTGACTGAAACTGGTTTGATCATTCATGCGTTAGATGATGTGATCAATTGTTCAACAAAAGAAGCCAAAGCCTTATGGGAGGATGCGATTCCATG
Organism: Enterococcus sp. C102(2024); assembly: GCF_040888205.1. Taxonomy (NCBI): domain Bacteria; kingdom Bacillati; phylum Bacillota; class Bacilli; order Lactobacillales; family Enterococcaceae; genus Enterococcus; species Enterococcus sp. C102(2024). The sequence continues at coordinate 719,012 of NZ_JBFOHH010000001.1, read as the reverse complement.
TCTTATGAAGCAAAAAGCTTAAATGAAGAGTGTGGTATTTTTGGTATTTGGGGTCATCCTGATGCGGCACAAGTGACCTATTTTGGCTTACACAGCTTGCAGCATCGAGGCCAAGAAGGCGCGGGAATTGTGGCGAACAATTCTGGGAAATTAGATGGCCACCGTGATTTAGGTTTATTAGCAGAAGTATTTCAAAAGCAAGAACAACTGAATGCGTTAGAAGGAACGGCGGCTATTGGTCATGTACGCTATGCAACCGCTGGTACGGGTAGCGTGGATAATATTCAGCCATTTTTATTTAAATTTTATGATAGTCAAATTGGGTTAGCACACAATGGCAATTTGACAAATGCCAAGCGTTTACGAAAACAACTAGAAAGAGAAGGAGCTATTTTTCATTCCAATTCAGACACTGAAATTTTAATGCACTTGATTCGAAAAAGCACTGCTGCCTCGTTTCTCGATAAATTAAAAGAGAGCTTGAATTTGGTTAAGGGTGGCTTTGCTTATCTTTTATTAACAGAAACGATGATGATTGCTGCACTGGATCCCAACGGCTTTCGCCCTCTCTCCATCGGACAAATGAACAATGGGGCGTACGTTGTCGCATCCGAAACGTGTGCATTAGAAACAGTTGGGGCTCGCTTTATTCAAGATGTGGCGCCTGGTGAAGTAGTCATCATTTCTGATGAAGGCTTGAAAATAGAGGTTTTCACTACGGAAGTCCAACCGGCGATTTGCGCAATGGAATATATTTATTTTGCACGACCAGATTCAAATATTGCTGGAGTTAATGTGCATACAGCTCGTAAAAGAATGGGGAAGAACTTGGCAATCGAAAGTCCAGTCGCAGCTGATATGGTAATTGGGGTACCAAACTCGTCATTGTCTGCAGCTAGCGGCTATGCAGAAGAAGCACGGATTCCTTACGAACTAGGTTTAGTAAAAAATCAATATGTCGCTCGAACATTCATTCAGCCGACACAAGAATTAAGAGAACAAGGTGTCCGTATGAAACTATCGGCAGTTCGTGGAGTGGTCAAAGGAAAAAAAGTCGTTTTAGTAGATGATTCGATTGTTCGCGGGACCACTATTCGGCGCATTATTCATTTATTAAAAGAAGCAGAAGCGCAAGAAGTTCATGTCAGAATTGCTTCACCACCATTAAAATATCCGTGTTTTTATGGCATTGATATACAGACGCGGGACGAACTAATTGCGGCAAACTATTCAATTGAAGAGATCAAAGAGCAGATTGGCGCAGATTCGCTGGCTTTTTTGAGTGAAGCAGGGCTGATTGATGGGATTCAATTAAATTATGATGCTCCTTATTCTGGGCTGTGTATGGCTTACTTTAATGGAGACTATCCAACGCCTTTGTATGATTATGAAGAACAATATCAAGCATCCTTGAAAAAAGAAACTAGGAGGAATTGACATGGAAAATGCCTATTCAAAAGCTGGCGTAAATGTTGAGGCAGGATACGAAGTAGTGGAACGAATTCAAAAGCATAGCCAAAAGACACAACGGACGGGAACGTTGGGCATGCTTGGTGGTTTTGGTGGTTGTTTTGATTTAAGTAGTTACAAGCTTAAAGAACCAGTTTTGGTATCAGGAACGGATGGCGTAGGCACAAAGTTACTCTTGGCAATTGAAGAACAGAAACACGAGACAATCGGAATTGATTGTGTAGCAATGTGTGTCAATGATGTCGTCGCACAAGGCGCCGAACCGTTATATTTTTTAGATTATTTAGCGTTAGGGACCGTTAATCCAGCTAAAGTTGAAGCAATTGTTGCGGGTGTTGCGGCTGGCTGTTGTGAGGCGAATGCAGCCTTAATTGGGGGCGAAACAGCTGAAATGCCTGATATGTATGAAGCAGATGCTTATGACGTGGCTGGTTTTGCCGTGGGTATTGCTGAGAAAAGTCAACTCTTGACTCCAAGTAACGTAAAAGAAGGCGATTTCTTGATTGGTCTTCCTTCAAGTGGTCTTCATTCTAATGGTTACTCTTTAGTAAGAAATGTTTTTTTTAAGAAACATTCGTTTAAAACAACGGACGAGCTTCCAGAATTGGCACCCAAAACGTTAGGGGAAGAATTATTAACACCAACAAAAATTTATGTGAAGGAATTATTGCCATTGTTAAAAGCAGGACTCGTGCATGGGGCTGCGCATATTACTGGCGGCGGGTTTTTAGAAAATCTACCAAGAATGTTTTCTTCCTCACTAGCTGCAGAGATTCAATTAAATAGTTGGCCAGTGCTACCAATTTTTAAATTGATTCAAAAATATGGTGAAATTCCATCTGAAGAAATGTATGAAATTTTCAATATGGGCTTAGGGATGATTTTAGCGGTGAGTCCAGAGCATGTTAAAAAAGTTCAGGAGCTTTTGCCAGAAGCTTTTGAAATTGGTCGTTTGGTACCTAGGAAAACGAAAGCCGTTATTTTTAAGGAAGCCTTATGAAGATAGCTGTTTTTGCATCTGGCAATGGTAGCAATTTTGAGGCGATTGCTGCAGCTTTTTCCCAGAAAAAAATCGCAGGGCAGTTGAGCTTAGTCTTTTGTGACCAGCCTGAAGCCTATGTATTGACCCGTGCCCAAAAACGCAAGATTCCCGTTGTTTGCTTTTCACCATCTGATTTTCCATCTCGTGGGCAGTATGAAGAACAAGTATTGAAACATTTAAAAGAGCATCAGATCGATTTAATCGTGTTAGCTGGTTATTTGAGAATTATCGGCAAGACTTTACTGGAGGCTTATCCAAAGAGAATCGTCAATATTCATCCTTCTCTGTTACCTAGTTTTCCAGGTCTTCACGGAATTGAAGAGGCATTTCATTATGGAGTGAAAATAACAGGAATCACTATCCATTATGTTGACTCTGGGGTTGATACAGGACCGATTATTTTCCAAACAACCACCAAGATTGATACTGAAGATACATTGGACACATTAGCAGAGAAAATTCATGCTCTTGAGCACGAATGGTACCCAAAAATAATTTCACAAATTGTAAAGGAGACAATGAAATGACCAAAAGAGCATTGATTAGCGTTTCAGACAAAACAGGAGTGACAACATTTGCAGCAGGCTTAGTTGCAAATGGCTTTGAAATTATCTCCACTGGGGGAACAAGGACTGTCTTGGAAGAAGCGGGGGTACCGACACTTGCTATTGACGACATCACTGGCTTTCCAGAAATGTTAGATGGCCGTGTCAAAACGTTACATCCGAATATCCATGGCGGACTTTTGGCAAAAAGGGGAAACCAAACGCATCAAAAAGCACTGACTGAACAAGGCATTCAATTTATTGACCTTTTAGTAGTGAATCTTTATCCATTTAAAGAAACAATTTTAAAACCAGCGATCTCTGAAGCAGAAGCGATTGAAATGATTGATATTGGCGGTCCTAGCATGTTACGTTCAGCGGCAAAAAATTATCAAGACGTAACAGCAGTGGTTGATCCTAGTGATTATGAACAGGTATTAAGTGAAATTAGCAGCACTGGAACTAGCCAGTTAGCCACTAGAAAAAGATTAGCAGCAAAAGTCTTTCGTCATACCGCTGCTTATGACGCGCTTATCGCTGACTATTTAACGACGCAAGTGGGTGAAACTGAACCAGAGAAACAGACGCTTACTTATGAACGTAAGCAAACATTGCGTTATGGCGAAAATAGCCATCAACAAGCCACCTTTTATCAATCCGTTGTACCTGTATCATTATCCATTGCTTCCGCTCGACAACTTCATGGCAAAGAACTTTCATATAACAATATTCGAGATGCTGATGCAGCACTCCGGATTGCTAGCGAGTTTACAGAACCTACGGTCGTCGCTGTTAAACATATGAACCCATGTGGAATTGGAACAGGAAAAACGATTTTGGCAGCCTATCGTCAGGCATTTGAAGCAGATCCAGTTTCAATTTTTGGTGGCATTGTTGTTTTGAATCGTCCAGTGGACCAAGCGACTGCGGCTGAAATGCATCAAATCTTTTTAGAGATAATTATTGCGCCTAGTTTTGAGGAAGAAGCTCTGGCACTGTTATCTCAGAAAAAGAATCTTCGTTTGTTAACGTTAGATTTTCATGCTCAAGAAAAAAAAGCGGTGGAATTAGTTTCTGTTATGGGCGGGTTATTAATTCAAGAACAAGATACAGTTGTTGAAAATGACCAAGCATGGCAAGTTGTTACAGAGCGCCAACCCACACCAGCTGAAAGAGACGCATTGAACTTTGCTTGGAAAGCAGTCAAGCATGTAAAATCAAACGCTATTGTTTTAGCCAATGAAAGCCAAACGGTGGGAATTGGAGCTGGTCAAATGAATCGAATTGGGTCAGTAAAAATTGCAGTTGATCAAGCCCAAGCAGCTGGAAAATTACAAGGGGCCGTCTTAGCAAGTGATGCCTTTTTCCCCATGGCAGATAGTGTGGAATACGCTGCACAACATGGTATTCAAGCAATTATTCAGCCAGGCGGGAGCATTAAAGACCAAGCATCAATCGATCTAGCGAATCATTATGGCATTGCGATGATTTTTACTGGGACTCGTCATTTCAAACATTAATTTTTAAAGGAGAAACCGATGAATATATTAGTGATTGGGCGTGGTGGTCGTGAACATGCAATCGCCAAAAAATTACAGCAAGAAGACAAAGTCAATACTGTTTATTGTGCACCAGGTAATCCTGGTATGAGTGGTGATAATATTCGGACTGTACCTATCGGTGAAGAGCAGCAAACGGAACTAATTCAATTTGCGAAGGATAATCAGATTGATTGGACATTCGTCGGACCGGAAACGCCATTAATTGAAGGGATTGTAGATGCCTTTCAAGCAGCGGGATTACTGATTTTTGGCCCGACAAAAGCAGCTGCAATAATTGAAGGTTCAAAAAGTTTTGCGAAAGATTTTATGCAAAAATACCAGATTCCAACGGCGGAATATCGGGTCTTTCGACGTTTGGCACCTGCCTTAGAATATATTGAACAGCAAGGAGTACCAATTGTTATTAAGGCGGATGGTTTGGCAGCTGGAAAAGGAGTAGTAGTTGCCGAAACAAAAGCAGCCGCAAAACGGGCGCTAGTTGCGATGATGGAGGATCAACAATTTGGAGTAAGCGGTCAAACGGTTGTAATCGAAGAATTTTTGCAAGGAGAAGAATTTTCCTTAATGGCTTTTGTTTCTAATGAGAAGGTATATCCGATGGTGATTGCTCAAGATCATAAGCGGATTTTCGATGGGGATGCTGGTCCGAATACAGGGGGGATGGGTGCTTACACACCAGTGCCTCAGATCCCAGAAGAAGCGGTTCAGCAAGCCATTAGCCAAGTCCTGAAACCGACTGCTAAAGGAATGGTGGCTGAAAAACGTCCGTTTCAAGGGATTTTATATGCTGGTTTAATCCAAACAGCAACTGGCCCCAAGGTTATTGAATTTAATGCTCGATTTGGGGATCCAGAAACACAAGTTGTGTTGGCACGTTTAGAGAGTCCCCTTTCAGAAATAATTTCTTCATTGCTGGTGAAAGAGCAACCAACGATTGCATGGAATGAGTTAGCGAGTGTTGGTGTTGTTGTAGCAGCAGAAGGCTATCCTAATCAATACAAGACAAATCTACCATTGCCAGAAATGTCTGGTGAAACCATCTATTATGCAGGGGTAACTCGTTCAGAACAGGCTCTGGTTTCGGCTGGCGGACGAATCTTTTTAGCAGAAGCAACTGCTTCGACTCTTGAAGAAGCCCGCAAAAAAGTTTATCAAACATTGGATAATTACTCATTTCCTGGAATGTACTATCGAAAAGATATAGGTGTGAAAGGCTTGATTTAAGGTTTTTAAAAACAGAGGCAAGGACATTTAATCGAATGTTTCCTTGTCTTTTTTTTATTGCAAATTCAGATAGGGAGGCATAAACTGAAAGTATATCCATCATTAAACTAGAGGAGAAAGCTAAAATAATGAGAGAGAAGCAGATTGAAAAAGTTAGTCAGCGGTTGTTTATTGTTACAAGTATTTTAGCAGTCAGTTTACTATTATTAAGTGCGGTGGTCTATCCTGATTTACCAGCTCATGTGCCCATTCATGTGAATTTTTGGGGCGAGGGTAATTCGTTTGGCCCAAGATCTAGTATATTTATGTGGCCAGCGGTCCTGTTTGGCTTGAGTATTTATCAACGAAGTTATCAATCAGTACAACCATATGGCAGATGGCTGAAGGTATTATTAATCATTGTTAATCTTGGCGCTTTGTTTAGTATTCTGCGTCTATTTATTCATTTGTTGGTTTGAAGGGGTCGAAAGGTGAGAGAATGAGAAAGTTAATTTTGGTTTTTGTGGGCTGTGCCATGGCCTTTTGTTTATGGCCTAATCAAGCGGCGGCTATAGCTGGTGGCTATGGCGGCGGACGTGTAGAAAGTCCTAGCGGAGGTAATCCCTCGAATGGTTTTTCGCCAAGCGGTGATGGATCAAGAAGTTATGTTCATCATAACGAGACCGGGACCAGCAACACAACGCCACTGGAAGGCTTAATTTCAACAGTGTTTTTTGTTCTTTTTGGGGGCGCGATGATTTGGCAAAGACGCCGTAGAAATCAACCAGTCGATGAAGGAGCTTTTCAAGAAATGTGGGCGGCATTACCTGGAACATCAAAAGAAAAAAAGGCACTCTTAAAAGAAATACAACAAACGTTTTTAGAAATACAACAAGCGTGGGATCAAGAAAACTTGTCTGTGGTCAAAGATAACTATACAGAAAAATTTTATCAAAAACATCTTGCAGTATTACAAGCAAATCAACAAGCGGGCATCAGAAATCATGTGAAAAAAGTGAAAGTAGCGCCAGCTTCGAATTATCATCCTATTAGTGAAACCAGTTTTTCACTGATGCTTCATTTTTCTTGTATTGACTACGAGGAAGATACTCAAAGCGGTCGTGTTTTATCAGGATACAAGCACCAAAAACAATATTTTTCACAACTTTGGTATTTTGATTACAATCCATCTCTTGGAAAATGGCAAGCAGACTTCATTCAACCTAAAGGATAGTGCTAAAAAGCGCTTGGGGTTTAAGCCCCAAGCGCTTTTTTATTCTTCGATGCGTTTTACAAGCTGTATTTTTTTATTTAATACGTAAATCAGAATACCGCCGACGGTCATTGAAAGAAGTTCACCAAGTCCAACGGTCAACCATGTGTACCAAAAAGGTAACTGATAAAAGAACGTTAAGGGTCCGGCGACAGTGAACATGGACAAAGCAAAAAGAATGGCCGTCAGCATTAGTTTAATCAATAAATTTTGCTGATTTTTTGTCGCAAAATAGGCAATCCATAAGACTGCGCACGTTCCAGCGCTACCGATGACTATATCGATGATACCAAGAGGCGAAGCGGTGTTGGCAATCGCAACCCCTAACGTAATGGACCAGATATATCGCTTGTTAAAAACGCCTAAATAATTAAATAATTCGGCAAGACGAAGCTGTATCGGACCAAAACTAAGCGGAGCGAGAAGTACAGTGACAACAACATACAAAGCGGTAACCAGCGCCATTTTAGCCAACGCCGTAGCTGACCACGTACTGGTTTGTGGATTTGATGAATGATTCATTTAAGATTCTCCTTTATAAAACAACGACGTGTTTTAGTGATAACCATAACCAAAGGAAGGGCAGTAAAGCCAACTGAAGTGTTATGGTGTGAGTTGCCTCACTGTGTTACATGTTACTGAAGAACAGACACTCTGTAAAGTCTTTTTATTTCATGGTCCAACCACCATCAATGGTCATAACTGTGCCATGGATATAATCAGCGTCATCACTAGCTAGAAATAATGAAAGTTTTGCTACTTCCTGTGGCTGCGCCCAACGGCCCGCGGGTGTTTCACGTGCTACCCAAGTAGCCATTTCACCTTCTCCTACAAAATCAGCTGCGTTCATGGGTGTTTGGATGGCACCTGGCGCAATCGCATTTGCTCGAATGCCTAATTTGGCATAATCGTAGGAAAGTTGTTTTGTATACCCGATGATTGCGTGTTTGGAGGCAGTGTACGCTGCGCCGCCGCCCCCAGCTACTAAGCCGGCGATAGATGCCATATTAACGATTACTCCTTTTTTTTGTTGGAGGAAATAAGGTAATAGAGCATTGGTCACTAAAAAGACACTTTTTAAATTGGTTGCTAAAATTTGATCCCATAAAGCTTCCGAAGTTTCTAGAGAAGGACGATAATCATCTAAAATACCTGCCGTATTTAATAAAATATCAATTTGGCCGTTGTCTTTCACAATTTGATTCATCGTGGCTTGCACAAATGAGGGAGAAGACACATCACCGACAAAATAAGTAAATGGCTTAGTAGAATCTGGATTAACCAGTGCGGCTGTCTGTTTTAACCCCGTTTCGTCTAGGTCGATGCCAATAACCTCAGCACCTTGCTCAGCAAAGGCAATTGCTTGTGCTTGGCCAATCCCTGAAGCTGCACCGGTTACAAGCACCCGTTTTGTTTCAAATTCTTTTGGCATAAGAAAAACTCCTTTAAACATTTAAAAATTAAGGTCTGGAAGAACGAGCAATCGCCGTAATCTGCCAGACCTTATGTGTGTAATTATGCTTCAACAATCACCCAATCTTCTGCTAAGACATCACAAGGTGTTGGTGAAAACATGCTGTAGCCTTCATCAGAAGTTTTGATTAAAAAATACGGGGTAACTTGTAAAAATTCACCTTCGGAGGTGCCAATTTCATCACGTAATTCAATAAAAAGTTCAAAACCGCTCCAGCCTTTACGTACGGCTTTTTTTCCTGCTTTAATCTGTGGCAATACTTCTTCAAATGTCATTTGCTTGTGCTCCTTTTTCGTTAAATGGTAGTTCGTGATAGCTCGTTGCGCCTTTTTCAATTGTCAACTGACCGTTAAGTAGATCCGTCATTTCAGCTATAAATGTTTCTGTTGCTTGTTCATCTACTAAACAAATTAACTGAATAGACTCTGTGTAAATAGTTTCTTTAAGCGTGTAGGGACTATGTTCCAAAAAGGCTTGGGCTTTTCCTAATAAAGGATAGGCGATCGTAATCAATAGCTCTTGTTGCAATTTGCCAATGACTAAACCAATTTCATCTAAAGTGTGGGAAAGAGCATGACTATATGCTCGGATTAAACCACCAGTGCCTAATTTTATTCCGCCAAAATAACGAGTGACAACAGCGACTACGTTGATTAACTCTTTTTTCTTTAAGACTTCTAGCATTGGAACACCAGCAGTGCCACTAGGTTCGCCGTCATCGCTGCTCCGCTGAATGTCATTTTTTTCGCCGATCACAAAAGCACTACAATTATGATTGGCTTTCCAATGTTCTTTTTTTATTGCGGCGATAAAGGCTTTTGCTTCTTCTTCTGATGTTACGCGCTTTACAGAACAGATAAACCGCGATTTCTTGATTTCAATCTCGCTGAAACCATCTTGTTTGACTGTAATATAGCTTTCTAACATATGGGCATCCTTTTCTCTCGTAATAAAGTCAGTATAAAAAAGAATCAACTGAATAGCAACTTTTTCTCTCATCTTTTTTGTGAGATTTTTGGAAAAAAACGTTATAATAAGGTATGATAGAGAAAAGGGAGGCGCTGGAAAATGGTACATACACGACAGAAAAAATATGATACAATTACTCATTATTTGAAAACGAATGGCGGTTCCCAAGTTACTTTGACCTTTACTCAGTTTGATGAATTGTTATTCCCTCATTCTGGTTTACCAAAAACTGCTAAGACAGATGTCGATTGGTGGGCGAACGATTATAAGCATCCAGAAAAGGGCGCTTATGGTTGGTTGAATGCGAGTTACCAAGTAGTTCAAGTGAATTTGGAAAAAGAATATGTGGTATTTAATAAATTGCTGAAGTCAGCATGGTACGTTTAAACTAGGATTGTATCCGCTTTAAAAAACAAGAATGATTGACAAAAATTAACTTTACACTATAATATTTTTAATAGATAATGTTGAAAATTGAAAAAGGCAAAGGTAAAAGGGGCTGTTAAAATGTCAAAAAAAACAATTATGTTAGTTTGCTCCGCAGGAATGAGTACTAGTTTACTTGTTACAAAAATGCAAAAAGCAGCATTTAATCAAGGCTTAGATGCCCATATATTTGCGGCTTCTGCATCGGAAGCAGAAACAAATTTAGAAAATAATCCAGTCGATGTGTTATTGTTAGGTCCACAAGTTCGTTATATGAAGAGTGATTTTGAAAAGCGTCTATCACCAAAAGGTATCCCAACAGATGTCATTAGCATGTCTGATTACGGCTTAATGAACGGGGAAAAAGTGTTGGAACAAGCCTTGGGTTTGTTAGCACAAGCAGATAAAAAAGAGTAAAAAACAAGTTGTTTTTTCGAGAATCTTCGAAAAAGCAACTTGTCTTTTTTTATGATTTTAGTTAATTGGAATTGAGCTGAGGCAGTCATTCTGGTTTATCAGTTCCATAAATTATAGAGCCGAAATTAGTCCTGTGAGCTAGAGAAAGATAACTGTCTTTAATTTTTTACTTTAATCTAGATACTAAAAAAGCATACTTAACAATCTATTTTCTGAATAATAAACGCCTTTTTCCGTAGTCTAAAAGTAGTAATTCAAAGAATGATTAACAATATTTTTATATACGAGTCATTATAGTATGGCATAAGCAATTCGAATAACAGACTTATTCAGCAAATAAATGAGAGAGAATTCTGTTTTTGTTGTTTAAAAATAATGAGGTTATTTCATAAGGCATACTTTCTTCATACGTGATTTCTAAAGGACTATCTTTATCAAAAGAAATAATTTGTGAGTCAGGCATTGCAAGTAATATAGGTGAATGAGAGACAATAATAAACTGAGACCCCTCATCAATTAGTTTTTTTATAGATATCATTAAGGCTAGTTGGCGTTGAGGTGAGAGAGCCGCTTCAGGTTCATCTAACAGGTACAGACCATTTCCTCTAAACCGATGGTTCACCAGATTCAAAAAACTTTCGCCGTGTGATTGATGATGTAGGGATTTATCGCCATATTCAGAAAAATCTAAGTCTATATTTTCTGCATATGTAGCAACATTGTAGAAACTTTCAGCTCTTAAAAAGAAGCCATCCGTAGCACGCTTTACACTTTTTGCAACAGTTAAATAATTATGTAAATCCAAGTGAGTATCGTTTGTAGAGAAATTAAAATTAATACTACCGCCTTCAGGATTAAATCCCCAGTTGACTGCGATTGCTTCTAGTAAAGTGGATTTTCCAGTTCCATTTTCACCTGAAAAAAAAGTAATAGGTTTTTTAAAATTTAGTGAATTAAATTTATTCAGCCCTTCAATTTTTGAAAAAACAGAATCTTCTTCAAAAGCTTTGAGTTCTAGTCTTTTTAAAAAAATATTTTCCATGATAAAGTTTGCTCCTTTCTAGTCTTTTCAAATTAAAGCTTGAATTACTAGATATACTTTAACATTAATTTTTCTTTAAAGGTAGATAAATTTGTTTATAAAAAAGCTGCATATAGGTAAGTCGAAAGTAGAAGATTCGTGTAAACAATAAAGCGTATCAAGAGTTTGTTTAGTAGGTAACGACTAGATAAGAATAGAAAGATAACGGTGGGAGATCTCCTTTTTCGCAAAAAAGCTAGAGAAATGCGTATTTTATAATTGAGGTGGTTAACATGGAAGACTTGCATGGACGTAAAATAATTCTTGAAGAAACAGAACGTTCAATACAGACAAAACTGGTTTATTTATCAACAATGTTAGAGCGTTCAACCCTAACAATTCAATGTCAGCGGTGCGGAGAAGTCGTATCCAAAAAAGAAAACAGACTGGCGACAAATGTATACTACTGTCATGCGTGCATTCAATTAGGCCGTGTGACTTCTTGTCAAAAATTTTGTCATTTACCAGAAAGGCCCAATAGCCCAAGAACTGTCTTTTTTGAGTGGTCTGGACAATTAACAAAGGGACAGCAAGCGATCTCGGTTGAACTTTGTGAGACAGCAAAAGCAAGAGAGAATCGCTTAGTGTGGGCAGTTACAGGTGCAGGCAAAACAGAAATGTTATTTGCTGTTTTGCACCAAACCTTACAAGAAGGGGGGCGGATTGCGCTGGCTTCGCCGCGTGTCGATGTTTGCTTAGAACTGTTTCCCAGAATCCAAGCGGTTTTTCCTCATGAAGCAATTGCTTTACTTCATGGAAACAGTCAAGAAGCGTATCGTTATACGAAACTAGTGATTTGCACCACCCATCAATTATTGAAATTCCATCAAGCGTTTGATTTACTTATCGTTGATGAAGTAGACTCTTTTCCTTTTGTTAATAACGAGCATCTTTATTATGGAGTGCGTAACGCACGAAAAAAAAGAAGTAGTTTGGTGTACTTAACAGCAACCCCTACGAAAGAATTACGGAAGCTTTTACAGCAAAAGAAGTTAGCGGCCAGTATTTTGCCAGCAAGATATCATCGTAGACCATTACCTGTGCCACGCCGATTTTGGGTTCAGTCGTGGCAAAGTATTTCTAGCAAAAATATTAAAATCATTGCACATCATTTGAAACGTTTATTGGTGCGTAATTCAGTTTTATTATTTTGCCCAAGCATTCCATTAATTCACCAATTGCATCCATTAATAGCTGAGCGATTTTCCGACAAAGAAGTTGTCGCCGTTTATGGTAGTGATGAGCTTCGCCTGGAAAAAGTTCAAGCAATGCGTCAGCAGAAAACGGATATTTTGATCACTACAACCATTTTAGAACGTGGTGTGACTTTTGATGCAGTCTCAGTTATTGTTTATGGTGCCAATCATCGAGTCTTCACTTCTTCAACACTTGTCCAAATTGCGGGCCGAGTCGATCGAAGACAAGAATTCAATTACGGCGAAGTTTTATTTTTACATGATGGGGAAACAAGAGACATGAAAGAGGCAATTCGGCAAATAAAGCAAATGAATCGCTTGGCTAGCAAACGAGGGATGTTAGATGGATTGTAAAAATTGCGCAAGCCCCATTCGTTTGGAGATAACATTAAAAATGCTCTTACGTTTTAAAAAATGGGCGAGGCCTTCACTTTGCCAGCACTGCCAAGCAAAGTTCCAGAAACTGCCAATGACAGGGACTTGTTTTGGCTGTAGCCGAGTCAGCCAAGAGCATTATTGTTTTGATTGTCAAAGGTGGCAGCTGCTTTATCCAGAGTATTCTTTTCATAATACAGCGTTGTTTCATTATGATGAAGGAATGCAAGAGTGGATGGAGCACTATAAATTTCAAGGAGACTATCGCTTAAGAACGTGTTTTAATGAGGAAATCAACTTTTACTTTCGGCAACAATCTGTGGACTATATTATTCCGATACCCTTATCCGAAAAACGAATGCAAGAACGAGGCTTCAACCAAGTAATTGGCTTACTAGAAGCGGCTGATGTTCCGTACAGCCCTTTTTTAATTAGAAAAGAGGAAAATGTTCCGCAATCTAAGAAAACTAGAAAGGAAAGGATGCGGTTGCAACAACCATTTGCCATCCAAAAAGAAAACCAAAAAAAATTAAAAAATTGTTCTGTTATTTTGGTGGATGACATCTATACCACTGGACGAACTCTTTTTCACGCAGCGGCTGTTATCAATGACTGTTATCCTAAAAGTTTGAATACGTTTACTCTCGCGCGGTAAAAAGAAAAGAATTCATAAATTTGATGACTATTTTGTTGGCAAAACCCAGATTATTCGATATAATGAAATTAAGAAGAAGGGAATTAAAGAGTGGTCCTTTAATCTTTTCTTTACTGGTAGATGAAAGGGGTAATTGTTATGTTTAGATATAATGTACGTGGAGAAAATATCGAGGTAACCGAAGCGATTCGAGACTATGTTGAGAAAAAAGTCGGTAAATTAGAAAGATATTTCAGCGATTCACCTGAAGCAACGGTTCACGTGAATTTGAAAGTGTACACTGAAAAAACAGCCAAAGTCGAGGTTACTATTCCTCTTCCTTATCTAGTTTTACGAGCTGAAGAAACGTCACCTGATTTATACGCAAGTATTGATTTGGTTGTCGATAAATTAGAACGACAAATTCGTAAATTTAAAACAAAAATCAACAGAAAATCTCGTGAAACAGGACGTAACAATACAAAAGCCGCTGTCTTCTTAGTTGGTGAAGAAACAGAAGAAACACCTTCAGAATTAGACATCGTTCGTACAAAACGTCTATCATTAAAACCGATGGACAGTGAAGAAGCTGTTTTACAAATGAACATGTTAGGACACAACTTCTTCATTTTTGAAGATGCTGAAACAAATGGAACAAGCATTGTTTACCGTCGTAAAGATGGCAAATATGGCTTGATTGAAACAGACTAAAGCTTAAAATAAGAGCTGAAATGCCTTCGTGCATTTCAGCTCTTTAAACATCTTTAAAGCACGGAGTAAAGAAAAAATAAAGAAATACATAAAATAACTTTAAAAGTTCCTCTTTTAAAGGAAAATGTCTGTAAAATAGAGAGAAATGGTTTTCTTTCTCGTCAAGTAATGATAAAATAAAACGGATAGATTGTGCTTCTTGTACAAAAAGGATACAAAAATAAAAAGAGGTAATTGAAAGGAACACAGATACCAATGGCAAATTTTTTGAAAAAAATGATCGAAAACGATAAAAAAGAATTAAGACGATTAGAAAAAATCGCCGATAAAATTGATGCATATGCAAGTGCAATGGAACAACTAAGCGATGAACAATTACGTGAAAAAACAGATGAATTTAAAGCCCGTTATCAAAAAGGGGAAACCTTAGACGAACTATTACCAGAAGCGTTTGCGGTTGTCCGTGAAGCTGCTAAACGAGTACTAGGTTTATTCCCATACCGTGTCCAATTAATGGGTGGGATTGTGCTTCATGACGGGAACATTCCTGAAATGAGAACAGGTGAAGGGAAAACCTTGACTGCCACAATGCCTGTATACTTGAATGCACTATCTGGCGAAGGAGTACACGTTGTTACAGTTAATGAATACTTAGCAACCCGTGACTCTAACGAAATGGGAGAATTATATAATTTCTTAGGCTTAAGCGTTGGCTTAAACATTAACTCTAAATCTTCTGATGAAAAACGTGAAGCGTATAACTGTGATATCACTTATAGTACAAATAACGAATTAGGATTTGACTATTTGCGTGATAACATGGTTGTTTATCGCAGCCAAATGGTTCAACGTCCATTAAACTATGCAATTGTCGATGAAGTGGATTCAATCTTAATTGATGAAGCAAGAACCCCATTAATTATTTCTGGACAAGCTGAAAAATCGACAGCACTCTATACGCGTGCCGATAATTTTGTCAAACGCTTAAAAGAAGATGAAGACTACAAAATTGATATTCAGTCTAAAACAATTGGTTTAACAGAAGCAGGTATTGAAAAAGCTGAACAAACTTTCGGATTGGATAACCTTTACGATATTGAAAATACAGCATTAACGCACCATTTAGATCAAGCGTTACGGGCAAACTATATCATGTTACTAGACATTGATTACGTGGTTCAAGACAATAAAGTCTTAATTGTTGACCAATTTACTGGTCGTATCATGGATGGTCGTCGTTATTCTGATGGCTTGCATCAAGCGATTGAAGCAAAAGAAGGCGTCGAAATTGAAGATGAAACAAAAACAATGGCGACGATTACGTTCCAAAACTACTTCCGGATGTACAAAAAACTAGCCGGGATGACTGGTACTGCTAAAACAGAAGAAGAAGAATTCCGTGAAATTTACAATATTCAAGTCATTCAAATTCCAACCAATCGTCCAATTATCCGTGACGATCGTCCAGATTTACTTTATCCAACCTTAGAAAGTAAATTTAATGCAGTGGTGGAAGATATTAAAGAACGTTACCACAAAGGACAACCAGTGTTGGTGGGGACTGTTGCGGTAGAAACGTCAGAATTACTTTCTGATAAATTAAACGCAGCTAAAATTCCTCATGAAGTATTAAATGCGAAAAATCACTTTAAAGAAGCCGAAATCATTATGAATGCCGGTCAAAAAGGCGCAGTTACAATTGCAACAAATATGGCTGGTCGTGGAACGGATATTAAACTTGGTTTAGGTGTACTTGAACTAGGTGGTCTAGCGGTTATCGGGACAGAACGTCATGAGTCACGTCGTATTGATAATCAGTTGCGTGGACGTGCAGGACGTCAAGGGGATCCAGGGGTTTCACAATTTTATTTATCTTTAGAAGATGACTTAATGAAACGCTTTGGTTCAGAACGAATTAAAACATTCTTAGAACGAATGAATGTGCAAGAAGAAGATGCAGTTATTCAAAGTAAAATGTTTACTCGCCAAGTAGAGTCTGCTCAAAAACGTGTGGAAGGAAATAACTATGACACACGTAAAAATGTCTTACAATACGATGACGTGATGCGCGAGCAACGTGAAGTTATTTATGCGCAACGACAAGAAGTAATTATGGAAGAAAATGACTTGTCTGATGTATTGATGGGCATGGTAAAACGGACGATTGGCCGAGTGGTGGATAGCCATACACAATTAGAAAAAGAAGAATGGAATTTAGATGGGATTGTCGATTTTGCAGCCTCAACACTTGTCCATGAAGATACGATTTCTAAAAAAGATTTAGAAAATAAATCAGCTGAAGAAATCAAAGACTACTTAGTGGCACGTGCGCAAGAAGTATTTGAAGAAAAATCTCAACAATTGAATGGCCAAGAACAATTGCTAGAATTTGAAAAAGTAGTCATCTTGCGTGTTGTCGATACTAAATGGACAGATCACATTGATGCAATGGATCAATTACGCCAATCTGTCGGCTTACGTGCGTACGGTCAAAACAACCCATTAGTAGAATATCAAACAGAAGGTTATTCTATGTATAACAATATGGTGGGTTCAATCGAATATGAAGTAACACGTTTATTCATGAAATCGGAAATTCGCCAAAATGTCCAACGTGAGCAAGTAGCTCAAGGACAAGCGGAACATCCAGAAACAGAACAAGATGCAGCTGCACAAAGCAACACAAGTGCGAAGCGTCAACCTGTGCGTGTAGATAAAAAAGTGGGCCGTAATGATTTATGCCCATGCGGAAGTGGCAAAAAATTCAAAAATTGTCATGGAAGAAACGCTTAATTAAAGAAAAAACGCAGGGTGGGGCAATTTGTCCCGCCTTTGCTCTTTTTACAATAAAGAGAAAGAAGGAATCATTTTGGAAAACCCAGAAATTCGTACATTATTAGACGAAATGACACAAAAAATTACTAGCTTCAGGAGGTCTCTTTGACTTAGACCAGTTAGAAGAAGACATTGCCGAGGCGGAAAATCGGATGGGAGAACCTGGTTTTTGGGACAACACAGAAACGGCTCAAAAGCTAATTAACGAAACCAATAGTTTGAAAGAAAAATATCAACAATTTCATCAGCTCTCTGAGGAACTTGACGAATTAACGGTGATGTTTGAATTACAACAAGAAGAATATGATGCAGAGATTCAAGAAGAATTGGAAGAAAGAATTCATCTCTTGCAAGAACGTTTAACAACGTATGAGCTATCCTTACTACTAAATGAGCCATATGATCATAATAACGCCCTAATTGAATTACACCCTGGTGCCGGTGGTACTGAATCACAAGATTGGGGAAGTATGCTTTTACGAATGTACACACGTTGGGCAGAAAGTCACGGTTTCCAAGTTGAAACGTTGGATTACCAAGCTGGAGATGAAGCAGGGATTAAAAGTGTCACCTTATTAATCAAAGGTTACAATGCTTATGGCTACCTAAAATCTGAAAAAGGTGTCCATCGTCTTGTGCGGATTTCGCCCTTTGATTCCGCCAAACGCCGTCATACTTCGTTTTGTTCAGTTGACGTAATGCCTGAATTAGACGATACAATAGAGATTGCGATCAATCCAGATGACTTAAAAATTGATACCTATCGAGCAAGTGGTGCCGGTGGTCAGCATATTAATAAAACAGAATCGGCTGTTCGAATCACACATATTCCAACAGGCACCGTTGTCGCAAGCCAAGCACAACGTTCTCAATTAAAAAACCGTGAGCAAGCAATGAGTATGTTAAAAGCCAAATTATATCAATTGGAAATGGAAAAGAAAGCCCAAGAAGCAGCAAGTTTACGTGGTGAACAAATGGAAATTGGTTGGGGCTCACAAATCCGTTCTTACGTGTTCCATCCGTATTCAATGGTCAAAGACCATCGGACAAATTACGAAACCGGCAATGTACAAGCTGTGATGGATGGAGACCTTGATGGTTTCATTGATGCCTACTTAAAACAGCGCTTAAGTTAAGCTCTTCATTAAATTGAAATAAAAATGTAACTTAATGCAAGAAGTTTGCAATATTGACATGTTATAATGAGTAGGATTGAAGAAAAAAGAGATGGAGAGAACGCCATGATTGAAATGAAAGATGTAATGAAGAAATATTCGAATGGTACAACAGCGATTCGAAATATTTCAGTAGAGATTGACCAAGGCGAGTTCGTCTATGTGGTTGGTCCCTCAGGTGCAGGGAAATCAACCTTTATTAGATTAATGTATCGTGAAGAAAAAGCAACAAAAGGTAATTTGACAGTTGCAGGTCATGATTTAATGAAAATAAAAAATAAAGAAGTTCCTTATTTACGTCGTGAAATCGGCATCGTTTTCCAAGACTATAAACTATTACCAAAGAAAACTGTGTATGAGAACGTGGCCTATGCGATGCAAGTTATCGGACGGCGTCCTCGCGAAATCAAAAAACGCGTGATGGAAGTTTTAGATTTAGTCGGTCTAAAACATAAGGTACGTGTTTTTCCAAGCGAACTTTCTGGTGGGGAACAGCAACGGGTATCCATTGCACGAGCAATCGTAAATACACCGAAAGTTTTAATTGCCGATGAACCAACTGGGAACTTAGATCCAGAGAATTCATGGGAAATCATGAAATTGTTGGACCGGATTAACGCACAAGGAACAACAGTCGTGATGGCAACGCATAATAGTACAATTGTAAATACGATTCGTCACCGTGTTATTGCCATTGAAAATGGTCGCATTATCCGTGACCAAGTGGAAGGAGAATACGGCTACGATGATTAGAACATTCTTTTCTCATTTATTTGAAAGTATCAAAAGTTTAAAACGGAACGGTTGGATGACTGTTGCCTCAGCAAGTGCGGTTACAATTACATTAGTTTTAGTTGGTATTTTTATGGGCGTTATTTTTAATGCAACGAAACTTGCTGATGATATCGAAAAAAACGTGACAGTGTCTGTCTTTGTCGATATTGGTACAAAACAAAATGAAATGAAAACATTAGAAAAACAACTTAAAGGATTAGACAATGTTGAAGATATTTCTTATTCAAACAAAGATCAACAATTGAAAAAAATCCAAGAACAAATGGGGGATGCCTGGAATCTTTTCGAAGGCGACAGTAACCCATTATACGACGTGTATTATGTCCGTGCAAAAACACCAGAAGACACGAAAGATATTGCGAAACAAGCAGCTAAATTCCCAAGTGTTTTTAAAGCCGATTACGGTGGTGTAAACTCAGACAAAATCTTTAAAATCGCTCAAACCGTTCGAACTTGGGGCTTAGCAGCTGCTGCATTACTTTTATTCGTTGCAGTGTTCTTAATTTCCAACACTATTCGGATTACGATTTTATCTCGTCAAAAAGAAATCCAAATTATGCGTCTTGTAGGAGCCAAAAACAGTTTCATTCGTTGGCCGTTCTTCTTAGAAGGTGCTTGGATTGGGTTGATTGGCGCAATCGTGCCAGTCATTATTATGACGTTAGGCTACCATCAAGTTTATAACATGTTCAACCCGCAGTTATTGCGTTCGAATTATTCATTAATTCGTCCAGAAGATTTTATCTGGAAAGTTAATCTATTAATGATTGCAACAGGAATGATTATTGGATCACTAGGTTCAGTTATTTCAATGCGTCGTTTCTTGAAAATTTAAACGAAAAAAAGCTCTCCATTTTGGAGAGCTTTTTTTCGTTTAGTTTTAAAATACTTGTTATTTAATTTAAGAGTTTTCTCAGTTGTACCAACAAATTGATAACTTATAATTTTCAAGTCCTACATATAATGGTAAAATAGAATAGATTGAAATTAATTGGAGGAATAATGAATCGATGAAAAAAAGATTGCTATTATTTATTGGTTTGGCAAGTATACTTACTTTGACAGGATGTGCAAAATGGATTGATCGTGGTGAATCCATCACAGCGGTAGGCTCATCAGCTTTACAACCATTAGTAGAGACAGCGAGTGAGGAATATCAAAGCCAAAATCCGGGAAGATTTATTAATGTCCAAGGTGGCGGAAGCGGAACAGGTCTGAGTCAAGTCCAATCTGGCGCGGTAGACATTGGTAATTCTGATTTATTTGCAGAAGAGAAAAAGGGCATCAAAGCGGAAGACTTAATTGATCATAAAGTTGCTGTCGTTGGGATTACACCAATCGTTAACAAAAATGTGGGTGTCAAAGATATCTCAATGGAAAATTTAAAGAAAATCTTTTTAGGTGAAGTAACAAACTGGAAAGAACTTGGCGGGAAAGACCAAAAAATTGTTATTTTGAACAGAGCGGCCGGTAGTGGTACGCGTGCGACTTTTGAAAAGTGGGTCTTGGGAGATAAAACAGCCATTCGTGCGCAAGAACAAGATTCCAGCGGCATGGTTCGTTCCATTGTTTCTGATACACCAGGAGCGATTAGTTATACCGCATTTTCATATGTTACTGATGAAGTAGCTACGTTAAGTATTGATGGTGTTCAGCCAACAGATGAAAATGTAATGAACAATAAATGGATTATTTGGTCTTATGAACACATGTACACTCGTAAAAATCCAAGTGATTTAACCAAAGAGTTTTTAGACTTTATGTTGTCAGATGATATCCAAGAACGTGTGATTGGTCAATTAGGGTATATTCCTGTTTCGAAAATGGAAATTGAACGGGATTGGCAAGGAAATGTCATTAAATAATTCTCTTAACACAAAATTTACAAACTTAACATAAAATTTACATGTTATTAAAAACAAATTGATGTAAAAAAGGTACACTATTTTTATCTGTAAAAGTTGGATTGTTTGAGGAGGAAATATTCTTGGAAGATGTACAGAAAAAATTATTAACAAAATCGAAAAGAGCCAAGATGGAGCAACGAGGGAAATTTATTAGTTTCCTATGTATTGCCTTAATTGTAGCAGTGGTTGTTTCAATTTTCTATTTTGTTGCAAGTAAAGGACTTGCTACATTCTTTAAAGATAAGATTAATGTGTTTGATTTCTTATTTGGAACAAACTGGAACCCAAGTGATATCGGCGCAGACGGTAAACCCATGGTTGGGGCTTTACCAATGATTGCGGGTTCCTTTATTGTAACGTTTTTGTCAGCGATTGTTGCGACGCCATTTGCGATTGGAGCGGCTGTTTTTATGACAGAAATTTCACCTAAAAAAGGAGCGAAATTTTTACAACCAGTTATTGAATTACTTGTAGGGATTCCCTCTGTTGTTTATGGATTTATTGGTTTATCTGTCATTGTTCCTTTTGTCCGTTCAATCTTTGGCGGAACTGGCTTCGGTATTTTAGCTGGTACGTTTGTGCTATTTGTCATGATTTTACCAACGGTCACTACGATGACCGTAGATGCATTAAAAGCCGTGCCTAGACATTATCGTGAAGCGTCGTTGGCGCTTGGTGCTACGCGTTGGCAAACGATTTATAAAGTTGTCTTGCGGGCAGCTGTGCCTGGTATTTTAACTGCGGTTGTCTTTGGTATGGCTCGTGCGTTTGGTGAAGCCTTAGCAATCCAAATGGTAATCGGAAATGCAGCTGTGATGCCAACTAGTTTGACAACACCAGCTTCGACACTAACAAGTATTTTGACAATGGGGATTGGGAATACAATTATGGGAACAGTTGAAAACAACGTTCTTTGGTCTTTAGCCTTGATTCTATTGTTGATGTCTTTACTATTCAACATTGTTATCCGAATTATCGGTAAGAGAGGAGCCTTAAAATAATGAATGCAAAAAAAGCAGATAAAATCGCAACAGGTATCTTATATGCCGTATCTGGCGTCATTGTTTTAATTTTGGCGGCCTTACTGATTTACATTTTAGCTAGAGGAATTCCACATATTTCGTGGGAATTTTTAACACAACCATCCAGAGCCTATCAAGTTGGTGGTGGGATTGGTATTCAGCTGTTTAACTCACTATATTTACTATTGATTACAATGATTATTAGTATTCCAATTTCATTGGGTGCTGGAATTTACTTATCGGAATATGCGAAAAAGAATTGGTTAACTGATTTAATTCGTACCTCGATTGAAATTTTAAGTTCATTGCCTTCCGTTGTTGTGGGGCTGTTCGGCTTCTTGATTTTCGTTGTACAAATCGGATATGGCTTTTCAATCTTATCAGGTGCGTTAGCATTAACATTTTTTAACTTACCATTATTGACTAGAAATGTTGAAGAATCTTTGAAAGCTATTCATTATACACAGCGTGAAGCGGGGTTAGCCTTAGGTCTTTCACGTTGGGAAACAGTTAAAAAAGTTATTTTGCCAGAAGCATTACCAGGAATTTTGACAGGTGTTATTTTGAGTTCTGGTCGGATTTTCGGTGAAGCCGCTGCGTTAATTTATACAGCAGGACAAAGCGCACCTGCCTTAGATTTCAGTAATTGGAATCCATTGAGCGTTTCAAGTCCAATTAGCATTTTCCGTCAAGCGGAAACATTGGCTGTGCATATTTGGAAAATTAATACCGAAGGAACGATGCCAGATGGCGCTGCGGTCTCAGCAGGTGCCTCCGCTGTGTTAATTTTAGTAGTTTTACTTTTCAATTTCGGCGCTCGTTTTATCGGCAACCGTCTTTATAAGAGAATGACATCAGCTTAATGTTAGGGGAATTAGCATGAAAGAATACAATTTAAATGATACCCATTTACTTCAACTAGATAGCCAAAAAGACCCGATTGCGTTACACACGGAAGACTTACATGTCTTTTACGGGGACAATGAGGCTATCAAAGGTGTTGATTTGCAATTTGAAAAGAACAAAATAACCGCCTTAATTGGACCTTCTGGTTGCGGTAAATCCACGTATTTACGTTCGCTAAATCGTATGAACGATGGCATTGCCAATTCACGTGTTACTGGAAAAATTATGTATAAAGATGTCGATGTCAATACGAAAGAAGTTGACGTCTACGAAATGAGAAAACGCATTGGCATGGTTTTTCAGCGGCCCAATCCATTTAGTAAATCTATCTATGAAAATATCACATTCGCATTGAAACAGCATGGTGAAAAGGATAAGAAAAAATTAGATGAAATCGTTGAAACAAGTTTGAAGCAAGCCGCACTTTGGGATCAAGTGAAAGATAACTTAAACAAAAGCGCCTTAGCTCTGTCTGGTGGGCAACAACAACGCTTGTGTATCGCTCGGGCAATTGCGATGAAACCAGATATTTTATTGTTAGATGAACCGGCAAGCGCGTTAGATCCGATTTCAACAGGAACGGTTGAAGAAACGTTAGTGAATTTAAAAGATGATTACACGATCATCATTGTGACACATAACATGCAACAAGCGGCGCGGATTAGTGACTATACAGCTTTCTTCTATATGGGTAAAGTCATTGAATACGACCATACAAGAAAAATCTTTACACGACCAAAAATTCAAGCAACGGAAGACTACGTTTCAGGACATTTTGGTTAGGAGGAGCAAGATGGGCAAAGAAATTATTTCATCAAAAGATTTACATTTATATTACGGGAAAAAAGAAGCATTGAAAGGCATTGATTTAACTTTTAATCAAGGAGAATTAACTGCCATGATTGGTCCTTCTGGTTGCGGGAAGTCAACGTATTTACGTTGCTTGAATCGTATGAATGATTTAATCCCAGACGTAACTATTACTGGAAGTGTCGTCTATAAAGGAAAAGATATTTATGGACCGAAAACAGATAACGTTGAATTACGTAAAGAAATTGGCATGGTTTTCCAACAACCTAATCCATTTCCGTTTTCAGTTTATGAAAATGTGATTTATGGCTTGCGCCTAAAAGGAGTCAAAGACAAGCAAGTCTTAGATGAAGCAGTTGAAACCAGTTTGAAAGCTGCTGCCGTTTGGGAGGATGTCAAAGATAAACTTCACAAAAGTGCACTTTCACTTTCTGGTGGACAACAACAGCGGGTTTGTATCGCTCGTGTTTTAGCTGTGGAACCGGATATTATTTTATTAGATGAACCAACTAGCGCCTTGGACCCAGTTTCTAGTGGTAAAATTGAAAACATGCTGTTAACATTAAAAGAGAAATATACCATGATTATGGTGACACATAATATGTCACAAGCATCACGGATCTCTGATAAAACGGCCTTCTTTTTACAAGGTGATTTAATTGAATTTAATGACACGAAAAAAGTATTTTTAAATCCAAAAGAAAAACAAACAGAAGATTACATTTCTGGTAAATTTGGTTAAAAGGGGGAAAAAGAATGTTACGGACACAATTTGAAGAAGAACTATTGAATCTGCACAATCAATTTTATGAAATGGGTATGATGGTTAGCAGTGCCGTCCATAAATCTGTTAAGGCATATATTAATCATGATAAAAAATTGGCTCAAGAAGTGATTGATCGCGATATTGAAATTAATGATATGGAAGTCAAACTTGAGAAAAAGAGTTTTGAAATGATTGCGTTACAACAACCAGTGACAACAGACTTACGTATGATTATCACTGTTATGAAAGCTAGTTCGGATTTAGAAAGAATGGCGGACCATGCCGTTTCGATTGCTAAATCAACGATTCGCTTAAAAGGAGAAACACGTATTCCTGAAATCGAAAAAGAAATTTCAGATATGTCTGATTATGTGAAAAAAATGGTGGATAATGTTTTAATCGCCTATGTTAAAACGGATCAAAAAGATGCACGAATGATTGCACAAATGGATGATCGTACTAATGAATATTTCGATAGTATTTACAAACATGCCGTAGAAGCAATGAAAGCTAATCCAGAAACGGTCATTAGCGGAACTGATTATCTACATGTGGCACAATACTTGGAAAGAATTGGCGACTATGTCACAAATATTTGTGAGTGGATTGTTTACTTGGCAACTGGTAAAATTACCGAATTGAATAGTAATCGTGACGAACAATTTTAAGAAAAACAAATAAAAAAACTAGGAGACGGCCTTTTTTAGACCAATTCCTAGTTTTTTTAGCGTAAAATGAACTGATTTTATAAAACTAGTCCTTACTAATGAGAAGAAATCGTTCTTAAGTCCTATGACAAATGATCAAAAACAAGGCATAATAATGCATGTAAGGAAAACACTATTGAGTGAAAAATTTGCTAAGGAGGCAATATCCATGAAAGAAAGAGAACGCGTATTAGAATTAGTGAAAAAAGGTATTCTAACGTCAGAAGAAGCGTTAATTTTATTAGAAAATATGGCAACTGAAAAAGATGAAAAACAAATCGAAAAAGCTGCTGAAAAAGTCGATACACAAAATATTGGAACAACAAATAAAGAAGATCAAGTCGCAGATTTAATGGATGCATTAGAAAAAGGCGAATCAGAAGGACCTACTGTTGATTCGTTTGAAGAAAATACACAGGACAGTGCAGAAAAAGATCGTGAAAACTTAGAAAGAATTCTTGATGAGTTAGCAACAAAAGCCAATCGTGCTTCGGCTGAATTGGACGAAGTCAACGCAGAAATTGCCGGCATCAAAGAAGAAATTAAAGAAGTCGCAGAAGAAATTGGAACATTAGATACAAAAGAAGAATTAGATGCATTAACAGAAGATGAACAAGTTCAACGAAAAGACTTGCACGTTTTACTTGCACAATTAGAAGAAAAATTAGCGACTCAAAGTACTGAAAAAACAGCACTGGAAGAAGAACTAAAAAATATTCGCAAAGAACAATGGAAAGGTCAATGGAATGATACAAAAGAAAAAGTTTCTTCTCAATTCTCTGAAGAGTGGAAAGATCAAGCCGCAGACACCTTTAACCAAGTCGGCGGCAAAGTTGCCGAAGTTGGCGGCCAAGTGGGAGAATTCTTGAAAAAAACATTTAATTCTTTCAGTGACACCATGAATGATAATGTGGAATGGAAAGACATTAAAATGAAAGTTCCTGGTGTGGCAACAACTAAGTTTGAACATGAGTTTAATTATCCAAATCCACAAGCAAGTTTAATTGATGTCAAGGTAGCAAATGGTACCGTGGTTTTCAAAACTTGGGATCAAGAAGATGTGAAAGTCGAAGCAAAAATCAAATTATATGGTAAAATGGCAGGAGATTCACCAATGGAAGCTTTCTTAGAACGAAGTGACATTGATGTGGATGATGAAACAATTTCTTTCCAAGTGCCAAACAAACGGGTGAAAGCAGATTTAACGTTCTATTTACCAAAACGCACTTACGATCATGTATCTGTTAAATTATTAAACGGAAATGTCTTAGTAGAAGAGTTAACAGCGAAAGATGTTTACACAAAATCAACGAATGGGACGATTACGTTTAAAAAAATTGATGCAACTATGTTAGAAATTGAAGGCGTGAATGGTGAAATTAAAGTCCTAGAAGGAACGATTTTAGATAACATTATTGAAACAGTCAATGGTGATGTGTCTATTTCCGCGGCACCAGAAAGTCTAAGTGTTTCTCTGATTAATGGAGATATCCGCATTACAGCTAAAGAAAAAACGCTTCGCCGTGTTGAAGCAAGCTCTGCAAATGGGAATATCAAGTTGGCCTTGCCAAATGACTTAGGCGTTGAAGGGCAAGTGAAAACTAATTTAGGTAGTATTAACAGCCGTTTAACAGATATTGAAGTTGTTCGTGAAAAGAAAGATCGCGGCAATCAACAATTACATTTTAGACGTGTACTGGAAGAATCAATGGCTCAAATTAATGCTTCTACAACAACGGGAAGTATTTTCCTAAAAGATACGGATAAATAATTAATAATTTTAAGCTAGATGGGCTGACGAATCAGCCTTTCTAGTGTAAAATTTAGTAGACGAGGTGAAAACATATGAAAAGAAAACTAACAAAATCTCCGAATAACGTGGTTTTAACAGGAAGCTTAGCTGGGATTGCTGATTGGCTAGGAATTGACCCAACAATTATTCGTGTCGTTTATGTCTTGCTCAGCTTTTTCTCAGCAGGATTTCCAGGCATTCTCTTATACATTGCCTTAGCAGTCTTGATCCCTTCTGGAAGAACAGGAAGCGATCGCGGCTACGGCCATCAAAATCCTTATAATAGAAATGTTCGCAATGAAAATCCTTATGCTGCCAATAAAAAGCAACGTAAAGAAGCGGAAAAAATTGATGATGACGAATGGAGTGACTTTTAATGACATATTTTCAGCGATTGGTTGTTAATACACTGACATTCATTTCTTTATCAGTTGTTTTTCCTGGCATGATTCATGTGAGAGGCATAATGCCTGCAATTATTGCCGCCTTTGTTCTCTCAATCTTAAATATGTTGGTGAAACCAGTCTTAACAATCTTGTCGCTCCCATTTACTTTATTAACGTTTGGTCTATTTAGCTTTGTTGTCAATGCAGCGATTTTACAAATGACCTCGTTTTTTGTGGGGGAAATGAACTTTGGCTTCTCAAGTTTTTGGGCAGCGGTGCTAATGGCTGTAATTATGTCAATTGTCAATACGATCGTTACGGATCACAATTTATC
Organism: Enterococcus sp. C102(2024); assembly: GCF_040888205.1. Taxonomy (NCBI): domain Bacteria; kingdom Bacillati; phylum Bacillota; class Bacilli; order Lactobacillales; family Enterococcaceae; genus Enterococcus; species Enterococcus sp. C102(2024). Next base: position 691,199 of record NZ_JBFOHH010000001.1, on the reverse strand, counting down.
TAAATATGAATAAAAAAGCCTGAAGAACGTAGCATAAAATGCGTTCTTCAGGCTTTTTCGATGGTTAAATTTTCTAGGTGACATTCTGGATGGCGGCTGATATAGCCATATAAAATGTTTAAAAAATCAACTTGTTGCTTCGAGTAATGCTCAATTGTTTTCGGTGGTTTTTTAGGCATGATTTTTTTTGCTAGTTCAAGCGGTGAATATTTTTGAAACGTTTGTTTAGTTACAACACGTGTTGCTACCACCAAGCCTTGGTAAATTAAATAGTATTTGATTTTTTTCTGACAAGGTAACCACATCAGTTGCCAATCTCGTTGGTTAGCTTGACTAATTCGTTGATTTTGGTTTGCAAAGCGCGTCAAAAAGAGCCAATCTTCTTTGAGTTTTGCCGCTTTTTCGAAGGCTTGTTTTTCAGCAGCTTCTTGCATTTGTTGAGCAATTCGTTTGATTGGTTCTCGTCCTTGATTATGGAAAAAGTCGAACAATTCTTGTTGAAATAGTTCAGTCGGAATGGCACTCTCTTTTTGAAAGGTTTGATGCCAATAGTTGGTTGGGACGAGATCGTAGATACTATCCAAAATTATTTTTAAACGGTTTAATTTTCGACGAATCGAATAAGGACCAAAACAGTTCTCTTTAGTGGGAATATTTAAGAGTTTAATCTCTAATTGCCGCTCATTAACGGCTACCGATACATAAGAATATTGTTCATAAGCATTCATTTGGCGATTATAGCGCGGCCGGTACTGTTGAATCAGTTGACATTCTAGGAGGAGCGCATCCAATTCTGTGTCAGTATGGAGAACATCGAAGTCTATAATTTGTTTGACTAAGCGCATCGTCTTTCGAGAATGTTGATTACTATTAATAAAATAGCTTGACACGCGATTTTTTAATTTTTTGGCTTTACCCACATAAATAATTGTGTCGGTTGCGTCTTTCATTAAATAAACACCTGGCGTTAACGGTAATTGATGGGCTTTTTCCTTTAAATATTCTTTCATAAGTTTCCTCTTTTCTTAAAAGGATCGGCTTCAAGTATACAAAGTTTTCTGAAATAGTCAAGTAACAGAAATAGCATAGATAATTTCATTGAAAAATAGTTTCATTTTTTTGAAATATGATAATTCTAGGAATTATCTAGTGAATAGCTAGAAACTTGTATTTTTAAATGATAAAATATAACAAGTAGCAGAAAGGACTGACATTCGATATGACAGAAGTGGTAAAGATTTATCAACTGGTAGAAAATCTTTCTTTAGAAGTAGTATACGGAGATGAAGAAAGCTTAAATAGAACAATTAAAACTGGTGAAATTTCCCGGCCAGGTTTAGAATTAACTGGGTATTTTAATTATTATTCCCATGACCGTTTACAATTATTTGGGAGCAAAGAAATTACCTTTGCAGAACGAATGATGCCTGAAGAGCGTTTATTAGTGATGCGCCGTTTATGTGCGAAAGATACTCCAGCCTTTATAGTATCCAGAGGACTAGAAATCCCCGAAGAATTAATTACAGCAGCAAAAGAAAATGGGGTTTCTGTATTACGTTCACCGATTTCAACTTCCCGTTTACTAGGGGAACTATCCAGTTATTTAGATGGTCGTTTAGCTGTTCGGACAAGTGTCCATGGGGTTTTAGTTGATGTTTATGGACTTGGTGTTTTGATTCAAGGAGATAGCGGTATTGGTAAAAGTGAAACAGCTTTAGAGCTTATTAAACGTGGACATCGGCTAATCGCAGACGATCGTGTCGATGTTTATCAGCAAGATGAATTAACCGTGGTTGGAGAGCCACCAAAAATTTTGCAGCATTTAATTGAAATTCGTGGTATCGGAATTATTGACGTCATGAACCTGTTTGGAGCTAGTGCGGTCCGTGGCTTTATGCAAGTTCAATTGGTCGTTTATTTAGAGGCATGGGAAAAAGACAAGAAATATGATCGTCTTGGTAGTGATGATGCAATGGTTGAAATAGCTAACGTTGATGTCCCTCAGATTCGCATTCCTGTTAAGACTGGCCGAAATGTGGCCATTATTATTGAAGTGGCAGCAATGAACTTCCGCGCGAAAACAATGGGCTATGATGCAACAAAAACGTTCGAAGAGCGCTTAACCCGTTTGATTGAAGAAAATTCAGGAGAATAGAAGGAGAAGATGTGATGATGTTAGCTCAAGTAAATTCAATTGCATTTCGCCTTTTCGGTATTCCCGTCTATTGGTATGCAATTATTATTGTTTCAGGGATTGCTTTAGCTGTTTGGCTAAGTAGTCGTGAAGCCGTTCGTGTTGGTTTAAAAGAAGATGATGTCTTTGACTTTATGCTCTGGGGATTACCAGCAGCAATTGTTGGCGCGCGCTTGTATTACGTCGCTTTTCAATGGCAGGATTACGTAGACAATCCGATTGAAATTTTCTTTACTCGAAATGGTGGCTTAGCGATTTATGGTGGTCTTATTGGTGGGGGACTGGCGCTGTTTTTCTTTACGCGTCATCGTTTCATTTCTACATGGACTTTTTTAGATATTGCCGCACCAAGTGTGATTTTAGCGCAAGCAATTGGTCGCTGGGGCAACTTTATGAATCATGAAGCCTATGGGCCAGCGACCACCAGACAATTTTTAGAAAATCTCCATTTACCAACGTTTATCATTGATAACATGAATATCAACGGAACGTATCATCAGCCAACATTTTTATATGAATCTGTCTGGAATGTTTTAGGCTTTATCGTTTTAGTGTTATTACGCAAAAAGCCACACTTTTTAAAAGAAGGCGAAGTCTTTTTAGGTTATATAATATGGTATTCTTTCGGCCGCTTCTTCATCGAAGGGTTACGGATGGACAGTTTGTATGCGTTTAGTAATATTCGTGTCTCACAATTGTTGTCTTTAGTGATGTTCGTGGCAGCAATTGTTATTGTGATTGTTCGTAGAAGGAATCCCAATTTGAAGTTTTACAATCGGGAGAAACAAAAGAAAAAAATAACAACTTCTTAATCCAACTTGATCGAAGAATATGGTAGAATAGAGAAGTAACGTTGTTTAGCGAAAGGAGAGTTTCACCGATGAAACAAAAAGTCGCTGTTTTAGGTCCAGGTTCCTGGGGGACAGCTTTAGCTCAAGTATTAGCCGAAAATGGACACGAGGTCTGTATTTGGGGAAATAAACCAGAGCAAATCGATGAAATAAATACAAAACATACCAACAAACATTATTTACCAGAATTAATCTTACCTACTTCAATTCAGGCAACCACTGATTTAGCCACTGCTTTAGTAGATGTTGATGCGGTACTGTTTGTGGTACCAACTAAAGCCATTCGTTCAGTAGCACAAGAAGTGGCCCAACATTTAAAAACAAAACCAATTATTATTCATGCAAGTAAAGGGCTCGAACAAGGTACACATAAGCGGATTTCAGAAGTGATAGCGGAAGAGATTCCAGCAGAAAAACGGCAAGGGATTGTGGTTTTATCTGGTCCAAGCCATGCAGAAGAAGTCGCTGTTCATGACATCACAACCATTACAGCAGCAAGCGAAAATTTAGCAGACGCTGTGTATGTGCAAGAGTTGTTTATGAATGATTACTTTAGAATTTATACGAATGATGATGTGATTGGTGTAGAAACAGGGGCGGCCTTAAAAAATATTATTGCTTTGGGCGCCGGAGCGATTCATGGCTTAGGCTTTGGTGATAATGCCAAAGCGGCAATTATGACTCGTGGTTTAGCAGAAATTAGTCGTTTAGGGGTTGCGATGGGAGCAAACCCATTAACATTTATTGGTTTAAGTGGTGTTGGGGATTTAATTGTTACTTGTACAAGTGTCCATTCTCGAAATTGGCGTGCAGGTAATTTATTAGGAAAAGGCCATAAGTTAGATGAAGTCTTAGAAAACATGGGCATGATTGTGGAAGGTGTTTCAACAACTAAAGCAGCCTATGAATTGGCACAACAATTAGAAGTCGAAATGCCAATCACAGAAACCATCTACAATGTCTTGTACAATGACGAAGATGTACAACAAGCAGCAAAAGAAATCATGTTGCGCGATGGCAAAACCGAAAACGAATTTACACTTGATTTTTAGGAGGAAAAAAGATGAAAGTTAAAAAGGCAGTTATTCCAGCAGCTGGGTTAGGAACACGTTTCTTGCCGGCTACCAAAGCGATGGCAAAAGAAATGTTACCGATTGTTGATAAACCAACGATTCAATTTATTGTAGAAGAAGCACTAGCTTCAGGAATCGAAGATATTTTAATTGTGACAGGCAAAGCCAAACGTCCGATTGAAGATCATTTTGATTCAAATGTTGAATTAGAAAATAATTTAAAAGAAAAAAATAAAACCGATTTATTGAAATTAGTCGAAGAAACAACGGATGTTAATTTACATTTTATTCGTCAATCCCATCCGAAAGGCTTAGGACACGCTGTTTTACAAGCGAAAGCATTTGTTGGCAATGAACCTTTTGTCGTGATGTTAGGCGACGATTTAATGGAAGATAAAGTGCCATTAACGAAACAATTAATGGATGATTACGAACAAACACATGCTTCGACAATTGCGGTAATGAAAGTACCCCACGAAGATACTTCAAAATATGGTATTATCAACCCAGAAAAAGAAATCGAAAAAGGACTATACAATGTCGAGAACTTTGTTGAAAAACCAAAACCCGAGGAAGCACCAAGTGATTTAGCGATTATCGGCCGTTATTTATTAACCCCTGAAATTTTTGATGTACTTGAAAATCAAAAGCCAGGAGCTGGTAACGAAATTCAGTTAACAGATGCGATTGACACTTTAAATAAAACACAACGCGTTTTTGCTCGTGAGTTTAAAGGAGAACGTTACGACGTTGGCGATAAATTTGGGTTTATGAAAACAAGCATTGAATATGGTTTGACTCATCCAGAAGTAAAAGATAATTTACGAGAATACATTATTAATTTAGGTGCTCAGTTAGCGAAAAAAGAGCAACCAAAAGAAAAATAAATAAAAATAAGCGTAAAATTTCAATTCGTTAGAAGGAAATTTTACGCTTATTTTCTTAAAGAAAAGGGCATGAGAATTTTATAAAATAAATTGTCATTCTTAGCTTTATGAGTTGTGAAAAATATAAGTTGGTGTTATCCTAAGATTATAAATAAAATTTCAGAGGGGAGTAATGATATGTCAGGTGGGGAAATTGCTGCCTTAATTGCAGCGGTAGCATTTGTTGTTTTAGTCATCTTTTTAGTACTTGTGTTATATAAAGTTTCTCAAGTTGTTTCAAAAATTGAAGATACAATTGATGAAACAAATACAACAATCAAAGTCGTGACTAGCGATGTGAATGTATTGAGTCGCCAAGTGGAAGGCTTGCTTGTTAAAAGTAATGAACTATTAACAGATGTGAATCAAAAAGTGGCAACGATTGATCCGTTGTTTACGGCCGTTGCTGATTTAAGCGAAAGTGTCTCTGAATTGAACACCTCAAGTAAACATTTGATTACGAAGGTAGGAACCGTAGGGAAAGGCACAGCGAAAGCTGGTTTAGTGAGTAAAGTAGGCGGTTCTGCTTTTAGAGCAATGCGTTCAAAAAATAAAAAAACAAATAACTAATTGGAGGAGATTTTTATGGCTAAAAAAGGCGGATTTTTCTTAGGAGCAGTAATTGGTGGAACAGCAGCAGCCGTTGCCGCATTATTACTTGCACCAAAATCAGGTAAAGAATTACGTGATGATTTATCAAATCAAACAGATGATTTAAAAAACAAAGCGCAAGATTACACAGATTATGCTGTTCAAAAAGGAACAGAATTAACAGAAATCGCAAAACAAAAAGCCGGCGTTTTATCAGATCAAGCCTCTGATTTGGCAGGTTCTGTCAAAGAAAAAACAAAAGATTCATTGGATAAAGCACAAGGTGTTTCTGGCGACATGCTTGATAACTTTAAAAAACAAACAGGTGATTTATCTGATCAATTTAAAAAAGCAGCTGACGATGCTCAAAATCACGCGGAAGATCTAGGTGAAATTGCTGAAGATGCAGCAGAAGATATCTATATTGACGTTAAAGATTCTGCGGCAGCAGCCAAAGAAACTGTTTCTGCTGGTGTCGATGAAGCAAAAGAAACCACCAAAGATGTTCCTGAAAAAGCTGCAGAAGCAAAAGAAGATGTTAAAGATGCAGCGAAAGACGTAAAAAAAGAATTTAAAGGGTAACAAGCGTTTAGCTTATGAAAGTTAGCAACGGATCGTGTTGCTTTTGTTCAGCGGCTTACCTTAAAATTTAGAAATGAGGCCATCAGTTCGGTTGACTGATGGCCTCATTTTATTTTTATGCTATTGAATAATTTGCAATTCTTTGGTTGTCTTAGTGAATGGTTCGGAGCCTGTTTTCGTTACGTGTAAACAATCTTCAATACGAACGCCTACTTTTCCAGGAATGTAAATACCGGGCTCAATAGAGAAACACATACCTTCTTCAATGACTAAATCATTGCCATGAACCAGCGATGGGTATTCATGGACAGTGGTTCCAATGCCATGGCCTAAGCGATGGTTAAAGTATTCACCATAACCAGCTTTTGTGATTACACCTCGAGCAATATCATCTAATTCGCCTGCTGTAACACCAGGTTTCACCGCTTCAGTTGCTGCTAATTGTGCTTCTAAGACAATTCCATAAATTTCTTTTTGGAAATCAGAAGGTTCCAAGTAGCTGACTGTTCGTGTGGCATCACTACAATAGCCATTATGAACGACACCTAAATCAAATAGCACTAAGTCATGGGGCTCAATTTTTGTTTCGCCAGGTACCCCGTGAGGACTAGCTCCGTTTTTTCCTGTTAAGACTAACGTATCAAAACTCATCGAGCGAATACCTTGACGTTTTAATTGATACTCGATTTCTGCAACAATTTCTTGTTCCGCAACGCCTGCTTGAATTGCTTTGAAGCCAATCTCAAAAGCGACATCCGCCCAACTACCAGCTTCTAGTAAACGTTGAATTTCAGGTTCTGTTTTAATTAATTGAAGTTTTTCAATTAAAGGCGTAACATCATGCGAAAAATCGCTAGCTGGGAAATAGGTTTTCAATTGATCAAAACGAGCTAAAGAAAGAGCTTGTTTTTCTAAAGCAAAGCGTGGTGTGCCTTGTGTTCGTTTATTTAATAAAGCCGCAATTTTTTCCCAAGGATTTTCGCTATCTAAATAACCATAAACGGGATAAGTCCAACTACTATTTTCGGCATCTTCGACTTCTAATGCAGGTGTAAATAAAAATGATTGATCGTCCGCAGCGATAAACAAAGCTAACACGCGTTCATGAGGTTCGCTTTCGTAACCGGAAAAGTAAGCGATATGACCAGGATCACTAATATAAGTGAAGTCAATCTTTTCTTGGTGCATCCAATTTTTTAAATCGGCAATTTTTTCTTGATTCATAAAACATCCTTCTTTCTTTTATTCTGAAGTGAATCACAGTACTATCATAACATGAAATGACAAAAAGTTCCTTTTGAAATGGAAAGTAAATTTTCATGAAAAAACGATAAAACGGTTGCAAAAATAGAAGAATTTTGATATTCTAGGCTAGGAAAGAAATGTAAACAGTGTTTTCAGAAAATGAGAACAAATTCATATTTATAGGAGAAGAAACATGGAAAAACAAACAATTACAATTTATGATGTTGCTAGAGAGGCAAATGTATCTATGGCTACTGTTTCTCGTGTTGTCAATGGTAATCCCAATGTAAAACCAGCAACGCGTAAAAAAGTCTTAGAAGTGATTGATCGTTTAGATTACCGTCCTAACGCAGTCGCACGTGGTTTAGCAAGTAAAAAAACGACAACAGTGGGTGTCATTATTCCAGATGTTAGTAATGCATTTTTTGCTTCATTAGCACGTGGCATTGACGACGTGGCTACAATGTATAAATATAATATCATTTTAGCTAATTCAGATGGAGACGATCAAAAAGAAGTTACTGTATTAAACAATTTACTTGCCAAGCAAGTAGATGGGATTATCTTTATGGGTCATCGCATTACAGATGATATTCGTGGTGAATTTTCACGTTCAAAAACACCTGTTGTCTTAGCAGGTTCAATTGATCCAGACGAACAAGTTGGTAGCGTTAATATTGATTACACAGAAGCAACGAAAGATGCAACAGCGACTTTAGCGAAAAATGGGAACAAAAAAATTGCTTTTGTTAGTGGTGCATTAATCGATCCAATTAATGGTCAAAACCGAATGAAAGGCTACAAAGAAGCTTTAGCGGAAAATGGCTTATCTTATAATGAAGGCTTAGTTTTTGAATCTGAATATAAATTTAAAGCAGGCATTAATTTGGCTGAGCGTGTCCGTAATAGTGGGGCAACTGCTGCCTTTGTTACAGACGATGAGCTAGCGATTGGTTTATTAGATGGGATGCTAGATGCTGGTGTGAAAGTTCCAGAAGAATTTGAAATCATTACAAGCAATAACTCATTGCTTACAGAAGTCTCTCGTCCACGTCTATCAAGTATTACACAACCTTTATATGATATCGGTGCCGTGTCAATGCGCTTATTAACAAAACTAATGAACAAAGAAGAAATTGAAGAAAAAACAGTTGTTTTACCTTATGGAATTGATCAAAAAGGCTCAACAAAATAAGAGAAAATTCTATTAGAAATGCAAAAAAGCACAAGAAGAAATCATTTTCATGATTTCTTCTTGTGCTTTATTTGATAATGAATTACTTCTTTGCATTCTGCTATTAATATACAGTAAGGTTAAAAATTAAAATAAGATTAAATTGATTAGAAAACAGGTCGGTAAAACATTGCGCATGGTATCTTTAGATTAAAAAAAGAGGTGTTTTTGTGAAGGTAAAAGAATTAACTGTCGAGTATGGTAATAGAACAATTATAGAAAATTTATCTATGCAAGCTGAATTTGGTGAAATAATTGGCTTAGTTGCTCCTAATGGAACTGGAAAAACCACGTTTTTTAAAGCTATATCTGGTTTAATCCCTAGAAAAAATGGAAATATTAGTTTAAATAAGATTGATTACAATAGTAGAGGTGCAACGTATTTAAAAGAACTATTTTTTCTTGAAAGTAGTAAAAATTTATATGATTATTTGACGCCGAAAGAACATCTTGAATATATTAAAGCCGCTTGGAAAAGTAATAGCGATATAGAGCATATTTTTGAACAATTAAAGATGAAAGAATACCAAAATAGAACAATAAAAAAATTATCTCTCGGAATGAAACAACATGTATTATTAGCGATGTACCTAGCAAGTGATGCAACAATACTTTTGTTAGACGAACCTTTTAATGGCTTGGATCCTACTAGTGTTAGTTTATTCATAATGTGCTTAAAAGAAATAGTTTCTAAAGATAAAATAGTTATTTTATCTTCTCATGATTTGTATAATGTTGAACACACATGTACACGTATTTTATTTATGAAAAATAAAAAGCTGGTTGAGAACGATCAACGTAACCTTTCTTTACGTGAACAATATGATAACTTATATTTAAGAGGAGAAGAGAGAAATGCTTAAGATAGAAACGATAAAAATATTGAAAGAGAAGAGTCTGTGGTTTGTGTTTGTAGCCTTTATTTTAATGTTAATTTATCCGTTGCTAGCTCAACCCCAACAACTTTCTTTTAAAGAAATGCAATATGAAAACCGAATCAAAAATAACGAACAAGCGAAAGAAAAAATGAAAAATGAGCCTGCAGCAAAAGAAACTTTAAGTGAGATAGAAGATGAAAGTGAGCAATTAAGGAAAGCAATTAATGCCATCAAAATTGGTGATGAATGGGCTTTATTAGAAGCTGAGAAAAAATTGGAAGAAAGTAATTTAAACGCAATGTTAAAAGGAACGTTGTACAGTATACCAATTATTGAGCAACAAAAAAGAGTCAAAGAATTGCAATATTTATCTGAAAACAGGATCAAACAAGTGGATTCTTCTGAAGTTGCTAAAATGCCTGCTTTGAATTACCTAGGTTTTCTTTTATCGATGGATTTTTCATATACATTATTATTAATTATCCCTAGTTTAATGATTATAGCGCTCGCAACTTTAGAAAAAAGAAAAAATACTGTTTCTTTATGGAATGGCCTTCCCTTAAAACTATGGAAAAAATATTCTATTAAAATAAGTAGTATTTTGTTTACAGTCGGATTGGTTTCTTATCTGTCAATCTTTCTTTCTGTAATCAGTGCATTTTTCAAAAATGGTCTGGGAAACCCTGATTATCCAGTCGCGATTATTGAAAAGGGACAAAGTGTTACAATCATTTCTCTTTCTAACTATTTGTCGAGAAGCCTAATTATGTTTGGTATGCTGTTATTAGCATTGACAGTATTCAGTTTCTTGCTTTCACTATTTACTGGAAATTTGATTGTTCATAGCTTGCTAATTGTTGGTGTGATATTATCTTCAGGAGTTAGCATGATTTCCAATAAATTTTTCTTTACATCTTATATGAATTTTCCCAAAATTATTAATGGAGGAAATGGGTATGAGCCGATGGATGAGATAAGTCTCACATTTGATTTTTCTTTAAAGATGATAGTTGTCTATGTATTAATAAGTTTAATAGTATCTGCTATTGTTTTGAGAAACAGAAAGGGATTATTTTAGTTAAAATAGGTTGATTGCTGCATATTATTTCATTAAATGTAGGAGCTATTTTTGAATAGCTCGAGCTAGTATCGATGGTAAAGAATAAGAGAAACAATAAAAGTAGAGACGTAATCCATCAATTGATGAATTACGTCTCTACTTTTTTACATAATTTTGGTTGCAAGCTTAACTTACCAAATTCTTTAGTTGTTCTTTTTATTGTTATTGTTGTTGTTATTATTTGTAGTGGCACGTGGAGCAAGATTTCCCCAGTAAGAAGCGTAATTGCTGTCTGTTCCACCGATCCCAAATTTATAGGTACTTTGTGGTGCACCATCTTTGGCATAGTATGAAGTCGTTGTTTTGCCAGGTGTATTGAACTTGGCACCATTATAGGTAATTGAGCCAGGCTTTTCACCTGTAAATTCAGAAACTTTTGATTTAATGACACTTGGATCTAATTCAAATTTTTGACCAATGCCAAACAATTCTGGATTCGCATAGTACAGCGCATTAGCTAAGTTCGCCATATAATTCCCGTTATTGTCGCCGCTGGTCGTCGTCATTGGCGCTGGTAGATCATGTCCTGACCAAGAACTTAGTGTCACAGTCGGGGTAGAGACAATCAGCCATGAATCTTTATAGTCATTAGTTGTCCCAGTTTTTCCAACCCAATCAGCACTGGCTAAATGAGGATTCAAGCCAGCTAATGTTGGTTTGAATTTTGTCGTATTCGCAGAATCCACCACTGAGCGCAACAAGTCATTCATAATAGAAGCGGTCGCCGGTGAATAAACTTGCGCTCCTTCATCTTTGTGTTCGTAGACCACATGTCCGCTATTGTCTGTGATTTTTTCAATCATGTAGGCTTTTTGATATTTACCTTTGTTAGCAAGCGCTTGGAAGCCGTTTGTTTGTGTTACAACATTTGTTTCTACTGAACCCAATGGCGCAGATTCATAAGCCCAAGCATCTGAAGCTGGATAGTTCATTTTACTTAAGTAGTGATTGTAAGAGAAATTATCATCACCCATTTTTTTCCTTAGCTCATTATTAACATGAACGACAGGTATATTGAAAGACCAATTCAAGGCATTCCGAACAGTCACGAATTGATTTAAATCCACATTTGTGGAATTAACAAATTCTGTACCATCAGCATAAGTCGTTGGGTAGTTGGCCAGACGACTTTCAGAACCAATGAGTCCTTGATCAATTGCAGGACCATAGACAGAAATTGGTTTAATCGTAGAACCAACTTGACGATCGGCATTAAAGGCATGGTTGTTTTGATTAATATCGAAGTTTCTGCCGCCGATAAAACCGAGGATACGACCAGTAGCGTTATCCATTAAAATATTCCCAGTTTCAATCATTGTATTCCCATTGACATCTGCAGTTCCATCATCAAGCAAATAACCATAATTTGCGACAGCGGTTTGCATCGTGTTGTAAATATTCTGATCAATGGTCGATTGGATTGTATAGCCTTGCGACTGGATTTCGCGACGTGCTTGTTCTTCATATTGATCTAAACCAACTTGATCTAAATCATCACGATTAACTTTAGCTTTTTTCATATCTAAATCCATGACAATCTCAACTGCTTTATCTAACACCGTATAGTATAGATAGCCTTCTGTATTGACATTGGCCTGTTCAGTTGGTAAAAAGTCTTTTTTCAAGTCGTAAGCTTTGGCTTCTTCATATTCCTTTTGCGAAATAGCTTTTTCTCGGTACATACTGAAAAGAACAAAATCTTTTCTCTTCATTCCTAAAGACAAATCGTCTTTCAAGGCACCAGTGTTAGTATAGGGCGTGTAAACAATGGGACTTTGGGGAAGTCCTGCGATAAAGGCCGCTTGAGGAAGATTCAAGTCCTTGGCACTTTTACCAAAGAGTCCTTTGGCTGCTTCTTCCACGCCTGCAATATTTTCACCTTTGTTATTACGACCAAAAGGGGAGACATTTAGATAAGTTGTCACGATTTCGTCCTTAGAAAAGTATTTTTCAATACGTAAAGCTAATAAAATTTCGTTGGCTTTCCGTTTAAAGGTCGTTTCATCAGTTAAAATCTGTTGCTTGACTAATTGCTGAGTCAATGTTGAACCACCAGAAGAACCGCCGATACCTGTCGCATCAGAAATCAACGCTCGAACTAGCGCTTTTGGTACTACCCCATGATGTTCTTCAAAATATTCATCTTCTGTTGAAATAATGGCTTTTTTTAGCAATGGAGACATTTGATCGCCATTAATTCGTGTCCGAATTAAATCTGATTTGATGTTAGCAATCGGGGTACCGTCTGCGTAAGTCATTTTTGACACTTCGGTAATATCACTGATTTCTTTTTGCAATTCTTCCTTCGTTGGGGGCTGTGTATCTTCAACTAGAAAAGCAAAATAGCCCATTCCGATACCTAAGCCAAGAGAGCCACCTAAGACAATCAGAATAACCCCAAAAACCACTAATGACTGAAAAACGCGAATAATGACATTTAAAATAAGTAAAAAGACATTGCCGCCAGAAGAGGTCGTTGGTTTTTGCTTATTGTTACTTGAATTATTTTTCAAAAGCTTCACCTCAATAAAATGATACATTCTGTGTTATTATAGCAAAAAAAAGCTTCTATGAATAGTTTCTACACCAATTGCCATTTTTTGTTGAAAAAACTTAAGAGAAAATAGGTAAATCTCATTTTTTGACTTTTCAAGTGTGACAGAATCGGTTACTATGAATAGGGGAATTTGATCTATTATTATGTTTTACTATAGGAGGAAAATCATGAATTCAGCTTTTTTTGAAGAATTAAAAGCCCGTGGGTTGGTCTACCAAGTCACAGATGAAGAAGCCTTACAAAAACAATTAAATGAAGAATCTGTTAAATTATATATCGGCTTTGATCCAACGGCAGACAGTTTACACATCGGGCATCTACTGCCAATTCTCATGTTACGTCGTTTCCAACAAAATGGTCATGTGCCCATTGCTTTAGTTGGTGGCGGAACAGGCATGATTGGTGATCCATCATTCAAAGATGCAGAACGTAGTTTAAACACACTTGATACAGTGAAAGCTTGGTCTGAAAGTATTAAGGGCCAGTTGTCACGTTTTATCGATTTTGAAGATGAAAAAAATCCAGCGATTCTAGCAAATAACTATGATTGGCTTGGAGAGCTTTCATTAATTGATTTCTTACGTGATGTTGGAAAAAACTTTACAATTAACTATATGATGAGTAAAGAAAGCGTGAAACGCCGAATCGAAACAGGAATTTCTTATACTGAATTTGCGTATCAATTATTACAAGCGTATGATTTCTTGAAATTGTACGAAACAGAAGGCTGTTTATTGCAATTAGGCGGCAGTGATCAATGGGGGAACATTACTTCAGGGATTGAATTATTACGCCGAGAACAAGAAGTTCAAGGATTCGGCTTAACCATGCCTTTAATTACAAAAGCAGATGGTACCAAATTTGGTAAAACAGAAGGAAACGCAGTTTGGCTAGATGCGGAAAAAACTTCGCCATATGAATTTTATCAATTCTGGATTAACACAGATGATCGTGATGTCGTGAAATTCTTGAAATACTTTACTTTCTTAACATTGGATGAAATTGCAACAATTGAAGAAGAATTTACAGCGAACCCAGGTCAACGTGCTGCGCAAAAAGCGTTAGCCAAAGAAGTGACTACTTTAGTCCACGGTGAAGCAGCCTATCATCAAGCGGTTAAAATTTCAGAAGCGTTGTTCAGCGGGGATATCCAAAGCTTAACAGCAGAAGAAATTAAACAAGGCTTTAAAGATGTACCAACGTACGAGGTGCAACCAGAGGATCAATTAAGTTTAGTCGACTTATTAGTTACCTCAAAAATAGAACCATCCAAACGTCAAGCCCGTGAAGATGTTCAAAATGGAGCGATTTACGTCAATGGAGAACGTAAACAAGATTTAGCAGCTGAATTGACAGAAACTGATAAAATCGAAGGACAATTTACTGTGATTCGTCGCGGGAAGAAAAAATATTTCTTGTTAAAATACTAAAAAAATGAAAGCTTGGGACGAAGGTCGTTTAGACAACAGGTTCCAAGCTTTCGCTTTTAAAAAAGATAAATTGGGATTAATTCTGTTGCAAAAAACTCTTTTTTACTATTGGGCATATTCAATTACAGATAACTTGTGCTATGCTAGAATAAAAAGTGCAGTCGCTATAAGGAGTAGGTTATGAAATCAATTGTCGAAAAGTTAAACTTAACGAAGTATCAGCAACCAGTTATTTTAAATAGACCACAGGCAGAGTATCTATCTGAATTTGCTTCAGCCGCGCAGCAATTACCCTCAGAACCAGTTGAGCTGATTTTTGCATTTGTGAAAACGATGGCGGAATTTCAAGAGATTGTTTCAATGGTGATTGAAGGTCAACATTTAGTAGAAAATGGGTTGTTATATGTGGCTTATCCGAAAAAAGGCAATAAAATGTATCCAACCTTTGTCCACCGAGATGAAATTTTTCCAACATTACAAGTAAACGAGGCAGATGGGTATATTAAAGGCTCAACCTTAAAATTTAATCGCATGGTTAGTTTAGATGAGACTTTTACGGTTGTCGGCATGAAGAATGTTCTTAAAAAGCCAGCGAAGAATCAGACCAGTTCTGCTGTTGGGGATTATGTTCAATATTTACCAGAAATTGAAGAGTTGGTACAAACAGAACCAGCTGCTGCAGCGACATTCGCTGCATTAACGCCTGGTTATCAAAAAGAGTGGGCGCGGTATGTATTTAGTGCAAAGCGAGCGGAGACACGGAAAAAGCGGCAAACTGAAATGTTAGTCATTTTAAAAGAAGGCTATAAAACCAAAGCTCTTTATCAGCAAAGGAAGAAATAATGGGGCAGTCAATTGAAACAGTTACAGCATACATCGATACAGTTGAACCAAACTGGCGAATTGCTTATCAGCAAGTATTAGATGTCGTTTCGCAAAATTTGCCAGCAGGATTTGAATTAACGATGCAATATGGTATGCCAACCTTTGTTGTGCCGCTTTCAGTATTTCCAGAAGGCTATCTCAACCGTGGTGATGAGCCGTTACCATTTATCAGTTTAGGCGCTACTAAAAGGCAAGTAGCTTTATATCACATGGGATTAATGGGAAATGAAGCCGTCCGAAGTTGGTTTCAAGAAGCCTATCAGGAACAAGTGTCAACAAAGCTAAACATGGGGAAAAGTTGTCTTCGCTTCACTAATCCTAAGCGAATACCCTATGAACTAATTGGCGAATTAGTAACAAAAATCACGCTTGAAGAATGGCTGCAACAGTATCAACACTACCAAAAGAAAAAGAAGAATTATTAGGAGGAACCACATGTTATTAGGATCACACGTTAGTATGAGTGGCAAGAAAATGCTATTAGGCTCTGCCGAGGAAGCGGCTAGTTATGGCTCAACAACCTTTATGATTTATACAGGTGCGCCACAAAACACGCGCCGGAAACCGATTGAAGAAATGAATATTGAAGCTGGGCAAGCGTTTATGAAGGAACACAATTTAAGTAATATCGTCGTTCATGCCCCGTATATTATTAATTTAGGCAATACAATCAAAACGGAAAATTTCGGTTTTGCCGTAGACTTTTTGCGACAAGAAATTGAGCGAGCACAAGCGTTGGGAGCAACGCAAATCACGTTACACCCAGGTGCGCATGTTGGCGCAGGTCCAGAAGCCGGCATCAAACAAATTGTTAAAGGTCTAAATGAAGTCTTGTGGAAAGAGCAAATCCCTCAAATCGCTTTAGAAACAATGGCTGGTAAAGGAACCGAAATCGGCCGTACGTTTGATGAACTAGCTGCAATTATTGACGGAGTTACGCTAAATGATAAACTTTCTGTCACTCTGGATACTTGCCACATTAATGATGCAGGTTATAATGTAAAAGATGATTTTGATGGCGTATTAGTTGAATTTGATAAAATTATCGGATTGGATCGTTTAAAAGTTATTCATGTGAATGATTCTAAAAATCCTATGGGCTCACATAAAGATCGTCATGCCAATATTGGTTTTGGCACTATTGGTTTTGAAGCTTTAAACGGTGTGGTTCACCATGAAAAATTAACTGCTTTACCAAAAATTCTAGAAACACCTTATGTCGGAGAAGACAAAAAAAATAAAAAGGCCCCTTACGGCTTTGAAATTGCGATGTTAAAAAATCAAACATTTGATCCAGAATTATTAGAAAAAATTCAAGGACAAAACTAAAGCAACAATCGCTCTTAAAGCTCCTATTGACATTTAAGAGCGTATATTTTTGACTTTTAATCACTATTTTGCAAAAAAATCAGACTTTTTTCATTATTTAAGAGAAATCCCGCAAAAAGAACTTTTCTTTTTTTGCTATTTCTAGTAAAATAATTCATTGAGAGCAAAACTATACGGAGAGGAGAGAGTTTCAATGGCAACAGGTTGGGTAGTATTAATCGCAGTAATCGCTTTATTAGTAGGCGCTGCAGGGGGCTTTTTCCTTGCACGCAAATATATGCAAGATTATTTCAAAAAAAATCCTCCCGTTAATGAGGATATGTTACGCATGATGATGGCATCAATGGGTCAAAAACCGTCAGAGAAAAAGGTTAGACAAATGATGCAACAAATGAAAAACCAAGGAAAATAGTAAAGGTTATTCAGGTAATCATGAATAAGTGTAAAAACGGGCTGATTTTCAGTCCGTTTTTTTGTTGTTTTGCGGGAGAATAGGATAATCTAGGAGGAAAAGAGCGAGACGTTTAATCAAAAACAACACAATAACGAAGAAACCTTCTAGCTCGAAAGTAGTCTTCGTAGAACAACAAAGTAAAAGGAGGGACAACTGAATGTCCATATTCAAAAAATTAGGCTGGTTTTTTAAGCAAGAGAAAAAAAGTTATATTATTGGGGTTTTCTCATTAATGATGGTCGCTCTTGTTCAATTAGTCCCGCCCAAAGTTATTGGCGTCGTTGTAGATGAAATCGTTAACAAAGAAATTCGCTTAACGAAAATTATCGTGTGGGTTGCACTCTTGGTTGGTGCTGGGCTTGCCCAATATCTTTTTCGCTATATTTGGCGGATGCATATTTGGGGGAGTGCCGCTCGTTTGGAAAAAGAGCTACGGACTCAATTATTTCATCATTTCACAAAAATGGATAGCATCTTTTATCAGAAATATCGGACAGGTGACTTGATGGCGCACGCAACCAATGATTTAAATGCCATCCAAAATGTGGCTGGAGCTGGGATTTTAACGTTTGCCGACTCTGTGATTACGGGAGGAACAACGATTATCGCAATGGTTCTATTTGTCGATTGGCGCTTAACATTAATTGCTTTATTACCGCTGCCTTTATTAGCCGTCACTTCACGAGTTCTAGGCTCTAAGTTGCATGATGCCTTTCGAGATTCACAAGCCGCTTTTTCAGCGATTAATGATAAAACACAAGAAAGTATCACTGGAATTAAAGTCATTAAAACGTTTGGGCAAGAACAAGAAGATCTTGCTGATTTTACAGAGAAAATTGATGATGCTATCGTCAAAAATAAACGAACGAACTTTTTAGATGCACTGTTTGATCCGTTTATTACGCTGATTATTGGTGTTTCTTATGTTTTGACAATTATTATTGGTGGTCGTTTCATCATGGAAGGAACGATTAGTTTAGGTCAGTTGGTCTCTTTCATTGCCTATATTGGGATGCTAGTTTGGCCAATGTTTGCGATTGGGCGCTTATTTAATGTGTTGGAACGTGGGAATGCTAGTTACGATCGTGTGAACGAATTATTGCATGAAAAAACGCATATTATCGAACGAAAAGATGCCATCAAAACAATGGCAAAAGGGACAATTTCAATGAAGATTGATTCTTTTTCTTATCCAAAAGAAGAGGCAGTGGCATTGGAAAACATCCAATTTTCGTTGCAAGAAGGAGAAACTTTGGGGATTGTTGGCAAAACAGGCGCTGGTAAAACCACTATTTTGAAGTTGTTGATGCGTGAATATGACCAATACCAAGGAACGATTTACTTTGGAAAACATAACATTAAAAATTACACATTAGATGCATTGATGGGTGCAATGGGTTACGTGCCACAGGACCATTTTCTCTTTTCCATGACGGTACGAGATAACATTCGTTTTGCTAAACCAGACTTGGAACAAGCGGCAGTTGAACAAGCGGCAGCATTAGCGTTTATTAACCAAGAAATTAAAGCATTCCCTGAAGGCTATGACACAATGGTTGGGGAACGTGGCGTTTCGCTTTCTGGAGGACAAAAACAACGGATTTCTATTGCACGAGCCTTGATTGTTGAACCAGAATTGTTAATTTTAGACGATGCCTTATCTGCAGTCGATGCGAAGACTGAAGAGGCGATTTTATCAAATCTAAAAGAAACTCGCCAAGAAAAAACCACTATCATTACAGCACATCGTTTAAGTAGTGTCATGCATGCAAAAGAAATCTTAGTGTTGGATGAAGGGAAAATTATTGAACGGGGGACGCATCAAGAGTTACTGGCTCAGAAGGGTTGGTATCAGCGGATGTGGGAAAAACAGCAATTAGAAGCGAAAATTGAAGGGAGTGAGAGTTAATGGAAGAAAAGTATCAATCCGAATGGTCCAGAGAATTACCGTTGAAAGAACAATTAACGATTGTTCAGCGTTTGTTTCGTTTTGCCAAACCATTTCGGCGCATGTTTTACACAGCTATTCTCTTTGCGTTTGGCTTATCAATTATCAATATTCTTTTGCCTAGAGTCATTCAAGTTTTTATGGATAATTATTTAACGCCTAAAACTGCTACAATGCAAGTAATTCTAACTTTTGCTGCTATTTATTTTTTTGGTGTCATTGTCAAAAGTATTGTTTGGTTTTTCCAATGGTATTTGTATTCGATGGCTTCTTTAAAAACGTATCAATATATACGAGTGAAATTATTTGAAAAATTACACACTTTAGGTATGCGTTATTTTGATCAAACACCAGCGGGTTCGACGGTGTCTCGTGTTACCAACGATACAGAAACATTGTTTGAATTCTGGTATGTATTCTTAATGGTGATTACAGGAATTTTTGCCGTAATCTCGTCATTTTTTGCAATGTTTCAACTCAGTCCAGAAATTTCATTTTATTGTCTAATTTTCTTGCCAATTTTATTAGTTGTAATTTGGTATTACCAAAAATTTAGTTCAAAATTATATCGCAGTATGCGGGAAAAATTAAGTCAATTAAACACCAAACTAAATGAATACATCTCTGGTATGCAAATCATTCAACAATTTCGCCAAGAAAAGCGTTTGGAAAAAGAATTTGAAGAAACCAATGATGACTATTTAAAAACACGAGTAGCAATGATTCGTATGAATTCGTTATTATTAAGTCCCATCATTAATTTGTTGTATACGTTGGCGATTGCATTGGCCTTAACTATGTTTGGCATCGATGCTTTACATTCACCTGTTGAAGCGGGGATGATTTATGCTTTTGTAACGTATGTCCAAGCTTTTTTTAATCCGATGACACAAATGATGGACTTCCTAAGTATCTTTACAGATGGGATTGTCGCAGGTAGCCGTATTTTAAAAATTATGGATACGGAAGAATTAACGCCGCAACAATCAGTAGGTGCGAATGGGGAAATTATCCGCGGGAAAATTGAATTTCGCAATGTTACTTTTTCTTATGACGGCAAAAACGAAGTATTGAAAAATATTAGCTTTGTCACAAATCCAGGGGAAACCGTCGCTTTAGTCGGTCATACAGGAAGTGGTAAAAGTTCAATTATTAATGTACTCATGCGTTTCTATGAATTTTATGAAGGGCAGATTTTAATTGATGATCGTGACATTCGTGATTTTCCCATGACAGAATTACGGGAAAAGATGGGCTTAGTATTACAGGACGCTTTCATGTTTTATGGAGATATTGCTGGAAATATCCGTTTACTGAATCCAAATATTACAGATGAGCAAATTAAACAGGCTGCGGAATTTGTTCAGGCAGATAAATTTATTCACACGTTATCCAATACCTATCATGCGAAAGTCATTGAACGAGGAGCGAGTTATTCTAGCGGGCAACGTCAATTAATTTCGTTTGCACGAACGATTGTGACTGATCCCAAAATTTTAGTTTTAGATGAAGCAACCGCTAATATTGATACAGAAACAGAAGGATTGATTCAAGAAGGATTAGCCAAAATGCGTCAAGGGAGAACGACAATTGCGATTGCGCATCGCCTTTCGACGATTCGTGACGCAAACTTGATTTTAGTTTTAGACAAAGGGCAGATTGTAGAACGAGGAACGCACGAAACGTTACTGGCAGAAGGTGGCCTTTATGCGGATATGTATCAGTTACAAAGTACGGAAGTTTAACGTAACAATAGAAAGAGTTAAATAACCCAAACAAAGGCATTTAGTGTTAGGAAATTCCTAATTCTAGGTGTCTTTGTAGCTCTTTAAATTGCAAAAAAGAATAGAAATGGTATGATATGAAGAGAGAAAAACAAACGAGGAAGTTAGGTGGAACTGTGAAGCCAGTTATAGTCAAAAATGTGCGAATAGGTGAAGGGAATCCCAAAATTGTGGTGCCCATTGTTGCTCCAACAGCCGAGGATATTTTGGCCGAAGCAACGGCGAGCCAAACACTAGATTGTGATTTGGTGGAATGGCGTTTAGACTATTATGAAAATGTCGCTGATTTTTCCGATGTATGTAATCTTTCACAACAAGTAATGGAACGGTTGGGGCAAAAACCGTTATTGTTAACTTTTCGTACACAAAAAGAAGGCGGCGAAATGGCTTTTTCCGAGGAAAATTATTTTGCTTTATATCATGAATTAGTGAAAAAGGGTGCGTTGGATTTATTGGATATTGAATTATTTGCGAATCCACTGGCGGCAGATACGTTAATTCACGAAGCTAAAAAGGCGGGGATTAAAATTGTTCTCTGTAATCACGACTTTCAGAAAACACCGTCGCAAGAGGAGATTGTCGCGCGGTTACGCCAAATGCAAATGCGTCAGGCGGATATTTGTAAAATAGCTGTGATGCCACAAGATGCGACAGATGTACTTACGTTACTTTCAGCAACCAATGAAATGTACACCCATTATGCATCCGTTCCAATCGTTACTATGTCAATGGGACAGTTAGGGATGATTAGTCGCGTAACAGGTCAACTGTTCGGATCGGCACTAACTTTTGGCTCCGCCCAGCAAGCGTCTGCACCAGGCCAACTATCCGTACAAGTATTAAGAAATTATTTAAAGACATTCGAACAAAACAAGTGATTCAGAAGGTGAAAAAAGTGGCAAAGAAAAAAACACAACAAAAAACGAATGCGATGCGCATGGTGGAACAACATAAAGTACCATATAAAGAATATGAATTCGCTTGGAGTGAAGATCATTTAAGTGCAGAAAGTGTCGCTGAAAGTTTAGGTATTGAAAAAGGACGAATTTTTAAAACCTTGGTTACAGTAGGTAATAAAACAGGTCCAGTCGTGGCTGTCATTCCTGGTAATCAAGAATTAGATTTGAAAAAATTAGCGAAAGCTAGTGGCAACAAAAAGGTAGAAATGCTTCACTTAAAAGATTTAGAAGCAACCACAGGCTATATTCGTGGGGGCTGTTCACCAATTGGGATGAAAAAACAATTTCCCACCTATTTGGCTGAAGAAGCTCAACAATATTCTGCAATTATTGTTTCTGCAGGCAAACGTGGCATGCAAATTGAATTAGCGCCTGAAGCAATCCTTTCGCTAACCAATGGGCAATTTGCGGAAATAACGACAAAAGAATAAGTGGCTATAAGAAGAAGTCGAGACAGAACCGTTTATCTGTTTTTAAACGTGGAGCAAAAATCACTTGGAATTTTTGCTCCACGTGTTTAATTATCAAATTAATAAAGGAAAAGCATTAAGTAAACAGTGCTACTTTTTATTGGGATAAAATTTTTGTAATGCTTGCCGTGCAAGCATATCGGCCGCTTTGTTTTGACTTTCAGGTAGCCATTTGATTAAGAGCAAAGGAAAATTCTTTTCTAGTTGTTGATATTCTGCTAAATAAGGCTGGTACTTTTCATTTTTAGCATAGTTTTTTTCAATTGTTTGGACAACAATTTTACTATCTGAGTGGAGAAGAACGGTTTGTTGATTGTCTTCATTGGCAATCGCTTGTTTTAAAGCTTCAATCAGCACTTTAAATTCGGCTTCGTGATTACTAACAATGCCTAAAGGCACATGCAATTGTTGCCGCGATTGGTCGGTGAGGTAAACGATACCGCCGCCAGATTCACCTGGATTGCCTTTTGTTGCAGCATCTACATAAATTCTTAACATAAAATTACTCCTAATTTCTTTTTGTTCTTAAAAAAAGTATGTTACTATTATAACATATTTAAATTTAGCGGCGTTGATCCAGAAGTAGTGAGGGCACTTTATGAAAAAACAGAAATTCTATTGGCAGCCAGAATTAGCATCAACAATTATTTACTGGTCTTGCACATTTTGTATATTATTTATTAGTTTAATTTTAGCATTGGAAAATAATGGTCCTTACTTGATTAGTAATCTGGTGATGGTTCCATTTTTTGTGTTTGCGTATCTAGGAATTGCGCGGTCTTTTAACCTGACAGAAACATCTTTAATTGTCAGAGATGTTTTATGGTTTCGCAAAAAAGCACTTCCGCTTTCTCAGATAGAAAAAGTAACCTACAATGAAAAAAGCATCGAAATTTTTTCCTCAGAATTTAAGGAAGGCTCAAAAGTCTTTTTAATGAAAAAGAAAACGATTCCGTTATTTCTTGAGGCACTTAAGATAAAAAAGCCTGAATTGAAGGTAGCAGAAGATCATTCTTTGGGCCTTCATAAAAAAGAAGAAAAAAACAAGAGTGAGTCATAAGTCGAAACGACTGGTGACCCACTCTCAAAATCTTAAAATAATCAGCTGAAACAAACGCTACGTTTACTTACTTTTTGGAGCTAAGCGCTGTTGGTTCAGCTTTTTTAGTTATCTATTTTTTTGACATGTGCTGCTTGTAGCCCACGATTGCCTTCCATTATCTCGAATTCTACAGATTGATTCTCATCAAGTGATTTGAATCCGTCACCTTCTATAGCAGTGAAGTGGACAAAAATCTCATCTTCTTCGTTGTAAACGATAAAACCATAACCTTTTCTGTTATCGAACCATTTGACAATTCCTTTTTGCATCCAATTCACGCTCCTTTTAGATTTGTAAAGACACTTTCATTATACGAGAAAAGGCTACCAAACGTCAATGGTTGGGTTGTTTAAAAAAGGTTATTCTAGCCATTCTATTCAATACAAGCTATAATTTAAAAGAAACAATGTGTCACAAAGACGATAAAGAATTGAAAAGGGGTCCGTTATGAAGACAGATATTAACATTGCACAAGCAGCAACATTAAAACCTATTCAAGAGATTGCCGAAACAATCGGTCTTTCAGAAGATTCGCTCGAACTTTATGGAAAATACAAAGCGAAAATAGATTTCCCAACGCTTCAATCCTTAGAAGCGAAGCCAGAAGGTAAATTAATCCTCGTTACATCGATTAATCCAACACCAGCAGGAGAAGGAAAATCAACCGTGACCATTGGCTTAGGAGATGCATTAAATCAAATCAATAAAAAAACAGTTATTGCCCTAAGAGAACCATCATTAGGTCCTGTGATGGGGATTAAAGGTGGCGCAACAGGTGGCGGTTACGCACAAGTATTACCAATGGAAGAAATCAATTTGCATTTTACTGGTGATATGCATGCGATTACGACAGCCAATAATGCCTTAGCTGCGTTACTAGATAATCATTTACAGCAAGGAAATGAATTAAAGATTGATTCTCGACGGGTGATTTGGAAACGGGCAGTGGATCTAAATGATCGTGCGCTCAGACAGGTCGTTGTTGGTTTAGGCGGTCCTTTCCAAGGTGTACCAAGAGAAGACGGTTTCGATATTACTGTGGCGAGCGAAATTATGGCGATTCTTTGTTTAGCGCAAAATTTAACGGACTTAAAAGAACGCTTAAGTCGGATTATTGTCGCCTATAATGACCAAAGAGAGCCGGTGACGGTTAAAGATTTAAACGTGGCAGGTGCGCTGACTTTATTATTAAAAGACGCCTTAAAACCTAATTTAGTTCAAACGATTGAAGGAACTTCAGCTTTTGTTCACGGTGGTCCTTTTGCCAATATCGCTCATGGATGTAACAGTATTTTAGCGACAAAAACAGCTTTGCATCTAGGGGATTATGTCGTAACAGAAGCAGGTTTTGGTGGCGACTTAGGTGGCGAAAAATTTTTAGATATTAAAGTACCTTCTTTAGGAAAAGCACCCGATGCCGTTGTGATTGTGGCAACGATTCGCGCGTTGAAAATGCATGGCGGTTTGGCGAAAGATCAGTTAGCAGAAGAAAATTTACCAGCGTTACAAAAAGGCTTTGCCAACTTAGAAAAACATATTCAAAACATGCAACGTTATGATGTACCAGTAGTTGTTGCAATTAATGAGTTTACACAGGATACAGAGAAGGAAATTCAACTGTTGAAAGAAGCTTGCCAAGCGTTAGGCGTGCCCGTCGAGTTAACAAGTGTTTGGGCGCAAGGTGGCGCAGGTGGCACGAATCTAGCGAAAACAGTGGTAGCAGAGATTGAAGCCAATACAAAGCAGTTTCAACCTTTGTATAACCCTCGCCAAACAATTGAAGAAAAAATTCAAGCCATTGTACAAACGATTTACGGCGGGGAACAGGCGATTTTTTCTCCGAAAGCGCAAAAGCAAATTGCAGACTTTACAAAAAATGGTTGGGATCAATTACCAATCTGCATGGCGAAGACACAGTATTCACTTTCTGACGATCCTCAAAAATTAGGACGGCCAGAAGGATTTACGATTACAATTCGTGAACTAGTTCCAAAAATCGGTGCAGGGTTTATCGTGGCGTTAACGGGTGACATTTTAACGATGCCTGGCTTGCCGAAAGTTCCTGCTGCGTTAAATATGGATGTAGACGAAACGGGTCAAGCGAGCGGTCTCTTTTAAAGCCGCTCTTTCCTGAGACCTATTTTTAGTATATACTTGAAAGTAGCTCAATAAAAAATAATGACGGAAATTTATTGCGTAGTTTATTATAAGGAGCAACGACTATGGGGGAACGAGCAGATACATTTTTAGCACACTTTAATCGCATTGAAAAGTGGATGAGAGAGAGACTGAACAATCCTGTCAATATGGGATTCAGTGAAATGACAAGACGTCTTTCCCGAAAAGAAAAAGGACAGATTGCTCAATTTGAAGAGGATTTGCTTCAAATGGCTCAGTTAAGAAATGCCATCGTTCATGAGCGAATTGCTGATGATTTTGTAATTGCAGAGCCAAACGAATGGGCAGTTCAACGAATTGAAACGATTGAACAAGCTTTAACAAAACCAGAAAAAGTAGTGCCTAAATTTGCGAAACGTGTTACAGCTTTTGAAATCACCACTTCTTTAGAAACGTTATTAACGATTATTGCAAAAAAACAATATTCTCAATTTCCGATTTATGAAAAAGGTGTATTTAAAGGATTAGTCACGGTTCGAGGGATTGGTGTATGGTTTGCCATTGAGAGCACCAAAGGCGAAGTTCACATTGCCAACCGAACGGTGCGAGAATTGTTGGCATCAAATTATAAACGCAGCAACTATCAATTTGTTTCAATTGAAGCAACCGTTTTTGAAGTTGAACAAATGTTTCGGGAGCAGCCACGCTTAGAAGCTGTGCTTATTAGTAAAAGTGGCCATCCTAATGGTGAGTTAGTAGGCATTGTTCGACCAAGAGATTTAGCAAGTATTCATAGAGAAAAGGAATGACGCGATTGTTAGTAGTATATTTTTTAATCAGTGCCTTATTAGTAGGGCTTGACCAATGGAGCAAATATTTGACGGTCCAAAACATTTCTTTGGGTGAAACAAAAGAATTCATTCCTGGATTTTTGTCGCTGACCCATTTAAGAAATACCGGAGCTGCTTGGAGCTTATTAGAAGGAAAGATGATATTCTTTTATGTCATCACAGTAATTGTTAGTGTCGTGATTATTTATTTATTAATTAAGAATTATAAAAAAAGTATCTGGTATTCTGTAGGTTTGTCTTTTGTCTTAGCAGGTGCCATTGGGAATTTTATTGATCGTGTACGGTTAGGCTACGTGGTGGACATGCTCCAAACGGATTTTATGAATTTTCCTATTTTTAATGTTGCAGATAGTACGTTAGTGGTCGGCGTTATTTGTATATTTATTTATTTGATTTTAGATGAAAAAGCAGCAAAGGAAGGCAAAAATGGAACAAATTAACGTAACGATTCAAACAGAAAAAGGCCGGATTGACAAAGTATTAAGTGAACATTTACCCAATCATTCCCGCTCGCAAATTCAACAATGGTTAAAAGAAAAACACGTAACAGTTAACGGTGAAACGGTCCGCGCAAATTACAAAGTTACAGCAGGCGATGAAATTGTGGTAACAATTCCTGAACCAGAAGTGCTAGATATGGTAGCAGAGGATATTCCTTTGACCATTGTTTATGAAGACAATGATGTGATTGTCGTCAACAAACCTCAAGGCATGGTCGTTCATCCTTCGGCAGGGCATCCCAAGGGTACATTAGTGAACGCGTTACTTCATCATGCGGATCACTTATCGGCGATTAATGATGTGGTGCGACCGGGAATTGTTCATCGAATTGATAAAGATACTTCGGGACTATTGATGGTGGCTAAAAATGATCAAGCCCATGAATCATTAGCGAAACAGCTAAAAGAAAAAACATCGTTACGCAAATACGTCGCCTTGGTCCACGGCGTTATTCCTCACGATAAGGGAGAGATAAATGCGCCTATTGGTCGTTCCAAGGTTGACCGCAAAATGCAAGCGGTCATTGAAGGCGGTAAAGAAGCAGTCACGCACTTTACTGTTTTAGAGCGTTTTGATGCATTTACCTTAGTTGAATTACAACTAGAAACAGGCCGGACACATCAAATCCGTGTTCACATGAAATATATCGGTTATCCATTAGCTGGAGATCCGTTATATGGACCGAAAAAAACATTGCCTGGCAATGGGCAATTTTTACATGCGAAGTTATTAGGCTTTACACATCCTACTACAGGTGAACAATTAGTTTTTGAAGCACCTTTACCAGAAGTTTTTGAAAAAACTTTACACCAATTAAGAAATAATCATTGATTTTTTTCTAAAGAAGAGGTAAACTCTTTTTTAAGAAGAAAAATAACTAAATAACTGTAACCTTTAAGTTTAGTCCCGTGAGGCTAAGAAGGAATCATGCAAAAGAACACTAGGTGCGCTTAGTTAGTAAGTTGTGTGGGCTACATGGTACCCTTGTACCTTTTTAAACTGTAACCAACATCCTCCTATCCTCATACGGGTAGGAGGATTTTTTGTTGGAAAAAATAACAGGACAATTTCAATAAAAACCCACTTATTTTTCAGCTGCTCAATTGAAGGAAGAATCGCTGACCCCAAGACAGCGAGGACGTAGATAAAAAAGAAATGAGGAGGAAATTATTATGCCAAAGAAAGAAGTTGTTGACGCAGTCACAATGAAACGAGCGCTTACTCGAATCTCGTATGAAATTATTGAAAGAAACAAAGGAATTCAAGACATTGTTTTAGTAGGAATTAAAACGCGTGGGATATACATTGCACAACGTCTAGCCGAACGCTTAAAACAATTAGAAGATATTGACGTGCCAGTTGGTGAATTAGATATTACTTTGTATCGTGATGATGTGAAAGATATGGAGGAACCTGAATTACATTCTTCTGACGTACCAGTCTCAATTGAAGGTAAAGAAGTTATTTTAGTGGATGATGTCTTGTACACGGGCCGGACCATTCGTGCTGCAATGGACGCAGTTATGGATTTAGGTCGTCCAAGAAAAATCTCTTTAGCAGTCTTAGTAGATCGTGGGCATCGGGAACTACCGATTCGTGCCGATTATGTAGGAAAAAATATTCCAACATCAAAAACTGAGGAAATTATTGTGGAAATGGAAGAGCGTGACGGCGCAGATCGTATTATGATCAGTAAAGGAAACGAATAAAAAGGAGTGAACAACGTTGTCAGAAAAAGAATTTCGAAATGAGGATGCAGTCTTAGATATTAAAGACAGACCGCAAGCTTTTCACTGGGTTGGCCTAAGTTTACAACATTTATTTACGATGTTTGGCGCAACGGTTTTAGTACCAATCTTAGTGGGAATTGACCCAGGGATTGCGTTAGTCAGTTCAGGATTAGGAACAATGGTCTATCTGATTACTACAAAAGGAAAAATCCCCGCTTATCTCGGCAGTAGCTTTGCTTTTATTGCAGCGATGCAGATGTTAATGAAGAGTGATGGTTATCCAGCCATTGCCCAAGGTGCTATGACAACCGGCTTGGTATACTTAATCGTTTCATTAATCATTAAAAAAATTGGTTCCGACTGGTTGGATAAAATTTTACCGCCTATCGTTGTAGGACCTGTCGTGATGGTTATCGGTTTAGGCTTGGCGGCTAATGCCGCAAATAACGCAATGTATAACAACAACGTTTATGATTTTAAATATATTGCCGTAGCCTTGATTACTTTAGGCTTAACCATTTTTTACAACATGTTTTTCAAAGGCTTCTTAGGATTAATTCCAATTCTTTTGGGAATTGTCAGTGGGTACCTAGTCGCTTTAGCTTTCGGAATTATTGATTTAACCCCTATTAAAGAAGCTGCGTGGTTTGCTTTACCTAATTTTGAAGTACCTTTTGTTCAATATGAACCGAAATTGTATTTAAATGCCATTACAACAATGGCACCAATTGCTTTTGTAACAATGACAGAACATATTGGTCATTTAATGGTCTTGAATAAATTAACCAAGCGCAACTTTTTCCAAGACCCAGGCTTATCTAAAACTTTAATGGGAGATGGCTTAGCGCAAATTGTAGCAGGTTTTGTTGGTGGACCGCCAGTTACAAGTTATGGTGAAAATATCGGCGTGCTGGCAATTACAAGAGTACACAGTGTCTTCGTGATTGGTGGAGCCGCGGTGTTCGCTGTAGCTTTAGGCTTTGTTGGAAAATTAAGTGCCTTGATTCTAAGTATCCCAGGACCAGTTATTTCAGGAATTAGTTTCGTCTTGTTCGGTGTGATTGCCGCAAGTGGTTTGAAAATCTTAATCGATAATAAGATTAATTTTGATAAGAAAAAGAATTTATTGATTGCTTCAGTAATTTTAGTTATCGGCATTGGTGGCTTAGTCTTCAAAGTAGGAACCTTTGAATTGTCTTCAATGGCATTAGCAACCGTCTTAGGAATTGTTTTGAATTTAATTTTACCGGAAAACGCACGTAGCGAAGAACAGTAGGAGGACTAGACGAATGATTATTACATCTGAACGAATTAGTTTAAAACATCTTTTAACTGCTGAGGCTTTAACCGACCGTGAAGTCATGGGGTTAATCCGTCGCGCAGGAGAATTTAAACAGGGGGCAAAATGGCACCCAGAAGAACGTCAATATTTTGCAACAAACTTGTTTTTTGAAAATAGTACTCGAACACATAAAAGTTTTGAGGTAGCTGAGAAAAAATTAGGCTTAGAAGTGATTGAGTTTGAAGCAAGTAGAAGTTCTGTTCAAAAAGGAGAAACGTTATACGACACAGTACTAACGATGTCGGCAATTGGTGTAGATGTAGCAGTCATTCGTCATGGTAAAGAAAATTATTACGATGAATTGATTCAAAGTAAAACGATTCAATGTTCTATTATTAACGGTGGGGACGGGAGTGGACAACACCCTACACAATGTTTATTGGATCTGATGACTATTTATGAAGAATTTGGTGGATTTGAAGGCTTGAAAGTGGCGATTGTGGGAGATATTACACATTCTCGCGTTGCTAAATCAAATATGCAGTTATTAAACCGTTTAGGCGCTGAAATTTATTTTTCAGGTCCAGAAGAGTGGTATGATCATCAGTTTGATGTCTATGGACAATATGTGCCATTAGATGAAATTGTTGAAAAAGTCGATGTGATGATGTTGCTTCGCGTGCAGCACGAACGTCATGATGGTAAGGAAAGTTTTTCAAAAGAAGGCTATCATTTGGAATATGGTTTAACCAACGAACGGGCAACTCGTTTACAGAAACACGCAATTATTATGCATCCAGCGCCAGTCAATCGGGATGTTGAACTGGCAGATGAATTAGTGGAAAGTCTGCAATCAAGAATCGTCGCGCAAATGAGTAACGGAGTCTTTATGCGCATGGCAATTTTAGAAGCAATTTTACATGGAAAGGCCTAGGTGGAGAAATGAAGACGTTAATTAAGAATGGAAAAATCATCAAAAAAGAGAATCAATTGATTGAGGCAGCACTTTGGCTAGAAAATGGTGTGATTCACGCAATCGGGGAATCGTTTGACGAAGCAGATTTTGAGCAAGTGTTTGATGCGAAAGGGCAACTAATCACGCCAGGCTTGGTCGATGTGCATGTTCACTTTAGAGAACCAGGCTTTACGTATAAAGAAACGATTAAAACGGGTAGTAAAGCTGCTGCTCGCGGTGGTTTTACTACGGTTTGCGCAATGCCCAATTTGAATCCAGTACCAGATACGGCTGAAAAATTAAGTGAGGTTTACGACTTAATTCAAAAAGATGCAGTCGTGAAAGTTTTACAATATGCCCCCATTACAGAAGAGCTACGGAGTGAAGTTTTAACCAATCAGAAGGCCTTAAAAGAAGCGGGCGCCTTTGCATTTACGAATGATGGTGTTGGTGTCCAAACGGCAGGAACGATGTACTTAGCCATGAAAGAAGCGGCTGCATTAAATATGGCACTTGTTGCGCACACGGAAGATGAATCTTTATTATTTGGTGGTGTGATGCATGAAGGAGAAGTTTCTAAGAAATTAGGCCTACCAGGGATTTTAAGTGCAACGGAAGCTTCGCAAATTGCTCGGGATATTACTTTAGCAAAAGAAACAGGCGTTCATTATCATGTTTGTCATGTTTCAACAGAAGAAAGCGTGCGCGTTATTCGAGATGCTAAAAAAGCAGGGATTCACGTAACAGCCGAAGTTTCGCCGCACCATTTAATTTTAGTCGATGAGGATATTCCTGGTGACGAAGGGTTTTGGAAAATGAACCCGCCATTACGTGGTTTAGCAGATCGACAAGCATTGATTGACGGCTTGTTAGATGGCACGATTGACTGTATTGCTACCGACCATGCGCCCCATGGTTTAGAAGAAAAACAACAATCATTTTTAAACGCACCTTTTGGTATTGTCGGTAGTGAAACGGCCTTCCAATTGATTTATACGAACTTTGTCGAAACAGGTATTTTCACATTAGAACAAGTGATTGATTGGATGGCAGTGAAACCGGCAGAAATTTTTGGATTAAACGCAGGAACACTAACAATTGGTGCACCAGCAGATATTGCAGTTTTTGACTTAGCAACAGCTGCACCAATTGATGCAGAAGCATTTGAATCAATGGCTGTCAATACACCATTTACAGGGTGGACAGTCAAAGGAAAGACACTTATGACATTTGTTGACGGAGCATTAGCTTGGTCGGAGGAGGCGCAGTAGGTTTGAAAAGGTTATTGATTTTAGAAGACGGAACAGTATTTGAAGGAAAAGCGTTTGGTGCAGAAGGCAATGTAGTAGGAGAAGTTGTTTTTACTACTGGCATGACAGGTTACCAAGAAGCAATTACTGACCAAAGTTTTAATGGACAAATGATTACTTTTACGTATCCATTAGTTGGAAATTACGGGGTCAACCGAGATGATTATGAATCCATTGCACCAACCTGTAAAGGTGTCATTGTTAAAGAGCATGCGCGGGTTGCTTCAAATTGGCGTCAACAAATGACCTTGGATGAATTTTTAAAGCGCAAAGGGATTCCGGGAATTTCAGGAATTGATACGCGTGCACTGACTCGTAAATTACGATCAGCTGGAACAATGAAAGGGAGCATCATTGATGCCGTGGATGATTTGCCGCATGCGTTTGATCAATTAAAAGCGACAGTCATGCCGAAAAATCAAGTGGCACAAGTCTCCACCACTAAGCCTTATCCGAGTCCAGGTATTGGGCGTAATGTAGTCGTCGTTGATTTTGGGTTGAAACATAGTATTTTGCGAGAATTATCAAAACGGCAATGCAACTTAACCGTGTTGCCTTATAATACAACGGCCGAAGAGATTTTAGAATTAAGTCCCGATGGTGTCATGTTGACAAATGGGCCTGGAGATCCCAAAGATGTGCCTGAAGCTATTGAAATGATTCAAGCAATCCAAGGAAAAGTTCCAATTTTCGGTATCTGCTTAGGTCATCAGTTATTTTCATTAGCGAATGGTGCGGATACGTATAAGATGAAGTTTGGACATCGCGGTTTGAATCATCCTGTACGAGAAATTGCAACAGGACGCATTGATTTCACTTCACAAAACCACGGATATGCCGTAGATGAAGCAACAATTGATCCAGAAAAATTACTTGTGACCCACGTGGAAGTCAATGATGGAACAGTTGAAGGCGTGCGTCATCGAGATTATCCAGCTTTTACTGTGCAATATCACCCAGATGCGGCTCCAGGACCGCACGATGGTCTTCATTTATTTGACGAATTTATGGAATTAATGGATGCATGGAAGGAGCAAAACTAATGCCAAAACGAACGGACATCAAGAAAATCATGGTGATTGGTTCAGGACCAATCATTATTGGACAAGCAGCAGAATTTGACTATGCAGGCACACAAGCCTGTTTAGCGCTAAAAGAAGAAGGGTATGAAGTTGTCTTAGTAAACTCAAATCCAGCAACCATCATGACCGATAAAGAAATCGCGGATCATGTTTATATTGAACCGATTACTTTAGAATTTGTCTCAAGAATTTTGCGGAAAGAACGTCCCGATGCTCTTCTACCAACATTAGGTGGTCAAACTGGATTAAATATGGCGATGGAATTATCGGAATCAGGAATTTTAGATGAGCTAAATGTAGAATTGCTAGGAACAAAGCTCAGTGCGATTGACCAAGCGGAAGACCGTGATTTATTTAAACAATTGATGGAAGAATTAGAACAACCGATTCCAGAAAGTGAAATTGTCAATACGGTGGAACAAGCCGTGGCTTTTGCCAAACGAATTGGTTATCCAATTATCGTTCGTCCCGCATTTACCTTAGGTGGAACAGGCGGCGGCATGTGCGATACGGAAGAAGAACTCCGCCAAATTGCTGAAAATGGTCTGAAATTATCACCAGTTACACAATGTTTAATTGAAAAAAGTATTGCTGGTTTTAAAGAAATTGAATATGAAGTGATGCGTGACTCGGCTGATAATGCGATTGTGGTTTGTAACATGGAAAACTTTGATCCTGTCGGCATTCACACTGGGGATTCGATTGTTTTTGCTCCGAGTCAAACCTTATCAGATTATGAATACCAAATGTTGCGAGATGCGTCCTTGAAAATTATTCGTGCATTAAAAATTGAAGGTGGCTGTAATGTTCAATTAGCTTTGGACCCGCATAGCTTTAATTATTATGTGATTGAAGTTAATCCTCGTGTTTCTCGCTCATCTGCACTTGCTAGTAAAGCCACAGGGTATCCCATTGCGAAGTTAGCTGCAAAAATTGCTGTTGGTTTAACATTAGATGAAATGAAAAATCCAGTTACTGGAACCACTTATGCCGAATTTGAACCCGCTTTGGACTATGTTGTTTCCAAAATTCCTCGTTGGCCTTTTGATAAATTTGAAAAAGGTGCTCGAGAACTAGGAACGCAAATGAAAGCAACCGGGGAAGTCATGGCAATTGGCCGCAATATTGAAGAATCCTTATTAAAAGCAGTTCGTTCTTTAGAAATTGGTGCTTATCACAACGAGTTAGAAGAACTAAGTCATGTCAGTGATTTAGAATTAACGAAGAAAATGGTTCATGCGCAAGATGATCGATTGTTCTACTTATCAGAAGCCATTCGTAGAGGATATAGCATTGAAGAATTGCAAAGTTTAACGAAAATTGATTTATTCTTCTTGGATAAACTTTTACACATTATCGAAATTGAAACGACCCTTGAAAGTCACGTGGACAACGTAGCTGTCTTGAAAGAAGCCAAACAAAATGGCTTTTCTGATCGGAAAATCGCAGCACTTTGGGGACAAACAGAACAAGCCATCGCTGACTTCCGCAGAGCCAATCAAATTGTGCCCGTCTATAAAATGGTCGATACGTGTGCTGCAGAGTTTGAATCACACACGCCTTATTTTTATAGCACGTATGAAGTGGAAAACGAAAGCAATGTTTCGAAAAAGCCTTCTGTACTAGTATTAGGTTCTGGTCCCATTCGCATTGGTCAAGGGGTCGAGTTTGATTATGCAACGGTTCATTCTGTCAAAGCGATCCAAGCGGCTGGTTATGAAGCAATTATTATGAATAGTAATCCTGAAACAGTTTCAACAGATTTCTCTGTTTCTGATAAATTATACTTTGAGCCATTAACTTTAGAAGACGTCATGAATGTGATTGATTTAGAAAATCCGATTGGCGTGATCGTCCAATTTGGTGGACAAACAGCGATTAATTTAGCTGAGCCGCTCACAAAACAAGGCGTTAAAATTCTTGGAACAACGATTGAAGATTTAGATCGTGCGGAAAATCGTGATTTATTTGAACAAGCTTTGCAAGAGTTAGCGATTCCTCAACCACCAGGAGATACAGCCACAAGTGCAGAAGAAGCAGTCGTGATT
Source organism: Enterococcus sp. C102(2024) (assembly GCF_040888205.1). Taxonomy (NCBI): domain Bacteria; kingdom Bacillati; phylum Bacillota; class Bacilli; order Lactobacillales; family Enterococcaceae; genus Enterococcus; species Enterococcus sp. C102(2024). The sequence continues at coordinate 655,710 of NZ_JBFOHH010000001.1, read as the reverse complement.
GCTGATCGTATCGGCTATCCCGTTTTAGTGCGTCCAAGTTATGTTTTAGGTGGTCGTGCAATGGAAATTGTCGAAAATCAAAAGGATTTGGAAGATTATATGCGACACGCAGTCAAAGCTTCTCCAGAACATCCTGTCTTGGTTGATAGCTATTTATTGGGACAGGAATGTGAAGTTGATGCCATTTGTGATGGTGAAACAGTACTAATTCCAGGGATTATGGAACATATTGAACGAGCTGGCGTGCATTCTGGCGATTCAATGGCGGTTTATCCACCGCAGTATCTTTCTCAAGAAATTCAAGCAACAATTGCCGATTATACAAAAAAACTGGCACTTGGTTTAAACTGTGTAGGCATGATGAATATTCAATTTGTTATTCATGAAAATCGTGTTTATGTGATTGAAGTGAATCCTCGTGCGAGTCGAACAGTTCCTTTCTTAAGTAAAATCACAGGGATTCCGATGGCCCAAGTTGCTACAAAAGCGATTCTTGGTGAGAAACTGACTGACCTAGGATATCAAGATGGGTTATATCCTGAAAGTAAACAAGTTCATGTGAAAGCCCCTGTATTCTCCTTTACGAAACTACAAAAAGTAGATACGTACTTAGGGCCTGAAATGAAATCAACCGGAGAAGTTATGGGTAGTGATTATTATTTAGAAAAAGCCTTGTATAAAGCCTTTGAAGCATCTGGCTTGCATTTGCCAAGTTATGGGGCTGTACTTTTCACCATTGCTGATGAAACAAAAGAAGAGGCGTTAGAAATTGCTAAGCGTTTTTCAGCAATTGGCTATAGTTTAGTCGCAACGGAAGGAACCGCTGACTTTTTAGCGAAGCATCAGTTGCCTGTTAAGAAAGTGACGAAAATTTCTAATCCTGAAGGGGAAACCGTGCTGGATGTCATTCGTAATGGGAATGCACAAGTGGTAATCAATACCATGGATAAAAATCGTTCCAGTGCCAACCAAGATGGGTTTTCAATCCGTCGGGAAGCAGTCGAACATGGGATTCCATTGTTTACCTCACTTGATACAGCAAATGCGATTTTAAAAGTTTTAGAATCAAGAGCCTTTACGACAGAAGCCATTTAAGCAAAAATCTGGAACAATCGTCTGAGGAGGACTGTTCCAGATTCTTTTACGAAGAAATAGAAAATCATTTATAGGGGAATCAGAGAATAAAGGAGTGAAGGATACTGATGCAGAGAAAGCAAGAAATGATGACCATTGTAGCTCAAAAACAGTTAGCGCCACGGATTTATCAGTTAGACTTACAAGGCGAGTTAGTGAAAGAGATGACACGACCTGGACAGTTTGTGCATATCAAGGTTCCGCGTGCAGATTTACTTTTGCGGCGACCGATTAGCATCAACCAAATTGATCATTCGAACGAAACCTGTCGTTTGATTTATCGAGTCGAAGGCGCTGGAACGGAAGTGTTTGCCACCATGAAGGCTGGTGAACAATTAGATATTTTAGGTCCTTTAGGAAACGGCTTTGATATAACTACCGTAGCAGCTGGTCAAACTGCTTTTATCGTTGGCGGAGGAATCGGGATTCCCCCATTGTATGAATTATCAAAACAACTCAATGAAAAAGGCGTGAAAGTGATTCATTTTCTTGGTTATGCATCAAAAGAGGTTGCTTATTACCAACAAGAATTTATGGCATTAGGAGAAACACATTTTGCCACAGATGACGGCTCGTTTGGCGCTCATGGCAACGTGGGCCGTTTATTGTCAGAAGCGTTAGCAAAAGGACGGATCCCTGATGCAGTTTATGCTTGTGGTGCGAATGGTATGTTAAAAGCAATTGATTCTTTATTTCCAACACATCCACACGTTTACCTTTCTTTAGAAGAACGGATGGCCTGTGGAATTGGGGCTTGCTATGCCTGCGTTTGCCATAAAAAAGGAGACACTACTGGAGCAAAAAGTGTCAAGGTCTGTGATGAAGGTCCGATTTTTAAAGCAAGTGAGGTTATCTTATGATGAAAAATCCTTTAGCTGTTTCAATTCCAGGTTTAACATTAAAAAATCCAATTATTCCCGCCAGTGGTTGCTTTGGGTTCGGGGAAGAATATGCTAACTATTATGACCTTGATCAATTAGGTTCAATTATGATTAAGGCAACAACGCCCCAAGCACGATATGGAAATCCCACACCACGTGTAGCTGAAACACCTAGTGGTATGCTAAATGCCATTGGATTGCAGAATCCAGGTTTAGAAGTGGTGATGCAAGAAAAATTACCGAAATTAGAAAAATACCCTAACTTACCGATTATCGCAAATGTTGCAGGTGCTTGCGAAGAGGACTATGTGGCTGTTTGCGCAAAAATTGGGCAAGCGCCTAACGTCAAAGCAATTGAACTGAATATTTCCTGTCCTAATGTGAAACATGGCGGCATAGCTTTTGGTACAGATCCAGACATTGCTTTTCAATTAACACAAGCAGTCAAAAAAGTCGCCTCTGTTCCGATTTATGTTAAACTATCACCAAACGTAACGGACATTGTGCCGATCGCCCAAGCAATTGAAGCAGGGGGCGCAGACGGTTTTTCTATGATTAATACATTGCTAGGGATGCGCATTGATTTAAAAACGAGAAAACCTATTTTAGCCAATCAAACTGGTGGACTATCTGGCCCAGCCATTAAACCTGTTGCCATTCGCTTAATCCGACAAGTAGCCAGTGTTTCTCAGTTGCCAATTATTGGAATGGGCGGTGTTCAAACAGTGGACGATGTCTTGGAAATGTTCATGGCAGGTGCTAGCGCTGTGGGGGTTGGTACGGCCAACTTTACAGATCCATATATTTGTCCGAAGTTGATTGACGGATTACCTAAGCGAATGGAAGAGTTAGGCATTGAATCGTTGGAACAATTAATTAAAGAAGTGAGAGAGGGGCAGCAAAATGCACGATAGACCAATTATTGCGTTAGATTTTCCCACGCAAAAAGAAGTGGCTGTTTTTTTAGAAAAATTCCCTAAGGAAGAAGACTTGTTTGTTAAAGTGGGGATGGAACTTTTTTACGCAGAAGGACCAGCGATTGTTCGCTGGCTTAAAGAACAAGGACACGATGTTTTCTTGGATTTAAAATTACATGATATTCCGAATACTGTGGAAAAAGCGATGACAAATTTAGCAAAATTAGGCGTTGCCATTACCAATGTCCATGCAGCAGGGGGCGTTCGAATGATGCAAGCAGCTAAGGAAGGTCTAATCAAAGGGACTCAGCCAGGCGCTAAGGTTCCTGAGTTAATTGCTGTAACCCAGTTGACTTCTACTAGTGAAGAAGAGATGCACCACGATCAATTAATCAACGTTCCTTTAGAGACAAGTGTCATTCATTATGCTAAATGTGCGGAAAAAGCGGGTCTGGATGGCGTGGTTTGCTCGGCCTTAGAAGCACGTGGTATTCAAGAAGCAACCAAGCAGACGTTTATTTGCTTAACACCTGGTATTCGCCCAGCGGGAAGTGCGGTAGGTGACCAGCAACGGGTCGTTACGCCGCAACATGCTCGCGAAATCGGGTCCACATATATCGTTGTTGGCCGACCTATTACCCAAGCAGAAAATCCTTATGAAGCCTATCAAGAAATCAAAAAAGACTGGAGCGGAAAGTAACATGACAAAAGTAGCAAAAAAGATTGCCAAAGATTTATTAGATATTGAAGCGGTATTTTTAAACCCTAATGAGCCTTTTACTTGGGCTAGTGGCATAAAAAGCCCGATTTATTGTGATAACCGTATCACGATGAGTTATCCTGCTGTGCGTAAAGAAATTGCAGAAGGCTTAGCGGCAAAAATTAAAGAGACTTTCCCAGAAGTCGAAGTGATTGCTGGGACAGCTACCGCAGGGATTCCACATGCGGCATGGGTAGCCGATATTTTAGGATTACCAATGGTTTATATCCGCAGTAAAGCCAAAGATCACGGCAAAGGGAATCAAATTGAAGGCCGAATTTCTGAAGGACAAAAAATGGTAGTTATCGAGGATTTAATTTCAACCGGCGGTAGCGTGTTAGAAGCGGCAGAAGCGGCGGAACGTGAAGGAGCAACGGTTTTAGGCGTTGCGGCAATCTTCACTTATGAGTTACCCAAAGGAACGGCAAATTTTGCAGATAAACAGATGACGTTACTAACGTTAACCAATTATTCAACTTTAATTGATGCTGCATTAGAAGCAAATTATATCGAAGAAAAAGATGTTACCTTATTACAAGAATGGAAAAAAGATCCTGAAAACTGGGGCAAATAACCGTTGAACTAAAGATGGTTCTTGTCGTCTGATTTTTAGTATCATTTTCAGTAACCAGATTTAACGGTAGGAGAACTTAGGTCATTTGCCGAGGCGCGTAATGATCTAAGTTCTTTTGTTTGACGTAGAAAAGATGTTAGGATAGAGTTTTAACATGAGTTTTACCTGATTACTATGTGGAAATGAAGGAAGAGTGTATGAAAAAAATAAAAAATATGGACGTTGAATGGAGCTATACAGGCAACGATGGACCAGAACATTGGCATACGCTATGTGACTGGTTTGCAGAAGGTGCTAAGTTTGCTTATCAATCGCCAATTGCTTTAGAAAAAGAAAGTGCTGAGACAATAAATTCTCAGATTACGTTTCATTATAAAAAAGAAGAATTCACTGAAAAGGAATTCAAAAATACGTTTCATTTTGTACCACCAAATACGGAAAGTTACGTAATGTTTGAAAATGTTGCGTATCATTTAACCGATATCCATTTTCATATGCCTAGCGAACATTTGCTGTCGGGAAAGCAGTATCCGCTAGAATTCCATTTGGTTCATATGAATGATGCTGGCGAAAATTTAGTTGTCGGTTGCCTGTTTACCATCACAGAGGAAGAAAATCGTTTTTCAGAAGCGAATCATCCGATGGACTGGGAAAACGGCACGCACCAACAATGGTTTAATCCGTCAATCTTTTTACCAGAGGAGCGTCTACACTACCATTATGTAGGCTCGTTAACAACACCGCCAACTAAGGGTCCAGTGAAATGGTTTGTATTTGATACCATTCAAAAAATGGATCAAGCTTTTTTAAATAAGATCAAGGAAGGTATGTTGGCCTTTAACAATCGGCCCCTTCAGCCGTTGAATGGGCGTAAGATTTATTTTTCAAATGATTAGTGTGTGGAGGAAAAAGTGTTGAATATTCAACAAATGAAGTATGTTGCTGCCATAGCTAACAATGGGAGTTTTCGGGAAGCAGCCAAAAAACTATTTATTACACAACCTAGCTTGTCAAATAGTATTCGGGAATTAGAAGAAGAACTAGGAATTTCCCTCTTTTTACGTACCAATAAGGGCGCTTTTTTAACAGAAGAAGGAATGGTTTTTTTAGAACAAGCAGAGAAAGTCTTAGTTCAAATGGAGTTATTGGAAAATCGCTATCGCGAGACAGTGACCAGCGAACGATTCTCCATCTCTTCACAACATTACGATTTTTTAGGTGAGGTAATTGCCAAAGTTCTTAAAAAGTATGGGGATCAATATAAAGATTTTCGTGTCTTTGAAACCACAACCTTAAAAGTAATTGAAGACGTCAAAGGATTTCACAGTGAATTGGGGATTATTTATTTAAATGAACAAAATAGTGTCAGTATTGAACGGTATTTAGAACAAGCTAATCTAGCCTACGAGGTAATTAGTACTTTTAATACACACATTTTTTTAGGAAATCATCATCCTTTAGCCAAGCAAAAAGAAATTCATTTAGAGGAATTAGTTCCCTATCCACAAGTTCGCTTTAATCAAGAAGGAAGCAATTTTTCCTATTTTTCTGAAGATTTAGTTGAAATTCCTGAACAGGAATCGGTCATTCATACTACGGATCGTGGAACCTTGATGAATTTGTTGGTAGAAACCAATGCTTATGCTTCTGGTTCAGGTGTCGTAACGGGTTTTACGAAGAAAGAAATTCGGTTAGTGCCATTGGCGCCAGCTTTGGAAAATCGTATTTGTTTACTCTTTCCCAAAAATCGGGAAATCAGTCCGATTGGTCGCTACTTTATCAAAGAACTAAAAGCGTTGTTTAAAAAAGAGGTAGATACCAAAACGTTTAGCACTAAGGAATAAAAAGAAGAGGTCGGGACAGAAGTGTTTAACTCCGAGAAATAAGAAGGAATTTCCGAAAATTGTTCTTTAATTTTTGGAGAATTTCGGCTTATTTCCGAAGGAGTTGCTTCTGTTCCCGCCGTTTATTAGTTTTTGAGCGTGGAGCCAAAATCCAAAGTGATTTTTGTCCCACGCTCTTCTTTTTTGGCTCATTTTGAAACAGTAGAAATGGTTTCTCTTTCAATTAATGTGACAGGTACTTGAATGTCTTCTATGATTTGAATGTCTTGTTGCATCGTTTGTAATAACACTTCACCAGCTAGTTTTCCCATTTCTTTAAAGTCTTGCGCCATGGTTGTTAATGGCGGTTCGACAAATGCTGCTGCTTGAATATCGTCAAAACCAATAATCGATAATTCTTCTGGCACATGAATACCTAGGTTTTTACAGTTTCGTAAACAATGTAACGCGCTGAAGTCATTATCGCAGACCACGGCTGTGAGTTGGTGCGCCTCAAAATACTGTTTAAAGTTGTGTTCATCTAAGAGATTGGTTTCCGTGATTGCTGTATGGAACGCCAGATTGGCTTCTTTTAAAGCTTGGAGATAACCTAAATAACGTTGCCGAACGGATTGTAGGGCCGGACTTCCTGAAAGGATATATCCAATTTTTGTATGTCCTAAGCCAATTAAGCGTTCGGTTGCTGTTTTACCACCAGCAAAGTTGTCTGATTGAATGGTTGCAAAAGGTAAATCATGGATCTTTTTATCCAAGACAACGACTGGAAAATTCATCAAAGCCAACTCAAACAATAAGTCGAGGTAGTCATTACTAGTAGCAGCATAATAGACAAGCCCGGCAAACTCATTCACAATGTCCGCAGCATTTTTCTCTCTCAAAAAATTAGGCGAGGTCATAAAGACTTCTAAACCAGCTGCTTGAATAGTAGGGGCCAAACCGCTATAGAAATTTCCTACTGATAAATCGTCTGCAAAAGGCAATAAAAAAAGAACTTTATTTAAAGAGGTATGAAGAGGATGCTTTGGTGCTTGAACAAAACTTCCTTTTCCTTGGTGACGTTGGATTACGCCTTGCGTTTCCAACTCAGTTAGCGCTCGTTTGGACGTAATTCTACTGACGTTAAACTGAGCCGATAATTCTTTTTCGGTAGGCACTTGCGCTCCAACAGGCAATCGCCCTGAATCAATTTCATTTTGTAAATAATCAATAATTTGTTGATATAATGGTTGCTTCATTCATTTCACCTCACAATAAGATATATCTTATTTATAGTTTACCATAAATTAATTGGTTTTAAAATGAAAAAAATGATCGAAATCACTAGACAAAGTGAAATGTAAACGCTATAATTCAATTGTGAAATGATATATCAAATTTAAGAGGTGACGAGAATGGTTTATACAGAAGTTCCAAAATCCGTAGCAACATTTATGGAGACAATTACAGAAAAATGCGGTGAAGCACATCAAGATTGGGCAAAAAACTTTCAGGCGGCCTTTGCCAATACTTTACTAACAACAGTGAAACGTCAAGAAGATGGTACTACCTTTTTATTAACAGGCGATATTCCAGCAATGTGGTTGAGAGACTCAACAGCGCAAGTTCGTCCCTATTTAGTGATTGCGAAAGAAGACGAAGACCTTGCTCAAATGATTGCTGGGTTGGTTAAGCGCCAGTTTCGTTATATTTGCATTGATCCTTATGCCAATGCGTTTAATGAAACAGATAATCATGCAGGCCATCAAACTGATAAGACCGAAATGAATGGCTGGATTTGGGAACGGAAATATGAAATTGATTCATTATGTTACCCGGTCCAATTAGCCTATTTACTTTATAAAAATACTGGGATGACCGAACAATTTAATTCAGATTTTGTGGAAGGCGTCAAAAAAATTCTCAACGTTTTCACAACAGAACAAGATCACGCACAGTCACCTTATTTATTTGAACGAGATACGTGGCGTCAAGAAGATACGTTGGTTGAAGCAGGGAAAGGAACACCAGTTGGCAAAACAGGGATGACATGGTCAGGCTTCCGTCCTAGTGATGATGCCTGCCAATATGGTTACTTAGTTCCTTCTAACATGTTTGCAGTCGTAATTTTAGGCTATATTCAAGAAATTTTCTCTGATGTTTTAGAAGATGCTACGATTGTGGCGATTGCTAAAAAATTACAAGAAGAGATTGAAGAAGGCATCCAAACATTTGGACGAACAAAAAATCAAAATAACGAAACGATTTATGCGTATGAAGTGGATGGCTTAGGCAATGCAAGCGTGATGGATGACAGTAATGTTCCCAATTTAGTAGCAGCCCCTTATCTGGGTTATTGTTCAACAGAGGATGAACAATATTTAACAACGCGTCAAACCTTATTAAGTAAAGAAAATCCTTACTTCTATGAAGGCAAATACGCGAAAGGGATTGGTAGCTCGCATACACCAGAAAATTACGTGTGGCCGATTGCTTTAGCAATGGAAGGAATGACAACCAAAGATAAAGCAGAAAAAGAACGAATTTTAGATTTATTAGTTGCCACAGATGCGGGGACTCATTTGATGCATGAAGGTTTTGACGTAGATAATCCTGAAAATTATACAAGAGAATGGTTTTCATGGGCTAATATGATGTTTTGTGAATTAGTTATGGATTATTTTGACATCCGAGTGGAAAAATAGGAGGAAAAGTGATGACAAAGAAAAAAGTCTATATTGTTTCCCATAGTCATTGGGATCGTGAATGGTATCTTCCTTATGAAGAACATCATATGCGCTTAATTGAATTAGTGGATAATGTATTAGATTTAATTGAAAATGATCCAGAGTTTAACAGTTTCCATTTAGATGGACAAACGATTATCTTAGACGACTATTTACAAGTTCGCCCAGAGAAAAAAGAAGCTGTAAAAAAAGCTGTCCAAGCAGGCAAACTAAAAATCGGACCATTTTATATTTTACAAGATGACTTTTTAATTAGCTCTGAATCCAATGTTCGAAACATGCTGATTGGGCATTTAGAAAGTCAAAAATGGGGAGCACCAGTTCAATTAGGTTACTTCCCGGATACATTTGGTAACATGGGTCAAACGCCTCAAATGATGCAATTAGCAAATCTGCCTGCGGCTGCCTTTGGACGTGGGGTGAAACCGATTGGCTTTGATAATCAAGTCTTAGAAAGCGACTATAGCTCACAATATTCTGAAATGTGGTGGGAAGGTCCGGACCAAACCAAAATTTTCGGCTTGCTTTTTGCGAACTGGTATAGTAACGGGAACGAAATTCCTTCAGAAAAAGAAGCGGCAATCGCTTTTTGGAAACAAAAATTGGCTGATGTGGAACGTTACGCTTCCACAAACCATTTATTGATGATGAATGGGGTCGACCACCAACCGGTACAAAGAGATATTACTAAGGCCATCGCTTTAGCCAATGAACTATTCCCAGAATATGAATTTATTCATTCCAATTTCGATGACTATTTGAAAGCTGTTCAAGAGGAGTTACCAGAAGATTTAGGAACAGTAACAGGTGAATTAACGAGTCAAGAAACGGATGGCTGGTACACATTAGCCAATACTTCTTCTGCTCGCGTCTATTTAAAACAGTGGAACACAAAAGTCCAACGCCAATTAGAAAATATCGCAGAACCTTTAGCAGCAATGGCTTACGAAGTAACTGGCGACTACCCACATGACCAATTTGATTATGCTTGGAAAACATTGCTTCAAAACCATCCGCACGATAGTATTTGTGGCTGTTCTGTCGACGAGGTTCACCGAGGCATGATGACTCGCTTTGAAAATGCCAATGATGTCGGGCATTTCTTAGCAGATGAAGCAACACGACAATTAACAGAAGCAATTGATACAAGTGTTTTCCCAGAAAAAGCGCACCCGTTTGTTTTATTTAATACTAGTGGCTATCAGAAAACGGAGGTTGTCACTGTGGAAGTGGAGATTGAACGATTGCCATTTTATACAGGAAAACCTGAAGATCTTTATCATGAATTAAAACAAAAAGCCACCCCAGATTATCAAGTGATTGATCCAACTGGAAAAGCCGTTGCAAGCCGTATTGTCAAAGAAGATGTTCGTTTTGGTTACGATTTACCTAAAGATGCTTTCCGTCAACCGTACATGGCCAAATACTTAACGGTCGAATTATCTGTCAAAGAAATGGCGCCATTCTCTTGGGATAGCTTTGCATTGATTCAAGGAGAAACGAAAGCTTTTGAAGGAAGTCTTTTGGCTCAACCAGCAACAAATGAAATGGAAAACGAATTTATTCAAGTGAAAATTGAAAACAATGGTAGCTTAACCATTGCTGACAAAAAAACAGGAGAAACATTTTCAAAATTGTTAACATTTGAAGATACTGGCGACATTGGGAATGAATATATCTTTTTCAAACCGACCGAAGACCAAGGAATTACAACCGAAAATGTAACGGCTGAAATCACGAATAAAGAAAATTCCCCTGTAAAAGCAAGTTATCAAATTAAACAAACCGTCATGTTACCAGTTGCGGCAGATGAACGATTAGAAGAAGAACAAAAGGCTGTTCGTGAGTTTAGAGAACGCCTTGCACAACGTTCAACGACGCTTCGCCCGTTCGAAATAACGACAGTGGTTACAATGATCAAAGAAAGTAACCAATTGTTCTTTGAAACAACCATTAATAATCAAATCAAAGATCATCGTTTACGCGTGCTTTTCCCAACTGGCATGGTCACAGAAACACACGAAGCGGATAGTATTTATGAAGTCGTGACACGACCAAATCAAGTAAGCGACACATGGGAAAATCCAACAAACCCGCAGCACCAACAAGCGTTTGTGAATGTTCATGACCAAAACAAAGGCGTGACTATCTTCAATGAAGGCTTAAATGAGTATGAAGTCTTAGCAGATGGAACCATTGCGGTCACATTAATTCGTTGTGTTGGCGAACTAGGTGATTGGGGCTATTTTGCGACACCAGAAGCACAATGCCAAGGAGAATATACCTTTAAATATGGTTTGTCATTGCATGGAAAACCAGAAGAACGCTTTGCTACGTATCAACAAGCCTATAGTGCACAAATTCCTTTTACTGCAGCTACTACTGCGCGTCATGAAGGTAAACTAGCACCGAACCATGTCTACTTGACAACGGCAGAAGGACCAATTGGTTGGACAGCCGTTAAACGTCAAGAGCAAACAAATCATTTAGTCGTTCGTGGCTTTAATCTAACAGCGCAAAATATTCCTTGTGAACTTCACAAAGAGACACAACCAGCGACTTGTTTAACAAATGTATTAGAAGAACCGTTGACACCAGCGATAGAAGTTGATGCACCATTACGTCCGTTTGAAATTCGGACATGGCGTTTCGAAAAATAAATAAATAGGAGAACTTTGTTGAAAAGGACAAAGTTCTCCTATTTTCTTTTCTGTCGTTTTTTTGAGATATTTATAATAAAAATCTAGCGAAACAATGAGAAAATCATTCATTTTACGGTCAATTTGTGCTACTATAACGTCAACTGAAGGAGTGAAGCTAAATGGATTTAACCAATCGTTTTAATCGTCAAGTAAATAAAATTGCTGTTTCTTTAATTCGTCAATTTGACGAACAAGTCTCAGGAATTGAAGGTATTTTAAAATTAACGCTAGGAGAGCCGGATTTTAACACACCTGAGCATGTCAAAAAAGCAGCCAAAGAAGCAATTGATGCGAATTTTTCTCATTATACAGGGATGTCTGGTTTATTAGATGTCCGTGAAGCAGCCGCTTATTTTATGAAAGAAAAGTACCATTTGACTTACCAGCCTGCGACAGAAATTTTAGTAACAGTTGGAGCAACAGAAGCGATTTCAGCTTCGTTATTAGCAATTTTAGAACAAGGTGACAAAGTGCTATTGCCAGCACCTATTTACCCAGGGTATGAACCAATTATTACATTGGCGGGGGCGGAACCGGTATATTTGGATACACGAGACAACGATTTTGTCTTGACCCCTGAAATGATTGAAGCGGCAATGGCCGAGCATGGGGAACAAGTCAAAGCAATTATTTTAAATTATCCTAGCAACCCAACTGGTGTCACCTATAACCGCCAAGAGTTGCAAGCAATTGCTGATGTTCTAAAAAAATACGACATTTTTGTGATTAGTGATGAAATTTATAGTGAGTTAACTTATGATGAGAGTCATGTTTCGATTGCTGAAATGTTACGTGACCAAACGATTTTAATTAACGGTTTGTCGAAATCACATGCCATGACAGGCTGGCGGATTGGCTTTATTTTTGCACCAGCGATTTTAACAGCGGAGATCATTAAAGTTCATCAGTATTTAGTTACTGCGGCTGCAACTGTGTCTCAAAAAGCGGCTGTTCGTGCCCTAATCGAAGGAATGCATGATGCTGAAATTATGAAAGAAGAGTATCGGAAACGGCGCGATTTTGTTTATGAACAGATGACTCAATTGGGGTTTGAGGTTGCGCGTCCAAATGGGGCCTTTTATATTTTTGCTAAGATTCCTACTGGTTATGAACAAGATTCTATGAAATTTTGTATTGATTTAGCGCAAAAAGAAGCAGTAGCGTTGATTCCAGGTATTTCTTTTGGCCCAGAAGCAGAAGGATACGTCCGAATTAGTTATGCGTCCGATATGGATAAATTAACAACGGCCATGGAACGAATTGCACATTACATGGCGACACAACGCGTAACGCACTAGCCTTTATAGATTCTTTACACACCTTTACCTTTTATTTACATTTAATTGAAACAGAATTAACAGAGTCTTGGTAGACTAAACTTGTAACTAATTGAAAAGGAAGTGCAAAGATGAAAAAACGTGTAATTGCAGCAACTATGCTGAGTCTAGGGTTATTATTAACTGGGTGCGGAGCTCAAGGAGGCACAACTGAAAAATCCAGCGAAGCGGATAGTAACAAACCAGTTAAAATTGTCGCTGTTGGTTCCACCGCTTTACAACCGTTAGTAGATGCTGCGAAAGATCAATTTACACAAGAACATCCTAATTATACAGTTTCTGTCCAAGGTGGCGGCAGCGGAACAGGACTTTCGCAAGTTGCAGATGGCGCAGTGACCATTGGAAATTCCGATGTGTTTGCCGAAGAGAAAGATGGCGTGGATGCCTCTAAATTAGTCGATCATCGGGTGGCCGTGGTCGGTATGGGACCAGTGGTCAACAAAGAAGTCGGCGTGAAGAATTTAACGAAGCAACAATTGATTGATGTCTTTACTGGCAAAGTCAAAAACTGGAAAGAAGTGGGCGGCAAAGATCAAGAAATCGTCGTAATAAACCGCGCAAACGGAAGTGGCACCCGAGCAACATTTGAAAAATGGGGCTTAGATGGAGCTAAACCAGTTCAATCACAAGAACAAGATTCTTCGGGAACAGTTCGTAAAATTGTTGAACAAACACCAGGAGCAATCAGCTATTTAGCTTTTTCTTATATGGATGATTCCACTGTTGCCTTAAGCATTGATGGTGTTGAACCAAAAGAAGAACACGTGAAAGACAATTCATGGAAAATCTGGTCTTATGAACATATGTATACAAAAGGGGAGCCTAATAAAGAAGTAAAAGCCTTCTTAGACTATATGGTCACCGATGATGTTCAAAAAACAATTGTCAAAGACTTAGGTTATTTAGCCATCACAGACATGCAAGTAGAACGTGATGTAAATGGAAAAGTAACTGAAAAATAAACAAAAAAACTCAGCCAATAAACAGGATTGGCTGAGTTTTTTTAGGCTTCTTTTTTTGTTAAAGGCAAGGTGATTGTAAAAGTGGTCCCTAAGCCTAAGTGACTATCAATGGCGATTTTACCGCCTAATAATTCTGTGTAATTTTGGACAATAGCTAGACCTAGACCGGTGCCACCAGAATGACGGCTACGTGCTTTATCGACACGATAGAACCGTTCAAAGATCCGTTCTTGGTCTTTTTGACTAATGCCAATGCCAGTATCTTGAACAGATAAACGTAATTGCTGATTTTCTATAGCATAAGAAATAGTAATCTGACCATTTTCTTGGGAATACTGAATGGCATTTTCAATTAGATTCTTCACGATTGGATAAAACAATTCGTATTTGGTGAAAAACTGGCTCTCTGGCAGACCATGAACGACTGTTTTCAGCTGTTTTGCTGCCAATTGTTGCTGATAAGAACCGAGAATTTCTGTAATAAATTTTTCTAAAGTAATTTCTTGTTCTGCATAAGGAATTGTCGCGCTGCCCCGAGAAAGTTCTAAAATTTCTTGAATTAATTGTTGCAGACGCTGGGCATCTTTTTGCATGATGTGCAAAAATTGATTAAGGACTTCCGGATCTTCTTTGGCACCGTCTATGAGTGTCTCGGTAAAGCCCAAAAGAGAAGTGACAGGCGTTTTTAATTCATGAGACACGTTTGATACAAAATCTTTTTGCATTTTTTCTAGTTGGCGAACGCGCGTTAAATCATAGGCAATTCCTAACACTTGATAATCATTGGCGCTTTGATCATCCAAGTAACGAAGAGAAAGATCTAATCGTAAAGGTGTTGGTCCTTGTGTCACAGTGATTTCTTGATGTAAACTGTTTTTTTCAGCGACGACTTGATGGATTAAATGAATCAAATCGGCGTCTTGAATCACTTCGAGATAATTGCTTTGCATATTTTTAGCAGAGAGTCCTAACATTTCCTGCATTTTAGGGTTCAACAGACGAAGCCGTCCTTGCGTATCAATGATAAAGACACCAATCATCAACTCATCTAAAAGTTCGTGAAATTGCTCATCCGCAGACGTATACGCTTTATACGTTTGACTTACTTGTTGACTCAGTAGGTTAATAGTTTCGTAAAGTTCATTCCATTCAGAAGATTGCTGGATAATGGATCGATTTTCATCTGGATGTTTAAGCATTCGTTTCAGAATCGGTAAGACAGTCACTAGCGGTTGATTTTTTTGCCGTAACAATAAAAAGATAAACAAGGTAATTAGTAGGAACAAGATGCCAAATGTAAAGATAATATAGCGACGAAAAGATTGAATATTTTTAGAAAATAGCGCGGTTTGTTCCGAAATCCGAATAATGCCAACGATTTCTCCTGATTTTAAAACAGGCGTGGCAACGTACAGAAGTTCTTTATTTAACGTTTTACTCTTTCGTAAAGCTGAACCATAGGTAGCTCCTGATAGAACCGCAGCGATTTCAGGTCGTTTTTTGTGCGACTCTAGCGGTTCATTTTGGCTGCTGTCAAAAAAGACGGTACCATTTTTTTGCAACAAAGTTACCCGTTCTTCTGCATCATCTAACGCATGGGTGACAAGGAGTTGTTGTTGGTTTGTCAGTTGCCCTTTTTCGAAAACGGAAGGGGGCAACTGGTCTGTTAAAAGGGTATTTTTTCTTCTTAAATAGGTTTCTTGCTGAGCAACCATTTCTTTTTGAAAGAAAAAATTGGTCGCTGCAATACTCCCGACAAATAATAAAAGCATGACTGCCGCAACTAAAAAATATTCAATCCGCAGTCTCTTTTTCATCGTTTTGGCTCCTGAAAACGGTAGCCAAAGCCACGGACAGTTACTAAGTAAACGGGCCGTTTGGGATCGGGCTCGATTTTATCACGTAAATGACTAATGTGGACATCGACGATGCGACTTTGTCCAGCGAAGTCATATTGCCAAATTCGTTCCAACAAGGTTTCCCGATTAATGACCCGATCTTTGCGTTTCATGAAGTAAACGAGTAATTCAAATTCTTTCGGTGTTAGCTCAATGGGCTGATTGCGCACAAAGACTTCATAATTTTGTTCATCCACACGAATCTCGCCAATCACAAGCGGAGCTTTAGGTGTGTCCTCTTGAAGCGTTTCGGTCGTGGTAGGTTTTAAACGACGGAAAATAGCTTTCATGCGTGCTAGGACTTCTCTGGGACTAAAAGGTTTTGTTAAATAATCATCTGCCCCAATTTCTAAGCCGATGATTTTATCTACTTGTTCATCTTTGGCAGTTAAAATCAAAATAGGCGTGTCAATTTTTTCTCGACGAAGTGCTTTGGTAATTTCTAAGCCATCCATACCAGGAAGCATTACATCTAAAATTATAAAATCATATTGATTAGACAAAGCTAATTCGAAGCCGTTTTTACCATCTTCGGAAGTAGTCACCTGATAGCCTTCTTTTTCCAAATTAAAGGTTAACAAAGTTAAAATCGATGGTTCATCATCGACGACAAGAACTTTTTTCATTTACATAACTCCTTCAAGAAATTTCTGAAAATAAGTGTATATTTCACTATTGTTAGTTTAACATATTTTTAGAGGAAGAACTTACTTTAAAGTAAGCGAGAATGCTACTTTTGAGAAAAGTCAACTCATGGTATAATAGAGAAATGAAATGAGGAGAAGCGAATGATTGGTATTAGTAGTTGCTTAGGTGGGATTTGTTGCCGTTACGATGGAAAATCTCAAGAACAAGAAGCGTTAAAACAACTTGTAACTAATGGAAAAGCAATAATGATTTGTCCCGAAGTTTTAGGGGAGTTGCCTATTCCACGTCCGCCAGCAGAAATCATTGGCGGGGATGGCTTTGATGTTTGGGCGAATACTGCTTATGTATATACGGATAACGGGGAAGATGTGACTGAGACATTTAAAGCAGGGGCACAACGCGCGTATCAAAAATTAAAAGCCCTACAAATTACAACCTTGATTTTGAAAGAAAAAAGTCCCAGCTGTGGCAGCCAGCTGATTTATGATGGACAATTTTCTGGCATTAAAAAAGCTGGAGTTGGAGTCGCAACTGCTTATTTTATTCAACAAGGAATGACCGTTTATTCTGAAGAAACATGGCAACTTGCGGACATTTCTTTTTAAAAGGTAAAAACTTAGTAAAAAAAGATTGACTATTCCCTATGAAATCGGTAACCTATAAGGGATTGAAGATGGGAGCACGGCTCATGGAAATGGAAAAAACAAACCGCATGAATGCGTTATTTGAATTTTATTCGACATTATTAACGGAAAAGCAGATGAATTATATGGAGCTTTACTATGCTGATGACTTTTCTTTAGGAGAAATTGCGGAAGAATATGAGGTTAGTCGCCAAGCGGTTTATGATAACATTAAACGAACCGAAAAAATTTTAGAAGAATACGAAAAAAAGTTACATCTTTATTCAAACTATGTTGTACGGAAAGAATATCTTGAACAACTACAGCAGTATGTTCAAGAAACTTATCCCAAAGATAGTGAAATCAAAAAATATATTGAACAAATTCAAGAAATAGAGGAATGAAACTATGGCTTTTGAGAGTTTAACAAACCGCCTACAGCAGGCAATGAGTAAAATCCGTCGTAAGGGAAAAGTTTCCGAAGCCGACGTAAAAGAAATGATGCGAGAAATCCGTTTGGCTTTATTAGAAGCCGACGTTAATTTACAAGTGGTCAAAGATTTCACAAAACGTGTCAGAGAACGGGCAGTAGGAGTCGAAGTATTAGAAAGCTTATCACCAGCCCAACAAATTGTAAAAATTGTTGATGAAGAATTAACGAAAACGTTAGGTTCAGAAACGGTTGAACTGAATAAATCTCCAAAAATCCCGACAGTGATTATGATGACAGGGTTACAAGGGGCTGGTAAAACAACTTTTACTGGTAAATTAGCAAAACACTTAATGAAAACTGAAAACGCTCGTCCGCTTTTAATCGCTGGTGACGTTTATCGTCCAGCAGCGATTGATCAGTTGAAGGTTTTAGGTCAACAATTAGAAGTTCCCGTTTTTGATATGGGAACAGATGCTAATCCAGTGGAAATTGTTCGTCAAGGGTTAGCATTAGCAAAAGAAAAGAAAAATGATTATGTCTTAATTGATACGGCCGGCCGTTTACACATTGACGAAGCTTTAATGGACGAATTGAAACAAATTAAAGAGTTGGCTGATCCCAATGAAATTCTGTTAGTTGTTGATGCGATGACGGGGCAAGATGCTGTCAACGTTGCAGATAGTTTTAATGAACAGCTTGGAATTACTGGGGTTGTTATTACCAAAATGGATGGCGATACTCGTGGGGGGGCTGCGCTGTCAATTCGGGCAGTAACGGGTGCTCCGATTAAATTTGTCGGTTCTGGTGAAAAATTAACCGATTTAGAAATTTTCCATCCCGATCGTATGTCGAGTCGTATCCTAGGTATGGGGGACATGTTGACGCTAATTGAAAAAGCGCAACAAGATTACGATGAGAAAAAAGCAGAAGAACTTGCTCAAAAAATGAAAGAAAACAGTTTTGACTTTAACGATTTCATTGAGCAATTGGATCAAGTTATGGGCATGGGACCGATTGAAGACTTATTAAAAATGATCCCTGGAATGAGTAACATGCCTGGTATTGAAAATGTCAAAGTCGATCCAAAAGATGTGGCACGGAAACGGGCGATGGTCTTATCAATGACCCCTGCAGAACGTGAAAATCCTGATCTATTAAATCCTAGTCGCCGCCGCAGAATTGCAGCTGGTTCAGGAAATAGTGTGGTTGAAGTCAATCGTATGATTAAACAATTTAAAGAATCCAAAAAAATGATGCAACAAATGTCCAAAGGGGATATGAACATTCCTGGTATGGATCAAATGTTAGGTGGCGGCGTTAAAGGCAAGCTAGGTAAAATGGCCATGAATCGTATGATGAAGAAAAACAAAAAGAAGAAAAAGAAAAAAAGATAAACAGGCTTTAGTTAATTATTGGAAGAAACAGAAAGTGCGTCATCAGTCTCTTCGACTGATGGCGCACTTTCTGTTTAAGCGTAGTTTTGGATAATTGCGTTTAACGCTTCGGCAAAACCAGCGCCGTGTTGTTCATAATATGACGTAAATCGTTCATCGCCAACATACATAAGGCCTAACCCTTTGTGTGCTTCTGGCGAATAGCTTGACCAAGAGTACATTAACCAATCTTTGTGTAATTGGAAAATTTCTTGCGCAAGTTGGCTAGTCAACTTGGGTGATTTTTGATACATGGCTAACTTAGAAAATAAATCTTTTTCCACGTTCTGCATTGCTTGCATGTCTTTTTCCGTCAAGTTTAAATATTTTTTGTTGGCTTGTTCAATCGTTTCGTTGCCATATTTTTCCCGAATCTCTTTACCATATTTTTCTTCGTTTTCTTGAACTTTTTGTTGTTTGAATGCTTCGAATTTTTGCTGATCTGACATGTTTATCTCTCCTTTGTAATGGTGTAAGGTTTGTTGAACAGAGGCTAAAAGACGATCAATTTCATTGCGCTTTTCCAATAGTTTTTGTTGATGCTCGTATAAAGCCTGTTCAACATTAAAGTCAGGTTGCTCCAAAATTTCTTTAATTTCATCTAGTTTCAGATCCAATTCACGGTAAAAAAGAATTTGTTGCAAACGATTCACCTCGGCTTGCCCGTAAATTCGATAACCAGAAGAATTAATTCTGGCTGGTTGAAGAAGACCAATTTCATCATAATATCGTAACGTCCGTGCACTGACGCCAGATAGTGAAGCCATTTTTTTAATTGTATATTCCATCATTCATTCCTCCTGACAAAATCTATCATAAACCTTTACGTAACGAGAGGGTCAAGCAAAAAAATAAAAAAAGTGAGACAACCTGTAAAAAGTTGCCTCACTTTTTCTCGATTGATTCAATTAGGCAGTTAAGCGATTAAAGAAATCCACGTAAGCATCTACAATTGATTGTAAGAAGCCAACAGTGCCATCAATAATTTTACCATCTTCACCAATTAAGTTCGTAATACCGCCAATATAGGCTTCAGGTTGTTGTAAAGTTGGAACATTTAAGAAGACTAATGATTGTCTTAAATGATGGTTCGCACCAAATCCGCTAATTGCACCTGGTGAAACACTCACCACAAGTCCTGGTTTTTTATCCCAAACGCTTTCGCCATACGGACGTGAACCGACATCCAATGCATTTTTTAAAACAGCTGGTACTGAACGGTTATATTCTGGTGTTACAAACATTACGCCATCTACTTGTTTAACTTCTTCACGGAATGTTGTCCAAGCTTCGGTGGGGGTTCCTTCATCATCCAAATCTTGATTGTATAATTCTAAATCACCTATGTTAATGAAAACAGGTTCGAAATCAGCTGGAAATAAGTCCGCCATTGTTTTTGCTACCAATTTGTTAAATGAATCTTTTCTTAAACTCCCTACAAAAATACCAATTTTTTTTGTCATGTAAATCCCTCCATTTTTCTTTTACTTACTTTATGATAGTACTTTTTCAAAAAAAGCGCAAACGTTTTATCCTTGTACATTGTTGAACTTCGTAACTTCACGTATAATAGCTAGTAAAAGGATGAGTAAAGGAGCAACTGCTTGAATAAAAAAATAAATTGGCGCCGACAGTTAACACAGTTGGAGAAACAAACATTGACTGAATTAAAAAACAAGGAAATGATTAAACAAGGAACTTTTTATAAATTGGAACAAACATTTCCTGAGGAATCAGCTTATACTTATTATGGTTTATACAGGAAGGAACAAACCATTCAAGCATATATCGTAGGGTATTGTTTTGATGGGGAAACCTTGGAAGCGACGATTGTTGCGCCAAATGTAGGACCATTTTTTGAAGAACTTGTTCAAGAACTCGAAAAGCAAGCAGCTTTGTGGGGAATGAAAGAAGTCTTTCTCGTGATGGACGACAAGCAATCTGTTGGCCTGAATTATTTTAATAGACAAGGAATTGTGCCAGCTTTTTCAGAACAGTATCTGGTTTTTCAAAGAGAAACTTACTCACAGGCGTTGGCGAAGCTGACACTTCTCCGACCACAAGTGGCTGATTTGGATTCCTTGGCTAGGTTACTCGAAGGTACGCCTTTGCCGGAGGACCTTCAACGAACACTTATTTATAAAGAAAACAATCAACTTTTAGCCACGCTACGTTTGGATCATTTTGAAAACGAATGGGGGATTTATGGCTTTGTTGTGACAAAAACGCAACGAGGTCGCGGTCTTGGCCGTCAAGTGTTACAGTCTGCGCTCCGAATGATTTTAGAAAATTCAGCTTCAGCGACTATTTTTTTAGAAGTTGAAACAGAAAATCAAGCAGCGCTTCATCTCTATCAAACAGAAGGCTTTCAAGTGAGAAACCAGTACAACTATTATCAAATTTTGTAAAAATTCTTCATTATTTCGTTTGTTTTCCTGCAAATTGGCTAAAAAAATTGAAAAAAAGTAAAGGTGTCAAGAAAAAACTCTTTACAGGTTGTTGTTAATCTGTTAAACTAACTCTTGTGATTAAGTTAATGGAGGTGTATTTAATAATGGCAGTTAAAATTCGTTTAAAACGTATGGGTTCTAAAAAGAGTCCTTTTTACCGTATTGTAGTAGCTGATTCTCGTTCTCCTCGTGATGGACGTTTCATCGAAACTGTAGGTACTTACAACCCTTTGAAAGACCCTGCAGAAGTAGTTTTAAAAGAAGATTTAGTTTTAGATTGGTTATCTAAAGGTGCGCAACCTTCTGATACAGTTCGTAACATCCTTTCAAAAGAAGGCGTTATGAAAAAACATCATGAAGCTAAAAACGTTAAGAAATAAGGTGATTGAATATGGCAGATGTGAAAGAGTTAATTTTAACTATTGTCCGTCCGTTAGTCAGTCAACCTGAAGCAGTCTCATTAGAAATTGAGGAATCAACTGATTTCCTCGAGTATAATTTGACTGTGGCCAAAGAAGATATTGGACGTATCATTGGTAAACAAGGGCGTGTTGCAAAAGCAATTCGGACAATTGTTTATAGTGTACGTATCGATGGTCCGAAAAAGGTCCGTTTAAATATTCTTGATGGTAAATAAGCATTAACAAGGAGGTAGCCTAGCTATCTTCTTTTTTTATACATAACCAAAAAGTTTTCATTGCTAGAGATAGGCCTTTCTTGCTAAAATAGATGTATCCAGAATAAAGGAGCGATTTGTATGGCAAAACGAATTATCATTATGAACTTTGATATTGAAAGTAAATCGTACCAAGCATTTTCCGAAATAAAAAAGATGCAGGCAGAAAGACAGCTTAAAGGTGAGCAAATGGCGGTTGTTACGCATGTTAATGATGGCCAGCATCAATTTAAAATCAATGATTTTATCGATTTTACAGGCAACAATCATACATCAAAAGATAGCATGATTGGGATGCTAGTAGGCATATTAGGTGGTCCTCTGGGCATTCTTTTTGGCTGGTTTGCTGGAAGTATGTATGGTGCAAGCAAAGACGCCAAAGAAATTCAAGAAGCACAAACGGTTTTTGAACATGTGATTCAAAAGATTGATGAAGGACAAACGGGATTGTTATTAATTGCAGAAGAAGAAGACAACCGTCCGCTCAACCAATTGGTTATGTTTGACTTAGGTGGCGAAATCACGCGGCTTGATTTAGAGGAAGTCCAACAAGAAATTAACGATGCGAACGAAGTTGCAAATGAAGCGAAACAATCGTGGCAAGCAAAAAAAGAACAACACAAAGAAGCAACATCGAAAGAAGAATAAGGAGCAAAGACTGTTTTCTGAATAAAGGAAAACAGTCTTTTAAAATACTAAGAAATCACGGTTTTTTATGGTAGTTTGCTAATTTTTTGTTATTTTATCGTAAAATACGGTAAACTAAGAAGGAAACTTTGAGAAAATAGATAAATTATTATTTGCTAAAGGAGCAAACTTCTTCTAAAATAAAAAGGAAGTTTAAAAGAAAGTATGGTAGCAGATGGAAATACAATTTTTAGGAACAGGCGCTGGTGTACCAGCAAAACATCGCAATGTCACAGGAATTGCGTTGAAATTATTAGATGAACGAAATGCAGTTTGGCTCTTCGATTGTGGGGAAGGGACTCAATTGCAAATTTTAAAAAGTAGTATTCGCCCAAGAAAAATTGAAAAGATTTTTATTACACATTTACATGGGGATCATATTTTTGGTTTACCTGGTTTGTTAAGTAGTCGTTCTTTTCAGGGCGGGACAGAACCTTTAGAAATCTATGGACCAGTTGGGATTGCTGACTTTGTCAAGACTTCTTTACGGGTCTCGCAATCGCGGTTGTCCTATCCACTGAAATTTATTGAATTAACGAAAGAAAATGACGTTATTTTTAAAGATAAACAATTCACTGTTCGCTGTAATATCTTGGACCATGGCATCACGAGCTTTGGCTATCGAATTGAGGAAGCAGCGCATGAAGGAGAATTACAAGTAGAGAAACTTCAAGCTTTAGGGATTCCTTCTGGGCCGTTGTATGGCAAACTCAAACGTGGTGAAACGATTGTTTTTGATGGACAGGAAATTAATGGACAAGCGTTTGTGGGAGAGCGTAAACCTGGACGAATCGTGACGATTTTAGGAGACACTCGCAAAACCAAAAATAGTGTAACTTTAGCACGACGAGCGGATGTTTTAGTCCATGAAAGTACGTTTAATAAACACGAAGCAAAAATGGCAAAAGCCTACTTCCACTCAACCAGTCAACAAGCAGCTGAAGTTGCAAAAGAAGCGCAAGTAAAACAACTTATTTTAACGCATATTAGTGCCCGTTATTTAACCAAAGAGGCCTATCAGCTTCAAGAAGAAGCCCAAGAAATTTTCCCCAATACAAAAATCGTAAAAGATATGGATATCATTGAGATTCCATTTGCCAATGAAGGAGGAGCTTAGATGGATTTAACAAATAAAGTCGTTGTCGTAACTGGAGGTTCAGCTGGTTTAGGTGAACAAATTTGTTATGAAGCAGCTAAACAAGGGGCGGTCGTCGTTGTCTGCGCCCGCAGAATTAATTTGATTGGTAAAGTTCGCGAGCAGTGTGCTGTTTTAAGCGGACGAGAAGCATTTTCTTATCAATTAGATATTGCCGATCCAGAAAGTGTTGAACGTGTGGTTGAAGCTATTTCAGCAGAAGTTGGTCCTATAGATGTTTTAGTCAACAATGCTGGTTTTGGCTTGTTTGAAAATTTTGTTGAAATTGACTTGGCTGTTGCACGCCAAATGTTTGATGTCAACGTTCTAGGAATGATGACGTTTACTCAAAAAGTAGCTATTAAAATGATTGAAGCTGGGCAAGGACATATTATCAACGTTGCTTCAATGGCTGGGAAGATGGCTACAGCTAAATCAACCGTTTATTCTGCAACGAAATTTGCTGTGTTAGGTTTTTCAAATGCTTTACGTTTAGAATTGAAACCGTTGGGTGTAGCAGTAACGACTGTCAATCCAGGACCAATCCAAACAGAATTCTTTGATAAAGCGGACCCGACAGGCACATATCTAGCTGCGGTGGATAAAATTGTTTTGGACCCTACGAAATTAGCGAAAGAAGTGGTTGGGAGTATGGGGACTTCTCGACGTGAGATTAATCGTCCATTTGTCATGGAAGCGGCAGCCCGCTTTTATACATTGTTTCCACATTTAGGAGATTTCATAGCGGGAAATATTTTAAATAAAAAATAAAGGAGTCGATCAAGTCATGAAAAATCAATGGCGTGTTATTTTGGGCCTTGTGTTGGTCTTAATTGTTGTTATTTTTGCTGTTTTAAATAATCAAGCTGTTCCAGTAAACTTTGGTTTTACTAAAATTAGTGGACCGTTAATCTTAATTATTTTAGGTTCTGCAATTATTGGCGCACTAGTTGGATTACTAACCTCCACAACCACCATTTGGAACCAACGTAAGGAATTAAAAGCTGTACAAAAAGAGTTGGATATTTATAAAAATGATATGGATAAATTAGTCAAAGAAGAAACGGAAAAAGTTCAACGTTCTTTTGATAATCAATTGGCTGATTTGCAAGCCAAACAAGCGGCAGCACCACAAGTCTCAGAACCAGTGGTCAACGAACAAACGTCAAACACAGAAGTAGACGTAACGCCTGTGTCAGGTAGTCGTATTGATCGTTATGTGAAACCTCGTGTGAATGAAGAGGAACAAAAATAAGGAAGAGACTTTATCACTAAGTTTCTTTTAAAATAAAACTGTGATATCTGCTATTTATCTAACAGATATCACAGTTTTTTTCTCAGATTTAAAAAAATGCTTTCTTTAGTTTTTGGAAAAATTTTGCTATAATTACTTGGTTAGGAGTGACGTCGTGAAAAAATCAAACTATCAATGGCAGTTACAGACAAAGACAGAATTACCTGTAGAATTTATAGAACAATTAAAAAAAGAAGAAATTAATCCATTAATTGGCCAACTTTTATGGCACCGCAATATCCGGACAGAAGAAGCATTACGTAAGTTTCTACATCCGACTATCGAAGATATTTATGATCCGTTCTTAATGCATGATATGGAGAAAGCGGTAGCCCGCATCCAGCAAGCCGTCGAAGCGGGTGAACAAATCCTTGTCTATGGGGATTATGATGCAGATGGCATCACTAGTACCACGGTTATGAAAGAAGCAATCGAATTAGTCGGTGGCATGGTTCAGTACTTTCTACCGAATCGTTTTGTTCATGGCTATGGGCCTAATAAAGACGTATTTGCTGAACAAATTGAACAAGGAGTCCAATTAATTGTAACCGTTGATAATGGTGTAGCCGGACATGAAGCAATTAACTACGCTATGGCACAAGGAGTAGATGTAATCGTTACTGACCATCATGAATTGCCTGAACAATTACCAGAAGCCTATGCGATTGTCCACCCTAGACATCCACAAGGTGACTATCCTTTTGGAGATTTAGCTGGTGTTGGCGTGGCTTTCAAAGTCGCTACTGCGTTACTTGGTGAATTGCCAATTGAGTTATTAGATTTGGTAGCAATTGGGACGATTGCTGACTTGGTTTCATTAACCGATGAAAATAGAACGTTTGTCAAAATGGGCCTTCAAATGATTCAAACTGGTGATCGAATTGGTTTAGACGTTTTATTACAAGAAGCGGGTGTGAAAAAGGAAGCTGTTTCAGAAGAATCAATTGGCTTTACCATTGGACCTCGTTTAAACGCATTAGGTCGATTAGGGGAAGCCGCACCAGGTGTTGAATTGATGACTACATTTGATGAAGAACAAGCGCTGGAAATCGCTAAATATATCGATCAACAAAACAATGAACGAAAAGACATTGTAACGACGATTGCCAAAGAAGCCCTGGATTTAATCGACCCGAATGCGCCGGTCCATATTTTAGCGAAACAAGGCTGGCATGAAGGCGTCTTAGGGATTGTCGCGGGCCGCATTATGCAAGAAACGGGGAAACCAACCATTATTTTAGCAATAGATGAATCTGGTACGACCGCTAAAGGCTCTGGACGTAGCATTAGCGCATTGAATCTCTATGAGGCGTTGAACGAAGTGCGTGAGCAATTCACTCATTTTGGTGGGCATCATATGGCAGCGGGAATGACTTTACCTGTTGAAAATATTCCTTTTGTTCAAGAACATTTGGTACACTTTATTGAAAAAAATCAAATTGATATGGCTAATGGACAAGAGTTGCTCATTAGTGAGAGCTTAGCGGTTTCGCAGGCCACGACTACTTTTATTGATCAATTGCGTATTTTGGCGCCTTTTGGGACCGATAATACTGTTCCAACTTTTGTATTTAAGGAAATCACGCCTACGCAAATTCGGCAAATTGGTGCAGATAATGCACATCTGAAATTTCAAATGAATCAAGAAGGGGCACAATTGGATGCAATTGCTTTTCAAATGGGGCCTCAAGCGGATGAACTAGCACAAGGAACCGCCGATGTGGCAGGCCAACTTTCCATCAATGAATGGAATGGTCGTAAGAAACCACAATTAATGGTGACTGATTTTGCTGTATCGGGAAGACAATTATTTGATTTTCGTGGCAAAAATAATCAAACGAAACCAATTCCTTCAGAAGCAACAGCTTATCTTTTGTTTGATGAAAAAAATCAAAAATTCATTTCAGATCCAACCGCTAATATTATTGTTTGGTCAAACCAAAAAGAATTGGTGGAAGCTGTTTCTCAAAATCAAATCGAACAACTGGTTTTTGTCGACTGTCCTGTGGAAGCAATCACGGTTAAAGAAATTGTTGAAGCGACTGAGATACAACGTATATACATGATGTTTATTTCACCAGAAGAAGCTTATTTAAACGGTATGGCTTCACGTGAACAATTTGCAACATTGTATAAATTTATTTTGCAGCAAAAAGAAGTAAATCTACGTTCCCAGCTATCGAAGGTGGCAAATTACTTAAATATCCAAGAAAAATTATTAATTTTCATGATACAGGTGTTTTTTGACTTAGGATTTGTTACAATAGAAAGCGGTGTTTTAAACAGTATTGAGAAACCCGACAATCGACCATTGACTGAAAGTCAAGTGTACCAACAACGATTGAAAAAAATAAAAACAGAAGAATTTCTACTTTACAGTGATTGTCAAACAATACAACAATGGCTGTGGAATGAGGAGGACAAATAAAAATGGATTTAAGAGATTACATTGCAAGCATTCCAGATTATCCTGAGAAAGGGATCGTGTTCCGTGACATTTCTCCATTAATGGCTAATGGGGATGCCTACCGTGAAGCAACGAAACAAATCGTGGATTACGCGAAAGAAAAAAGAATTGATATGGTTGTAGGACCGGAAGCTCGTGGCTTTATTGTCGGCTGTCCAGTGGCTTATGAACTAGGGGTTGGCTTTGCTCCGGTTCGTAAAAAAGGAAAACTTCCTCGTGAAACCATCGAAGTGACTTATGACTTAGAATATGGTTCAGATACATTAACGTTGCACAAAGATGCCATCACACCAGGTCAACGTGTTTTGATTTGTGATGACTTGTTAGCAACTGGTGGTACTATTAAAGCAACCATCGAATTAGTCGAACAATTAGGTGGTATTGTGGTTGGTTGTGCGTTCCTAATTGAATTAATGGATTTACATGGCCGTGATAAAATTGATGGCTACGATATTGTTACCTTAATGGAATACTAATCTAATTTAATTAGAAAGAGCGAAGGATTTAATCCTTCGCTCTTTCTTTGACATATTTATAAAAACGGAGCATAGCTTGGGGGGGACACACCGTTTTATTATTTATTAAGGGAACTTACGATAAACGTATCTTGCTTGCTGTTGTTTACGTGTACGTGTATAACGCTTCTCATCCCATGACATAAACCAAAGAATAAATAACGGCGTCACGATCATAAAAGCAAGACGTAATCCTAATGTTCCCAAAAAAATACCTATAACCAATACAAAAAATAAAAATCCAACACGACGAATTGCTTCCATGTGTATCACCTCTTCATTTGATTCGAACGAGTGTTCGTATTGTTATTATACGAATGTATGTTCGTTTTGTAAAGTCTTTTCTACTAATTTATGTTAAAATAATTCGAAAAGAAGAATAATCCTTTATAATAAAGAGATTTAGGGCAATAAAAGAACACGATGCTTTGAGCATCGTGTTCTTATTGTGCTGTGATTACGTATAAAAGAGAACAGAAAAATACATGAGGATCGCTGCAAGCATGACGAACAAGTGCCAAACTACATGCATAAACCGCACATTTTTCAATGAATAGAAGGCTGCACCTAATGTGTAAGACACGCCCCCTGCGACCAATAACGCTGTTCCTGTAAACCCAAGAGATTCATATAACGGACGAGCAGCGATGATACAGAGCCAACCTAAAACAATATAAATAATCGTTGAAATGTTTTTCACTGTTTCTTGTTTATGCAACGTGAGGGATTTATAGACAATACCGACAACGGCGATTAACCAGACTAAACTAAATAAGGTCCAACCTAACCAACCGCCAATACTAATTAAGCAAAACGGCGTATAGCTGCCAGCAATCAATAAGAAAATAGAACTATGATCGAAGACCTGAAAGACCTTTTTGGCTCTTGTAAAAATTAAACTATGAAATAACGTTGAAGATAAAAAAAGTAGAATCAACATGGAGCCATAAATAGCATAAGATACCACGTGAATCGGTGAGCCTAAACGAGCTCCTTTAACAAGTAAAATGACTAAGCCAGCAATACTTAAACCTGCGCCTATGCCATGTGTAACTGCATTTAAGACTTCGTTCACGATTAGGTATTTTTTTGAGAAATGCGTTTTTTCCAATAAATTCACTTCCTTTATTTTAATTTGATGAAAAATTCGGCAGTGTCTGTTATACTATAACTAGATAATTAACCGTTTAATGGTATTCTACCATGAAAACAGGTTCCTTTTAAAGAAAGAGTGATAAATTTATGACAAACGTTAAAATCGTAACGGATTCTTCATGTACGATGGAAAAAAGTCTTAGAGATGAATTAAATATCCATATGATGCCTTTATCAATTATGGTTGATGGCGTTGTTTATCCAGATGATGATCATTTGCCAGGCGAAAAATTTATGGACATGATGGCTAATGCGAAGGCCTTACCCAAAACGAGTCAACCACCAATTGGTGAATTTGTAGAATTATATGATCGCTTAGGTGAAGATGGCAGTGAAGTAATTTCGATTCACATGACAAAAGGCTTAAGTGGAACGGTTGAAGCGGCCCGTCAAGCTAGCAACTTATCATCAAGTAAAGTAACGGTGATTGATAGCGATTTTACAGACCAAGGTTTGTCTTTCCAAGTCATTCAAGCAGCAAAATTGGCACAAGCGGGAGCGGGTGTTCCAGAAATTTTAGCTGAAATTGAACGCGTCAAACAAAATACCAAATTATACATTGGCATTTCAACATTGGATAATTTGGTTAAAGGTGGACGAATCAGCCGTACAACAGGATTATTATCAAACATTTTTAATATGAAAGTTGTCATGGACTTTGAAAATACGGAATTGATTCCTGTAGCGAAAGGCCGCGGCGTTAAAACGTTTAATAAATGGTTTGACGAATTGAAATCAGAATTAAGTAAGATTCCAAATGTTCGACAAATTGGCATTTCTCATGCGGATGGGCTAGAACTAGCAAATGGATTCAAAGAAGGATTACAAGCAATCTTTAAAGACATGGATATTCCCGTATTACATACGAATCCAGTCATTGCAACACATACAGGAAAAAATGCCTTTGCTATTATGTACTATACAGACTAAGAAATAACGAGGTTGGGTCTCGCTCTTAAATGAGTAGACGCAACCTCTTTCTAACAAGAAAAGGAAAATTTCTTGTTGGTTTATTTAAAAGGAAGTGACGAAGATGAAAAAACAAACACAGCATATTTTGCTGACCGTCTTAACACCTATCCTCATTGCGCTAGGTGTTTTTACATTGTTAAGTGTGG
Source organism: Enterococcus sp. C102(2024) (assembly GCF_040888205.1). Lineage (NCBI taxonomy): Bacteria > Bacillati > Bacillota > Bacilli > Lactobacillales > Enterococcaceae > Enterococcus > Enterococcus sp. C102(2024). The sequence goes on along the minus strand of NZ_JBFOHH010000001.1, from coordinate 625,344 downwards.
CCATCCCCAAAGCAAAGCCACTATTAAAGCAAGAGAAAGTGGCCACAACTGCTCAAAAAAATCAAAAAGAAGTCATTCATTATACAGCTATCGGTGATTCTTTAACTGAAGGAATTGGCGATTTGACGAATAGTGGAGGTTTTGTTCCTATTGTGGCAGATGATTTAAAAGAACACTACAACTTGAACGGTGTTCAAACAGACAATTTTGGGAAAAATGGGGATCGTAGTGATCAAATTTTAAAACGAATCAAAGAGAAACCTGAAATTCAAAAGGGCCTTGCCTATGCGGACGTGATTACGCTAACGGTTGGTGGAAATGACTTAATGAAAGTAATTAGTAGTAATATTTTCGACTTGAAAGTCAGCTCGTTCAATCGTCCACAAAAAGCCTATCAACGCCGAGTAAGACGACTACTTGAAGAAATCCGAGAGTACAACGAGAAGGCCCCTATTTATGTCTTAGGAATTTACAATCCCTTCTACTTAAACTTTTCCGAAATTACAGAAATGCAAGAAATCGTTGATAACTGGAATCAAGCAACCGAAGAAATGGTTCAAGAGCAAAAACGAGCCTATTTCATTCCTATCAATGATTTACTCTATAAAGGTCGTGGCGATGAAGTTGGCGTAACTGGTGGCGACTCAGAAACTACAGGAAGTAGTGCTAGCAAAGAGGATTTAAACAATTTGTTATATGAAGAAGATCGCTTCCATCCAAATAATCTTGGCTACCAAATTATGGCCGGAGCTGTCCGGGATGAAATGGTCAAGACAGAGAAAGAATGGATAACAAAATCAGAAGGTAGTGAATAAAATGAATGAAGAAAAGCCAAAAACAAGTAAATCAATTAAAAAGACACAACCAACCAATCTTAAACGAAATCCCTGGAAAATCGCTTTTCTTGTTCTAGTGGGTTTAGTCATTGGTAGTGTAGCTTTCGTGACATTTCGAGCAACACAAGTTCGCGAACCAGATTTAAAGAAAATACCAGCAATTGTTGAAAAAGAAGGCGAGCCAGTCGTCACCATTCAGTCAAAAAAACAACAAGTGAACAAACTGATTGACTTTTATTTAGCCGACTTTCAAAAAGGCTCGGAGATTAAATATAAATTTTATTTAGAAAATGATGCTTTATTAAATGGAACATTTCAGGTGTTAGGGCATGACATTCCTTTTTACTTATATTTTGATCCTTACGTGATGGCGAATGGTAATGTACAATTAAAAGCAAAAAGTTTATCTATAGGAACGTTAGGCTTGCCAATTAAAGAAGTATTGAAATTTGCTAAACGTTCTTACAAACTACCTAAATGGGTTGAAATCAATCCAGATGATCAAACTGTTTTATTACGTTTAGATCAGTTTAGAATGCAAAATGGTCTATTTGTTCGAGCAGAAAAGATTAATTTAGTTGACGATGACATTCGGATGAATATATACTTGCCAAAAGAGAAATAAAAAAGGAGTGTTAGAGATGGAAGAAAAAGCAATTTTTGCAGGCGGCTGTTTCTGGTGTATGGTGCAGCCTTTTGATACACAACCAGGGATTATCTCAGTTGTTTCGGGTTATACAGGTGGGCACGTGCCTAATCCAACATATGAACAGGTTCTAACACACACAACAGGCCATACGGAAGCAGTAGAAATCACTTTTGATCCAGCGATTATTTCTTACGAACAATTAGTGGATATTTATTGGCAACAAACAGATCCTACTGATGCTTTCGGTCAGTTTCAAGACCGCGGCGATAATTATCGGCCAGTTATTTTTTATCGTTCCCAAGAACAAAAAGAAATTGCTGAGAAAAGTAAAGAACGTCTAGCTAATAGTGGTCGTTTTACAGAACCAATTGTTACCACCATCGAACCAGCAGCACCATTTTATCCTGCTGAAGAATACCATCAAGACTTTTATAAAAAAGACGCTTTGCGTTATGGATTGTCCCATCAACGTAGAAGTGAATTTATCGAAGAAAAATGGAGTGATTAATTTACATGAGACGAAGCTTTTACCATTACTTAATGACATTAAAAGGTCCGGCTAAAGATTCTGAAACTGATTTTGCCAATGAAGCGGCCAAAGATATTCAGTTTCCAAAACAAACCGAGGATTATCATGAACTTTCTTCTTATTTAGAAATGAATGCTGACTATTTAAGCAACATGGACATCTTTGATGAGTTATGGGAAAAGTACCTTGAAAACAATAAATAAATCCAGAGCGTGGGACAAAAACTGATAAACGGCGGGAACAGAAGCAACTCCTTCGGAAATAAGCCGAAATTCTCCAAAAATTAAAGAACAATTTTCGGAAATTCCTTCTTATTTCTCGGAGTTAAACGCTTCTGGCCCGACCTCTTTTTTCATTCATGTTATAGTAAACAAAAGTAGTGACGAATTTGTTAGAAATGAGATGAAATCTATGAAGAACAAACGAACTGTTCCTTTTTATCAATATATTATTTCGCTCCTCTGTGTCGCATTTTTAGCTGGAGGAAGTAGTTATATTTATTTTGATCATCGTGTTAAAAAGATGATTCAAGAAGGGGCAATTACCAATGCTGATTTAAGCAAAGTGCAGGATTTATATAATGAAATTAGTACCAATTATGTAGGTGAAGTAGATAAAAATGAATTAGTTGAAGGCGCCTTAAAAGGCATGTCTGAAGCCATTGGAGATCCATACTCAACTTATCTAAATGAATCTGCTGCCAATGATTTAAATGAAAGCTTATCTGGCGATTTTGAAGGAATTGGTGCCACTATGACAATGAAAGATGGCGAACCAGTTGTAGCAGAGGCCCCTGTAGCAGATTCCCCAGCTGAAAAAGCGGGAATCAAAGAAGGCGATATTATTGAAAAAGTTGATGGTACAGCTACAAAAGGGATGAAACTAGCAGAAGTCGTCTCAAAAGTCCGAGGTAAAAAAGGAACTTCCGTTGAATTGACTATCCAAAGAGAAGGAGAAACTAAAAATATCTCAATCAAACGTGGGAAAATTCCCGTTAAAACAGTGACAGGTGAGTTAGACAAAGAAGATGCACAAATTGGCTCGATTAAAATTACGTCCTTTGGTAAAAAAACATATCAAGAATTGAAAGAAACAATCACGAATTTACGTGCCAAAGGAGCTAAATCCTTTGTAATTGATGTACGCCAAAATCCTGGTGGACTGCTAGATCAAGCAGAGCGAATGGCCAGTATGTTTTTAAAAAATGGCGAAACAATTGTTCAATTTGAAGACAAAAAAGGACGTACGATGAAAGAAGTTGCTTCCAAAGAATTAGACGACGGCTTTAAAGTAAAAGAACCTGTTGCAGTTATCATTGATGGCAATAGTGCCAGTGCATCCGAAATTTTTGCTGCAGCACTGCATGAATCTGCGAATGTCCCACTAATTGGAACGAAAACATTTGGCAAAGGAACGGTCCAAACGGTGAAGGATTTAAATGACCAAACCGAAATAAAATTGACTGTTTTAAAATGGTTAACACCAAAAGGCGAATGGATCAACGAAAAAGGAATTGAACCAACCATCAAAGCTGATTACCCAGAGTATGCCTATTTAAAATTGATTCCTCGCGATAAAACGCTAAAAGAAGGAGATCAATCTGAAGATATTCAGAACTTAAATGCTATTTTAGCTGTATTAGCGTATCCTGTTGATGAAAACAATGCAAACTACACCGCAGAAACAAAAGCAGCGGTTAGCGATCTTCAACAGAAAAATGGCTTGCCTGTAACTGGAGAAATCGACAATGAAACAGCCACAAAAATTGAAGCCACTTTAGGTAAATTAATTCTTGAAAATGACGCTGCCTACGATACAGCAGTCAAAGAAATTCAAAAAAACTAGAAAAAAGGTGGCACGAAGTTGAAGAAGAAACGTGATTATGTTGGGTATTTAATGTACTTTCTGAAAATCTTAGTACCAGCAATCGTAGCCGTTTTTATTTTAAGAGGATTTTTCCTGATTCCTGTTCGGGTGGATGGCCATTCCATGCAAAAAACCTTGAATCAAGGAGATATGATTGTGATGGAAAAATTCTCCGCCATTAAACGGTTTGATGTGGTGGTCTTTAAAACAGATACAGGATCGATTCTGATTAAACGTGTGATTGGTTTACCAGGAGAAGCTGTGCGTTACGAAAACGATCAATTATATGTCAATAATCAGCCAATCGCTGAACCGTATTTAACTAAAAACAGAAAAAAAGATCATGAAACGATGCCTTACACTACGAATTTTGATTCAAAAGAATTGTTAATGCAAGAAAAATTACCTAAAGATAGCTATTTTGTGCTTGGTGATAATCGCCGTATGTCCAAAGACAGCCGTTCTTTTGGTGCAATACATGCAGATCAAATCTTAGGGAAAGCACAATTTGTTTATTACCCACTCACTCATATGAAGATCATTCCTAAATAAGTAAGACCATTAGTTCGTTTATTTAAATAACGACTAGTGGTCTTTTCTAATCTGAAAAATTGTTCTCTTAGCTGAAAAATGTTAAGGTTAAAGTAATGATAGATGTAGGAGGTCATGCAAATGATTAGAAAAACAATTTTAGCAAGTTCTATCTTAGGCGTTGGGTTACTGATTGGTGCATGTGGGAATCAAACCCAAACTCAAATGAATTCAACTAATACCAGTGAATCATCACAGCCTAAAGTAACCGAATCAAGTCGCAAGTCATCTGAAAGTGCGTCTAATAACGAAGGTGTATCAAGCGATTCTAGTAAATCCACAAGTTCCACTACAGAATCAGAAATCTTAAAAGGTCTGGCGGAAGAAAAAACGCTAAAAGAAAAAATCCCGTCCTTAAATCAAACAACGATTAAGCAAGTCACTGATAATGAGTATAAACGCATTCTTGTGATGGAAGAAAAGGCTACAGGAACAACCTATAAAAGTATTTTGATCAAAAAACAAAATCGCTTAAAAATTGTCAACGAAACAACCGATGAATTGTTATACAATGGAACCCTATAAGAACGAAACCATTCAATAAACTCAAAAGTATCGCCATTGTTTTCAAAGAAAAATTTCTTTGGAAACAATGGTTTTTTTATTGACAAAAGAATTTCTAGGATATATAGTTAGTTACATAAGTAGTTAACCGTTTAAGCGAGGTGTAAAAATGGAATTTAATTTTTCGGGGGAAAAGCCTTTATTTCAGCAAGTAGCCGATCAGATTGCCGAAGGAATTTTTAATGGCGCTTACTTAGAAGGCGAACAAATTCCCTCAACCACAGAAATATCAAAAAGTTATCAAATCAATCCAGCCACCGTTTTAAAAGGAATGAATTTATTAGTAGAACGACAGTTGATTGAAAAGAAACGGGGGATTGGCATGTTTGTTTTACCAGGCGCTCAAGAGAGAGTAAGAAGTGCACGGAAAGAAGAATTTTTAAATAAAGAAGTCTTAGAAGTTGTCGCAGAAGCTAAAAAATTAGGGATTACAGCTGAACAATTAAAACAACTAATTGAAAGAGGGTATGAAGCATGAGTTTGCGGGTGGAATCAGTAAGTAAAAAATATCATCAAAAAAAAGCACTAGATAATATTTCAATTACTTTTGAAAAAGAAACGATTTATGGGCTCTTAGGCAGAAACGGGGCTGGTAAAAGTACGTTATTAAATATCATAAATAATCGAAGTTTTGCCACTTCAGGTTCCGTTCAATTGGCGGGAGAAACAGTGACCGATAATGAGGCTGCTTTGACTCATATTTACTTAATGAGTGAAGATAATTTGTTTCCTCCTCAGTTAAAAATTAAAGATATTTTTAAAACGACTGAAGGTTTTTATGGATCCTTTGACTGGTCTTTAGCCGAACAAATGTTAAGCGATTTTGATTTAGACGGTAAAAAGACATTCAAAAAATTATCAACTGGTTATCGGAGTATTGCTAAACTAATAGTGGCGCTATCCGTCCCCTGTGAGTATATTTTTTTAGATGAGCCAGTCTTAGGTTTAGACGCCAATCATCGGGAATTATTTTATACTTATTTAATTGAGACATACCAAGAACGTCCCCGTACGTTTGTGATTTCCACCCATTTGATTGAAGAAATTGCGAATTTATTAGAAGATATTATCATCATTGATCAAGGAAAATTGATTCGCGCAGAATCTATTGAAACAATTTTGAAAAACGGTCGCATTGTTTCCGGGCCGAAAGAACAAGTAGAGCGCTATACTCAGTCATTGGAAATCTTAGGCATGGACACTTTAGGTGGAGCAGTTACGGCTTACGTGTACGGCGACTTGCCGACTGAAAAAGCAGAGGTTCAAATTGCGCCGCTAAATTTACAAACATATTTTGTGCAATTAACCAATAGAAAGAAGGAAAAGTAAAATGAAATTTAAAACAGCTTTGCAGTATCGTGTTATTTATCAAGTCCGTTCTTTAGCAATTTATTTTGGCTTTTATGCTTTGTTCGGCATTCTTTTTCCTCTTATTGGCTTGCTCTTTTCTAACGACGTGAATACTGTCAGCTCTGATGCAGTAATTCCTTGTCTGGTTTTTATGGGGATACTATCATTTTTAGGGGTGAACACAGATTTTAAACTGTTTATTCAAAACGGGCTTTCCCGCTGGACAATTTTTTTGGTGAATTTTGTAAGTAATGCTATTTTATCTTTGGTTGGATCCTTGGCTGTGCTTGTACTGATTAAAGTATTTAGCGGCAATTTCATTTCTCATTTTCAATTATCAATGAAATTAATTGATGTCTATGCGCAAGGAAACTTTTTCATGTCGTGGTTGCTCTTTTTTATCTTACTAATGCTTAGCGGCTCACTTGGCTTGTTAGCAGGTGTCTTTAATGATCGGATAGATGGCGTAAAAAAACTCATTGTTTTATTGCTGTTATTAATGATTCCTATTTTACTGGGCACGATTGCACAATTAGGGGGGGCACCAATGCGCCTGAGAATGCTCCACGTCTTGCAAACAATGGTGGGTTATCAATCCACTGGTTTTACTGTCCTGCCACTTCTTCTGACAATCAGTTGCTTTGTGGGCATTAATCTTGGTTTGACCTATTTATTGAATAAACATCGTGAAATTAAACGCGTAAATGCATAACTAATTAAATTAAAACAGATTGAGATTAATAATAAATACACTTTCTCTCAATTTAACTAAAGCATATTCTTATATAAAAAGAAGGCAATAGGCGTATACTGAAAGTGTGAAAAATGAAACAAATGAGAGGAAGTTGGTTTATGAAAGCTGTTGTGATTAATCAGTACGGAAGTAAAGAGGTACTTGAAGAAGCAGAAGTAACACTGCCAGAATTATCGGAACATCAAGTGTTGGTAAAAGAATACGCGACATCAATTAATCCGATTGATTGGAAATTGCGTGAAGGATATTTAAAACAGATGTTTGATTGGTCCTTTCCGATTATTCTTGGTTGGGATGTCGCTGGTGTGATTACAGAGGTGGGGAGTCAAGTAACGGATTGGCAAGTTGGCGATAAAGTTTTTGCTCGTCCTGAAACTACTCGTTTTGGTACTTATGCAGAAGTAACGATTGTGGATGATCATTTATTAGCAAAAATCCCTGAAACAATTAGCTTTGAAGAAGCTGCTGCCGTTCCGTTGGCTGGTTTAACCGCTTGGCAAGCATTGTTTGATCATGGTCACCTTAAAGAAGGAGAAACTGTTTTAATTCATGCTGGTGCAGGTGGGGTCGGTACTTATGCGATTCAACTAGCAAAAGAAGCGGGCGCACATGTCATCACGACCGCTAGCGCCAAAAATCATGCCTTACTGAAAAAAATTGGTGCAGATGAAGTGATTGATTATCATACAACGAATTTTGCAGAGGTATTAGCTGATGTTGATTTGGTCTTTGATACAATGGGTGGTGAGGTTCAAAAAAATAGTTTTGCCGTCTTAAAACCAAACACAGGTCGTCTTGTTTCAATTGTGGGCATTGAAGATAAACAATTGGCAGCCGAAAAAAATATTTCTGCTGAAAGTATTTGGCTTCAACCAAATGGAGAACAATTACAAAAAATTGCTGATTTGATGGCAGCTGGAAAAGTTAAATCAATTATTGGTGAAGTTTTCCCTTTTTCTAGACAAGGGATTTATGATGCACATGCACTCAGTGAAACGCACCATGCAGTTGGTAAAATAGTTGTTCAAATGGCAGAATAAAAAGAAGCTCAGACAGTGAATTATCTTAAAATAGAAAAAGTGGGTCCTAAGCCATTTCGACTTAGGACCCACTTTTTTGTTAAGAGGACAGATGTGCCAACCAAGTTTGTGTTTCCTTAATTTCTTGATAAGTTAATTGATGACTTTGTGTCCAAACCTCTTGTACGGTTGCTCCATGATTCTGAAATAATTGAATCACACGCATACTTTCAGGAAGTGGGACAATCGGGTCATGCTCTCCTAGAGATAATAAAACAGAAGTGTCGGTCAAGTCTGATTGATTGGTCAATTCAACAGGAAACATGGGATGATAGAGGACAGCTTGATGGTAACTATCGGGATGAGTAAGCAATAATTGAATAGCGATATTGGCCCCATTTGAATAGCCAATAAAAATAATTTTATCCAATGAAAATTGATGCTCGTTAGCGGCTTGTTGAATAAACTTATGAAGCGCCTCGCCGCGTTTTTCTAGATCTTCTAAGTCATAATGACCTTCCGCTAGGCGTTTAAAATAACGATTCATTCCATTTTCTGAAACATCACCACGAATACTTAGCACAGTAGCTTGTTTATTTAGTTCTTGGGCAATTGGTAGGAGAGATGTTTCATCACCACCTGTACCGTGAAGTAGCACAAAGACAGGTGCTTCAGGATGTCCTTTTTTAAAAATTGAATGCATGTTTTTTTCCTCCTTAGGCTCGTTTTGTATTGAACGGCTTGATCACACTCTCAATATACTCACGACGGTTTTCTAAAAATGGCGCAAGAGATAACTTTTCTCCTAATGTTTCGTAAGGTTCATCCCCCATAAATCCTGGTTCATCGGTGGCTAATTCGACTAAAATATGCCCAATGCGAACATACAATGATTCAAAATAATAACGATCGACATAGCCAGAGTTTTGTAAGCCTAAATGATCAAAGAGCGCTTGCCAAGTCCCAAGTGATTTACGATCCGCTAGGCGGAATGCAACGTGATGTACTTCACCATATCCTTGTTGCGCTTGTGAGCTAGTATCATCGTCTACCAAAACGACTTGGGCACCATTGCCACCTTGGCCAACTTCTAGTAAATAGCGATTGCCTTCTTGTGCCACTAGGTGAAAGCCTAGAATTTCTTCAAAGACTTCTTTGAATTCATGAAAATAGGAAATAGCTATTTCGACAGGTCCTAAGCCATAAATCACAAATTCTGTTGGAACAGGTCCTTTTTTCCAAGGGGTGCCCGCTGCAACGCCCTGATTTAATTCATCAGAGATTAATTGATACGCTTGATCATCAAAATCCCAGAAGCGAAGGACTTTTTTGCCAAATTCTTCAGAAATACCTGTGTGTTTGACCGCAAATTCATTAAAGCGATTTTCATAATAAGTCAAAGCTGCATCTGAAGGAACCCGGAACCCTGTTCTTGAAATTGTATTGGTTCCTTTTAATCCTTTAGGGTTATTGGGAAAATCGAAAAAGGTCATGGTTGTACCTGGTGTACCCAAATCATCAGCAAAATAGGTATGGTAAGTATAGATATCATCTTGATTTACTGTTTTTTTGACTAAACGCATCCCTAAAACGTCTGTAAAGAAGTGATAGTTTTTTTCTGCATCACTTGTCATAGCTGTAACGTGGTGGATTCCTAATAATTGATCTTCTTTTTTCATCATTGTTTCCTCATTTCGTTTCATTTGTTATTTTTCGTAAAGTTTTTTGAAGAAGTGTTAATTCTTCAGAAGAGAGTTGTTCAAATGCTTCTGCAATTCGCTTTGCATGCGTCGGGAAAATTTCTTTAATTAATGTTTTTCCAGCTTCTGTTAATTCAACGTAAGTAATGCGTCGGTCTTTTTCACTGGGGGTGCGCGTTACATAGCCTTTTTTATGTAATTGGTCAATAACATAAGTGGTGCTACTGCTAGCAATTAAAATTTTCTCCTTAATTTTTTGGATGGTCTGAGGACCTTTATGGAGTAACAGCTCTAATACTGAAAATTCTGTAATGTTTAAGTCATAACAAGTGACATCTTGCTTGGCAAGTTGCTCTAGTTGATGGCTGGTTCTTAATAAACCGATATAGGCTTTTAAAGCTTCTTGCTGTTGGGTCATTGTTTCACCTCTTTTTATTTCGAATTCGAGATAAATATAACTTACTTTTGGTAAGTAATCAATTAATATGCTTAAAAAGACAGCCAGCAAAAAATGTGAATTTTTGCTGGCTGTCTTTTTTGTTTATTTTAGAATATTGTTGGAACTAAGCCGCCATCGATTCTTAAGGCTTCTCCTGAGAAGGAAGAAGAATCCGGGCTGGCCACAAAGGTAACAAAACGACCAATTTCTTCTGGTCGAATGAGCCGTTGGATTTGTGAACGAGAACGATGATTTTTCATGAAATCTTTTTCCCAATCCTCTTTGGGAATGTCTGAATCAGCGTACATATCTTCCAACATTTTTTCTACACCTTCGGTAAGGGTTGAGCCAGGCATAACCGTGTTAACAGTGACATGTGTGCCGACAGTTAAGTTGGATAAACTTTTAGCTAAGGAAAGATTCATCGTTTTTGTCATGCTATATTGGGGCATTTCGCCAGAAGGCATCACCGCTTCTTCGCTAGCGATGAAAATAATGCGACCAAAATCTTGTGCAAGCATTTTAGGTAGATAAGCTTTTGCTAATGCATTGCCTGACAACACGTTCACAGTAAAAAATTTTTCCCAAGTGGCGTCATCGATGTCCCAGTATTCCATTGGCTCAAAAATCCCCATATTGTTCACTAAAATGTCGACTTTAGGGAATTTTTCAAGCAAAGTAGCTCGTTGACTTTCAATGGAAATATCGGCAGTCCCTGCTTGAGGATGAGTGTCTGGAAACATTGTTTTTATTTCTTTAACAACTTTGATTACTTCGGCTTCATTGCGCCCATTGATAATGACATCGGTCCCTTCACGAGCCATTTCAATCGCAATTGCTTTGCCAATTCCTTTGGTTGAACCAGTAATTAATGCTAATTTATTCGTTAAGTGTAAATCCATTTAAATCCCTCCAACGTTTGTCTATCTCTAGTGTAGGTCTTTTTCTGGACTATTAAAAGGAAAAAGTTTTTTCGGCCTGCGGGAAACAAGCCCCAATAATTACTTAACAGCTAGATTTTCACTTTTTGGGCGTAAAACGAGTAATTATTGTCAGTAAAAAAGCATCACTTTTTTGATAGAATAACTAGAGACGAAATTGGCTAAGACCAATTTTGTAAAATTGTACATAAAAAAGAAGAGTGGGAATGCTATGAAGAAACAATATTACTGGAATATACCCGATAACTTACTAAACTCGTTAAAACAGCGGAAAAAGTTATACAACTTTTATAAAAATGAACAAAATAAGGCAAGAGAATTAGTAGAAAATTGTCAGTCGGTTCTTTTTCCTGAATTAGTCGCTTCGCTGAATAAAATAGATGAGCGGATTAAATTATTGATATTCTATCAAAATTTAGAAGATTGTGAGCTTTCAGAAGAAGAAATTATTACTGTGATTGAGCGAGAATATTTTGTGACTTTTTATGAAACAATTGAAGAACCGACCACTGAAATTATTAGTAGTCATTCCATGTATTATTTATTGCAACAGCCGACTAAAGAAATGCTTTGGGATTTAGACTTTAGTAACATGTTAAAACAAGGTCAGTTAGTTGATTTAATGGATTACCAAAAATTGACCAAATGTTATCAAAAGCTACAGAATCAAGCTAAAAATTTGATTGAAAAATTAAATAAAGAAACATTTTACACATTTTATAGTCAACTTTTATTGATTGATTGCCAATGCAAATTATTAATAGAAGAGGCGCTTCTGAAAGAAGAATCATTGATGACGGTCGATGAATGCTTAACAGCCATTAAGCAAGAAATTCGAAAAATTCATTTTGAACAATTTAAATACCAACATTATTTATTTGAAGATTTATCTTTGCGGTACCAAGTTTAACGAAAGTGACAAAAAGAATGGTTGAATCTAACAAGAATGTTCGTTGTTTTCTGTTATATAAAAAGATATGATAGTTTCTGTAGAAAAAATAAAGGAGACGATTCATGAACGCAAATCGCTTAAAGTTATTGATGATGGGGTTAATGGTTCTTGACCATATTAGTTATTTTGTTCCGCCAGAATGGGCACTGATTTTTCATGTAATTACTCGTTGTGTCGGTGTGTTTTTTGGTTACATGGCTGTAGAAGGTTTCAACTATACACGGAATGTTTATCGCTACAATGGTCGTTTGTATATTTGGGCAGCAATCATGTTTGTTGGAAATACGCTTCTAAATCATTTAGTGAATAATCCAGCTGTCGCTGTTCACAACAATATTTTCTTCACCTTAGCCCTTGGTGTCAGTATGTTAATTGTGACAAAAGCGATGCTAGAGATGCCAAAAATCAGTTTAAAAATTGTTTTATTGATTAGTATATTAGCAATTTTAGGAATAGGAGCAATGTTTGCTGAAGGTGGCATTGTGATGTTACCTTTTATGTTGATTACGTATCTAGCCAGAAAGAGACTTGTCTTACGGAACTGTTTATATGGTGCATTAGCGCTCTTTTTCTTAGTTACAAGTTTTCAATGGTTGGGAGATTGGCCAACGACAATTGAAATGTTAGCTTATAATTCTGATTTTATGTTTATCACTGTGTTACCATTTATATCGCTTTACAATGGTGAGAGAGGGAGCAAAACACCATTTTTCAAATATTTATTTTACGGATTCTATCCGCTTCATTTATGGCTGATTGCATTGATAGCCAATTACGTTCATTAAACCTTTTTATATTAAAAGAATAAAAACAGCGGCTCACAAAAATGTGAGTCACTATTTTTTTAGATGGGTAAGATACTGATTCCTAAAAGAAGAGTGACAAGTAGAAAAACAAAAAGCACAATTCGCTTATCATGAACCAGTAAGGCAATGTATTCTCGGATTAGAGCAGTTGGTAAAAAATATAAGGCAGTTGGCGCCCCGACACCTTCAGCTTTTAAGCCGACACGATGGGCATACATAGCTCCTCGTAAGACATGATAGTTATTTGTTGAAAAAATAACAGAGGGTTGTTTAGAATCAGACGGCATCTTTTGCCAATCCGCCTGAATTATTGCTTTAGAAAACAACATATTTTCATAAGTAGTTGTGGATTGGTCCTCCATCAAAATTGCTTCTGCAGGAATATTTTGTGAAAGCAAATATTTTTTCATTGCGAAAGCTTCGGCCACAGGTTCGTCAGGACCTTGCCCCCCGCTGACTACAAATTTAGCGGTGGGATTTTTTTCATAATATTCAATCCCTTTATCTAACCGACTCTTCAAAAGTGGAGGTACTTCCTCGCTACGAATTCCCGAGCCTAAAACAATGATATAATCAACCGCTTTTTTTAAAGGAATCATTTGGTACATCCATGAATACAAGACGTAAGCAGCAAATAGAAAGGTCAGCAAAAGATCCATTAACAATAGAAAAAGTAAGAACAGAAAAAGGACATAGGGTACTTGCATTGTGCCAATCGATAATAAATAAAGAAAGGCTGGTAAAGCAATTAATAAGTTCAACCCTAAGCCCGCCGACAATTTAGCCGTGACACTTTTGCCTTCTTTCGTTTGCATCGTACGTGAGTTAAAAATAAAGTAAAGGCAAATACCGATAAACACAGCGGGAATTAATAGATAAGCAATGGCCAAAGTAATTAGGTCGCCATTCTTAAAATGTAAATAAATTTTGTCTAGTCCGATAAATAGTAAGGTGACTAATGACAATAAGGTGCCAGAAGCCAGAGTGATACCGCCGAGGATACTGCGGTTATTAATTTTTAATATACCAAATCCTAGTAGGGCGATAAACAAAAAGAATAGTAGTAGTGCCATTTAATTCCTCCTAAAAATAAGTATCTAAAGTATAACATGGTTTAGAATCTGACATGAATAAACAGCTGTGCCGAAGCATAAGTTTTCCTTTCATTCTTAGAAAAGAAGTTTTTTCATGAAAAGTAAATTAGATAACAATTGTTTAGAGAAAGAAAAGCTTGATTTACTAAGCTTTTCCTTCTCTATAAAAAATATTAATAAGGGCATAAAAATTAACAATTTGTATGCGCTTACATACTGAGGTAGATTTAAAGTGTAAAGAAGAAAAAATGAGGTGAGAAAATGATCACTGTTTCAATTGCAGGAGGTTCACAACCAGAGATTTTACAGCTAGTTAAAAAAGCGCTAAAAGAAGCCGAGCAACCGTTGAAGTTTATTGTATTTGATACAAATGAAAATCTTGATACTGAAAATCTCTGGAAATATGTTCATTGCTCAGATGAGGCCGCGGTAGCGCAGGAAGCTGTCAGTCTAGTTGCAACCGGTCAAGCACAAATTTTATTGAAAGGAATTATTCAGACCCACACATTACTGAAAGAAATGTTGAAAAGCGAGCATCAATTAAAAAATAAACCGATTCTTTCCCATGTAGCAATGGTGGAGCTGCCTGCGGGAAAAACCTTCTTGTTAACCGATTGTGCGATGAATATCGCCCCCACTCAAGCGACACTCATTGAAATTGTTGCAAATGCTAAAGAAGTCGCCCAAAAATTGGGACTGCACCACCCGAAAATTGCTTTGTTAAGCGCAGCGGAAAATTTTAATCCTAAAATGCCTTCGTCTGTTTTAGCAAAAGAAGTCACGGCACATTTTAATGATCAACAAGAGGCTACGGTTTTTGGGCCACTTTCGCTTGATTTAGCGACCTCTGAAGAAGCGGTTGCGCATAAACGTTACAGCGGTCCTATCATGGGGGATGCAGATATTTTAGTGGTCCCAACTATTGATGTTGGCAATTGTTTATACAAATCATTAACCTTGTTTGGGCACGCCAAGGTGGGAGGAACGATTGTTGGCACAAAAGTCCCAGTCGTTTTAACATCTAGAAGCGATTCAACAGAAAGCAAATTCCATTCATTAAGATTTGCCATGAGACAAGTTTAAAAAAAGGAGCAGAAAACAATGGAAACAGTATTGGTTATTAATCCTGGCTCGACCTCCACTAAGTTAGCGCTTTTTGCTAATCATGATTGCTTGGCGGAAGAAACGCTTAGACATAGCGTCCAAGAATTGGCACCTTTTGAAAATGTTGTCAGTCAAACATCATTTCGAAAACAAATGATCGCGGAATTTTTAGAAACACATAACATCACACAATTAGCCGCTGTCGTGGGGCGTGGTGGTTTGCTTAAGCCTATTCCTGGCGGTACGTATCTTGTCGATCAACAAATGCTAGAAGACTTGCGGACAGAACGCTTTAATACCCATGCTTCAAATTTAGGGGCGATTTTAGCTAATGAGTTTGCAGAAAAATATCACGTGCCAGCCTTTATTGTCGATCCTGTTGTTGTAGATGAGCTACAGCCATTAGCCAGGATTTCCGGATTAAAAGGCATTCACCGGCGTAGCGTTGGTCACGCCTTAAATCAAAAAGCGGTCGCTCGAAAAATCGCTGAGGATTTAGGGAAAACATATGAGCAAAGCAATTTTATCGTTGTTCATTTAGGTGGGGGCATTAGCTTGGGGGCGCATCAAAAAGGCCGCATGGTGGATGTGGTAAATGGACTTGATGGTGAAGGTCCTTATACGCCTGAACGCAGTGGTGCCTTACCGCTCGTTGAATTTGCGCAATGGATACTTGAACAGGAGTTAACGATTAGCGAAGTGAAAAAGCTAATTGCGGGGAATAGCGGTCTTAAATCATACCTAGGTGAAACAGATTTACGGCATATTCAAGCACAAATAGCTGCAGGTGATCAAACAGCAAGTTACTATTTAAAAGGAATGTGTTACCAAATCGCAAAAAGTATTGGCGAGATGGCCGTGGTTCTTGAAGGCACAATTGATGCAATTATTTTAACAGGGGGTGCAGCCTATTCGCAAACCGTTGTTCAAGAAATTAGTCAAAAAGTCACTTGGATTGCACCAATTAAGGTTTACCCAGGTGAAATGGAGATGGCTGCTTTATATGAAGGCGTCAATCGAGTATTAACAGGGGAAGAACAAGCTTTAAATTATAGTGAAGCAAAAATTGAGCAGGAGTGATCAAAATGGCGGAACAAACAGATTTACTGATTTTAGGTGGCGGAACAGGAGGCTATGTAGCAGCAATTCGAGCCGCACAAAAAGGGCTAAACGTGACAATTGTTGAAAAATACAAATTAGGTGGCACTTGTTTGCACAAAGGCTGTATCCCTACAAAAGCTTTATTAAGAAGCGCAGAGGTTTTTGATACCTTAAAACAAGCGGCTTCTTTTGGGATTGAAACAGAGGCAGCGTCCATTGATTTTTCTAAAATACAACAACGGAAAGAAGGAATTATTGAGCAGTTACACAAAGGTGTTGAAGGCTTATGCAAGAAAAATAAAATCAAAATTTTAGCAGGCGAAGGTGCGATTTTAGGTCCCTCTATTTTTTCACCAGTCTCTGGCGCAGTGGCAGTTACGTTTAATGATCCAACACGGGAAGAAGAAATTATCGTTCCTAAAAATGTCATTATTGCGACAGGCTCTAGTCCTAAAACGTTACCTAATTTGCCACTGGATGAAGAATTTATCTTATCTTCTGATGGGATGCTTGAATTAGAAGAGCTACCAGAATCAATTGCAATTATTGGAGGTGGCGTTATTGGTGTCGAGTGGGCTTCTTTATTAAATAGTTTAGGTGTCAACGTAACTATCATTGAATTTTTGGATCGTTTACTTATAAATGAGAGTACAACAATTTCTAAAGAATTAAAGAAACGTTTAGAGCAACGAGGAATTAACATTTTATTAGGTAGCAAAGTCCAAGAAGCGAAAGTTACCGGGCAGAAGGTTCAAGTAGAAGTTGCAGGACAAGAAAGCCTCGCTGTTGACAAAGTCATGGTAGCAATTGGGCGTCAACCCAATATCAATAAGTTAGGGTTACAGAATACCTCAGTGAAATATACTGACAAAGGCATTGAAGTAAATGAATTTTATCAAACCACAGAAGGACATATTTATGCGATTGGTGATTGTATCGATACACTCCAACTAGCACATGTGGCTATGAAAGAAGGAGAGTTAGCTGTTCAGCATCTTTTAGGCGAGACAGTTGAACCTTTAAATTATACAAACGTGCCTCGAGGTGTTTATACAAATCCTGAAATAGCAAGTGTCGGCTATACTAGAGAAACTTTACCAGCAGATAAAGAAGTAGTGATTGGTACCTTTAATTTTAATGGTAATGGTAAATCACTTGTTTATGGAGAAACAGATGGCTTTATAGAAGTAATTCGTGACAAGAAGACCGATGATTTATTAGGGGTTTCTATGATTGGGCCACATGTCACGGATTTAATTGCCGAAGCAAGTACTGCCATGTATTTAGATGCCGCGCCCATTGAAATTGGTGAAGCAATCCATGCGCATCCAACAATGACAGAAGTATTGCAAGAAGCAGCCTTAGATACTTATGGCTTAGCGATTCACAAATAGAGAAAGGTTGATGAAAATGAAAGCGCTTAAAAAATCAGGTTTATCAAAAGAAGAATTGATTCAGGCATATCGTGAAGTACTAAGAGGACGTCGTTTAGACGAACGGTTGTGGCAATTAACAAGGATTGGTAAGACCTCTTTCAATATTTCTGGTCAAGGGGCAGAAGTTGCACAAGTAGCGATGGCGATGGCTTTTGATCCTCAAAAAGATTATTTTTTACCGTATTATCGTGATATGACCGCGTGCTTGGTTTGGGGCATGACCTCCAAAGATATTTTAATGGGTTCTTTTGGAAAAGAAGCGGATCCTTCTTCCCATGGTCGTCAAATGCCGAATCATTATGGTTCAAAAGAGCATAATATTGTTTCCTTCTCTTCAACAGTAAGTACACAAATGCCATTAGCGACAGGTGTTGGTTATGCAGCGCAACTTCAAAAAGCTGATTTTGTTGCATTGGCCACCACTGGGGAAGGCTCTGCCAATCAAGGAGAAGTCCAAGAAGCTATGAACTTTGCAGGCGTAAAAAAATTACCAGTCATTTTTGTTGTTGAAAATAATGAATATGCGATTTCTGTCCCAATTGAAGAACAGTATGCCAATAAACGAATGGCCGATCGCGCGAAAGCTTATGGCTTTGAAGGTGTGACCGTTGATGGTAGTGATTTTACTGCAGTCTATCTAGCATTTAAAGAAGCAGTAAAAGCGGCTCGCGGGAAAAAAGGACCAAAATTGATTGAATTAATGGTTTCTCGCTTGACTTCTCATTCCGCTGATGATGATCAATCTGTTTATCGTTCAAAAGAAGAAATTGAAGAGATGAAAAAGAACGATGCAGTGAAGCTTTTTGAAAAACAATTATTAGAAGAGGGCTATTTAACAGACGAAGACATTGCCAAAATTGATGAAGAAATTCGTGCAGAAATCAATCAAGCAACGGATGAAGCAGAAGCAATGCCAGATCCTGTACCGACATCAATTTTAGAAGAAGTGTATGCAAAATAAGAGAAGAGGAGAAGAAATATAATGGCTGAGATGACTTATTTAGAAGCAATTAACTTAGGAATTTCTGAAGAAATGGCTCGTGATGAAAAAGTAGTTATTTTTGGGGAAGATGTCGGGGGCGACAAAGGCGGCGTGTTCGGTGTAACAAAGGGCTTGGCTGCTAAATACGGTGACGAGCGTTGTTTTAATACACCGTTAACAGAAGGCTTAATTGGTGGTTTAGCTGTCGGCTTAGGTTTAATGGGCTATCGCGCAATTGGTGAATTTCAATTTGCGGATTACATTTTGCCTGCAACCAATCAATTGTTATCAGAGGCTCGGACAATGCGCTATAGAACAAAAGGCGATTGGACTGCGCCGATCGTTTATCGGACCCCTTATGGCGGCGGTGTTCGTGGTGGGCTGTATCATTCTCAGTCTACAGAAAAAGTTTTTTGTGGACAACCAGGATTAAGAGTTGTGACCCCCTCTAATCCTTATGATGCAAAAGGGATGATTAAAGCAGCGATTCGTTCCGATGATCCAGTCATTTTTTACGAACATAAGCGTTTATATCGTTTACTAAAAGATGAAGTGCCTGCAGATGATTATATCGTACCAATTGACAAAGCCAATGTCGTTAGAACGGGTAGTGATTTAACCGTGATTAGTTACGGCATGACCTTGCAATTAGCTTTAGCTGCGGCGGAAAAACTAGCCGCTGAAGGAATTGATGCCGAAATCGTCGATGTTCGCTCGTTATATCCTTTAGATCGCGAAACATTAGTGGCTGCAGCTAAGAAAACAGGGAAGGTCTTACTCGTAACAGAAGACAATAAAGAAGGCAGCGTGATGAGTGAAATTGCGGCAATGATTTCAGAAGATTCTCTCTTTGATTTAGATGCACCGATCCAAAGACTTGCAGGACCTGATTGTCCAAGCATGCCTTATGCATTACCTTTAGAAAGAGAATTTTTAATCAATGAAGAGCAAGTATTAGCAGCAATGAAAGAATTAGCAGAATTTTAATTGAAGCAAGGAGGAAAAAATAAATGGCCACAAAAGAAATCAAAATGCCTCACCTAGGCGAAAGTGTCACAGAGGCAGCCATTGTTCAATGGTTAGTTAAACCAGGGGATTCAGTGAAACGCTATGATCCCTTAATGGAAGTCGTTTCTGATAAAGTCACCACGGAAGTCCCATCAGATTTTGATGGCGTAGTAAAAGAATTTCTGATTTCTCTAGATACAGATGTGCCTATCGGAACAGCGGTGATGACGTTAGAGACAGAAGAAACAACCGCAGAAACAGAAGTAGCTACTTTAGCACCAGTGAAAGAAGCAAGTGCGGAACAAACACAAGAACATGAAACCGCTGCAACAACAAGTACTGCGACGCCCCATCAAAAAAATAATGGTCGTTATTCCCCAGCAGTCCTTAAAATTGCCCAAGAAAAAAAGATTGATTTAACACAAGTTACAGGGACAGGTCGTGATGGTCGAATTACTAGAAAAGATGTTACAAACTTTACACCAACACAGGCAAGAACACCTGAGCAAGCAGTGAGTCCAGGAACTAGCCCTTCAATTTCAGAGGAGCCAGTTGCTTCGCAAAATGAAAGCGCCGCAATAGCTAGTCCAACTGAAACAACCACAGATAAAATTGTCTCTGCAGATCCTGTACGTAAAGCAATTGCTAAAAAAATGGTCCAAAGCGTCAACGAAATCCCTCACGCTTGGTTAATGGTGGAAGCGGATGTGACCAACTTAGTCCAACTTAGAAATTCATTAAAAGATGAATTTAAACAACAAGAGGGCCTATCTCTAAGCTTCTTCCCATTTTTTGCCAAAGCAGTCATTCAAGCGTTAAAGAAAAATCCAAAAATCAATACATCTTGGGATGATGGCTCAATTATTTATCATAAAGATGTTAATTTATCCATAGCTGTAACGACAGACGAGCATCTTTATGTGCCAGTGATTCAACAAGCGGATAACTATTCGATTGCAGGGCTAGCTAAAGAAATCAATCGCTTGGCACAAGAAGTCCGACAAGGAACGCTGGCAAGCAAGGAAATGCAAGGAGGGACCTTTACTCTTAATAATACTGGAACACTAGGTTCCGTCCAATCGATGGGAATTATTAACCATCCACAAGCTGCGATATTACAAGTAGAGTCAATTAATAAACGCCTTGTGCCAACCGCAGATGGAGGCTTTAAAGTGGCAGATATGGTTAATTTATGTCTTTCTATTGATCATCGAATTTTAGATGGACAACAAGCAGGTAAGTTCTTGCGAGATGTTAAAGATAATTTAGCGAAATATAATGCGGATACGGATGTTTATTAAAAAATCGTTTCTTGCTTAAGTTGAATAAAAAGCGCCTCAAAGAAATAAGCGCTCTTCTTTGAGGCCGCTCTTTATCTAACAGAAAGTTCAATCATTCTCAAACTTATTCTAAAAAAATAAAAATAATCAATAGGAGTGTGGAAAATGCCCACTGATAAACTGGATGCTCAATTAACCCCAAGAATATTTTTTAACAAAGTGTTAGCTGGAACAGCTTCCGGCACCATTATCGCCTTAATTCCCAATGCTGTATTAGGAGCCATTTTAAAATATTTTGCAGAATACAAGATTATCGAAATGATTATTCATGCGGCGCAAATTTTCCAACTAGCCACCCCTTTAATTATTGGTGGACTGATTGCTTTTCAATTTGGCTTAACGCCACAGAAAATGATGATTGCTGGCGGTGCAGCATTTGCTGGTTCTGGCGTGATTAAATTTAATTCAGAAGTGAAAGGCTTTATTGGTGCAGGCACTGGTGACATCATTAATATTATGATTACCGCTTCTGTTGCAGTCTTACTTTTATTAGTCATCGATAAAAAATTCGGTTCAGTGGAAATCATTGCTTTACCGATTGTTGTTGGAGTAGGTGCAGGTTTGTTTGGCATGTTGATTTACCCATATGTGACACAAATCACGGTCGCCATCGGGAAAGTGATTAACAATTTTACTGATTTTCAGCCAATTATCATGAGTATTTTAATTGCTTGTTCATTTGCTGCACTGATTATTTCGCCAATCACTACTGTGGCAATCGGTTTGGCGATTCAGTTGAATGGCTTGTCTGCAGGTGCTGCTGCAATGGGAATTGCAGCCACAACTGTTGTTCTTGTGATTAATTCTTGGAATGTCAACCAATCGGGAGTGACGTTGGCTGTCTCTTTGGGCGGCATGAAAATGATGATGCCTAACTTATTTAAATACCCAATTATTTTAATTCCTTGTTTATTTACAGCGACTATTTCAGCAATTCCTGTGGTTCTATTCAACATTTCAGGAACCCCACAATCGGCTGGATTTGGCTTGGTTGGACTCGTGGGACCACTTGCTTCATTGGATGCGGGCTTAGGGATCTTACCCTTACTCTTTTCTTGGTTTGTTGTTCCAATTGTCGCAGGTTTGTTCTCGAAATTCTTATTTGAAAAAGTGTTGAAACTTTATGATAGTAAAGTCGTCTTTGCTTATCAAGGCTAGATTATCCATTAATTTTCTTTAATGATTTGGATAAAATCTCTAACATCTTCTGTCATACTAAAATCGCGGCGCAAAGCAATGCCGATGGGGAAATAGTCAAACTTATCTTTTAAAGGAATCCATTTCAGTCCCTGACTTTTTCCCACTTCATAATATTCAATCGGCAGCAAACAAATCGAATTATTTTTTTGCAAACTATAAAGAAGTACTTGTAAATCATCGTTATGCAAAATGATATTCGGCTCATAACCGAAGCTCCGAGTTCGGTCTAGTAGTAGGCGACCAATCATAAAATTATCACTTAACGATGAAAATCGTTGATCTTTCAAATCTTTAAAAGTTAATTTTTCATATTGGGAGAGAGGATTTGATTCTGGTACCACGACATAAACATGGTAGCCTTTGGTAGTCGTTTCTAAAGGTTCAATATGAATAATTTCAGGTAAGGTATTTGGGAAAGAAATTAGTCCCATATCAATTTCTTTATTTGCTAACATCGTTTGTAATTTTGGCGAGCCATCTTGCTGTAATATTAAATTCACATGTGGATGGGTTGTTAAAAATCGTGAAATTTCTTTCATAAATTGTACAGCAAATAAAGTAGTTAACCCTAAACGCAATTGCTTTTTAACTGGTTTCTGGTTCATTTCACGAATATCTGTTACCAATTGATCGAATTGAAAAACAACTTCTTGGCCATGTTCATATAAATAAACACCAGTATCGGTTAATTGAAACGGTTGATCAGAATGGTCAAACAAGGCTGTACCTAACTCAGATTCCATTTTTTTCAATGCTAAAGAAAGTGTTGGTTGGGTGACAAATAAATTGCGAGCGGCCGCCGATAAACTGCGGGTATTAACAATTTCAATGAAGTACTTTAAAAGCTGAATATTCATCAGAAACTCCCCTTCTTTTTTAAAAGCGCTTACATAAAAGCGCTTGGATAAAAAATAACAAATAGATCACTTATAATATAACATATGTATTGCCTTTTTATGGTTATAAAAGTAAGAGATAGAGATTTTCTTAGCAGATTTTTACCTAAAAATAAAAAATTGAATGGAGGAAAAGAAATGAAGATTATTATCGCAGGTGCTGGCGCTATGGGCAGTCGCTTTGGACTAATGTTACATCAAGCAGGAAATGACGTTATTTTTGTTGATGGTTGGCCAGAACATATTGAAGCAATAAGAAAAAACGGGTTAGTTGCTGATTTTAATGGCGAAGTGGTGACCGCTAAAATTCCTATCTATCCTCAGACAGAAGTAGCAAGCATCGATTTTACAGCAGACTTAGTTATCTTATTTACAAAAGCAATGCAACTGGAAGGAATGCTTGAAGCATTAGAACATTTCCTTAATAAAAATACGAAAGTTTTATGCTTGTTAAATGGAATTGGGCACGAAGATATTATCAAAAAATATGTGCCTTACGAAAATATTTTATTAGGAAACACAATGTGGACCGCTGGGTTAGAAGGACCGGGTAAAGTAAAATTATTTGGCAATGGTTCGATTGATTTACAAAATTTAGGAGCGCAAAGTGAACAAGCAGCAGAAGCAGTCATTAAGGTATTAAATAACGCTGGCTTAAATGCACGTTATTCTGAGAATATTTTATCATCCATTTATAAGAAGGCTTGCGTAAATGGAACAATGAATGGTTTATGTACTTTGTTGGATTGTAATATGGCAGACTTTGGCGAAACAGAGCAAGCAGATCAAATTGTTCAACAAATAGTTAATGAATTTTTAGCAGTCGCTGAAGCGGAACAAGTTACGTTAGATAAACAAGCAGTCCTTCAACAAATCCGCTCGTGTTATAATCGAGAAACAATTGGTCTGCACCATCCATCGATGTATCAGGACTTAATAACCAATCATCGTTTAACCGAAATTGATTATATCAATGGAGCAATTGTTCGCAAAGGGAAAGCCTATGGGATTGCTACACCGTACTGTCAGTTTTTAACAGAGTTAATTCATTGTAAAGAAAATTTACTTCATGCTAAATAACAAGTAAAAACAGAAATACTCTTGAGTCGGGCTTGAGAAGAGCTTGACCTACTTCTTTCTATACTTTGCCAGTGTACAAGGCTGAGACAAAATCCAAAGTGAGTTTTTCTCAGCTTTTTTGTTTTTTAAAGAACACTACAGAAAATAAATCAAATCCGTGAAAAATATGTTAAACTAGAGAAGGTGTTTTTTCGCAAGAATCTACGCGGAACACAGGACTCGTTGAAGAATTGAATCAAAGAAACAATGTGTTAAAGAAGGGATTTGAACAGATTATGACCATTCAATGGTTTCCCGGCCATATGGCCAAAGCAAGAAGAGAAGTTTCGGAAAAAATCAAATATGTCGATATTGTATTTGAACTAGTTGATGCGCGGTTACCGCTTTCTTCCCGTAACCCAATGATGGACCAAATTGTCCAACAAAAACCACGATTAGTCCTTTTAAATAAAGGGGACTTAGCAGATAACGACCAAAATAAAAAATGGCAACATTACTTTCAAAAGAAAGGATACCAAACCCTAGTCATCAATGCCCAACAAAATAAAGGAATCAATAAAATTGTGCCAGCAGCCAAGGAAGCGTTAAAAGAAAAATTGGCTCGTGAACAGGCGAAAGGCTTGAAACCGCGTGCGATTCGCGCAATGTGTATTGGGATTCCCAACGTTGGTAAGTCAACTTTAATGAATCGTTTAGTCGGAAAAAAAATTGCGCAAACTGGGAACAAGCCAGGCGTGACAAAAGGACAACAATGGTTACGCTCTGGTTCCCAATTGGAATTACTGGATACACCAGGAATTCTCTGGCCAAAATTTGAAGATGAAGAAATTGGGAAAAAATTAGCTTTAACTGGCGCTATAAAAGATCAATTATTGCATTTAGATGATTTGGCGATTTATGGATTAGAATTTTTTGCACGTTTTTATCCGCAACGTTTGACGGAACGATATGGTTTAACAGAGGAAGAGCTATTTTTACCTGCCCCAGAACAGTTGATGTTAATTAGCCAAAAACGTGGTTTTAGAGATGATTATAATCGAGCCAGCGAAATGATTATTTTAGAAATTCGCAGTGGAAAATTAGGTACGTATACTTTGGACCGCTGGGAAGAACTAGGAGACGAATAACATGGCAAAAGAGTCGATTCAGGCAATCAAAGAAGCGTTGTTAACTGTCACTGAAGCAACCGATGAACGATTAGCAAGCTGGCGAAAAGATGAACGTTCAGGAGTACAACAAGCTATCAAACAATGGGAACGTCGCCAGTTAGCCAAAGAAAAAGAGTGGCAACTTTTTAAAGAAATGAGTCAATTTGAGGAAGCGGCCTATAAAAAAGGCCATCGTTTAATTGCGGGAATTGATGAAGTAGGCCGCGGACCATTAGCTGGTCCTGTTGTGACAGCTGCAGTTATTTTACCGAAGGATTGTCAATTATTAGGCTTAAATGATTCAAAAAAGCTATCTGCTAAAAAACGGGAAACGTTATATAACCAGATTCAAGAACAGGCTGTCGCTATCGGGTTAGGTATCGCTGATCAAGGAGTCATTGATCAAATTAATATTTATCAAGCAACTAAACAAGCGATGAAAATGGCAATTGACGATTTAGCTTTTACACCAGATTATTTATTAATTGATGCAATGCAGTTAGACGTTCCCCAACCACAAGAAAGTTTGATTAAAGGGGATGCACGCTCCATTTCGATTGCAGCAGCCAGTATTATTGCAAAAGTAACAAGGGATCGATTAATGGAAGAATATGATGAATTATATCCTGGATATGGATTTAAAAACAATGCAGGCTATGGAACAAAAGAACATCTTCTCGGGTTAGAAAAATACGGTGTAACACCCATTCATCGACGTACTTTTGCGCCAATAAAAGATATGATTTAAAAATAAAACACTTTTTTTACGTATTCTTATTTTAAGAAGATGTGAAAGAGGTGTTTTTTGTTGGAAATTTTACAACGACAATTATTATTTAAATTAGCGGTATGCCAAGGAATTGGCAATTTAGGGATCTTAAAAGTGTTACAAGAAGCTATCGCACAAAAGCGTGTTGATTTTTCCAGTACAGAAATTATTAGAATCGCTGAAATCAAGAAATATCGTGAATTATTTGAACAATCTTGGTTACACCATACGATTCATAGTGAAGCGTTATATATACGACAATGCCAACACCAATTTATGACAATTTTAGATGCCGTCTATCCTAAATTATTACGAGAAATTTATAATCCACCAGCAATTCTTTTTTATAGAGGAAATTTACAATTGTTAAGCAGAAGGAAAATTGGCATCGTCGGCGCTCGCTATGCCACTTCATATGGGTTAAGAGTGACTGAAGCTCTGGTTCCTAAAATAGTCAAAGAAGGATTCACAATCGTCAGCGGTCTTGCCAAAGGTATTGATAGTCGTAGCCATGAGATGGCCATCCAGAACGGGGGCCAGACAATTGGAATTTTAGGCACTGGATTAGATGTATATTATCCGTATGAAAAGAAAGAATTACAGCAAACTATGAAGCAGAATCAGCTTGTTTTAACAGAATATGTGAATGGGAGTGGGCCGAAAAAATATCATTTTCCTGCACGTAATCGTATTATTGCTGGATTATCTTTAGGGGTCTGCGTGATGGAAGCTCGTAAGAATAGTGGCTCTTTAATTACTGCACAAGCGGCGATGGATTACGGGCGCGAGGTATTTGCCGTACCGGGAAGTATTTTCCAGTCTTTTTCAACAGGTTGCCATGAATTAATTCAGGACGGCGCTAAATGTGTTCAGACAATTGATGATATCTGTGAAGAATTGTGACTTTTACTAATTGTGAATTGACAACCTACGTTCACTTCGGTACTATTTAATCAGATTTTAATCTTTTGGTTGGTAGTTAGGAGTGTCTAAATGGAAACGGTTGTTAGAAAAAGATGGTTGTTTGGTATGCAGCTACTGGGCTTTTTGATTTTGGATCAAATTCCTTTGATGATGGTCTCAGTTGTTCAAGTTTCTACAGAAAATTTTTTGTTTCGCTTTGTTAGTGGATTAGTGGCTGTTGGACTTGGTGCCTATTTCGTCTATCTATTTGTTGCTTTTTTGAAAAAGAAAAAGCTCATAACTTGGACTTTTTTAGGAATCAAAGAAACCTTGCCAGTGGTCTTGTTAGGTTTGGTGATAATCTTTTGTGTGGGAATATTTGGTGATTTCTTATTACGTCTGGAAGGACTAGAGACGACCTCTAACCAACAAAGTGTTGAAGAAATTGTCCAATCTATTCCTAAAGGGCTTATACTTATTTTTGCAGGTGTGATTGGGCCAATTTTCGAAGAGGGAATTTTTCGTGTCGGGATTCAAGCGTTTTTCAAGCCAGCTTCAAAAATAGGAATACTCGTTTCTTCTATTTTATTTGCACTTGTGCACACGCCCACAGATATAGGTAGTTTTATTATTTATTGGGGCATGGGTTTAGCTTTAAGTTGGGTCTATCTACGCACGGGTCGCTTTGAAGCTGCTGTCTTGACTCATTTTATTTGGAATGTTATAGGTATTTTAATGCTTTAGGATAAAATCTATAAATCATAGGCATTTTTTATTTATAAATTCGGACAGTCAAACAGAAATGACAGAAATGTTAGAAAGCCTAGTCTTGACAAACCTATTCTATTTAGCATATGATGTATTACGATTTGTGCGTTTTTTACATATATTATATAGTAGGAAAGCGAACGCGAAAGGAGCTAATTGAATGGCCTATAAGTATCTCGTGATTGTAGAATCACCTGCCAAAGCCAAAACAATTGAAAAATATCTAGGAAGAAACTACAAGGTGG
This sequence comes from Enterococcus sp. C102(2024), assembly GCF_040888205.1. Taxonomy (NCBI): domain Bacteria; kingdom Bacillati; phylum Bacillota; class Bacilli; order Lactobacillales; family Enterococcaceae; genus Enterococcus; species Enterococcus sp. C102(2024). The sequence continues at coordinate 597,274 of NZ_JBFOHH010000001.1, read as the reverse complement.
TTGCCAGTGTTGGTCACATTCGCGATTTACCAAAAAGTAAAATGGGGATTGATATTGAAAATAATTATGAACCTCATTATATTTCGATTCGTGGAAAAGGCGACGTTATCAAAAGTTTAAAAGCGGCTGCAAAAAAAGCTGAAAAAGTCTATCTCGCAGCCGATCCGGACCGAGAAGGTGAAGCAATTGCTTGGCATTTAGCTTATCTTCTTGGCCTTGATTTAAAAGATAAAAACCGCGTGGTATTCAATGAGATCACTAAAGAAGCGGTAAAAGCGGCATTTAAAGAACCTAGAACCATCAACGTTGATTTAGTTGATGCACAACAAGCACGGCGCATTTTAGACCGTTTAGTTGGATACTCGATTAGTCCTATTTTATGGCGTAAAGTCAAAAAAGGTTTGAGTGCTGGTCGTGTGCAATCTGTTGCTTTAAAAATGATTATTGATCGAGAAAATGAAATTCGAGAATTTAAACCTGAAGAATATTGGAGCATTGATGGGAATTTCCAAAAAGGTCGCAAGAAATTCAAAGCAAATTTCTGGGGCGTAGATGGTAAAAAGAAAAAATTACCAAATGCAGAAGCGGTGAAAGAAATCACTTCTCGGATTGACGGTAAAGATTACGATGTTACAAAAGTTGAGAAAAAAGAACGGAAACGTAATCCTGCATTACCTTTTACAACCAGTAGTTTACAACAAGAAGCGGCACGTAAATTAAATTTCCGTACCCGTAAAACCATGATGGTTGCGCAACAATTGTATGAGGGAATTGCTTTAGGGAAACAAGGCACTGTGGGGCTGATTACCTACATGCGTACAGACTCAACCAGAATTGCCGATTCCGCCAAAGCAGAAGCTGCTGAATTCATTGAAAAGACCTACGGAGATGAGTTCTCAGCACATGGCGGCCGCAAAGCAAAAAATACGCAAGGTGCACAAGATGCCCATGAAGCGGTTCGTCCATCAAGCGTTTTAAGAACACCTGATGAAATGAAGAAGTATTTAGATAAAGATCAATTAAAATTATATACTCTTATTTGGTCGCGCTTTGTTGCTAGTCAAATGACACCAGCGATTTTAGATACCATGAAGGTCACGCTTCAACAAAACGGCGTAACGTTTATTGCCAATGGTTCCAAAGTGAAATTTAAAGGGTTTATGCAAGTATATGTTGAAGGACGCGATGATGGTAAAGAGGACAAGGAAAATATTTTACCTGAATTAGTGGAAGGTGACGTTGTTAAATCGGTCGATATCGAACCGAAACAACACTTTACTCAACCACCGGCTCGTTTTAGTGAAGCCACGTTAATCCGGACTTTAGAAGAAAATGGTGTGGGCCGACCATCAACGTATGCGCCAACATTAGAAACCATTCAACGGCGTTATTACGTGAAGCTAACCAATAAACGGTTTGAACCAACGGAATTAGGTGAAATTGTGAATTCCCTAGTTTCAGAGTTTTTCCCACAAATTGTCGATACACATTTTACAGCGACAATGGAAACGGACCTAGATAAAGTCGGTGAAGGCCAAGAAAAATGGGTTGAAGTTGTCGATCGCTTCTACAAGCCCTTCGAAAAAGAATTAACAAATGCCGAAGAAAAAATTGAAAAAATCCAAATTAAAGATGAACCAGCAGGCTTTGACTGCGAACTGTGTGGACATCCAATGGTGATTAAGCTGGGTCGCTACGGAAAATTTTATGCATGTAGTAATTTCCCAGATTGTCGGAATACAAAAGCGATCGTTAAAGAAATTGGCGTGACGTGTCCTGTGTGTCACGAAGGACAAGTTATCGAACGCAAATCAAAGAAAAATCGAATTTTCTATGGCTGTAGTCGGTACCCAGAGTGTGACTTCACTTCTTGGGACAAACCAGTAGGCCGACCATGTCCAAAATGTGGGCAATATTTAGTAGAGAAAAAAGTTAAAGGTGGCAAACAAGTCGTTTGTATCAATGGCGATTATGAAGAAAACGTCCAAAAATAAGAAAAATTGAGACCGAAGAATTTACTTCGGTCTTCTCTTTTAGTAAAATGAATTGAGTTTGTAAGAGACAGCTCTTAACTTCTTGACATAGAAAGGAATTTTTATACATGACAAAAAAAGTCACAATTATTGGTGCCGGTTTAGCCGGAAGTGAAGCGGCATGGCAAGTGGCCAATGCTGGCGTACCAGTTGATTTATATGAAATGCGCCCTGTCAAAAAGACACCAGCGCATCAAACAGAAAATTTTGCAGAGTTAGTTTGTTCTAATTCATTACGTGGAAATAGTTTAACCAATGCGGTAGGTGTTTTGAAAGAAGAAATGCGCCGTTTAAATTCAATCATTATTGGTAGTGCAGATCAAACCGCTGTACCAGCTGGCGGCGCCTTAGCAGTTGACCGTGATTCTTTTTCTGAAACAATCACTGAAAAAATTAAAAGTCATCCATTAATTACAATCAAAAATGAAGAGATCACCGATATTCCAGAAGGGATTGTAATTATTGCAACGGGTCCCTTAACTTCTGAAAGCTTATCACAAAAAATTCAAGAATTTAATGGTTCTGAAGGCTTTTATTTTTACGATGCAGCAGCACCAATTATTGATAAATCAACAATTGACATGGATAAAGTTTATTTAAAATCTCGTTATAACAAGGGAGAAGCGGCTTACTTAAACTGTCCGATGACTGAAGAAGAGTTCAATGCTTTTCATGAAGCGCTAGTCAATGCAGAAGTGGTTCCTTTACGCACGTTTGAAAAAGAGAAGTTTTTCGAAGGCTGTATGCCCATTGAAGTAATGGCGCAACGTGGCATTAAAACCATGTTGTTTGGCCCGATGAAACCTGTCGGACTAGAAGACCCTAAAACAGGTAAACGCCCTTATGCTGTAATTCAATTACGTCAAGACAATGCTGCAGCTTCTTTATACAATATTGTTGGTTTCCAAACGCATTTAAAATGGGGCGAACAAAAACGAGTATTCCGTATGATTCCGGGATTAGAAAATGCTGAATTTGTTCGCTATGGCGTCATGCACCGTAATAGTTTTATGAACTCTCCAGAGTTGCTAAAACCAACCTATCAATCAAAAAAACGTGACGATCTGTTTTTTGCTGGACAAATGACTGGTGTTGAAGGATATGTTGAAAGCGCGGCAAGTGGTTTACTCGCAGGTATTAACGCAGCTCGTCTTGCCAAAGGGGAAGAGCCGATTGAATTCCCTCGCGAAACGACTTTAGGAAGTATGGCTTATTATATTACACATGCAGAAGGCAAACATTTCCAACCAATGAATGCAAACTTTGGGCTTTTCCCAGAGTTACCTGAACGAATTCGTGACAAAAAAGAACGCTATGAAGCGATTGCTAATCGGGCCTTAGATGTTCAAGCTCAAGTTATCCAATCTTTAGACTAAATTAGAAAAAATATGAGAAAAGACCGAGCATCATTGCTGAGAAATGCGATGATACTCAGTCTTTTAATTTTTAGAAAAAAATAACAAAAGCTAAAGAATAGTTAAAATTGTGAACATATTTAGAAATATTGATTAAATTCTGACAACTTAATTGTCTTTTGAAAAAGGTTATGCTAAAGTTACTTTGTAATCGAATGAGGAGGGCTATCACATGGAAGAAAAGAATTGGCCTGAGTTATTTGCTCGTTATCTTATTGTCGAAAGAGGCTATTCAGAAAAAACAAAAAAAGCATATCAAGAAGATATACAACATTTTTTTTCGTTTTTAAAGACTTCAGGTAATGACAATTATTTGACTGTGGAACATTTGGATGTTCGGGCTTATTTGAGCGAATTATACGATCAGGAATATAGCCGCAATTCGATTAGTCGAAAAATTGCCAGTTTGCGTTCTTTTTATCAATTCTTATTAAAAAATGAAGCAATCCAAGAGAATCCTTTTTCTTATGTTCATATGAAAAAGAAACAGTTACGGTTGCCCCGTTTTTTTTATGAAAAAGAAATGGATGCATTATTTGAGAGCGCACAAGGGGAGCAACCGCTTGATTTGAGAAATCAAGCGTTGCTAGAAGTTCTGTATGGGACTGGCATTCGGGTCAGTGAATGTGCGAACTTAACGGTGGACGCAGTTGACTTTCAAGCTTCTGTTTTATTGGTTCACGGAAAAGGAAATAAAGATCGCTATGTGCCTTTTGGTTCATTTGCACAAGACGCCTTAAAGGATTACTTAGCGAGTGGCCGCGCGCTATTAATGACAAAATATCAAAAAAAACATCCGTATGTCTTTGTTAATCATCATGGTGAACAAATCACGCCAACAGGGATTGAATACGTCTTAAACCAACTAATTAAAAAAAGTTCATTAAATGCGGAAATTCATCCCCACATGTTACGCCATACATTTGCGACACATTTATTAAATAATGGCGCCGATATGCGGACAGTTCAAGAATTATTAGGACATGCTAATTTATCAACAACTCAGATATATGCGCATGTGACAAAAGAAAGTTTACAAAAAAATTATCGAACGTTTCATCCTCGTGCATAATGGAGGTAAACGTCTAGGAGGAACAACAATGGTTGAATCACAATTTCACTCTACAACAATTTGTGCAGTCGAAAAAGATGGAAAATTTGCAATGGCTGGTGACGGCCAAGTAACAATGGGCGAATCTGTCGTTATGAAAGGTACGGCCAAAAAAGTGCGCCGTATTTACAATGATGAAGTCGTTGTCGGTTTTGCAGGAAGTGTGGCAGATGCCTTTACATTAGAAGAAAAGTTTGAAGGAAAATTAAATGAATACAACGGAAACTTAACGAGAGCTGCGGTTGAGTTAGCCCAAGAGTGGCGTACACAACAGTCTATGCAAAAATTAGAAGCTATGCTGATTGTGATGAATAAGGAAGAAATGCTCTTAGTTTCAGGAACTGGGGAAGTCATCACACCAGACGATGGTATTTTAGCGATTGGTTCTGGCGGTAATTTTGCTTTGTCCGCTGCAAGAGCCATGAAAAACTTTGGTGATAAAGAAATGCCAGCGAAAGAGATTGCTAAAAATGCCTTAAATATTGCTGCAGATATCTGTGTATTTACGAATCATAATATCATTGTAGAAGAATTATAAGCGAGGGAAAATCCATGAATGAATTAAACAAAACACCAAAAGAAATAGTCAAAGAACTAGATCAATATATTGTTGGACAGCAAGCTGCCAAAAAATCAGTGGCGGTAGCTTTACGTAACCGCTATCGTCGCTTGCAATTAGAAGAAAATATGCAACAAGATATTACGCCTAAAAACTTACTAATGATTGGACCAACAGGTGTTGGTAAAACTGAGATTGCTCGTCGTCTCGCAAAAATTGTCAATGCGCCTTTTGTAAAAGTTGAAGCAACCAAATTTACAGAAGTAGGCTATGTCGGTCGGGATGTCGAATCAATGGTTCGGGATTTAGTAGAAAATGCGATCCAAATTGTTGAAAAACAACAATACAGTCGCGTGTACGCGCAAGCGTTGAAAAAGGCCAATCAACGTTTAGTCAAAGTATTAGTGCCTGGAATTAAAAAAGAACAAAAACAGGCTGGCGGTAATCAATTTGAACAAATGATGAACATGTTTAACATGGCTCAGCAACAGCAAGAAGCACAAGAAGAAGTAACGGAAGATATTCGAACGAATCGCCGAACAATTTTGGAACAGCTGGAAAAAGGTCTATTAGATAATCGTGAAGTAACAATTGAAATTGAAGAACCGAAGAAAACGATGCCAGCTATGAACAACGGCCTAGAACAAATAGGTATCGACTTAAATGAAACGTTAGGTGCTCTGTCACCAAAGAAAAAAATCGAACGTACTGTAACGGTGAAAGAAGCACAAGAATTATTAGTGAAAGAAGAATCAGCAAAAATTGTCAATGACGCTGATATTCATAGTGAAGCGATTCGTTTAGCTGAATCAAGCGGAATTATTTTTATCGATGAGATTGATAAAATCACCTCTAAAAGTCAACAAAATTCGGGCGAAGTCTCTCGTGAAGGAGTACAAAGAGACATTTTGCCGATTGTTGAAGGCTCTCAAGTTAACACGAAGTATGGTCCTTTACAAACGGATCACATTTTATTTATCGCTTCAGGTGCTTTCCACTTGTCAAAACCAAGTGACTTGATTCCAGAATTACAAGGCCGCTTCCCAATTCGAGTTGAATTAGATGATTTAACGGCTGATGACTTCGTAAGTATCTTAACTGAGCCAAACAATGCTTTAATTAAACAATATGTAGCATTAATTGGCACAGAAAATGTTTCAGTCATCTTTACAAAAGAAGCAATTGAACGGTTAGCACACATCGCTTATGATGTAAACCGTGATACAGATAATATTGGGGCGCGTCGTTTACACACAATTTTAGAACGTTTATTAGAAGATTTATTATATGAAGCACCAGATATGCAAATGGGTGAAATTACGATTACCGAAGCATATGTCAATGAAAAATTGAATGACATTGTTCAAAATGAAGATTTAAGTCGTTACATCTTATAAAAAAGGCTGGAGGAGAAAAGATGGCTACATTATTAGAAAAAACACGTCAAGTGAACGAGCTTTTGCAAAAAAACAATCTGTTTGACGTACAAGCAGAACTTCCGTACAACAAAATGGCAATGATTTTAGGGGATATTTTAGAAAGCAATGCGTATATTATTAGCAGTTCAGGGGATTTGTTGGGGTATACTGAAAAATTAGATGTTAATAATGCCCGTATCAAAAATATGTTTAAAGAGAAAAAATTTCCTCAAGGATACACCGAGGCCGTGGATATGCTCAAAGTAACCGAAGCCAATATTCCAATAGACAGTGATTTAACTGCATTTCCTTTTGAATCACGAGAGCTGTATCCGTTTGGGTTAACCACTATTGTGCCTTTGTACGGTGCTGGCAAACGCTTGGGTACGATTATTTTAGCGCGTGTTGAAAAATCCTTTAACGAGGATGATTTAGTGTTAGCTGAATATAGTGCGACCGTTGTCGGCATGCAAATTTTGTATCATCAATCCAGAACAATTGAAGCAGAAGTTCGCAGTGCGACTGCCGTGCAAATGGCCATCAACACTCTTTCCTATAGTGAATTAAAAGCCGTCCATGCTATTTTTGAAGCCTTAGATGGCGAAGAAGGTCGTTTAACTGCTTCAAGTATTGCAGATGAAATAGGCATTACTCGTTCCGTAATTGTGAATGCCTTAAGAAAATTAGAATCAGCTGGAATTATTGAATCACGTTCTCTTGGTATGAAAGGGACTTATTTAAAAGTGTTAAATCAACAATTTATTAAAGAGTTGGAAAAATAAGCAATTGCTCGTATCAACTAGGAGGACAACGCAATGACTGTACAAATTGAAAATGAATTTCTAATCGCAACATTTGCTGAAGAAGGAGCAGAATTAGTAAGTTTACAATCAAAAGAAACCGGCATTGAATATATTTGGCAAGGAAATCCTGAATTTTGGGCCCGCCATGCGCCCGTACTTTTTCCGATTGTTGGTCGTCTAAAAGAAGATACGTATATGTACCAAAATCAAGCGTATCATTTAACTCAACATGGTTTTGCTCGTGATCAAGTATTTGATGTGATTGAAAAAGGTGGAGAAGAAGTTTCTTTTTCACTAAAATCAACAAAAGAAACCAAGAAGAAGTATCCTTTTGATTTTGAACTAGTGATTACTTATACATTAGAACACCAAGAATTGACTGTAAACTACCAAGTAGAAAATACAGGGAAAGAAGAGATGTATTTTGGGATTGGTGGTCATCCAGCCTTTAATGTACCTTTAGAATCTTCACTAACGTTTGAAGATTATTATCTAAGTTTTTCACCTAAAAAATCACGGACACAAATTCCCTTAGCAGGCCCGTTTATTGATTTAGCGAATAAAACGCTAGCCCAAACGAATACCAGCTTTGACTTAACGCATCAATTATTTGAAAATGATGCAATGATTTTTGAAACAAAAGGTCAAACAGCAATTACGATTGCCACAGACGAAAGTGACCATCAAGTCACTTTGAGTTATCCAGAAATGCCTTTTGTGGGGATTTGGTCACCGACACCGAAAGAAGCGCCTTTTGTCTGTATCGAACCTTGGTGTGGGATTGCTGATGCTGTCGACGCAACTGGCCAACTTGCTGAAAAATTTGGCATCAATAAGTTACCAGCTAACGAACTATTTAAAACACAGTATATGATTAGTGTAAAATAAAGAAAAAGGCTGTGAACATTATTTGTTCACAGCCTTTTTCTTTATTTTTTTGCACGTAAGCCAAAAGAAAGGCGACTTTCTGTTCCATTTTTAATTCGCTGAATGTTTTCACGATGACGGACAAAGATAAAAGTAGTCAAAGCAATCGCAATCACGGTTAATAACCAGTTAAATGTTGGTAAAATAGCTGGGACAGTGAAAGGCAAAATAATAGTAGAAAGTGTAATTAGTACAGCGCTAATCATACTTGTTAAACTCACCATACTGGTTAGATACAGACAAATCACAAAAATAAGAGCAGAATAAATAAAAAATGTGGGGCTGTATGCTAATAACATGCCAGCGCTAGTGGCTACGGCTTTACCACCTTTGAAATTGGCAAAAATAGGGAAGGTATGCCCTAAAACAGCGGCTACCCCAAAGAAGAGCGGGTTCACGCCTTGTAAACCAAACAAATAGGGTAATGAAGTGGCTAACGTTCCTTTCAAGATATCCATTAATAATACCGTAATTCCGGCAGGTTTCCCTAAGACACGAAATGTATTGGTTGTTCCTGTATTCCCACTTCCAAATTGGCGTATATCTTTTTTAAAGAAAAGTTTGCCAATCCAAACACCTGAGGGAATCGAACCTAATAAATAGGCAACAAGTAACAAAATGACGATTTTCATCAAGTTAACCTCTTTCTTATTCAAACTAGGATTTATTTTATCATGAATAGAAAAACGGAACAACGTCTAATAACTAAAACAAGAAAAGTTTTTCTTTTGCTTGAGGAAGCGTTGACAAATGGTTGATAACCGTTATAATAAATGTGTGTCATTAGACAAAGACGTCTAATCACTGGTTTGAAAATTAGTTATCAACGAAGATACAATATATATGTACTTATGAAGTGTCAGGGAAAGAGGTGCGAATCCTCTACAGACCTACCTACTGTATGGTGGATGAAACCAATAAGACCACAGATTATTCTGGAAGGATTGGGAGTAAGAAGAAGCTAAGTCAGGATACCGGCTTGATAAGTCTAATCATTCTTTTGTAGGAAAAAGAAGGGGCTTTGAAGATAACTGGCTGAGTATATCATTAGCATAGTTAAGTGACTGCTTTTTTTCTATTGGAGAAAAAAGTGGTTTTTTTGTATTGTTTTGACGTTGAGACAAAGGAGGTTCATTTCAGAAAATTTTCCCCAAAATAAAATAGACGAATGCGAGGATGAAAAAATGAAAAAATTTACTTTAACAATGATGACTTTAGGTTTAGTAGCAACACTTGGCTTAGCAGGGTGTGGCAAACAGGAAAAGAAAGCAACTACCTCTTCTGAAAAAACAGAAGTAACGTTACCAACCAAAGACCGTAGCGGCAAAGAAATTACTTTACCCAAAGAAGCAACCAAAATTATTTCCCTAGTACCATCAACAACAGAAGTGATTGAAGACTTAGGTAAAACCGACCAATTAATCGCAGTTGATACTCAAAGTAGCACAATGATGACTGATTTAAAAAAATTACCACAAATGGATATGATGGCTGTCGATGCCGAAAAATTGATTGCCTTGAAACCACAAATTGTTTATGTGAATGACATCAATTTAGCTAGCTCAGAAAGTGTTTGGAAACAAGTGGAAGATGCTGGAATTACAGTCGTTAACATCCCCACTAGTACAAGTATCAAAGCAATCAAAGAAGACGTCCAATTCATCGCGGATAGCTTATCTGAACATGAAAAAGGACAAAAGTTAATCAAAACAATGGATCAAGAAATCGACGAAGTAGCCAAAATTGGTAAAACCATTAAAAAACCAAAAACTGTTTTGTTTGAAGTGGCTGCCTTACCAGACATTTATAGTTTTGGTAATGGGACATTTTTAAATGAAATGATTGAAACAATTGGGGCAAAAAATGTTTTGGCAAATGAAAAAGGCTGGTTACCAGTGACAGAAGAAGCGGCCATTGCTGCAAAACCAGAAGTCATTTTAACCAATGTTAACTATATGAAAGATCCCGCCAAAGAAATTTTAGCTCGTAAAAACTGGGAAAACGTTCCTGCAGTTCAAAACAAAGAAGTTTTCGAAATTGATAACATGTCTAGCTCTTTACCAAATAACCACATTACCAAAGCATTAAAACAAATGGCAAAAGCTGTTTATCCAGAGGAATACAAGGATTTAAAAGATGAGTAAAAAAACGTGTCTCATACTGATGCTCTTGATCAGTATGAGCATGCTCTTTTTGGGTATTAAAATTGGAAGTGTTCAGATTTCGTTAACGGATTTGCTTCAAATTTTAGTGAAAAAGACGGTTTCAGAAGACGGGATTTTAGAGGGAATCATCTGGAATGTTCGGTTACCGCGTGTCGTGATGGCCTATCTCGTGGGCGCAGGCTTAGCAGTAAGTGGCACGGTGATGCAATCGCTCTTAGGTAATCCTTTAGCTTCTTCGTATACTTTGGGCGTATCAGCGGGAGCATCCTTAGGCGCTGCGTTAATCATGGTAACTGGAGTAACTGCTTCGATCTTAGGGGCATTTTTATTGCCTTTAACTGGTTTTATCTTTGGCTTAGCAACGGTCTTTTTAGTTTTGTTATTTACGCAAACAATTGATAGTCAAATGTCCAATCAAACAGTTGTTTTAGTAGGAATGATTATGACCTTATTTGTCGGTGCTATTTTGACGTTGATTACAGCACTTTTCCAAGATTATTTGAAACAATTAGTCTTTTGGCAAATGGGTAGTTTTTCTGGCAGTAATTGGCAAAAAATTGCTATTTATTGTCCAATCTTGCTTGTCAGCAGTCTGTTTCTTTGGTTTGATGCCAACGCATTGGATGTTCTCGGTTTAGGAGAAGAACATGCGATGTTAGCGGGAGTAGAAGTCAAAACAGCAAAACTACGCATTATTCTTTTGGCTAGTTTATTAGCAGGAAGTGCGGTTTCATTTGTCGGTGTGATTGGTTTTGTTGATTTAATAGCACCACATATTGTCCGTCGCTATTTAGGGGCGACTCATCGCTGGCTGATTCCCGGTTCGGCAATTTTAGGTGGGACCATCATGGTAATAGGGGACACAATTGCTCGCACGATTTTATCACCAAGAGAAATTCCCATCGGGGCCGTAACAGCCTTGATTGGAGCGCCATTCTTCTTGTATATTTACTTTAAAAAAAGGGGCGTTGCTGCATGATTGAATTAAAAAAAACAGCTGTAACACTCCAACAAACCCCCATTTTAAAAGATATTTCCCTCGTTTTTCCGACAGGTAGTAAAACTTGTATTTTAGGTCCAAATGGTTGCGGTAAAACGACACTTTTAAAAACGATTGCCGGACTTGTCCCTTATAGTGGTTCTGTTTTAATTGATGGTCAAGAAGTTCATGGACAAAAGCGGAAGGAATTGGCAACGAAAGTAGCGATGATGAGTCAATTCACGACAGTTGCTTTTGATTATACGGTTTACGAAACAGTTTTGATGGGGGCGTATCGACAACAAGCACAACGTTTTTTACCTATTGTTTCTAAGCAAGAAAAAGAACGAGTCCTTTATTATTTAGAACGCACGGGTTTATTGCCTTTAAAAGATAAAGTTGTCAATCAGCTTTCAGGAGGACAACAACAACGAGTATTTTTGGCTAAATTATTTGTACAAGATCCAGAAATTATTTTATTGGATGAACCCAATAATCATTTGGATATTCGGTATCAACAAGAATTGATTCAGCAGTTAAATGAGTGGAGTGCGCAAGAAGGGAAAACGTTAATCGGGGTGTTTCATGATATCCGTTTAGCGTTAACGCTAAGTGAAAAAATTGTGTTTATGAAGCAAGGGAAAGTGGCCGCGCAAGGTGATTTTCAAACGTTGGCTTCCAAAGAATTTTTACAAACAATTTTTGAAACAGATATTGTCTCCTATTTTCAGAAACAACATAAAGTTTGGGAAACTATTCAATAACTTTGACAAGTTTTTTGGAAACAGGTAAGATAAAGGCAAAGAATCAGAAACACAATGGCGTGTTTTAACAAATCGGCAAAGGAGCCCAAGACTAAGTACGTATGGTACTTGCTTTGGGCTCCTTTTTTATGGAGGTAGCGATGAAACGAATCATTTTAATGGGAGCTATCGGTTGTGGCAAAACCACGTTATGTCAAGCTCTGCAAGGCAAAGAATTAATTTATGATAAAACACAGGCGGTGGAATTTCATACAGAAATGATTGATACACCAGGCGAGTTTATTTTGCATCGGCAATATTATAATGCATTAAACGTCACAGCGGCAGAAGCAGATGTGATCGGTTTGGTCCAAAGTGCTGTAGAAACACAACAAGTTTTTTCACCAGGATTTGGTAGTATTTTCCCGAAAGAAATCATTGGTATTTTAACCAAGATTGATTTAGCACAAGATTCTCAGCAGTTAGAGATTGTTCGGCAACAATTAAAAAGTGCGGGTGCAACAAGAATTTTTGAAATTTCTTCTGTTGAAAAAATTGGCTTGCAAGAATTAGTAGATTATTTAGAGGAGGATGAAGCAGAATGAAAATTTATACAAAAACTGGCGATAAGGGAATGACGAAATTAGTCGGCAGCTCAACCGTCGCTAAGGATTCTGATCGAGTTGAAAGTTATGGAACAATTGATGAATTGAATTCTTGGGTCGGCTATATTATCAGCCAACTTCCCCAAGAAAATCAAGAAATTAAAGAAGAACTAGAAGCTTTACAACATTTACTTTTTGATGCGGGAACAGATTTGTCAACACCGATTGAAGCACAACGACCATTTAAATTACAAAAGGAAAGTGTGCATTGGCTAGAACAGCGGATTGATTTCTACACTGCACAATCACCAGATATTGATCGTTTTATTTTACCTGGCGGAACCTCAGCAGCCAGTATGGTTCATGTTGCTCGGACGATTGCACGGCGCGCAGAACGCATCATTGTGCGTTTAAATTGGACAGCCAAAATTAACGAAGAGGTATTAATTTTTACCAATCGTTTATCAGATTATTTTTATGCGTTGGCTCGCTATTTAAATGTTCAAGCACAACGACCTGATGTTTTTTATGAACGAAGCGAAAAGGTTTTCCATAAAATTAAAGAAGATGGATTGTAAACAGTTGCTTTTCTAAAAAACTTATGGTAAATTTCAGATAGATTAAACGAATATTTTATGAAAAATATGAATGGAAGCCAGTGAGAATCTGGCACGGTCCCGCCACTGTGAAGAAGCAAGGTTGCTTTTAAGTCAGGTCTTTTCATTTTTTCATTATTGGGCATGCTGTTTCGAGGCAAAACAGGATGTTTCTTAACAACGCTTGTGTTGAAAATCCAGCCCAAGATATTTGTATTAATCCAATTAATGGCACGAGGAAGTGCTTTTGGGAATTTTGGGCTGGTCTTTCAATGTTGAAGGAGATTTCAGGTACAATGACGTACTGCTATATTCCCTTTTTTTATTGACAATTAATTAAAGGCGTTGTACTCTATGGATAAGGTTTCGTGTACAATGGCGTATACATAAGGAAGCAAAGACGCTTCAGACAGATGATTTTTCGTTTGTTTGAAGTGTCTTTTTGTATTTTATTAAGGAGGAATTGAGATGAGAACAATTCATTTCCCTACCGAACTATGGGTAGGAGAAGGCGCATTAGCCAATTTGGAAACACTTCATGATAGACGTGTTTTCATTGTCACAGATCCATTCATGGTTGATTCTGGATTTGTGAATGAAGTGACAAAGCATTTAACAAAAAGTGAATGGCAAATTTTTAGTGACATCATCCCCGATCCACCAATTGATAAGATTGCTGCGGGAATTAAGCAGTTAGCGGCATTTCAAGGAGATACGATATTAGCTTTAGGTGGGGGATCCGCTATTGATGCGGCCAAAGCAATGAAATTTTTTGGCAAACGTACTTTGCAAACTCAGATTGCTGAGTTTATTGCGGTTCCTACAACTAGTGGGACTGGTTCAGAAGTTACGAATTTTTCAGTGATTACGGTTGCAGAAACTGGCACCAAAATCCCGCTTGTAACGGATGAAATTCAACCAGAAATTGCGATTTTAGATACAAATTTAGTGATGAGTGTGCCACCAAAAATCACAGCGGATACAGGAATGGACGTCTTAACGCATGTTATTGAAGCGTATGTTTCAACAGAAGCAAATCCGATTTCAGATGCGTTGTGCGAAAAAGTCGTTCGCTTAGTATTCGACAATTTAGAAATAGCCTTTAATGAGGGTAGCAACCAACAAGCCCGTGAAAATATGCATTTAGCTTCATGTATGGCAGGGATGGCGTTTAATGTTACTTCGTTAGGCTTGAATCACGGTATTGCTCATGCGGCCGGTGCGCGTTTACATGTGCCACATGGACGAATGAATGCAATGCTCTTACCTGAAGTCATTGCATATAACAGTGGCTTAGCGAATGGCAAAGTCACCAACGAACCAACAGCTAAACGTTATGCGCAGTTAGCAAATTGTCTAAATGATACACAGACAACCAATGCACGGATTGGTGTTCAACAATTTATTCGACAAATCAAGCAACTCCGTCAAAAATTAAACATGCCTGCCACTTTTAGTGACTATGGTTTACCAAAAGAAGAAGTCCAAGCTGCGATCCCAAAAATAGCTGAAGGCGCATTGATGGATGGTTGCACCAAAACAAATCCTGTCCAACCAACAGCAGCAGAAGTGACAAAAATTTTAAATTCTATCTTATAAGCGATTGACAGGATGAAATCGATAACATATAATGTGGGTAGCACAACGGCGTGCTTCAAAATTTAAGAGCAAAGAAGCTCCTTAGTAGAAAGCGAAAGTGGAACCTTTACGTTTTTTATTGAGGATTTTTTATTTGCTAAATTAAAGGAGCGAGTCTGGTTGGAAGAAAAACAACGAATGATTCAAGAATATGTTCCTGGGAAACAAGTAACGTTAGCGCACATCATTGCTAGTCCTAATAAAGAAATTTATACAAAATTAGGGTTGCCAGAAGGCACCAGCAATGCACTAGGTATTTTGACAATCACTCCGAGCGAAGCGGCAATTATCGCTGTTGATATTGCGACTAAAAGCGGAGATATCCAAATCGGTTTTATTGATCGTTTTTCTGGATCGGTAGTCATTTCTGGTGACGTAAGCTCAGTGGAAGCAGCCTTACAAGCGGTGATTGAAGGTTTACAACAGATTTTAAACTTTTCTGTAACTTGTAAAATTACCAGAACATAGCGTTGAAAGGACAAGGGCGTGAAGAAAATGGATGGACGAATTGTAATAGTCGATGATGAACCTATTACGAGACTCGATATTCGTGATATTGTGATAGAAGCAGGGTACGAAGTAGTCGGTGAAGCAGCTGATGGTTTTGAAGCAATTGAAGTATGTAAAAAAACACAACCTGACCTAGTATTAATGGACATTCAAATGCCAATTTTAGATGGTCTAAAAGCAGGTAAAAAAATTGTTCAAGACCAACTAGCCAGTAGTATTGTCTTTTTATCTGCATACAGTGACGTACAAAATACGGACAAGGCTAAAAAATTAGGCGCACTGGGTTATTTAGTTAAACCTCTAGATGAAAAATCATTAATACCTACAATTGAAATGAGCATTGAACGAGGCAAACAAACGCAGCTGTTACTAAATCAAATCGATAAATTAAGTTTAAAATTAGAAGAACGTAAAATTATCGAAAAAGCCAAAGGTATTCTTGTAAAAGAAAATCATATATCGGAAGAAGAAGCCTACCAAATGTTGCGTACGTTAAGTATGAACAAACGCGCACGTATGAGTGAAATTGCAGAATTGATTGTAATGGATGATGAATAAATGAAACGATTAGAGCAATTATGTCACCAATATACCAATCTTTCAGAATCAGACATTAAAGAATTACAACGTACAGCACGTTATCTTTCTTCGACGACACTCTATCAAAGTGCAGATGTTTTTATTGATGTGTATAAGGAAATGTCACAGCAAGCACTAGTCGTTTATCATAAGCCGCCTGCGAAGACAACTTCTTTATATAGCGGAGATGTCGTCGGGATGGAAGCTTTATTAAAAAATGAACCTGGTGTTCTGCGTACCATGCAAACTAGCTTAAATAGCATTGGTTTGTTAGCAGTGACTCAGGAAAATCGTTTGATTAAGCAAAATATCTATCCCATTCGCAATGAACATCGAACGATTGGTGTCATTATTGTCGAGATTGCGGCAGATGAAGAGATTCAAGCGGACTTACAAAAAGAGGAGCTAAATAACTGCCAGTTAGCAAAAGTAGCGAAATCAACTAGTCAAGTCGACGCATTATTTATTGATCAATTGGCAGAAGCCGTTTTGATTTTTGATGCGGCGGGTCACTTATTAATTACCAATCACAATGCACAAGAGCTTTATCGCAAACTTGGTTATCGGGATAATATCATTGGAATGAGTTATGACAATTTGTCCATCGATTATACAACTTTTGAATATGTGTTGTATCAAATGAAATATAAAATGAGTAATCAACCAATTGAAAGCAAAACGACCTACCTTAATTATTATTTTAAGGTTCGGAAAGTGTGGTTGGCATCAGAGGAACAACTGATTATGATTATTCAAGACAATACAGAATTTAAAGAAAAAGAAGCGGAAATTATTTCCAAATCTGTTGCGATTCGTGAAATTCATCATCGTGTTAAAAATAACTTGCAATCGGTGGTTT
This sequence comes from Enterococcus sp. C102(2024), assembly GCF_040888205.1. Classification (NCBI taxonomy): domain Bacteria; kingdom Bacillati; phylum Bacillota; class Bacilli; order Lactobacillales; family Enterococcaceae; genus Enterococcus; species Enterococcus sp. C102(2024). The sequence goes on along the minus strand of NZ_JBFOHH010000001.1, from coordinate 580,334 downwards.
CCTTATTGCGTATTCAAGAACGGCGAACGCAAAGCCCCGAAGCAAAGAAAGTCCTTCATGAAAGTGTCAATCGAATTATGGCGATTGCAGCCACCCATGAATTGCTGTCAAAACAAGTCAAAGATGACGTTGCTTTACGGCAAACATTGGAAGCAGTGATGTATAATTTTAGACATCTTTTTCAAGGCGCACAACCCATTGAGATGATGATGGATGTTGATCCAGCCATTATGGTTTCTAGCGAACAAATGGTTACCATTTCCCTTGTTGTCAACGAACTATTACAAAACATTTTTGATCATGCATTTGAGCCACAAACAAGTGGCGTTGTTAAACTTAGTGGAACATTAGATAATAAGATGATTACCATTACTGTTACAGATAATGGTAAAGGCTATGACGTTCATCAAAGTAACGAGACCAGTTTAGGTTTGATGATTGTCAAAAGCTACGTAAAAGATAAATTAAAAGGAAAAATTACAATTGAATCCAATAAACAGGGAACTAAAACCTGTTTCTATTTCGAACAGAACACCAGTGATGTTGTTCATTGATTAAGCAAAGGCGCTTAAAGAAAAGTAGAAAGAAATTTTCTAACGATTCTTTAAGTGCCTTTTTGTATGCAAAAGGAGGCGAGTCAGGCGATGTCGAAGGAAACACTTTTAACCGTAGGGATTGATTTAGGGACGTCTACAACCCAATTAGTCTTGTCAGAATTAACTGTTGAAAATTTTGCCTCTGCGTTTACAGTACCACGTATCAGCATTTCTGATAAAAAAGTCATTTACCGAAGTGACATTATCTTTACACCCTTACTTAACCAATCAGAAATTGATGCAGAACCTATCAAAGCGTTTGTAGCGGAGCAATATCGCCAAGCAGGCATTCATAAACAAGATATTCAAATGGGTGCGGTAATTATCACAGGTGAAACTGCTCGAAAAAGCAATGCCAACAATGTGCTACGAGCACTTAGTGGCTATGCAGGTGATTTTGTCGTTGCTACGGCTGGTCCTGATTTAGAAAGTATCATTGCTGGGAAAGGCGCTGGTGCTCAAACTTATTCTGAAACGAAACGCAAACCAGTGGTTAATTTAGACATTGGTGGGGGAACGACAAATTTAGCTGTCTTTAAAGATGGTGAAGTGATTGATACGGCTTGTTTTGACATTGGCGGACGCTTAATTAAATTAGATCAACAACAAAAAATCACCTATATAGCTCCGAAGATTCAAGAAATTATAAATAAAAAAGAGCTAACCTTGCACCTTGGTGACCAAGCCACCGAACAAAACTTACTGCCAATTATTTCGGAATTAGTTGCCGTGTTAGAAAATAGCATTGGCTTGGGGACACAAAGTCCGTTCTACCAGTTATTAGTAACTAACCATCCACTACGAAAAGGTGAGGAATTACCAATTGTAACATTTTCTGGTGGTGTGGCTGATTGCTTAAATACGACAAGTACGAATCTCTTTAAATATGGGGACATCGGCTTACTTTTAGGAAAATATCTGAGAAAGTCACTGATTTTTTCGGAAAAAGAAGTCTTAGAAAGCGCAGAAACAATCCGAGCGACGGTCGTCGGAGCAGGTTCACATACTGCTGAAATTAGCGGAAGCACGATTGCTTACCGTGAGCAAATTTTGCCGGTAAAAAATATCCCAATTCTAAAATTAGCGCAAGAGGATGAAACCCTTACTGTGACAGAATTAGGCCAGCGAATCCAAGAAAAACTCAATTGGCATCGTATTGAAGAAACACCCCAGATTGCCCTAGCAATTAGAGGCATGAGCAATCCAACATTTGCTGATATTCAACGCTATGGTCAAGGGATTGTGGAAGGATTAGCTAGTTTAGTTGCTGAACAAATTCCCATTATTGTTATGGTGGATGAAGACATGGCGAAAGCTTTAGGGCATGCCTTAAGTGCCCATCTGCCAAAAGACTATCCGTTTATCTGTCTTGATTCGGTCAAAGTAGAAAACGGTGATTATGTAGATATCGGTTTACCAGTGGCAGAAGGAGCCGTCCTTCCAGTCATTGTTAAGACCTTAGTATTTAATTAAAAAGGAGCGACACAAAGATGATTTTAAAAACCAAACTATTTGGCAAAGTCTATCAATTTACATCCGTTAAAGAAGTCTTAGCCAAAGCCAATGAAGAAAAGTCTGGCGACAAGTTAGCTGGCGTAGCTGCTAATTCAGCCGAAGAACGCGTGGCGGCGAAAGTCGTTTTATCAGAATTGTCCTTAAATGACTTGTTTAACAATCCCGTCGTTGATTATGACGAAGACGAAGTGACACGCATTATTATTGACCAAGTCAATATGCGAATTTTTGAAAGTATTAAACATTGGACAGTCGCAGAATTACGCGAATTTATCTTATCTTCGGAAACAACCGATTTTGATATCAAACGAATTTCCCGTGGACTCACTTCAGAAATGATTGCTGCTGTCTGTAAATTAATGTCCAACATGGATCTAATTGTTGGCGCAAAAAAAATCAATATTGAAAAAACCGCCAACACAACAATTGGTCGTCCCGGAACTTTTTCAAATCGTTTACAGCCGAACCATCCAACCGATAATGTCGATGGCATTATGGCTTCAGTTATGGAAGGTCTTTCTTATGGCGCCGGTGATGCGTTAATTGGTTTGAATCCTGTTGATGATTCTACAGAAAGTGTTAAACGGATCTTAAACAAATTTGAAGAGTTCCGCAGTGAATGGGAAATTCCAACACAAACTTGCGTGCTTGCTCACGTAACGACACAAATGGAAGCCATGCGTCAAGGCGCGCCAACTGGCTTAGTCTTTCAATCCATCGCTGGTTCAGAAAAAGGGAACACAGCATTTGGTTTAAATGCAGAAATTTTAGCTGAAGCACAAGATTTAGCGCTTCACAGTGGTCAAGCAGCTGGTCCTAATGTGATGTATTTTGAAACAGGTCAAGGCTCAGAACTTTCTTCTGAAGCAAACTTTGGCGCAGACCAAGTGACAATGGAAGCGCGTTGTTATGGCTTAGCCAAAAAATTTGATCCGTATATTGTAAATACCGTTGTCGGCTTTATTGGACCAGAATATCTTTACGATTCAAAACAAGTCATCCGCGCTGGTTTAGAAGATCATTTCATGGGCAAATTAACTGGAATTTCAATGGGCTGTGATGTCTGCTACACCAACCATATGAAAGCTGATCAAAATGATATGGAAAACTTAGCAATGTTATTAGCAACAGCTGGTTGTACGTATATCATGGGGATTCCTCATGGCGATGATGTCATGTTAAATTATCAAACAACTGGGTTCCATGAAACTGCGACGATTCGTGAAACATTAGGCTTACGTCCAATTAAAGAATTTGAAGAATGGATGGAAAAAATGGGCTTAATGGAAAACGGAAAATTAACAAGTCGCGCTGGCGATGCATCTGTATTTATTAAATAAACGAGGTGAGAATACAAATGAACGAAAAAGAATTAAAAGAAATGATTGCCGGAATTTTAACAGAAATGGTCGCTGACAATCAAGCGGTTTCGACTGCCACTGTGACTGCTGAAGAAAAACCAGTCACAACACACGTCACTGAAACGACAGAAATTGAAGAAGGCCTAATTCCTGACATTACTGAAGTAGATTTACGTAAACAATTACTATTGAAAAATGCCGTAGATCCTGAAGCACTATTAAAAATGAAAGCTTTCTCGCCAGCTCGTTTAGGCGTTGGTCGTGCAGGGACGCGTTATATGACTAGTTCAACATTACGTTTCCGAGCGGACCATGCGGCAGCACAAGATGCGGTCTTTTCAGACGTAAGCGAAGACTTGGTAAAAGAAATGAATTTTATTTCTACAAAAACAATCTGTAACAGTAAAGATGAATATTTAACACGTCCAGATTATGGTCGTCAATTTGATGAAGAAAATAGTGAAATCATTCGGAAAAATACGACACCAAAAGCTAAAATCCAAATGGTCGTAGGGGATGGCCTTAGTTCAGCTGCTATCGAAGCGAATATTAAAGAAGTCCTACCAGCAATTAAACAAGGATTAAACATGTACAACTTAGATTTCGACAATGTAGTTTTTGTTAAATATTGTCGTGTGCCAGCAATGGATAAAATTGGTGAAATCACTGACGCTGATGTTGTTTGCTTGCTAGTTGGCGAACGTCCTGGTTTAGTAACAGCTGAATCTATGAGTGCCTACATTGCTTACAAACCAACTGTCGGTATGCCAGAAGCACGGCGGACAGTTATTTCAAATATTCACAAAGGTGGGACACCGGCTGTTGAAGCAGGGGCCTACATTGCCGAAATTATCAAAAAAATGTTAGACAAGAAAAAATCTGGTATTGATTTAAAAGAAGCTGAATAAAGGAGGATTTCTCATGAAAAATGATCGTCTAGGCGCAAATGTCCTAAGTATGAAAGTCATTCCCAATGTCGATCCGGCATTAGCAAAAGAATTATCATTGAAACCAGAACATCGCTCATTAGGAATTGTTACTTCCGATTGTGATGATGTCACTTATGTTGCATTAGATGAAGCAACCAAAGCCGCCGATGTTACTGTAGTTTACGGTAAAAGTATGTATGCTGGCGCAGCAAATGCTTCAACCAAATTAGCCGGTGAAGTGATTGGCATTATTGCTGGTCCGAGTCCTGCCGAAGTCAATAGTGGCTTGAGTGTCATTACGCAAGTCATTGAAGAAGAAGCCAGCTTCTATAGTGCTAACGAAGATGACAGTATTGTTTATTTTGCACATGTAGTATCAAGAACGGGTAGCTTTTTATCTGAACAAGCGAATATTCCTGAAGGTGAAGCGATTGCTTATCTGATTGCACCACCGCTAGAAGCAATGGTTGGCTTAGATGCAGCAATGAAAGCTGCCGATGTTCAAATGGGTGTCTTTTATGGCCCACCTTCTGAAACGAACTTTGGCGGCGCCTTATTGACAGGTAGTCAATCTGCATGTAAAGCTGCTTGCAGTGCGTTTGAACAAGTCATTCAAAATATCGCTGACAATCCGTTGAGTTATTAAGGATGTGACCTGAATGAAAGCATTAGGAATGGTCGAAGTCAAAGGATTTTTAGGTGCCATTAGTGTGGCCGATGCGGCATTGAAAGCCGCCGACGTTACTTTGTTAAAAGCTGAAATTATTAATGGCGGTTTAACAACTGTGGAACTGATTGGTGACGTTGCCGCGGTTCAAGCTGCCGTTGAAGTAGGCACGGAAGTAGCTAAAGAATTAAATTGTTTAATTGCTCATCATGTGATCTCACGGGTTGATGCTCAAACGGAAGTAATTTTATCAGATCCAGAACCCAAGTCAGCACCTGAACCGATGGAACAAGTAGAAGTAATTGAAGAAGAGATTGAAACACCAGATTTGGAAGAACACACTGGCACACGCCAAAAATTAGAAACACAACGCGTGGTTGATTTACGCAAACAAGCCTACAAAATGAACCTAAGTAGTTTAAAGAAAAGTGAGATTAAATTTGCCAATAAAGAAGCTTTAATTCAAGCAATCATGGCTGAAATAGAAAGAAGTGAAGACGAGTGGAATTAGTAGATAAAGACTTACGTTCCATCCAAGAAACAAGAAATTTAATCAGAAAAGCCAAAGAGGCACAGCAAGTATTAGCAACATTTTCGCAAAAACAAATCGATGCGATTGTCCAAGCAGTTTCAGAGGCTACGTTTAACCAACGAGAAAAGTTAGCGAAAATGGCCAATGAAGAAACAGGATTTGGTATTTATGAAGATAAAATCATCAAAAATGCTTTCGCTTCAAAAGTAGTATATGACGAAATGAAGGACAAAGCTACAGTTGGTGTGATCCATGATGACGCTGCCCAAAAAGTCACTGAAATTGCTGTCCCAGTTGGTGTAATTGCAGGATTAATTCCTTCTACCAACCCGACATCAACAGTCATTTACAAAGCATTAATTTCATTAAAAGCGGCCAACAGCATTGTTTTTTCACCACATCCCAATGCGTTGAAATCGATTATTGAAACAGTGGAAATTATCCAAAAAGCGGCTATTGCTGCAGGGGCACCAGAAGGTTGTGTCTCGGTCATCAAAACGCCAACTATGCAAGCGACCAGCGAATTAATGAAAAATAAAGAAACAAATTTAATTTTAGCTACTGGTGGAAACGCAATGGTTAAAGCAGCGTACTCTTCTGGAACACCAGCAATCGGTGTTGGGCCTGGTAATGGACCAGCCTACATCGAACGAAGCGCAAATGTTCCTCATGCAGTGAAACAAATAATGGATTCAAAAACTTTCGATAACGGTACAATTTGTGCATCGGAACAATCAATTATTGTTGAAACTGTCAACCGTGAAGCGGTCAAAGAAGAGTTAATTAAGCAGGGAGCGTATTTCTTAAGTCCAGCCGAAGCCGACAAATTAGCTAAATTTATTTTACGACCAAACGGTACAATGAACCCGCAAATCGTGGGTCGTTCCGTTCAACATATTGCTTCATTAGTTGGTTTATCTATTCCAAAAGATCGCCGCTTAATTGTTGCCGAGGAAACACATGTAGGCTTGAAATATCCATTTTCAAGAGAAAAATTGGCACCGATTATTGCTTTCTATACAGTTGAAAACTGGGAAGCAGCTTGCGCGTTATCAATTGAAATTTTGAAAGGTGAAGGTGCGGGTCATACAATGGGCATTCACACAGAAAACAAAGAAGTCATTCGTGAATTTGGCTTAAGAAAACCCGTCTCTCGTTTGCTTGTTAACACCTCTGGTACACTTGGCGGAATTGGTGCTTCAACTAACTTAGTGCCAGCATTAACACTTGGTTGTGGCGCAGTTGGTGGCAGCTCAACTTCTGATAATATTGGGGTTGAAAATCTGTTCAATTTACGTCGTGTTGCTTATGGCGTGCGTGATTTAGAAGAGATTCGTCAAGAATTTGGTCAAACATCAACCACATCTGTGGCTACTTCTTGCGAAACAACCAATCAAGAAGAACTAGTAAATGCCGTGGTAGCCCAAGTTTTAGCTCGCTTAAACTAACAAGAAACGAGCGAGTAAGAGTAAAACAAATGAATTATTGGATTTAGGGTTTGGGACCTAAGTCAAATTGATAATTGTCCCAAATTTTTAAAAATAAAACATACATCTTAGGAGGAAATTATAATGTCAAGTACAAATGCTTTAGGAATGATCGAAACTCGTGGTTTAGTAGGTGCTGTTGAAGCAGCCGATGCAATGGTGAAAGCGGCAAACGTTACTTTAATTGGAAAAGAACAAGTCGGTGGCGGTTTAGTTACAGTAATGGTTCGCGGTGACGTTGGTGCTGTAAAAGCAGCAACAGATGCTGGTGCTGCTGCAGCAGAACGTGTTGGCGAATTATTATCTGTCCATGTAATTCCACGTCCACATACAGAAGTAGACGCTATTTTACCACACGCAACAACTGAATTATAATTTTGATTTTTTGGGGCAGAGGTAGGTTCATTACTTCTGTCCTAAACTTTCATTGAGGAGGGGTGTTATGACAGTTATTACAGAAGATATGCTTCGCATCAAAAGGCTTAAAAAAGAACTAGAAGATGGCACGGATTTTGTGTTTCCTGTAGGCAGTTTTCTGACGCCAGCCGCCAAAAGCTATCTACGCGAGCATCGGATTAATAGCAGCTTCTCTTCAACAAACCCATTGCTTTCTGAGGTTCATTCAGTGAAGGCCTCCTCACAAAAACAAAAACAAGAACATTTATCGAAAGAAACAATTTATGAGATTCGGCACTTAAGCCATCTATTGTATTTGCCTTTCTTAACGAATGAAGCGTTATCAACAGAAGGTTGGTTATATTTCGAACAACAACAACTGTGGTTAGAGAAATTTATTTTAGAACAGTCGCTTGTAATGGAACCAGTCATTTTGGAATCAAAGGTAACTATTCTAACTAACCAACAGAGACAATGGCGCTATTCCTCAAAAGAAATTCAATTACAACTAGATAAAATTATTCTCCAGTTAAAAGGAGAATCACAACTGTTCGGCCTTTTTCAATCTTGGGCTACAGAATTAATTAGCACCATGGCTGAAATATCACGAAACTAGGAGATGAACAAATTGGATTCAATGAATGAAATTGTTGAAGAAGTTGTTAAACGAATTCAGCAACAACAACAAAATACTTTTGAAGTTGAAGCTTCTGGCCGACATGTTCATTTGTCTCGTCAAGAGATTGATGCATTATTTGGACCAGGATATCAACTAACAAAAGTGAAAGATTTATCACAACCCGAACAGTTCGTTTGTAAAGAACGAATTACGGTTGCTGGACCTAAAGGACTTTTTCAAAATGTGGTTATTTTAGGCCCTGAACGTAGCGAATCACAAGTTGAAGTCTCTATGACGGATACACGTATTTTAGGAATTAACGCCCCAGTTAGAGAGAGTGGCAAGACAGAAGGGACACCAGGTGTCACGCTGATGAACGGATCAGCAGTTGTGACATTAAGTCACGGCTTAATTGTTGCCAAACGTCATATTCACATGACACCCGAAGACGCCTTGAAAAATAAAGTAAGCAATAGCCAAATTGTGCAAGTCAAAGTGGAAGGCACACGTCCGTTAATCTTTGATGATGTAGTTGTGCGAATCAGTCCGCGATTTGCAACGTACATGCACATTGACTATGATGAAGCCAACGCTTGCGGCTTAACCAAAGGAGCTCGTGGCTATATTCTTAAGTAAAAGGAGGCAGGACAATGAACGTTTCTGAAATGGAAAATTTGATTCAACAGATTACTGATCGAATTTGCCAACAATTGCTGTCGTCGTCTTATTCAGTGGCTTTAGCAGAAGCAAAAGAAGCATTTCCTGAAGAAATGTTTATTCGTTTTCCTGATGTAAATTGGGTAACCAAGGAGCAGAAGCTAGCACGAGGCTTGGTTGTAAAGAGGCTAACGATTTCCCAAGTAAATGCGATTGCGCATTTACAGGAAACGGATGAATTAGTCAAAAACATCTTAGCATTCTTATTTGAAGGTAAGCCGGTATTGGTTTTAACCCCAATACCTTCAGTGACTAAAAATTCACGATTGAAGTATCGTTTGAAACAAACGATTCAGGAAAACGTGGACATGTGCCAACAGTTTGGGATGATTTTTTATCATGATTCAGAAAATTACGCTGTGTTTCAGGCGGCCTGTCAAAAACAACTTCGTTCTTTAGCTGAGACCAAACGAACCTACATTACTGAAAAACAATTGATAAGAATGACAGAATCAGGTGTTTCTTTAAGTAAAAACGCCTATTTAACCCCGTTAGCGAAAGATTATGCTAGGAAACATCAATTGCTGACGTAAGGAGGAAAAACGATGCTTTTAGGAAAAGTGACTGGTAGCCTTTGGTCAACAAGAAAAGATGAAAAATTAAATGGCTGGAAATTTATGATGGTTGATATTTTGAATCAAGAGGACGAAAAGCAAGGATTTCTAATTGCTGCTGACAACGCTGGAGCTGGTGTCGGGGACAAAGTGTTAATTAGTCAAGGCAATGCTGCCCGTATTTCGGCAGAAGATCCGAATGTCCCAATTGATGCAATGATTGTTGGTGTCATTGATTCTACAGAGGAAGAATAGGGAGGACGAGACATGAGCATTAATGAAATTATTATGTATATTATGGTTCTTTTCATGATTATTGGAGGAATCGATAAATGTATTGGCAACAAACTAGGTTTAGGGGAGCAATTTGAGGAAGGGATTATGGCTATGGGTTCTCTAGCGCTTTCTATGGTAGGGATTATCACTTTAGCGCCTGTCTTAGCCAATCTTTTAAGTCCGATTGTCGTTCCTGTCTATGAATTACTAGGGGCTGATCCAGCAATGTTTGCCACAACCTTATTGGCTAATGATATGGGCGGCTTTGCGTTAGCACAACAATTAGCCAATGATCCACAAGCTGGTTTATTTGCGGGGGCAATCTTAGGTGCAATGATGGGACCAACGTTAGTCTTTACAATTCCAGTAGCGCTTGGCATTATCCAAAAAGACGACCAGCAATTCTTAGCAACGGGTGTTTTGAGCGGGATTATTACAATTCCTTTTGGTTTATTAGCAGGTGGTTTAACAGCTGGCATGCCATTGTCATTGATTATTCCTAACTTAATTCCAATTATTATTGTTGCTGCTTTAATTATTTTAGGTTTATGGTTAGCGCCAAATGGCATGATTAAAGGCTTCCAAATTTTTGGTCAAGGCGTAGTGATTGTCGCTATCTTTGGTTTAGTTGTGGGGTCGATTCAACTATTATTAGGAATTACAGTGATTCCTGGTATTGCACCAGTTACTGAAGGAATTGAAGTCGTTGGCGGGATTGCTTTAACTTTAGCTGGCGCTTTCTGTTTAGTCGCTGTGATTACGAAAGTCTTTAATAAACCATTGATGAAACTAGGAAAAGTTTTAGGAATGAATGAAGTAGCGGCTGCAGGAATGGTTGCTACATTAGCTAACAATATTCCCATGTTCCAAATGTTAAAAGACATGGATAATCGAGGAAAAATTATTAATATCGCTTTTGCTGTTTCGGCTTCTTTCGTTTTAGGTGACCATCTTGGTTTTACTGCAGGCGTAGCAAAAGAAATGATTTTTCCAATGATTGTTGGCAAATTAGTTGGAGGGATTACCGCCATTTTTGTGGCTATCTTTATGGCAAATCGAATGCTAGGGAAACCCGAAACAGAAGTGAAATAATGAGGTGTAAATATGACAGAATTAAATCGTGAAATGATTGAAACGCTTGTTCGACAAATTGTCACAGAAAAATTAATGCCGACTAAACAAGTGGATCCAAGTGGGATTATGTCCATCAAATTACCCGAAATCGACGTAACAGAAGACGACCGCTTAGATACAGGCAACCCAGCGGACATTGTTTACACAAAAGATCTGTTTTCTTTAGAAGAAAGCCCGCGCCTTGGTTGCGGTTTAATGGTGATGAAAGATACCACCTTCGACTGGACACTAGAATACGATGAAATTGATTATATTATTTCAGGACAATTAGATATACTGATTGACGGACGTAAAATTTCTGCAACAGCCGGCGAAATTATTTTAATCCCGAAAAGTAGCAAAATTCAATTTTCAGTGACGGGTGATGCCCGCTTTGTCTACGTGACTTATCCAGCAGATTGGCAAAGCCAATAATTATTTTGTCGGTATTCAGAGAATAATTTTGCCAAAACCCTTTACTCAGCGTTATAATAAATAAGAACGAAAAAAGGGGTTGAGTGAATGACATTTGAGAATCCAAGTCAAAATCAAATTTTTGATATTTTAAAACAAGCAAAAAATATTGCGGTGGTTGGTTTGAGTAACAAGCCCGACCGCACAAGTTACAAAATTGCGGAAATTTTACAGCAACATGGCTATCGTGTATTGCCTGTCAATCCAGTTTTAAAAGGTGAAACGGTGCTTGGCGAAACGGTTTATGGGACATTAACAGAGATTCCTGAAAAGATTGATATTGTTGACGTCTTTCGGCGGAGTGAATTTTTGCCAGAAGTGGCCGCAGAAACATTGAAAACAGAAGCGCCTGTCTTTTGGGCCCAACTAGGTTTGGAAAATGAAGAGGCAGCGAACTTGTTATTAAATGAAGGTCGTCAAGTTATTATGAACCGTTGTATTAAAATTGAATTGGCAAAAATGGCAGATGCTGAATAAACACGTGTAATTTTATAAAGAAAGAGCGTCCTGAACGGAAAGCTCTTTTTTTTTTGACCCAGATAGAGTATTATTGTAATGATGGTTTTAGAAGGAGCGAACGGAAAACGTAAGAAACCGGCTCACTCTTCTTCTAATTCTTTAAGAAATAGTTAATGTACGCTTATTAACTAAACGAGAATCTAAGTATAAGGAGTTTTTTCTTTGGCTAAAAAAATTAACAATGAGTACAATGATGCCTCTATCCAAGTCCTAGAAGGATTGGAAGCAGTGAGGAAAAGACCTGGTATGTATATCGGTTCAACCGATAGCCGTGGACTCCATCACTTAGTCTATGAAATTGTCGATAACGCAGTCGATGAAGCGTTATCTGGCTACGGGAATGAAATCAACGTAACTATCCAAAAAGATAATAGTATTTGTGTTGCAGACTCTGGCCGCGGAATGCCAACAGGGATGCATGCTTCTGGTATCCCAACAGTAGAAGTAATTTTTACTGTCTTACATGCGGGTGGTAAGTTTGGCCAAGGTGGCTATAAAACTTCAGGCGGACTCCATGGGGTGGGTGCCAGTGTTGTTAATGCCTTATCTAAGTGGTTAGAAGTTCATATTATTCGTGATGGCGTAGAATACATGGAACGATTTGAGGATGGCGGTAAACCAGTTGGTACCTTAAAAAAAATCGGCAAAACAAAAAAACGCAACGGTACCTCCGTTACTTTTTTACCTGACGACACCATTTTCTCTACGACAAATTTTTCTTACGAAATTTTAGCAGAACGTTTGAGAGAATCAGCTTTCTTATTAAAAGGCGTCAAAATTACTTTAACAGATGAACGTGGGGAAGAACCCAAAGAAGAGGTCTTCCACTACGAAGAAGGCATTAAAGAATTTGTTGCCTATCTAAATGAAGAAAAAGATACATTAACACCCGTTGTTTATTTTTCAGGAGCCAAAGAAGGTATTGAAGTTGAATTAGCTTACCAATACAACGATGGCTATTCTGAAAATGTTTTATCTTTCGTTAACAATGTCCGCACAAAAGATGGCGGTACCCACGAAGTCGGTATGAAAACGTCAATGACAAAGGCGTACAATGAATATGCACGGAAAGTGGGACTATTAAAAGAAAAAGATAAAAATTTAGAAGGTAGCGACTTCCGTGAAGGCTTAGCAGCCGTCCTTTCTATTCGAGTACCAGAAAACTTACTACAGTTCGAGGGCCAAACCAAAGGGAAATTAGGTACACCTTTAGCAAGAACCGTTGTCGACAACGTCGTAGGCGAACAAATGGGCTTCTATTTACAAGAAAACAGTGAAATGAGTCAATCATTAATTCGGAAAGCGATTAAAGCCCGTGAAGCCCGTGAAGCGGCTCGCAAAGCCCGTGAAGAAAGCCGGAACGGTAAAAAACGGAAAAAAGGCGAATCGTTACTTTCTGGAAAATTAACCCCGGCTCAATCCAGAAATCCTAAGAAAAATGAATTATATCTTGTCGAAGGAGACTCGGCCGGTGGTTCAGCAAAACAAGGACGCGATCGGAAGTTTCAAGCCATTTTACCGCTACGAGGAAAAGTCATTAATACGGAAAAAGCGAAAATGCAAGACATCTTGAAAAATGAAGAAATCAATACTATGATCTATACGATTGGCGCAGGCGTTGGTCCTGAATTTTCAATTGAAGATTGTAATTATGATAAAATCATCATCATGACCGATGCGGATACCGATGGTGCCCATATTCAAGTGTTGCTATTAACGTTCTTCTATCGTTATATGAAACCATTAATTGAAGCCGGCAAAGTCTACATTGCCTTACCACCTCTTTATAAAGTCTCTAAAGGAACTGGAAAAAAATCAGTCATTGAGTATGCTTGGACCGATGGTGAATTGGCAGAAGTGATTGATAAAGTTGGTAAAGGCTATATGCTCCAACGCTATAAAGGTTTGGGTGAAATGAATGCAGAACAACTTTGGGAAACAACGATGGATCCTGAAACTAGAACCTTAATTCGTGTTCGGATTGATGATGCAGCTCAAGCAGAACGCCGTGTGACCACATTAATGGGCGACAAAGTCGAACCTCGTCGAAAATGGATTGAACAACATGTTCAATTTACATTGGAAGAAGATGGCAGTATTTTAGATCGTTCAGAAGAAGACACTTCTGCACCAACAGGAGAACGCCTTTTAGATGCGGAAAAAACAAAAGAAGCAGAACAAACCGATGACACTGAAATCAGTTTGTTTGACATAGAGTAGGGAGTGACAATTTTGGAAAAACGCCAAGAAGTTCAAGAATTAACCCTTGAAGAAGTAATGGGCGATCGTTTTGGAAGATATTCCAAATACATCATTCAAGAACGGGCCCTACCAGATATTCGAGATGGGCTAAAACCAGTACAACGCCGCATTCTCTTTTCAATGAATAAAGACGGCAATACCTTTGATAAAGGCTTTCGTAAATCAGCAAAATCTGTCGGAAACATTATGGGGAATTATCATCCCCATGGCGACAGTAGTATTTATGAAGCGATGGTGCGTCTAAGTCAAGACTGGAAATTACGGGAAGTACTAATTGAAATGCACGGAAACAACGGAAGTATGGATGGCGACCCACCAGCGGCGATGCGTTATACAGAAGCTCGTTTATCACAGTTAAGTGGTGAGTTGTTAAAAGATATCGACAAAAATACCGTCGATTTCGTCTGGAATTTTGACGATACAGAAAAAGAACCCACTGTTTTACCAGCCAAATATCCTAATTTATTGGTAAACGGCTCAACGGGGATTTCAGCAGGCTATGCAACAGAAATTCCTACGCATAATTTAGCGGAAATCATTGATGGAACTGTGTATTTAATTGATCATCCTAATGCAAGTTTAGAGAAATTAATGGAATACATTCCAGGACCAGATTTCCCAACAGGTGGGATCCTACAAGGAAAAGCAGAAATTAAAAAAGCCTACGAAACCGGCCGTGGTAAAGTGATTTTACGTGCAAAGACAAAGATTGAGCCCTTAAAAGGCGGCAAACAACAAATTGTCATTTCTGAAATTCCTTATGAAGTCAACAAAGCAACGCTAGTGAAGAAGATGGATGAAATCCGTTTAAATAAAAAAGTAGACGGCATTGCCGAAGTTCGTGACGAAAGTGACAGAACTGGCTTGCAAATTGTTGTTGAACTAAAAAAAGATGTCAATGCAGAAGGTATTTTAAATTATCTATTTAAAAACACTGAATTGCAAATCAATTACAACTTTAACATGGTAGCCATCGACAACATGACCCCGCAACAAGTGGGACTAAAACGGATTTTAGAAAGTTACATTACGCACCGCAAATCAGTTATCATTAACCGTTGTCAATTTGAGTTGGACAAAGCTCGCAAACGTGAGCACATTGTTGCTGGTTTAATTAAAGCATTGTCTATCTTAGATAAAGTGATTGCAACAATTCGTGGCAGTAAAGATAAAAAAGATGCGAAGAAGAACTTAGTATCCGACTACGCGTTTACTGAAGAACAAGCAGAAGCAATCGTTACTTTACAGCTATACCGTTTAACCAATACGGATATTACTGATTTACAAGAAGAAGCGAAAACTTTAGAACAACAAATTGCTGAGTTATTGAACATTTTAAACAATGAAAAAGAACTATTCTCAGTCATGAAAAAAGAACTTCGCGAAGTTAAAAAGCAATATGGAAATCCGCGCTTAACTCAAATTGAAGAGGAAATCCAAGAAATCAAGATTGAAACAGCCGTGTTAGTTGCGCAGGAAGACGTGGTCGTAACCGTGACGCACGAAGGCTATATCAAGCGGAGTAGTATTCGTTCTTATACAGCATCAAAACCAGAAGAAATCGGCATGAAAGAAGGCGACTTTTTACTATATGCTGGCGAAGTCAATACATTAGATCATCTTTTACTAGTAACAAATAAAGGGAATATGATTTATCGCCCCGTCCATGAGTTGCCAGATTTACGCTGGAAAGAAATTGGCGAACATATTTCTCAAACCATTTTAAATCTTGCTATCGATGAATCGATTATTGCTGTATATCCTTATAAAGAGTTAAGTCCGACAAAAACCTTTGTTTTCATTACAAAAGCTGGCATGATTAAACAAACCAAAATGGCTGATTTTGAGCCTTGGCGCACTTATAAGAGCCGCCCGACATCTTGTATGAAATTAAAATCAGACCAAGATGAAATTACCAATGTTTATTTAACAAATGATCAAGACTTATTGGATGTTTTCCTCGTTAGCAATCGCGGTTTTGGCTTACGTTATCCATTATATGAAGTACCAGTCGTGGGTAGTAAAGCGGCTGGAGTTAAATCAATGAATCTCAAAGAAGACGATTATGTCGTTAATGGTTTACTGGTTCATTCTGAAGGGGATACACCGATTGTCATCGTTACCCAACGTGGCGGTGTTAAACGCATGTTAGCCCAAGAATTAACACAATTAGGAAGAGCAAAACGTGGATTAATGGTCTTACGGGAATTGAAGAAAAATCCACATCGTGTTGTCTTTATGTCTGAAAGTACCGATTTAGATTTATTAGTTACTACACAAAAAGGCACACAAGAAGTTATTCAGTCGAAAAACTATCCAATCAGTGAACGAACATCCAACGGTTCCTTTGTCATCGATGAACAAAAAGATGGCCAAGTAATGGAAGTCCACGAGATGCATTCTGCAGTGATTGAAGAAGAACAAACAAACTAAACTGTGTTATAAATATCTCCACAGCAGCCATCTGTATTAATACAGATGGCTGCTGTTTTTAATACAGAAGTACATTTTTCACAAGTGATAACAACTATAAATCGTTCTTATTTTCACAAGTATAAATGTTTATATATCAGCATTTAGAATCTTTGCTCCCCATTTATTTATTAAGAAAGTGCAATAAATAATAAAAAAACGCTTGCATCTAAAAGGTTATGTGTTATACTAATCACATAAAGCTGTTACATACAATAAAGTAGCAGTTAACTAAGGAGGCAAACACTTCATGAAACAATGGGAAGGCTTTAAAGGCGACAAATGGAGAACAAGCGTTGACACTCGTGATTTTATTCAAAACAACTACACAGAGTACAAAGGCGACGACAGTTTCTTAGAACCAATCGCTCCAAGCACTGACAAATTATGGACAAAACTACAAGAATTATTTGAAATCCAACATGAAAAAAATGGCGTTTATGACATGGATAGCGATATCCCAGCAACTATTACGTCACATGAACCTGGTTACTTAATCAAAGAAGAAGAAAAAATTGTCGGTTTACAAACAGATGTACCATTAAAACAAGCATTTATGCCATTCGGTGGTATTAAAATGGCGAACAATGCCTTAGTTTCAAATGGTTATGAAACTGACGAAGAAATGACAAAAATCTTCACAGAATACAGAAAAACACATAACCAAGGTGTTTTTGATGCCTACACAGCTGAAATGCGTTTAGCACGTAAAAACAAAATCATTACTGGTCTTCCAGATGCTTATGGCCGTGGCCGTATTATCGGTGACTATCGTCGTATCGCATTATACGGTATCGACTACTTAATGGAACAAAAGAAAAAAGATCATGATAACACTGGTAACAAAGAAATGACAGACGATGTTATTCGCTTACGTGAAGAAATTTCTGAACAATACCGTGCGTTAAATGACTTAAAACAAATGGCTGCTTCTTATGGTTTCGATATTTCTCGTCCTGCTGCAAATGCGCAAGAAGCAATCCAATGGTTATACTTTGGTTACCTAGGTGCCATTAAATCTCAAAATGGTGCGGCAATGTCAATTGGTCGTATCTCAGCATTCTTAGACATCTATATCCAACGTGACTTAGAAGCTGGTTTAATCACTGAATTTGAAGCACAAGAAATGATTGACCATTTAATCATGAAATTACGTATGGTTAAATTTGCACGGACACCAGAATACAACCAATTATTCTCTGGTTATCCAATTTGGGCAACATTATCTATTGCTGGTATGGGTATTGACGGTCGTTCATTAGTTACCAAAAATGACTTCCGTATCTTACACACCTTAACAAACATGGGACCATCTCCAGAACCGAACTTAACTGTATTGTATTCTTCTCACTTACCAGAAGGCTTCAGAACATATGCAGCTAAAATCGCGAAAGAAAGCTCATCTATCCAATTTGAAAACGATGACTTATTACGTGAAAACTGGGGTTCTGACGACTGCGCAATCGCATGTTGTGTTTCTGCAACAGTTATGGGTAAAGATATGCAATTCTTCGGCGCTCGTGCGAACTTAGCGAAAGCTGTTCTTTATGCAATTAACGGCGGGGTCGACGAAAAAACTAAAATGCAAGTAGCACCAAAATATCGTCCAATGACTGGTGACAAATTAGATTACCATGAATTCATGGAACGCTATAAAGACATCTTAGACTGGTTAGCTGAATTGTACGTTAACACATTAAACATTATTCATTACATGCATGATAAATATGCATATGAAGCACCACAATTAGCTTTAATGGATACTGATTTACAACGGACATTCGCAACTGGTATTGCCGGAATCTCTCATGCGACTGATAGTATCATGGCAATTAAACACGGTGAAGTAGAAGTAATCCGTGACGAAGATGGTATGGCAATTGATTATGTACCAACAAAAGAATTCCCAACATACGGAAACGATAACGAAGAAGCCGATGCAATGGCTAACTGGATTTTAGATTACTTTATGACACAAATTAAACGTCAACACACATACCGTAACTCTAAACCAACGACTTCATTATTAACAATCACTTCAAACGTTGTTTATGGTAAAGCAACAGGGAACACGCCTGACGGACGTCGTGCCGGCAAACCTCTTGCACCAGGTGCGAACCCAAGTTATCAAGACGGTAAATTCTTAGGTGAGAAAAATGGCTTATTAGCTTCATTAAACTCAACAGCTCGTTTAGAATATACAATCGCTTTAGATGGTATTTCTAATACACAAACCATCAACCCTAATGGTTTAGGTAAAGACGACGACACAAGAATTAACAACTTACGTAACGTATTAGATGGCTACTTCGATAAAGGTGGTTACCACTTAAACGTAAACGTATTTACAAACGAATTATTATTAGATGCACAAGCACATCCAGAAAAATATCCAAACTTAACTATCCGTGTATCTGGATATGCCGTGAAATTCCGTGACTTAACTCCTGAACAACAAGCAGACGTTATTTCAAGAACTTCACACGACAGACTATAAAAAACATTTACATTATTTAACTGAAAGGGTGACATTTAACGTGTCATCCTTTTCGTTTGAAAGAAGAGGGATCATTATGACAACACCAGTTACAGGTAGAATTCATTCAACAGAAAATTTTGGTACCGTTGATGGTCCAGGTGTCCGTTTTATCGTATTTACACAAGGGTGTCGCATGAGATGTCAATTCTGTCATAATCCAGATACTTGGAAAATTGGTTCCGGTGGTCGTGTGGTGACGACTGACGAAGTATTAGAGGAAGCATTACGTTTTCGCTCTTATTGGGGCGAAAAGGGTGGTATCACTGTCAGTGGTGGTGAGCCGCTATTGCAAATGGACTTTTTAATCGATTTATTTAAAAAAGCCAAAGCACAAGGCATTCATACAACCTTAGATACGTGTGGCAAACCTTTTACTCGGGAAGAACCCTTCATTAGTCAATTTGATGAATTGATGAAGTACACAGATTTACTCTTATTCGACATCAAACATATTGATAACGAGCAGCATAAACTGTTAACAACGCAATCAAATGATAATATTTTGGAAATGGCTACCTATTTATCTGAAATTGACAAACCTGTTTGGATTCGCCACGTATTGGTGCCTCAACGTAGTGATTACGACGAATATTTAATCCGTCTGGATGCCTTCATAAAAACATTAAACAATGTAGATAAAGTTGAAGTGCTTCCTTATCATACGATGGGCAAGTACAAATGGGAAGAACTAGGTATTCCTTATCCATTAGAAGGAATTGAGCCTCCTAAAAATGATCGTGTTGAAAATGCGAAAAAACTACTACATGTCGAGGACTATCAAGGTTATCTAGCACGTTAACAAACGAAAAAATAGAAAAGAAGACAATTTTTTTGTTGTTTCTTTTCTATTTTTTGTTATCATTAAGAGTGAATCAAAACCAAGGAGTGTGTATTATGTCAAAAATTTTAGTTTTTGGACACCAAAATCCTGATACAGATGCTATCGGAGCAGCAATTAGTTTTGCTTACTTACAAAAAGAATTAGGAAAAGAGACAGAAGCTGTCGCTTTAGGAACACCAAGTGAAGAAACACAATATGCCTTAGATTACTTCAATATTGAAGCACCACGTGTTGTCACTGAAGCAGCTAGCGAAACAAACCAAGTCATGTTAGTGGATCATAACGAATTCCAACAAAGCATTTCAGATATCGCTGAAGTAAACATTTTAGCAGTAGTGGATCATCACCGGATTGCCAACTTCGAAACAGCAGATCCATTGTATTATCGTGCAGAACCAGTAGGGTGTACCAGTACAATCATCTATAAAATGTTTAAAGAAAATAACGTGACAATTCCAGCTCAAATTGCTGGTATGATGGTCTCAGCGATTATTTCTGATACATTATTATTTAAATCACCAACTTGCACACAAGAAGACATCGATGCAGCGCACGCCCTAGCTGATATTGCTGAAATTAATTTAGAAGGCTATGGTCTTGACTTATTAAAAGCAGGAACAAATTTAAGCGATAAATCAGCTGAAGTTCTTTTAGATTTAGATGCTAAGAGCTTCCCAATGAACGGCAAAACAGTTCGCGTTGCCCAAGTAAATACCGTCGACTTAGCAGAAGTTTTAGATCGTCAAGCTGAATTAGAAGCAGCTATGGCCGCAGAAAATGCAGCCAATAATTATGACTTGTTTGTCTTAATTATTACGAATATCTTAGACAGTGATTCTGAATTATTAGCGATTGGTGCGGAACAAGCCAAAATTGAAGCAGCGTTCAATGTAACACTAGTTAACAATCGTGCGTTCTTACCAGGCGTTGTTTCTCGTAAAAAACAAGTAGTACCACAATTAACAGAAGTCTTTAACTAAAACCGTAAGCGCCTAAGCAACGCGATAAATTCCTTGTTGCTTAGGCGCTTCAATAGTAAAGGGGCGTTAACATGAATGATTTAGCAATTTACTATCATTCTCCGCAACAAACGAAACAATACAATCATTTGCTCAACCAATCACTTTTTTTCCCTCTTGTTACTTTTATGTATGAACATCGGGAAGAAAGAATCATTTTAAGACAATTAAAAGCGGCCTTTGCAACAGAAGCCAAGTTAGAACAATTTTTATCAGAAATGATTGATTGTCAGTTAATCATTCGGGAAAATCGTCAATATCGTTTGAATTTTCCTATTTATACGGCAGCTGAAGTTGCGAGTTTGACCTTGGCTGAAGACGAACTTCCTAAGTTTAAAGGAACTGTAACAGAGCAATTATTTTGGCTAGCTGAATCTTTTTGGCCACAAGTGTTTCCAGAAGAGGAAGACTATTTTTTTGGCGTGAGCGGTGGCCTCTCATTTTATCAAAAACAAAGATTGGCGTCGGCACAACTATCTATAATTACGCTTGAAAAAGAAAAGACAGAGGTTCCAACAATGCCTCGTTATTTTGATTACTTGGGCAAAGAGCAATCCTTGCCAGAAGCCTTCAGCGCTTTATATGACTTGCTAGGGGACGTAAATCCTGAATACTATCTTTCGCAAGCGAGAAGAGTCATTAAACAAGCTCTGCGAGGCCGCAAAGTCAGTACTGTGCCTAATATTTTTCAAGAAAGTTTGCACTTGACCCAAGTGATTACGATTGACCAGGACCACTTAAAACTCCTTTTACCAGTAGCAACGGAACAAGCCGAGCCTTTAGAAGCACAGTCGGATATTCTAGCATTTTATTATGAAAAAATTGCTAACCGATCGGCCATCGAACGCTTAATTTTTATGCAACAATTGATTGAGCAACTAGGTATGAACTCTCTAAGTTATCTTAGAATACATTAAAGTTACGATAATTTTATTATGTAAACTGAAAATCGATAACAAGAAATGACGCCGCTTCTTAGTGAGAAATGGCGTCATTTCTTTTGCGAACTTTTTTCGTCCAAAAACCACCAGAAATGAACTTAGGCTCATAGGAAATGATAAATGCTCTCGGCTCTAATTGATTGATTAATTTGTACAATGTACGTTCGTTTTTTCTTGGGGAAAGAATTTCTAAAACCATTCGTTCTCCTTCGCGTCCGTAGGCAACACTTTGTGTAACACCATAGCCGTGTTCACGAAGTGTTTCTGGTAAATGAAATTGTTCAGTAGTAGAAGGGAGGATAACCGATACCATAATATAACCCAAGGCCAAATAGTCTTCGATTTTAATTCCTACACTAATGCCAACAGCGTAACCAAGCGCATAAACAAGTAAATTTAAAGGATTGTCTAACCGATTCAGAACCATACTTAGCCCTAAGACATAAATTGTTATTTCAGCCATACTAACCAGCGGTGCAATAACCCGATAACCTTTCATCGTTAACATAAAACGAATAGTATTTAAGGTAATATACGCAAAATTAATGATAAAAATCATAGCTAACATTTTCAAATCAACGACCATAAAATAAGTACCTCTTTTCAAAATCTTTACATCTAGCCCTCATTATAGTACAGAAAAACTGAGAATCAAAGGCGAAACACTTATAGAAATGAATTCTTTTTTGAATATTCGCTCATATTATTCGCCTAATTTAACTGTTATTTGATATAATCTTAGTATGAAGTAAGAAGGAGGTAAGCGATGAAAATTTTTGTTTGGATTTTGTTATTTTTATTAGTAATTAACGTTATTGCTGCCTTAATTACTGTTTTTAGAAAACCTCGTAGTATTTCCAGCGTTTTAGCATGGATGATGACGTTGATTTTCTTGCCTGGTATCGGCTTTATTATTTACTTATTCTGTGGGCGGGGTATCGATGGACAAGAAGTATTTAAATTGTCTGATGATGAAAAACAAATGGTTCAACGAATTAAAGAAAAAGTGGACATTGATAACAAAAAAGCAGGGCGCGATAAACGTTATGATTTACTTTATGATGCGAAAGTTTTAAATCGTTATTTCCGGAATATGGACGCATCACCTTTGGCCAAAAGAAATAGTTTGCAATTATTCACAGATGGCCAAGAAAAATTCCAAGCATTATTTGAAGATATTCGTGCAGCGAAAGAAACCGTTCATGTGGAATATTATGCGTTTTTTAATGACACGATTGGCAATCAATTTTTAGATGTATTAATCGAAAAGTTGCATGAAGGCGTGGAAGTTTACTTAATTTACGATCCTTGGGGTTCACCAGGCGCAAATAAAAAGTTTTTTGCTCGTTACGTTGACGCTGGAGGAAAAGTAGCTCCCTTTATTACTTCACGCGATATGATCCGTAAAACACGTCTAAATTATCACTTGCATCGAAAAATTGTTGTCATCGATGGCAAAATTGGCTGGACCGGCGGGTTCAATGTCGGGGATCAATATTTGAATGTCACCGAAAAATTTGGTTACTGGCGAGATACCCATATTCGTTTGGTCGGGACGGCCGTATTTTCATTGCAAGAGATATTTATCATGGATTGGAATGCTTCAGTCAAATATCCTGAAGAACGTATGACGTATCATGAAAAATATTTTAAATTACCAGAAGATCATGAAGTGGAGCATTTGTCCTTACAAGTTGTTTCAGATGGTCCTGATTCAGAAGAAGAAATTTTGAAAAGCGGGTTTGTTCGGATGATTTTTTCTGCAGAAAAGAGTGTCTGGATTCAAACACCGTATTTAATCCCTGACGATAGTATGATTAATGCGTTGTTAGTGGCGGTTCGTTCGGGTGTCGACGTGCGAATTATGATTCCTTGTATGCCTGACCATCCCTTTATTTACCGCGCAACACAATATTACGCGAATTACTTACACAAACGCGGCATTAAAATTTATATTTATGATAGTGGGTTTATTCATGCAAAAACAATGGTAATTGATGATGAATTAGCTATGGTTGGGACAACAAACCAAGATATTCGCAGTTATTCATTGAATTTTGAGGTAAGTACGTTTATTTACAATCCCGACATTGCGTGGATGTTAGCGCAAGTCTTTGAAGAAGATATAGAAAAAAGTGTCTTACTAACCGACGAGATAATTAAAAAACAAGGGTACTGGCTACGCTTCAAGCAAAACTTTTCACGCTTGTTGTCACCAGTCTTGTAATCAAATAAATCAGCAGTGAATGTAGTAAACTACTATTTTCACTGCTGATTTTAGTAACAAAACACTGAGGTGGTCTACCTAATTCATTGATAATCCCTCTAAATAATGGTAAATTAAAAATAAATTCAATCAGCTATTCTATCGTGAGAAACATAGTTATTACGTAGATCAGATCAAGGGGAAATTCACGACGAGCAAATATTGAGTGTGTTTGCTGAAACGTGCATGTGTGATTTGGTCTTTTTTATTGAGCTGTTATTTTATAGATAAGGAGTGGTCACCATGGACTACCTAGCAATAGCAAAAGAAATTTTGAAAGACGTAGGTGGCAAAGACAATATCGTGGATGTCACACATTGTTATACACGATTGCGTTTCGTATTGAGAGACACGAAACAAGCGAACAAAGAAGCCTTACTACAAACAGAAGGTGTCATTTCTGTTGTTGAAAGCGGCGGGCAGTATCAAGTGGTTTTAGGCAATAAAGTCGCGCATGTCTATAATGCTCTAGAACCTTTGCTGGCTCAGAAACTTACGACCAAAACATCCACAAAAGAAAAAAATTCATTAGGCAATCGAATTTTAAATACTGTTGCCGCGATTTTCACGCCTGTCGTACCAGCAATTGCCGCTTCAGGCATGTTAAAAGGAATTTTAGCTATTGCTGTGATGGTCGCAAACAATTTTTACCAGGTCGATTTAAAACCTTTGAATACGTATATTATTTTAAGCGCCGCTTCCGATGCACTTTTTTATTTTATGCCAGTTATTTTAGGTTATTCAGCTGCTAAGGTTTTCAAAACAAACGAATATATCGCCATGGTAATTGGTGCTACCTTATGTTATCCGACCATCGTTTCATTAATGACTGAAAAATCAGCGGTTACCTTGTTTGGATTACATGTGACCAAAGCCAATTATGTTTCCACGGTAATTCCAATTATTCTTGCAATTTTTATGTTAGCTTATGTGCAACGCTTTTTGGAAAAAGTTATTCCAGAAGTTCTAAAAATCATTATGGTTCCTACGCTATCATTACTTTTAATGATTCCAGCCACTTTATTATTATTTGGACCAATAGGGATTTATTTAGGTGACGGCGTGAATTGGTTGTATTATTATATAATGAATTTGAGTCCCATCTTGTTAGGCGGTTTTATCGGCGGAATTTGGTGTGTCTTAGTCATTTTTGGGGCTCACCGTGGGCTTGTGCCAATTGGGATTAATGATGTCGCTCGAACAGGACGGCAAAATTTGCTAGCGTTTGCTGGTGCAGCGAACTTTTCTCAAGCGGGCGCCGCATTTGGCGTGTTTGTCCGCACAAAAAATAAAGACTTGAAAGCTGTTGCTGCCTCTGCAACAGTGACTGCATTATTTGGTATCACAGAACCAGCCATTTATGGGGCAAACTTGCGGCTAAAAAAACCGATGATTTATGCGGTGGCTAGCGGAGCAGCAGGCGGGGCCTTAATGGGCTGGGGCGGTTCCTACGGGACAGCCTTCGCTAACCAAGGACTCTTGACCATCCCAGTTTACGCAGAAGCAGGAACCAAAGCCTTTATTTGTTATTTATTAGGTTGTGGCATTGCTTTTTTTGGTGCATTTCTATTAACGATTTTTCTAGGCTTTAATGATTTACCGCTTGACGAGTTACGTCAAGAACCAGTCCTAAAGACAGGGACAGTCAAAGAAAAGCAACGGATTCAAGCACCTGTTCAAGGACAACTCGTATCTTTAGACCAAATCAACGATGAAGTCTTTGCTTCTCAACAAATGGGAAAAACGCTAGCTATTTATCCGACAGAGGAACAAATTGTTTCACCAGGAAATGGGCAAGTGACGGCTTTATATCCAACTCATCATGCAATTGGCTTAAAGTTAGACAATGGTGCTGAAATCCTTCTTCACATTGGAATCAATACAGTCGAATTAAAAGGACGAGGATTTGAGAGGTTCGTAAAAGCAGGAGAAAGGGTCAGACTAGGACAAAAACTGCTCTCTTTTGATAAACAAATCATCCAAGCTGCTGGTTATGATCCAACCGTCTTAGTCATCGTAACAAATACTGCGGAAATGGCTGTAATTGAGACAACCAAACAAACAGAGATTACACCACAAACAAATTTATTTTTCATGCAAGTAAAGGAGCAAAACTAATGGTTAAACAATTTAAGAACGATTTTTTATGGGGGGCTTCTTCCTCCGCTTTTCAAATTGAGGGCGCTTGGAATGAGGACGGCAAAGGCCTAACAGTCGCTGATTACAATTCTTTTAAAAAGTCAGCTGTACAAGCAGATACGAAAGTCGCCAGCGATTTTTACCATCGTTTCAAAGAGGACATTGCGTTAATGAAAGAATTAGGCTTAAAAACCTATCGTTTTTCTCTTTCATGGGCACGAATCATTCCAACAGGTGATGGCGAAATCAATCAAGCCGGCATCGATTTTTATAATGCTGTCATTGATACACTTTTAGAAAACGATATTTTGCCGTTTGTCACACTTTATCATTTTGATTTACCTTTTGCGTTGGTGGAAAAATACAATGGTTGGGCGGATCGTCGCTGCGTTTCCGCATTTCAACGCTATGCGCAAGTCTGTTATCAAGCATTTGGTGATCGAGTCAAAAATTGGCAAGTTACAAACGAACAAAACTTAATGATTCGTGTCGATGAACGAATGAATATGTACGATGTTGCACCAGAAAATATTGAAAAAATTCGTGCACAAATGGATTACCATATGTTTGTTGCCCATGCGTTAGCGACGAATGATTGTCACCAATTGGTTGCTGGGGGAAAAGTCGGACCCTCTGTTTCCTCAACGATGACTTATCCTAGTTCCAATAAGCCTGAAGATGTTTGGGCAGCTCGTATGAATGATAACTTTAAAACGAATTACGCTCTAGAAATGTATTGTTTTGGCGAATATCCTGGTTACTATCAAGAGTATTTGACCAAATGCGGCATTTATCCCGAAACACAGCCAGAAGATCAAGCAATTTTGAAAGCCGCTAAACCAGATTTTATCGCCCTTAATTATTATCGGACGTTAGTCGCTAGCTATTTACCGACAGATGAGCAACACCCATTGGGTACGAAAGAAAAGGACATTGATTTTGATCTATACGGTTATTTCAAAATCGAAAAAAATCAACATTTAAAAACCTCTAAGTATGGTGCCCAAATTGATCCAACTGGTTTACGTTTAGTTTTAAATGATTATTATCGTCAATACCGTTTGCCGTTAATCATTACAGAAAACGGCTTAGGCACACCCGATCACCTAACAGAGGACGGAAAAATTCATGATGATTATCGAATTGCGTATTTGCATGACCATATTGCTGCTTGTCATGCGGCTATTTCTGACGGTGTTGAGTTGTTTGGTTATTGCCCTTGGTCGGTCATGGATATTTTAAGTTCCCATCAAGGATTCAAAAAACGCTACGGTTTTATTTACGTTAATCGTGAAGACCATGAGTTAAAAGATTTACGACGTATTAAAAAAGATAGTTTTTATTGGTACCAATCAGTGATTAAAAATAATGGGTTACCAGAAGAATAGTGATCAAAAAGGATCATCCATTGCATAAGTGGGTGATCCTTTTGTTTTCAAGTTCTGTCATTCCGTGTTAGACTTAAGTTAACAAACCCATTAAAGGTGGTGAGAGAGATGAATAATTACGATTTATGAAAATGGGCTGCCGGGAAACGAACCGAAAAAGATAAAAATGAAACCTATAGTGCCAAAAATTGGTGGTATGTTTTACTAATGCTCGGTGTATTTGTAGGGATCATGTTGTTGTATTATTTAATCTCTGTGCTTTGGAATTAAGGGGAAATGGGCAAATGAGGAATTAAGAATAAAAAAAGACACCTTTTCAGGTGTCTTTTTTAACAGGATTCAGACAATGATAGCTGAATCGGAATAGGATAATTTTCCTCGAGTGCAACATCAGAATCTTTCATTCTACGAAGCAGTAAGTCAATCATAACGTCACACATCTCGTCGATCGGCTGCACAATGGTTGATAGTTGTGGGGCAATTCTTTTGATTAATTTTGTCCCATCATAACCAATTACTTTTAATTCTTCAGGAATCGATATCTTCAATTTTTGAGCAATATTCATAACTGTAATTGCTGTCAAATCATCGGTACAAAAGATGCCGTCCACAGTTTTATTTTGAAGTAAACGTTCAATTTCTAGATTTTTTAATGTTGTTGAGGTTCCATTATCAATTTGTAGAATCGTTTTTTCTGCGCCATATTTTTCCATCGTTTGTTTATAACCAGCCAATCGATAATCGCTAGGTGCGCCTGTGTTATTAGCACCAGTAATAATTGCAATCTTTTGTGCTCCACTTGCAAATAAGGCTTCAGTGGCTTTTTGGCCACCTTGAAAGTTTTGCGAAGAAACAATTGGAATGCCAGGTGCCAAGAAACGGTCAAAGGAAACAATAGGTAGTGAAACATTTTCATATTCGTTAATAGCTAAGTTATGGCTACCAGTGATTACACCATCCACTTTATTTGCAGCGAGCATTCGTAAATAGGCGCGCTCTTTTTCTGGATCTTTTTCACTATCACATAAAATCACTTTATATCCTTGAACAAAGAGCTTTCTTTCCAGTGTTTCAATTAATTCACCAAAAAATGGATGACTAACAGAAGGGAAGACTAAACCAATCAGCTGCGTACTTTTTCCTTGGAGGCTTCTGGCTAATCCATTAGGTTGATAATTTAATTCTTCCATCGCTTGATGAACTTTATCAATTGTTTTTTGACTAAGATAACCATAATTATTAATCACGCGGCTTACCGTTGTCGGGCTCACCCCAGCAAGCTTTGCTACATCCGTTAATTTAACCACCATCAAAATTCACCATCATTCCTAATTATTCGTATTTTCCAGCTCATAAAAACAAGCTTTTGCCGTCTTGGATAGATGAAGATACTGTTGCGCTTTATCTGGAAAGAAGCGACCAGTCATCGTTTTTTCACCTTTATTTACATAGATTTCTGCAACAGAGCAATCAACAAAAATAGTTAACTGAACTGACTTATTTTTCCTAATTTTAGTTTCACGAATTGTGCCATACTTTTCAGCAAAAGGTTGGCCAGCAAATGTTCGATCAAGGGTTATTTTACCATGAATCGTATCAATTGTAATTAAAAGTCCTTTTGAACCCGTTTCGTTCGCTAAAAGCCGAATAAAAGCAATCTCATTTTTGGGAATATCCACTTCTAATTCAAAAGAAGCAGTAGATAAAAAATGGCAGCCATTTGATAAAGTAGTAGCGGATTGACGAAGCATTTCTGTTTCAGAAACTGGATATTGAAATAGTTTCCCGTTGTGAATTGTGAGTTCTTTAACCAGACTTAAGCCATTTGCCCAACCCTCCACATCACTTGGGTAAGTGATTTCTGGCAACCCAATCCAACTGACCGCAAGTGCACGACCATCTGGCGCGTTAAAGGCTTGAGTGGCGTAGACATCAAACCCTTCATCTAAATTTTCAAAAGGCCCAGCCTGAACTAAAGAAAGATTCTCCAAATCAAACGTTTCGGCCAATGTGTACATATTCGGATAGATATTCTGATAACTTTTTACAGATGGAGATAGACCTTGTGGGCAAAATAATAAGACAGGCTGGCCATCAATAAATACCAAATTGGGGCATTCAACCATGTAGCCTAATTCTTGGTCGGTGAACGTCAATTCGCCAAGTTGATGAAAATTGTGTACGTTTCGATCTTTAGAGAAATAGACCACAATTTTTCCTTGTCCATTTAAATCACTAGCACCAATTAATAAAACAAGTCCTTCTTGATAAGGAAATACCATCGGATCACGAAAATGGGAAGAATAATTGGGGTCAATAGGTAGGAATGGTGTTGATTCCTTTGTGATTGCATCTAAAGAATTCAGCCATGCAATATTTTGATATGCAAATCGTTGCCAAGTTTGATCACGAACATTTCCTGTATAAAATAAACATAGTTGGTTATCTATTGGTAAAGCTGAGCCTGAATAGACGCCATGAGAATCATATTCAGAGTCGGGATAAAGGGCAATTCCTTCATAATCCCAGTGAATTAAGTCGGAGGAAGTTAAGTGGGCCCAACTTTTTAGTCCATGAACACTCCCGAAAGGAAACGCTTGATAAAATAAATGCCACTGGTTATTGAAATACGAAAAACCGTTGGGATCATTTAGTAGTCCTGTCTGTGGTTGAATATGATACTTAAAACGCCAACTAGATTGCGCGATAATAGAAGTTAGATTTTCGAGGTGAGCAGATGTCCAAGAAGAATAAGGCGCATAACGTAATTCATCAGTCCATTGGTTCATGATGCTTGACATAAGTAATGTCTCCTTTATTAGAAAATAGTAGTTAGTCTAATAGTATAAACAAATCAGAAAAAAGTCAAACGTATAACATATACAAATCTATTTAAATCAAAAGAATATTATAATTTACATTTATTTATGATAAACGTTTGACATATTACGCAAAAACGAGTATCATACAAAATGTAAAAACGGTTACAGAAAAAATTAACAGGACTAGTTTAAGAGTGAGGAGAACCAGAATGAACAGAAATTGGTGGCAAAAAGAAGTGGCCTATCAAATTTATCCACGTAGCTTTTCGGATAGTAATAATGACGGAATTGGTGATTTACAAGGCATTATTCAAAAACTGGATTACTTAGAAAATTTAGGAATTACGCTGATTTGGCTGAGTCCAATGTACCCGTCGCCAATGGCTGACAATGGATATGATATTTCAGACTATTATGGTATTTCTAGCGATTTTGGTACAATGGCAGACTTCGATGAACTCATTGAAGAAGCAAAAAAACGAAAAATAAAAGTTATTTTAGATTTGGTGGTAAACCATACATCCGATGAACATGCTTGGTTTCAAGATGTTTTAAAAAATCCTCAAAGTCGTTTTCGAGACTTTTATATTATAAAAGAAGGACAAGAAGCACCTACAAATTGGCGGTCTAACTTCGGTGGTAGTGTTTGGGAAAAATTACCTGGGGAAGATGCCTACTATTTTCATGCCTTTCATAAAAAACAGCCGGATTTAAATTGGGAAAATCCTGAACTACGAAAAGAAATCTACCAAATGATTCGTTTTTGGTTAAACAAAGGAATTGCTGGTTTTCGTGTAGATGCGATTAATTTTATTAAGAAAGATTTGACTTGGACAAACTTACCTGCTGATGGGGCAGATCAATTAGCCAAAGTAACAAAAGCGAGTAGAAACATGCCAGGAATGAGTGACTTTCTGAACGAGTTAAAAGAAAAAGCTTTTGCTGGTTTTGATATTGTCACAGTTGCTGAAGCGGCCGGCGTCAATTATCAAAATTTATCAGAATTTATTGGAGAAACAGGGTATTTCGACATGATTTTTGACTTCAAATGGGCTGATTTGGATGTGAAATCAGGAAGCGAATGGTTTTATAGAATCGATTGGTCTTGGAATGATTTACGCACATTAATTTTCAAACAACAAGAAGCCATGCAAGAGGCTGGTTGGAGTGCGAATTTTATCGAAAATCATGATCAACCTCGAGCGACAACGAAATATTTAAAAGAACAGGCTCAACAGCCAAATGCGGTTAAAACATTCGGCGCCATGTATTTCTTTTTAAGGGGCACGCCTTTTATTTACCAAGGACAAGAATTAGGAATGACCAATTTTGAAAGGGGTTCGATTGATGAATTCGATGATATTTCTAGCATTGATCAATACTATCGAGCAATAAAAGAAGGATTTACGCCCAAAGAAGCCTTGTCACTTGTCAATTTGCGTAGTCGAGACAATGCCCGCACGCCTTTTCCATGGAATGATTCTATGTATGGCGGTTTTTCAAGCGTCAAACCTTGGTTAGGAATGGTGGATAATTATAAAGAAATCAATGCCGAAGCAGAAATAAAAAATAGTCAAAGTATTTTTCATTTCTATAAGCGGATGATTGCATTTCGTCAAAAGAGTCCCTATACAGACATCTTACTTTATGGAACATTTGAGGGACTATCGAATCTTCCAGATAATGTTATTGCTTATAAACGCAAATTAAATGAAAAAACGATTTACGCCTTTTTTAATTTTGGTGAGGCGGTTCCAATCCCTCATTATTTAGTTAATGGCACAGTTATTTTTGATACACAGTCTGAAGAACGAGAGCAGTTAGTTCAGCAGGGAACATTATTAAAAAGCTATCAAGGACTATTGATTACTATAAATGAGTAGCTAGGAGGAGTATAACATGGCAGAAAATTATAAGCAGGCAGCCAAAGACATTATTCAATTAATCGGTATGGATAACATTATATCGGTCACCCATTGTCAAACGCGGTTACGTTTTATTTTGAAGGACCACGAACAAGTAGATGGTAAACAACTAGAAAAAATTGATTTAGTAAAAGGTGTCTTTTATAATGGCGGTCAATACCAAGTGATTTTAGGAACTGGCATTGTAACTAAAGTGTATGATGAAATAGAAAAACTTGGAATCAATGTTGTGTCAAAAGCAGAGCAAACAGCAATTTTAAAAAATAATGAAACGGGCATGCGCAAAACAATGCGCATTTTAAGTGAAATATTCATTCCAATTGTTCCAGTAATTGCAGCAACAGGATTGTTCCTAGGGTTAAAAGGTGTTATTTTTAACGACACTTTTTTACAATTATTCGGAGCAAGTGTAGCCAATATTCCTGAAAGCTTTCAACAAATTGTCTCTGTCATTACAGATACCGTCTTTGCCTTTTTGCCAGCTTTGATTGTTTGGTCTACCTTTAAAGCATTTAATGCGACACCTGTAATCGGGATTGTTATTGGTTTAATGATGGTATCACCCATTTTACCAAACGCTTATGCAGTTGCAACACCAGATTCTGGCGTGAAAGCTATTATGGCTTTTGGTTTTATCCCAGTTGTCGGTGCACAAGGATCCGTTTTAAGTGCAATTGCTGCTGGTATAATTGGCGCAAAGATTGAACTTTTTTTCCGAAAAAAGATGCCGAATATTCTCGATCAAATTTTTACACCTTTTATGACTATGTTAATTACTTTTTTAATCATGATTCTCGGAATTGGCCCAATTTTGCATACCGTTGAGTTAGGCATGGTAGATGTTGTCCAATGGTTGATTGGGTTGCCCTTAGGATTAGGTGGTTTCGTGATTGGTGCCTCATATCCTTTAATGGTTTTGATTGGTATTCATCATACACTAACTATGGTAGAAACATCATTATTAGCAAATACAGGATTTAATGCATTGATTACAATATGTGCCATGTATGGGTTTGCTAACGTTGGCAGTTGTTTAGCCTTTGCGAAAAAAGCGCAAGATAGCAAAGTGAAGTCGACAGCCATTGGTTCTATGTTGTCTCAATTATTTGGAGTTAGTGAGCCTGTGTTATTTGGATTACTTATTCGTTGGAACTTAAAACCGCTGCTATGTGTCTTGTTTACGTCAGGTTTAGGCGGAGCAATCTTAGCTATTTTTCATATTCAATCAAATTCTTATGGATTAGCCGTTATTCCTTCTTTCTTAATGTATATCTATAGTGCACATCAATTAGTGATCTATTTATTAGTCGCACTTTTATCTGTCGGTGTATGTTATGCATTAACCAGTCTATTTGCAATTCCGCAAGAAGTTTTGATTTCAGATAAAGTAATCGAAGAGGAAGAACGCGAAGTCTTTGAAATGCAACACAATACCTTAGATGAACAACTTTTTTCTCCGGTAACTGGTTACGCCATGAATCTTACTGCTGTTAATGACCCGGTATTTTCAAGCGAGATGATGGGCAAAGGTTTAGCAATCATGCCAACAGCGAACAAGGTTTACGCGCCTGCAGATGGTTTATTAAACTTGGTTGCAGAAACTGGGCACGCTTATGGTATCCAAACGGACGCAGGAGCTGAAGTATTAATTCATATAGGAATTGATACTGTCACATTGGGGCAGGAGGTCTTTCAGACACAAGTAACCCAAGGTCACCGTGTTAAAAAAGGAGATCTTTTAGGAACGTTCGATCGAAAAGCCATTAAAGAAGCTGGGCTTGACTCAACTGTCATGGTTATCATTACAAATACTTCAAGTTATTTAAGTGTAGAGCCAATGATGTCAGATCATAATGAAATTACGCCGGAACAAATCATTTTAAACCTAAATACACCTAACTAAACAAAAGAACAGCAAGAAGTAGTTATCACTTCTTACTGTTCTTTTCTTAAGAAAAAACCAATGATTTTCGGTTGTATTTGTCTATCCGTTTGTAGTATGATTGAGTCAGTTTTAAAGGAAACATGCCAAGTATGGAAGACCATACTTGACACGCATTGACTAATTAAACATGGGGAACGTTGCCATAAGTTGATGTTCCAGTCAATAATGCAAGTAAATCAAACATAGCATGTACCTCCTTTAATTGATAATCAAAGTATAACATTTTTTAATGAATTTACATAATAATACAAGTGGAGGTCTGTTCGTGAAGGTAGCAGGAGACAAAATAAAACAAGCGAGAAAACTTAAAAAAATCACACAATCAGAGCTGGCTAACGGCATCTGTACGCAAGCAACAATTAGTAATATTGAAAACCGTAATCTATGTGACAGTTTAGATATTTTCTCATCTATTTGCCTCCGATTAGATTTAGAAGTAGAAGAATGCATGATGATTTCTGAAGAAAAGAAAATTGAAAATCTACTAAACAAAGTCGAGGATTTATCTTTACGGTTATTTCACTTAGAGGCCTACAATTTATTACAAGAAGTGCCTGAAGGTCTTATCTTATCTAATAATGAACTAACGACTAAATTGTTATATTATAAGGGAATTACTTGTTTATTAGGAAAAAAAGATAAAGCAGAAGCCTTGTTTTACCTATACCGGGGCGCGGAAATTGACCGTAAAGTCAATATTTACAACATTTTAAGCCTGAATGCGCTAGGTACGCTATATGAACTGGAAAAAGATATGAGAAAAGCGCAAGTATATTACGAAAAATCATTACAAGAATTGGAACAATTTAAATTAGAATGTTCCTTGGAGCGTTGTAGAATTTATTATAATTCTGCTAAATTCTACTCGGAAATGAAAGACTACCAAAAAAGTGTCATTTTAAGCGAAAAAGGGATTCAGATTTGTCGTGACAAACACTCCATTTATTTGCTAGATTATCTTTTATATGAAAAAGCCTTTAACAAACAAATGCTCGGGGAAGACACAGCCGATGACTATCGTCAAGCCTATTATTTTACACAATTTTTTGGCAATACAGAAGTCCTACAATATATTGAGAAAGATATGAAAGCTTTTAATATTTCCTATTAATTTAATCAAAAAGCCGATAAAAGCTGAAAATCCAGTTTTTATCGGCTTTTTGAAAAGTCTAGGCAAGTTGCTTTTAAAAATCAGCAGTCACGGTTACGATAAGCAAGACGAAGTATTTAGGAGGATTTAAAAATGAAAAGAGTAATGTGGTTTAGACGTGATTTACGATTACAAGATAATAAAGCATTAGCACACGCGTTACAAAATTCTGCAGCTGATGAATTGATTTTATTATTCCAAATGAATCCTCAACAATTTATTCAAGAAAGTGCTAATCATAACGCTTTT
Organism: Enterococcus sp. C102(2024); assembly: GCF_040888205.1. Classification (NCBI taxonomy): domain Bacteria; kingdom Bacillati; phylum Bacillota; class Bacilli; order Lactobacillales; family Enterococcaceae; genus Enterococcus; species Enterococcus sp. C102(2024). The sequence continues at coordinate 544,621 of NZ_JBFOHH010000001.1, read as the reverse complement.
TTTGCAAGTTTAGCCTCGTTTAAAGAACGAATCGATCAAGAGGCACATTTACAAATCATGGTCGGCGAACCATTAGATTTATTTTCACGTTTGAAACGCAAATTACCCGATTGGCAGGCCATTTATTTTAATGAAGATACTTGTGGCTTTGGGGCAAAGCGGGACCAGCAAGCTATGCGCTTTTTTGAAGAAAATAATATTCAGTCTTTCTCTTTTCAAGATGCCTATTTGCATGGCTCTGAAGAAATTAAGAAGAACGATGGCAGCAAGTACCAAGTGTTTACGCCCTATTACAATAAATGGAAAGAGGCGCCTAAAGAAACCCCGATTCCTGTTTCCTATACAGCTGAAAAAATTTTTAGTGCGTGTCTTTTTCCAGAAGAGGAAGCAGCATATGGGGAACAGATTGCGAGAATTCCTTTAACACACTATAGTGTCGGCGAAGAAACAGCCAGAAGGCGCTTAAATACTTTTATTGATCAAAAACTTCAATCCTATGAAAATAAGCGTGATTTTCCTTATCAGGATCAAACGAGTCATCTGTCTACTTTTTTAAGAACGGGAGAACTTTCGATTCGCACCATTTGGCAAGAGCTTGCATCTGCGCCTTCTAGCTTAAGTAAAGAAACCTTCAAAAAAGAATTAGCTTGGCGTGACTTTTACAATATGATCTATAGTGCTTTTCCACAACAAAAAGAGGAAGCTATTCAAGAAAAATTTCGTTATATTCAATGGACAAATGACCCAGAAATGTTTGCCAAGTGGCAAAAAGGGGAGACGGGATACCCTATAATTGATGCCGCAATGCGACAACTGAATCAAACTGGTTGGATGCACAATCGCTTAAGAATGATTACTGCCTCTTTTTTAGTTAAAAATTTACACATCGATTGGCGTTGGGGTGAAAAATACTTTCAAAAAATGTTGATTGATTATGATGCCGCCAATAATATCGGTGGCTGGCAATGGGCTGCTTCGACAGGAACGGACGCTGTCCCGTATTTTCGGATTTTTAATCCAATTATCCAGTCAAAAAAATTTGATAATGACGGCCAGTTCATCAAAAAATATGTCCCAGAACTTAAACAAGTGCCACAAAAGTATATTCATCAACCAAATTTAATGAACGAAGCCTTACAAACGCAATATCATGTACATTTAGGAGAAAATTATCCAAAACCCATTGTCGATTATGCATCAAGTAAAAAACAAACATTATTTCTATATGAAGCGAGCAAAGAAATTCATCAAGAAATGAACAATCCAAGGTTTCAATAAACAGTAAACCCAACTAGCTTAGCAAACAACTGTAAGGTTAGTTGGGTGAATTGATTGGTCGAAAGAGAAGTGGCAAGTTATCGGCTAAAGTTTTTTATTTTATTCTAGTTAACATAATATACATTATACAAAGTAGAGTAGAAAGCATTGAAAAGCAAACAAAACCAGTCTTTAGTTTATCTAGACTGGTTTTGTCACGTACGTTATATAAATTATGCTTGTTGCTTGATGGCTTGTGCGACACGTGCTCCATATTCTGGATTTACTCTAGTGAACAAATCAATTTGACGCGCGATGATTTCTTGATTTTTCACTTGACCTAAAGATGCCGCTATATTGTTAATTAAGTTTTCTTTTTCTTCGCTTGGCAGCAAATTATACAAAGCGTTTGCTTGTGTAAAGTGATCTTGATTATAGCTATAATTACCAACATTTCCCTCAACTTCAAAAGAACTAATTTTCGCCGTAGGATCTTCTTTTGGTGTTTCAGTATAACTATTTGGTTCGTAATTAATTTCGCTATTGCCATTGTCAAAACGCATATTGCCGTCTTTTTGGTAGTTATTTACAGGCGCTTTTGCTTGGTTGATCGGCAATTGGTGACTATTAGCGCCCACGCGATGACGATGCGCGTCCCCATAAGCGAACAAACGTCCTTGCAATAATTTATCTGGAGAAGCTTCAATACCAGGAACGAAATTCCCTGGTGAAAAGGTTACTTGTTCAACCTCTGCAAAATAATTCTCTGGATTTCTATTTAAAGTCATCGTGCCAACTTCAATCAGCGGATACTCTTTTTGAGAAACCGTTTTTGTTACATCAAAAAGTGTTTCTTTCATTGTTAACGCATCTGCATACGGGATAATTTGCACAGATAATGTCCAAGAAGGAAATTCTTGATTTTCAATTGCATTATGCAAATCTTCAATATGGAAATCGGGATTTTTCCCAGCAATTTCTTCTGCTAATTGACTCTCTAGATTTTTGATTCCTTGATTCGTCTTGAAGTGATATTTAACAAAAAATACTTCTCCAGCAGCATTGACCCATTTGAATGTATGGCTACCAAAACCATGCATGTGACGGAACGACAACGGAATGCCACGATCACTCATTAAAATTGTTACTTGATGAAGGCTTTCCGGTGAATGAGACCAAAAATCCCAAACAGCTTCTGGACTTTTCAAATGCGTCCGTGGATTTCTTTTTTGGCTATGAATAAAATCTGGAAACTTAATTGCATCACGAATGAAAAAAATGGGCGTATTATTGCCAACTAAGTCGTAATTTCCTTCGTCTGTATAGAATTTAAGCGCAAAACCGCGAGGATCACGCAATGTATCTGATGAACCTAACTCTCCAGCTACAGTTGAAAAACGAGCGAATAAAGGTGTTTCTTTGCCAACTTCAGATAAAAAATCGGCTTTAGTATATTGTGCCATTGATTGGCTCACCTTGAAAATTCCATGAGCACCAGCACCTTTGGCATGAACAACCCGTTCTGGTACGCGCTCACGATTAAAATGAGCTAATTTTTCTAATAAATGAACGTCTTGGATTAGGACAGGACCAAATTCTCCTGCAGTTAGCGAATTTTGATTATCGCCAACAGGACTTCCTTGTGACGTAGTTAAATGTTGATTTTTCACCTAAAACACTCCTTCATCTAAAATTATACTCATTGTATAAAAAAACCACTCTGCATAACAAAAATAATGCTTAAAAACACTCAAAAACATTTGTTATTTAATAGAATGATTAAAAATAGCAGTAGAATTTAAATCAAAAACAAATGTATTAATTTTAAACTGTTTACACCACCAAAAATAACAACCAATAATTCAAAGAAAACTAAAATGCTGTTTTTTTATTCAAAAAAGACCTAGCATGATTGGGATGCTAGGTCTTTCGTTACTTTTTTTGAGGGACCGTTTTTATTGGTCATTCAGCGTTATTGATTGATCGCAACAGTCGTGTCTTCAGTCGATAGACCTGTCATAGAGGTGCTATCGGAAAATATTTTTTCAACTTCTTGTTCTGATAAAATATTTTCTTTCTTAGGCATTGAAATCGTCGCTTTTTTGGCTTTTTGTGTAATGCTAATTTTACTAGATAATGATTCAAGTCCCATGTCAACGTTCTTGTCTTGTTGCGGTTTCACATTAATCAACATATTTGTTTTATTTTCTTTTGTATTAACAGAAACTTTAGCAGAAACATCTTTAACTTTTTCGAAAGGATCTTGTTCTTTACCTTTCTCAGATGCTTCTGTCGTAATTTTGATTAACTTTTGTAATTCTTTTTTTGTAAACGTATGGGTAATGGTGTCCCCTTTTTTCTCGAACGTATCCTTGTCTAATCCTTCTAAAAACTCTTTGTATTCCTTAGCAGACTGTTTTCGTTCTTTTTCCGATTCTTGATACTCTTTGATTGTATCTTGCCATTCTTTCGCACTTTCCTCGTTCATGGCTAAAAGATCAATGTATTTCCCTTTTAGTTTTTCTGTATCTAACTGAGAACTATCAATAGCACCTTCAGACATTGAGTCTGCGACAGCGACAATATATTCCATCATATCTGTTGCTAAATAGAGTTTTGACTCTTTGCCCTCATTATCTAATGATCCAATCAATGAAATCGGTACATCCATGCCCATCGCTTTTAATTTCATCTCTAAGCTGAATGCTTTTTCTTTTTTGGCATCTACTTGAATCTTCCCAGAAAGCGATGCGTCTTTGATTTGCGTGATGAGCATCCCAATCATAGGATTCGTTTGTGCACCATCTTCTTGTGAAAATTTCATGTCACTAATTGACATAGAGAAATCCCAAACCCCAGATTCTTGTGCGTTTTGATTGCCAATCCCTTGAATGAACTCATCTTTCGCGCTTTTGCCACAGCCTGTCAGTAACAGAGCTGAACAGAAAACGCCTGCGATAATCCCCACTTTTCTTTTTAACACACTTTTTCCCCCTCATTATATAAAAAATTAATTCCCTTTTATTAAGAATAGCAAACATTGCTTATAAATAGCAATGTTTAATTTTAGATTTTCTCTCTTTTAATAAGTGGGATTGATTTAATCTTTTAGGTTTGAATCATTAAGCTGTATTATTTTTAAAATAAAATTGCTTTTCGCCAAAAAATACTGGGAAAAGTTCTGCTAAACTGCCAGCTAAAGGACCTTCTCGCAATTCTTTTTCAGTGACCCAAAACAAGGGTTGTTCCGTTTCTTCTGGTAGTTCATCCGCTGTTTCTGCAATGAATAATGCGGCTAATTCCCGCGCACCCGAACAATCATTCAGCCATTCTGCAACACCTACTAATTGTGGTTTCAGCACTAATCCTGTTTCTTCAAGGAGTTCGCGAACCATGGCTGTTTCCATGCCCTCGTTTTTTTCAACATGTCCGCCAGGGAACGTCCAACCAGGCCAATCCTTTTTTTGTCGTTCTTGCACAAGGATTTCATTTTTCTGATTTCTAATCATACATAATGTTGTTAATTCCACTTCAAAATTCCGCTTCATTTGGCACCTCATCATTTTTTCCTTTGTTAAGGTTACGATACAGAAAAACAGAGAAAGATTCAACTAAGAATTTTCTCTGTTTTATCATCTAGCTCTTTAATAAGTCGTATTGCGATTGATATAAATGATGATATAACGCATGTTTTGCCATTAGTTGATCATGAGATCCTTCTTCCACAATACGACCACCATCAATATAGAAAATTTTATCGCTATTTTTGATGGTAGAAAGCCGATGAGCAATAATAAACGATGTCCGTCCTTTTAGAAGTTGTTGTAGTCCTTCTTGTAACAATTCTTCTGTTTTTGTATCAATACTGGAGGTTGCTTCGTCTAAAATTAAAATTTTGGGATCTGCCAGTAAAGCACGAGCAAATGAAATTAATTGGCGTTGTCCTGCCGAGAGTGTACTACCCCGCTCTTCCACAACTGTTTCATAGCCATCTTTTAAATCCTTGATAAAATCGTGCGCACGAACAATTTTTGCGGCTTGGATGACTTCTTCCTCTGTGGCTGCTAAATTTCCGTACCGAATGTTTTCAATAATCGTTCCTGAAAAAATAAACGTATCTTGAAGCATTACCCCCATTTGTTTTCTTAACGAACGGAGTGTCACATCGCGAACATCATAACCATCAATTTTAACGGCCCCTTCATTCACATCATAAAAACGACTTAATAAATTGATGATTGTTGTTTTACCCGCACCTGTTGGCCCAACCAAGGCGATTGTTTGTCCTGGCTCAATATGAAAACTAACATCGGTCAAAATATTTTTTCCTTCTTCATAACGGAAATAAACATGCTGAAAGTCGACGGTTCCTTTAATTGGCGGCAACTCAATAGCGTGCGGCGCATCTTGAATTTCTGGAACAACATCCATCGTTTCAAAAATCCTTTCCAAATAGGCAGTTGCAGTAATCAGAGAATTGTAGAAGTTACCAATATTGATGACCGGATTCCAAAAGTTATTGATATAACCAATAAAAGCAATTAGCGTCCCAGTGGTAACGGACACACCTAATTGACGGATTCCTACGAAATAGATAAAACAAGTCGTAATAACGGATATATTTTGCACTGCTGGCCATAATAAATACTGGACACGCACAGCTTTCATAAAGGATTGACGATATTCTTCGCTTACTTCGTTAAAAATCTGGAAATTTTCATCTTCTCGTGCAAAAGATTGTGTAATTTTAATTCCTGAAATACTTTCATGAATATAGGCATTTAAGTTTGATTGTTTATTGCTAAGCTCTTGGTAAGCTTTCCGTTGTTTCCCTTGGATAAACAGAACCATCACGAACAACACAGGCAATAGCAGTAAACTGTATAAGGTTAATTTCACATCAATAAATAACATAAAAATTAAGGTAATAATCACATTAAATAAATCAGAAATTAAATTGATCAATCCGTTACTTAATAAATCACTTAACGTATTGATGTAATTGACTACCCGAATTAAGATTTTTCCATGCGGCCGACTGTCAAAATAAGAAAATGGTAATTTTTGTAGATGCTCAAAAATTGAAAAACGCATATCTTTTAAAATATCTTGTCCAATTTCTGTGATGGCATATATTCGATAACGCATACACCAACCAATAATCACCAAGGAAAATAGGAAAATAGCCCCTAGTATCAAGAGTAACGAGAGATTCTTTTGTGGAATTACTTGGTCAATCGCAATTTTAGTAAAGTAAGGGCCTAACATACTTGCCAGATTAGCTAATATGATGACAAACAATGTTTTAAAAACAGCTTTTTTGTAAGGCTTAATATAGGCGCCTAATCGTTTATAGTGAGACCAATTAAATTCTTTTTCTAAAGTCTCATCCACATCAAACGTATTTCTAGCCACGCGACTCACCTTCCTTTGTCAGACCTAATTGTTTTTGATATACGTCAAAATATTTGCCTTTTTGTTCGACTAATTCGCTATGCGTACCGCTTTCCACCACACGGCCTTTTTCCATCATCAAAATTAAATTGGCCTCTCTCACAGAAGAAATTCGGTGGGCAATAATAAATGTCGTTTTCTTTTCCGTCAAACGACCTAGTTCTTTTTGAATTTTTGATTCTGTTTCCATATCAACAGCAGAAGTTGTGTCATCTAAAATTAAAATAGCTGGATCTTTGGTTAAGGCACGGGCCAGTGAAATCCGCTGTTTTTGGCCACCAGATAGGCCAACGCCGCGTTCACCAACAATTGTTGCATAACCTTCGGGCATTCTGGAAATAAAGCTATGGGCATCGGCAATTTCAGCCATCATTTGCACTTGTTCCAAGTTAGCCAATGTATTACCAAAAGCAATGTTATCTTCTATCGTATTGGAAAAAAGAAAGACATCTTGCATAACCATGGAGATATTTTCTCGCAATTTACGAACAGAATAGCTTTTAGCATCTTTTCCATCAATATAAACAGTGCCTTTGGTTGGATCATAGAACCGAGCGATTAAGTTAACTAAAGTGGTTTTGCCTGAACCAGTTTCCCCTAAAATACCAATTGTTTCACCAGGTTTTGCTGAAAATGAAACATCCGATAAAATGGGGGTTTCTGGATCATCTGAAAAATGAAAGGACACGTGATCAAACGTCACATAGCCTTGGATCGGTTCTGCTTCTTTTTCCCGAGCAATGGGAATCTTCGGTTTCGTTGCTAATAACTGACGAATTTTAATGGACGATGCCGTAAAGCGTTGCACATCATTGATCAACCAGCCACTCATTCGCATCGGCATGTTCAACATCCAGAGAAAACCGTTAAAGGCCACTAAATCACCAATTGTCATCCGACCTTGAATTACAAAGAGGCCACCAAGAACTAAGGCAATAACATTTAAACTACCTGCAAAACCGTCTAACCACGGTAAATATTTTTTAGAGACATCTGCAGAAGCCATATTCCATTTTTTATAGTCTTCATTGTGCTTGTTAAACTTTTCAATTTCATAAGGTTCTTGAGAAAAAGCTTTAACCACCCGATTTCCACCAATATTTTCTTCGACCATTGAATTTAACCGAGAAAAACTTTCCCGAATCTCAAAAAATACCGGATGCGATTCCTTCGACATTTTTTGTGTTAACAGAAAAATCAAAGGTGTAATTAAAATTAATGCTAGCATCAATTGCCAATTGATCATCCCCATCACAATCACGGCTGCGATGAACCATAAAATACATTCTAAGAGGTTATAAGTGACCCAAGAAACAAAATGGCGGATAGCGTCTGTATCCCCTGTCATTCGCGCCATAATGTCGCCAACACGTGTATGATTAAAGAAATCAAAATCTAATTCTTGAAGTTTGACATACATATCTTTTCTTAAGTCAAATAACGCAGATTGTCCAACCGATTCAAACAAGACTTGATAACTATAACGAACAACTGTCCGAATAACGGTCACCCCAATCATAACCCCAAGAATTGGGACAAGCTCTTCAGTTTTCCCCTGATTGATTACTTGGTCTACAATTCTGCCAGATAACAATGGAATAATAACAATTAAAATAGCGTTAATAACGACAAAAATAACAGCTAGCAGTAACTTATTCTTATTTTTTTTAGCATATTGCCAAATCCATTCAAAACTATTCATTTTCTCCCCTACTCTCTCTTGTTTTTATGGACGTGTATAAGATTACTGTTTTTTTATAGGAAAAGAAATGGGCATTCTTGTATATTTTGATGTACAATATAGTATAGAAAGCGGATACAAGTAGGAGTGATTTTTTATGAACTACACAAATAGTCGAACGTTTAATCCTGAAATTTTATATGCCTTTGATCCTTGGAACGAAGAGACCCACCCTTATAATTGTCATCATCATGAATTTCTGGAAATATCTATTCTTTTAGAAGGTGAATCTGAATATATTGTTCAAGGGCAACAGTACCATGCCACTGCTGGTACAGTGTTTCTTTTTAATCCGCGAACGGAACATGGTGAGCAACAAAAAGCAGGAACTTACTCACATCAACTACACATTGGCATTTCAAATCTCTATTTAGAAGGCTTAGAGCGAAACGTATTTCCAAATAAATCAGCTTTATTAGATTTAAGTCATTTACATGGTGCTTTTTTAGAAAAAGCTTGGCAAATTGTTCATGAATTAAACCATCAAGAAGTTGAATCAGCGTTACAAATTAAAGCTTTAGTTATTGAACTATTGGTTTATATTTTAAGAAGCTTAGCAGTTGATCAAGAAAATAAAATTGAAACTCGGCTATCGAAAACGGAAAAAAGAAAACGAAATTTAGTCAATCATACGATTTATTATCTGGAAACGCACCATGACGAAGAAATTACTTTGGAACAGTTAGCTGAAATGTTATATGTTACCCCGACTTATTTGTCGAAAACCTTTAAAGCGGCCACAGGCGTTGGGCCAATCAATTATTTAATTCAAATCCGCTTAAACCATGCGAAAGAATTGCTGAAAAATGATTCCTTAAGTGTCAAAGAAGTGGCAAAAACGGTTGGTTACGAAGATGCCTATCATTTCAGTAAATTATTCAAAAAATATTATGGAAAATCTCCTTCACAATTTTAAGATAAAAAAACAAGGAATCGTCGGCTTCATTGCGTCCGTTTCCTTGTTTTTGCTTTACGTTGACTCTTTTAACTGTTTCGTCATTGTATAATCGGTATGGCGTTCATTTCCCATATAAAAATCATGTTCATCTGTTTTGACGAAGCCTAATGATTGATAAAATTTTTGCGCTGGATGATTATGTTCCCAAACACCTAACCAAACCGTCTCTTTTTCTGCTTCTTCCGCTAATTCAATTGCTTTCGTAATCAAATGTTTGCCTAAGCCTAAACGCTTAAAAGATTTACGAATATAAATGCGCTCAACTTGTAACGCTTGTGGATGTTGATAGGTAATCTGAGCATCACCGTGATTTAATTTCACATAACCTGCAAGTTCATTATTATAAAAAGCAAAGAAATATTGCGAATCTTTATGTAAGATTTCGCTTTCTAAAACTGCTGGACTAAATTTCCTCTCATAATGTGCCTGTAAATCTTCTTCGTTTTCGCCATCTCCATAAGTATCTGCAAAAGTCTCTTGGCAAATGGCCTCTAATTCTGGTACGTCTGCGACGGTACACTCTCTAATAAATACTGACATACTAAAACTCCTTTGTAGATTAAATCAAGTGTTTAATTAAAATTAAACAAGGATTCCAAGCGTCCCATAATGTCGGAAAAACCTCAAGGCGCTTAAAACCCAATGATTCGTAAAAACGAATAGTATGATCGTACACGGAATAATTTCCTTCGTCAACTGTTTTGACTTGAATAAAAAAATAGTTATTTTTAGAATGCGTTTCCACGATTTCTATCAATAACTTGCCGATACCTTTGCGATGATACCGCTTTTTAACTGCCATACAATGGATTTCTACTGTATCTTTACTTGTTTCTGAAAGTGTTATAAAACCGAGTATTTTATTCTCTACATCCTTTGCCACCCACATAGGTAAAGTGCTAGCTATATCGATATACTTGCGGGTCTCTTTTTCAAGGCCAAACCATTCTGGAAGATTAAACAATACTTCTTGTGCTGCCTGAGTCTTTTTATCTGCATTTTTTTCCCTTATAATTATAAATTCTTTCAATTTACAACCTCCTTTTTGTTTACATAACAAAATTATTGTATACACAATCCTTTTTATTAAATAATAGCATAGGTAGTTTAAAAATGTAAGTTAGTCATTTATTCTTTATTATTTCCTTAAAACGACGCCTTTTCTCGCTAAATCTGCCCTTCCTTTATTTTTTTCTGTTAAACTAAACGTATTAAGTCTATGAGGAGCGTGCGTATATGGATTATCTGAACACCTATAAGCGGTTGCTAGCATTGGCAGATGCAGGTCTTTTTTACGGGAAAGATGCTTTTGATCAAGAACGTTACCAAGAACTACGAGAACTTACGTTACAACTTATTAGCACAACCGGACACGAAGCGACTGTTTTGCCCGACTTAGAAAAAATCTTAACTAAAGAGGAAGGTTATCCAACACCGAAAGTAGATGTTCGCGGTTTGATAAAAAAAGAGAATCGTTTTTTATTAGTTGAAGATTTACGGACCAAAGAATGGTCATTACCTGGTGGCTATGCCGAAATTGGCTGCTCCCCTAAAGAAAATATTGAAAAAGAAGTATTGGAAGAAACTGGCTTAGTTGTTACAGCAAAAGAATTGCTTGCTGTTTATGATACAGATAAACGAAAAGACATTCCTCAACTATTTCAGTACTATAAAATGATCTTTTCTTGTGAGATTTTAGAAAATCATCCCTTTGAAAAAAACATTGAAACCTCGAATTGTGCTTATTTTTCTTTAGATAATCTCCCCCCTCTTTCTATCAAACGAACAACGAAAGAGCAATTAATGGCATTAATGAACCAAACAACTGGAGCGCTTAGTGACTAACAAAAAGAGGTCGGGACAGAAGTGTTTAACTCCGAGAAATAAGAAGGAATTTCCGAAAATTGTTCTTTAATTTTTGGAGAATTTCGGCTTATTTCCGAAGGAGTTGCTTCTGTCCCCGCCGTTTATCAATTTTTAAGCCTGGGCCAAAAATCCAAAGTGATTTTTGGCCCAGGCTCTTTTTCTATTATTAATTACATATTTTCTAAAGCGGCTTGGGCTAATAAGTTTAAGTAGTTCCAAGGGCGATCAAAATGTGGTTGGAAGAAGAAATCAGAAATCGCTAAATCTTCGACAGTCATTTTATTTTGGACCGCTAATGATAAAGTATTGGCAGATTGTGTGATATCATATTTAGACATCAATTGACCACCAACAATGCGTTGTGTTCCTTTTTCATAGACTAATTCCATCAGAACTTTTTCAGTTGTTGGCATAAACTCTGGACGATAGTTATCTTCGAAAACAGTTGCTTCGACATCTAGTCCGTTTAATTTGGCACTTTCTTTTGTCACACCTGTTGAACCAATTTTCCAACCGAATAAATATAAGCCAGAAGTTCCCTGTGTGCCACGATAAGCCAATTTTTGTTCAGTCAAATTACGACCTACTAACATACCTTGACGAACAGCATTCGTTGCTAATGGGATATAATTTTTTGTTTGACTTGGGTTGTAGTGAACAACTGCACTATCACCCGCAGCAAAAATATCAGGATTGCTTGTTTGCATATACTCATTGACTTCAATTGCACCATTTGGTAACATGTCAACTTTATCTTTTAATAATTCTGTATTTGGACGGAAACCAACACACATAATCACCATATCTGCTTCGAATTCTTGACTTGGTGTAATAACTTTTGCCACTTTTCCTTGCTCATCCGCTACGAATTGTTGGACATTTTCACCTAAAGCTAAGTTAACGCCACGATCAACTAATTCTTTTTCTAGAACATCTGTGAATGGCTTATCTAAATATTTATTTAAAATGCGGTCTAACCCGTCAACTAAAGTGACTTCTTTACCTGATTCTACAAAAGCTTCTACTAATTCAATACCAATATAACCGCCACCAACGACAACGACACGTTTGGCATCTTTCGCTTTTTCAATAATCACGTTGGCTTGTGAATAGTTTTTACATAATAAAATATTTTCAGCATCAATTCCTGGAATTGGTGGAATAATTGGCCAAGAACCAGTTGTCATCACTAATTTATCATAAGAAACGGTCTCAGTTGCGCCCGTTTGTAAGTTTTTCGCTATAACAGTTTTGTCGTCCACGTTGATTTCTTCAACATTGTGTTCCATCTTCACTGTTGCTCCTAAAGAAGCCAGTTCTTCTGGATTTGAATAAAATAAATCAGCAGCATTTTTAACTACGCCTCCAACGTACAAGGCAATTCCGCAAGATAGGAAGGAAATATTGTCATTTCTTTCATATACAGTGACTTCCGCCTCCGGGTGATTTGCTAAAATACTTTTAACTGCTGAAGTTCCAGCATGGGTACATCCTACGACTACGACTTTCATGTTGTAAATCCCTTCTTTCACAATCTTTGTTTTGCAGAGGTGACGTCTCCCTCTGTCTGTTTAAAATATATCAGAGGAATCAAGCTTATTCGAGTTCTATGCTTGTGAATCGCATATAAAAAAATTCACAAACTGTTGCTAATTCTTAATAATAGCTAGTTAATTTTTTGTTTTTAAGAATTTAAAAGTCAATAACCACACAAAAAAACAAGCATAAGAGTGAAAACTCTTACGCTTGTGAAATTTGCCTAGACAAGTGACTTATCTTTTGATAAATTTTTAACAGTATGTAATTTTTTACACATTCTCCTGTTGTGCTTGTTGGCAATCTGGACATAATCCATATAATTCTAAACGATGTTCATTAATTTCGAAGCCTGTTAATTTACTAGCGGCCATTTCAACGTCCTCTAACCCTGGATAATGAAAATCAACGATTTTACCACATTTTTGACAAATCACGTGATAATGTTTCTTCGAACTAAAATCAAAACGACTAGATGCATCGCCATAACTCATTTCTTGAACGAAACCGATTTCAGTAAATAAACGTAGATTGTTGTAAACCGTTGCTACACTCATATTTGGAAAATGATCTTCTAGTGCGCGATAAATTTCATCAGCTGTTGGGTGTGTATGATTTTCGATTAAATATTCCAAGATAGCATAACGTTGCGGAGTAATTCGGATATTGGCTTCTTTTAATTCAGCAAGTGCATTTTTAACCAATACGTTGTCCATCTTTGTATCCCTCCCCTGTCTATCTTTCTTAAATAATACTATTTCTTATTACGATTGACAAGAATTATTGTAGGATTCTCGTGGAAAAAACGAGCATTTTACTAAACTAAGAGAAATGCTCGTTTTTTGGCGTGTTTTTTATTCTGGAAATTCGTAAAGAGCTGTCGAAAGATAACGTTCACCGTTATCTGGAACCAGCGCTAAGACACGTTTGCCTGCGCCTAATTCGACTGCCAAATCAATGGCAGCTTTAATTGCTGCCCCTGCTGAAATCCCCACAAGGATGCCTTCTTTTGGCCCCATTAAACGAGCAGTTTCTAATGCGTCTTCACTAGAAACAGCGGCAACTTTTTGATAAACGGTGGTGTCTAAAACTTCTGGGACAAAACCAGCGCCTATTCCTTGGATTTTATGTGGACCTGGTTCGCCACCTTCTAAAACAGGCGACTCCGTTGGTTCTACTGCAACAATTTCAATATCTGGAAAAATCCGTTTCAATTCATGGCCAACTCCTGTAACGGTTCCTCCAGTGCCAACACCAGAAACAAACGCATCTAAGCCACGTTTACCAAAGACATCAACAATTTCTTTTCCTGTTTTTTGTTCATGTACCATTGGATTAGCTGGATTATTAAATTGCAAAGGCATGAAGTACCCGTGTTCTTCTGCTAATGCTGTAGCTTTTGCAATTGCCCCTTTCATTCCTTCGGCACCAGGGGTTAATAATAGATCAGCCCCATATGCTTGCATTAATTTGCGGCGTTCAATACTCATAGTATCTGGCATCACAATCTTAACTGGATATCCCAACGCAGCACCTACCATTGCTAACCCAATGCCTGTATTACCACTAGTCGGCTCAATAATCGTTTGTCCAGGTTTTAGGCGACCATCTGCTTCGGCTTGTTGGATCATGCTTAAAGCAATTCGATCTTTCACACTGCCACCAGGATTAAAGAACTCTAGTTTAACAAAAACATCTGCAGCTCCTTCTGGTACCATCCGTTTTAATTTCACAACTGGGCTTTGACCAATTAACTCTGTTACTGATTTTACATAACCTTTAGTCATAATCCTACATCCTCCAATTTTACAAACAATATAATAATTCTTTCTCTAAGCATAGCTCAAAAAAACGATTTCTACCAGAAAAACGAATTTTAGTTTGTGAAAAATTAAATAAAAAAACGGATTATGCTCATCAAATAATTGCTGCTAGCCCTACCTATTTTCACGATAAAAGACCTTACAAAAACTGCCGCTTTTGTAAGGTCCTTCTTCAACTAAATAATTGCAAAATTAACCGATTTGGATGGTTTGACCCACCGATAAAACAGAATCCAATGTTAATCCATTTAGTGACATTAAATTATCAACTGTCGTTCCAAAACGTGCAGCAATGTCCCACAATGTGTCGCCGTTTGCGACAGTGTAACTTTGACTAGCCACAGTTTCTGCTGTTGCTGTTGCAGAAGCCGCTGTATCGATTGTTGTATCAACGGTTCCCGTTGTATCTGAATAACTAGTGGTTTGAGCGACTGGTGCTCCCCAATCATATTGAGTTAAATTATATGCTTCAATTAACCAATTCAATTTTTCGGCATAGCCTGGATCAGTTGCATAACTTCCAGCTAAAGCGGCTGTTGCATCGCGATAACTGCTAGTATTACTCTTCCAAACGCCTGAATAATGGTATGTATCCCCAAAAGCAGTGGAACGAATAACATTGGCATGATCTTGGAACGATTCCGCATAAGAATTATAACTTCTAAATGCTGCTGTGACGGTCACCCATTGTCCGTCTAAATATTCTTTTGTTGGCATATAAACAGATTGTCCATTATAACTTCCTTTTACACCAAACAAGTTATAGTTCGGTGCAGATGCTAACCCAGAACTACCATAACTACTTTCTAGCAACGCTTGAGCAATCATGACGGAAGCATACATATCATTGCTATTGGCAACGGCTGCTGCTGAATTTCCGATTTCATTAATAAATGCTTGCTGGCTTGATTCTGCTTGGGCAGGTACCGCAGCACCAACCACAGGTGCTAAAATCATTGAAGTCCCCGCAACGGCGGTAGCACGTTTATAAGCTTTTTGCTTTTTAAGAGCTTTTTGAATATGTTTACTACTTCTTGTTAACTGTTCGCTCATTCATTTTTCCTCCTCACTGTCTCACTTTTCTATTTTACCGTTAATTTCCTATTGAAACAAGAAATAAACGTATTAAATTTTGAGTTTTAAAATTTCTGTAATGTAATTGAAATCTTGTTTGTATTTAATTAACCCTCTTCACACTTGTGAAAACAACCACTTCTTCTTTTCATTTTGATGAGATTTTTGTTATTTATCCTCTTACTTTTCTTTATTTATTGTGATAAACTTTTTAATGGACTTGTCACTTTTTGAACAAACTTTATAAGAGAAGTCTGTTTTTGTAGTCAAAACAACTATTACCGAGTAGTTGTTGTATTACAAAATGAATTACATAGAAATGTAGGTGGTTAGATGAAGAAACAACAATCGGGTTTAACAAATCAAGTGACGTTTTTATTAGCGTTAACTTGCGGGGTCGTGGTCGCCAATATGTATTATATTCAACCAATTGGCACCCAAATTGCTCAGGCCTTTCAAGTCAGTATTGGTTCTATTGGTTTTGTTACTATGCTGACCCAATTAGGGTATGCGCTAGGCTTACTTTTTCTTGTTCCATTAGGCGATGTCGTTGATCGCCGCAAATTAATCATTCGAGTAGCTGCGCTCTCCTCGCTGTCTCTAAGTGCTGCGTTTTTTGCACCAAGTTTTCTCCTGTTTGCACTCTCTTCTTTTTTTATTGGGTTGCTCTCTATTGTCGCCCAAATCATTATTCCTTATGCAGCGGTCATGGCGGGGCCAGCGAACCGTGGTAAAGTAACAGGTCGAATGCTTGGCGGACTATTGACAGGGATTTTATTGTCTCGAACGATCTCGGGTTTCATTGCTAGTGCAGCTTCTTGGCGAACAGTCTACCTAATCGCCGTAATATTCGTGTTAGCATTGGTCGTTCTACTCCAATTAAAATTGCCCAAAACAGTGATACATACTCAAACTTCAAATCGATTAACTTATTTAGGTTCTTTGAAAAGTCTTCCTAAGCTAATCAAATCGCAACCTTTGTTAAGAGAAGCAACTGTCAATGGCTTTTTTATGTTTGCAACCTTTTCAATCTTTTGGTCTACATTAATTTTCTTTGTTAGTAGTCCAGCTTATTATTGGGGACCGAAAGAAGTCGGTATTTTAGCAATTTTTGGTTTATCGGGAGCATTCGTAGCACCCATCATTGGTCGTCTATCCGATTATTATCCAGAGCGGAAGATTGTTTTGATTGGCCTGTTGATGCAGTTCGGTAGTTTTATCTTACTTTTTCTAGGTGGAACACATGTGGTCTTACTAATCTTAGCAATTATTGTTTTAGATATCGGTACTCAATTTGGGCAAGTAGCCAATCAAACACGCGTCCAAAATTTGGGAGAAGAAGCCAGCAATCGTAACAATACCGTCTTTATGTTTTTCTATTTCATCGGCGGTTCACTGGGTTCATTGATTGGTACATTAATGTGGCAAAACTATGGTTGGTCTGGTGTTACTTTAACTGGTATTGGGTTCCAATTGTTCGCATTATTTTTTCACTTTATGCTCTTTGCTCCCAAAAAGAAATGAAGCAAAAAAACCTGAATGCTATCACAAGCATTCAGGTTTTTTAATCTTTATTTATAGTGATTTATAGGTATTAACCACATTTTCAGGAGTAAAGCCGAATTTTTCAAGAACTAGACCGCCAGGTGCAGAAGCGCCGAAGTGATCAATTGTGATTGTTTTGCCTTCTGTTCCTACATAGCGTTCCCAACCAAAGCTTGCTGCAGCTTCAATCGCCACACGTTTTGTCACAGCTTTAGGTAACACACTTTCTTTATATTCAGCAGATTGTTTTTCAAATAAATCAAAACTTGGCATTGACACGACAGATACATCGATGCCTTCTTCCGCTAATTTAGCTTGTGCTTCCACTGCTAGATTTACTTCAGAACCAGTCGCAATTAAAATCCCTGATGGTTGTTCACCTTTTTGTGGTGACAATACATAAGCACCTTTTTGAACAGAATCAGAAGCGTGTTCTAACGTTCCTTCTAAAACAGGTAAGTTTTGACGACTTAGAACTAAAATAGTTGGTGTTTCCGTAGAAGTCATAGCAATTTTCCAAGCAGCAACAGTTTCATTGCCGTCTGCTGGACGAATCACATGAACATTTGGAATGCAACGAACACTTGCTAATTGCTCAATTGGTTCGTGTGTTGGCCCATCTTCACCCACCGCAACAGAGTCATGCGTTAAGACGTAAGTTACAGGAACTTTTTGTAAAGCGGCTAAACGGATTGCTGGACGCAAGTAGTCAGTAAAGACGAAGAATGTCCCGCCATAAACATGGCTACCACCGTGTAATTGAATCCCGTTCATTGCTGCAGCCATTGCAAATTCGCGAACACCAAACCAAATATTACGGCCTTCGTATTGACCAGGTTCAAAATCTTTTTCTGCAGCAACCATTGTATTATTTGAGGCAGATAAATCAGCTGAACCGCCCCAGAAACTTGGAACAACTTTTGAAATAGCTTGAATCGTTTCTTTACTTGTTACACGACTTGCGGCACTTGTTCCTAGTTCATATTTAGGCAATTCTTGTTCCCAACCTTCAGGTAATTGGTTGGCAAAAGCTTCTTTAAATTGTTTGGCTAATTCTGGATGCGCATGTTCATAGTTCTTAAACATCTCATTCCAAGCCTCTTCAGCTTTTTGGCCTTCGTCAATCATCGTTTCTTTAAAACGAGCAGCGACTTCCTCTGGCACAGTAAAGTCAGGGTATTCCCAACCATAAACAGCTTTAGCCGCTGTAATGCCCTCTTCACCAATTGGCGCGCCGTGAACGGAAGATGTTCCTTCTTTTGGTGCTCCGTAACCAATGACTGTTTTAACTTCAATCAGTGTTGGTTTATCTGTTTCAGCTTTAGCCGCTTCAATCGCAGCCTCTATTTCATCTAAATCATTGCCGTCTTTAACTAAAATATGTTGCCATCCGTATGCTTCATAACGAGCCCCAACATTTTCAGTAAAGGCTTTAGAAGTTGGTCCATCTAATGAGATGTCATTTGAATCGTACAAGACAATTAATTTACCTAATTTCATATGACCAGCCATTGAACTTGCTTCTTGAGAAACACCTTCCATTAAATCGCCGTCACCACAAATTGCGTACGTGTAATGATCCATAATAGGGAAACTATCACGATTATAAGTTGCAGCTAAATGCGCTTCAGCCATTGCCATACCAACAGCCATAGCAATCCCTTGTCCTAGAGGTCCTGTTGTTGCTTCAACACCATCTGTGTGGTGCACTTCTGGATGCCCTGGTGTTTTACTATCCCATTGACGGAAATTTTTCAAATCGTCAATTGTTACGTTGTATCCTGATAGATGTAATAAGCTGTACAACATTGCAGAGCCGTGGCCTGCTGAAAGTACAAAACGATCACGATCAACCCAGTTTCTAGAAGTTGTTGGGTTCACCTTTAAATGTTTTGTCCAAAGTGCATACGCCATTGGGGCAGCACCCATTGGTAAACCAGGATGTCCTGAGTTCGCTTTTTGTACGGCTTCAATACTTAATGTCCGGATTGTATTAACGCCCAATTGATCTGTCTTGTCAAACAAAAAAATCATCTCCTAATTTAGGTTTTTTTTACCTTTATTCATAGTGTAGCTTATTTCGACAATGAAAGCAATTACTTTCTGTTGTGAAGTCCTTTTTCACGTTGAATTTGTTTTAGTTTTTCAGGAGTCACATCGGTCCCTTCTTGATCCACGACCTTCATTCCTTCGATATGGTGACGCATCCCTCCACGAAATGCTTCTAAATACTCTTTACGTAATTCTTGTTGTTCGACTTTTTCTTTCGCACTAAGTTCTTCCACTTTTGCTTTATTCGCTAATTCATTTATACGGGCAATTTTTTCTTTCGATAACATCAAAATCCCTCCTTACTCTCACTGTCTATATTATAAGAACTGCCTTAAAAAAACAACTATATTCTGATATTTATAAAACACGAACGCTTGTTTGATTTCGTTCGCATTTTATGGTACACTAATTTTATCAATTGAAAGAAGGTGCGGGTTTTGGCGAAACGTACAGAAACAAGACAATTAGAAGTACTTAAATATATATACGAACAAGTCGAATTAAAGGGTTATCCGCCAACCGTTCGCGAAATTGGGAAGGCTGTTGATTTATCCTCAACTTCTACCGTTCACGGACATTTAGCTCGTCTTGAAAAAAAGGGTCTAATCTTACGTGACCCAACAAAACCGCGAGCAATCGAATTAACACCAGAAGGCTTGGAAAAGATCGGAATTCAACCGACAACTATTCCGATGTTAGGTGTCGTAACTGCTGGTGAACCAATTTTAGCGGTGGAAGAAGCATCAGATTTCTTCCCGTTACCTCCTGATTTACGTACAGAAGAAAATACTTTATTTATGTTGACGATTCGAGGAGAAAGTATGATTAACGCAGGTATTCTAGATGGCGACCAAGTGATTGTTCGTAAGCAATCGAATGCCAATAATGGCGACATCGTAATCGCAATGACCGATGAAGATGAAGCAACCTGTAAACGATTCTTCCGAGAAGTAGATCATATCCGCTTGCAGCCTGAAAATGATGCATTAGCGCCTATTCTTTTAGATAACGTGACAATTTTAGGTAAAGTTGTTGGTTTATATCGCAATCATATTTAATAAAAAAAGGAAGTCACTCCGTTGAGCGGCTTCCTTTTTTGCTTGTTAACAAGTGAATAGCCTTTTGAGCTTCCTCGATAACCTCTTCTTCAGTTTCTACAGAAAGTAGATAATTTAAAGCTTCTAAACTTTGCTCGGGTTCTCTTTTTGCGAGCTGACCTAACGACCAAGCAGCTGTTCCGCGAATGACAGGACGCTGATCATTTAAACAGAGAATAATTTGTGGGATAGCTTCACGGCCGCCCAAATTCGCTAACGCAATTAAAGCATTTCGTTGCAATGGTTTTTTGCCACGCCAGGAGCCTGCTAAGTGTCCGAATTGCTGTTTAAACTCTTTATTGGAAATAGTTAATAACGGTGCCAATTTGGGATAAACTTCTTCAATCTTTGGTTCCATCTCTTCATGAAAATGAAAATCTTTTCCTTTATTATAAGGGCAAACCAGCTGACAAATGTCGCAACCATAAATGACGTTACGCATTTTTTTCCGATACTCTTCAGGCATCATGCCTTTTGTTTGCGTTTGATAAGACAAACATTTTTGAGCATTCATTCGACCGTCCCCTAACAAAGCCCCTGTAGGACACCCTGTGATACAACGAGTACAATCACCGCAACCATTTGGAACAGGTTCATCTGGTTCAAATTGAATGTTGGTGGTCACCTCACCTAAATATACAAAGGAACCAAATTCTTCGGTAATCAGTAGACCATTTTTACCAATGAATCCTAAACCCGCCCGCTGAGCAACAGCGGTGTCAACATATTCGCCAGTATCCACTTGCGGCCGAAAACGCCAGTGTTCTTTTTCTGCTTCAGTGGCAGCTTGCTCTTCAATAAAAGCAATTAATTTTTGCAACCGATCCTGCAAAATGTGATGATAATCAATTCCCCAAGAGGCTCGCGCAAATTGTCCACGCTTTTCATCTCTAGGCATTTTTTCCTGAGCTTTGGTGGGATAAGCTAAAGCAATGGAGATAATACTTTTAGGATGCTCAAACGTTTTTTCTGGGTAAATTCGTTCTTCCACATTTTGATGTTCAAACCCCGAGTTATATCCTCGCTCTCGTTGTTCATGCAGAGAATCTTCTAATTCAATAAATGGTTCAGCATGAGTAAAGCCGATTTTATCGATGCCTAAACGTTGACTCTCTTGAATAATTTTTTCTTTCAATGTCGGCATTGCTCATGCCTCCCTTCATTTTATTATTTATCGTTTCGATGATACGTTTCATAGTCATGTGCATAGAGATTTTTCTCGTCCACGACGCCGGGAACAGTGGCAACTTTTTCCCAAACAGACCAGTCAATTTCTGGAAAGAAAGTGTCGCCTTCAAACGTTTCATGAATCATCGTCCGATATAAGACATCGCATGCGGGAATCAATTCTTTAAAAACGACAGAACCTCCACCAATAACGGTCACGCCTTCATACTTGTCAGCATACGCAAGAATTTCCTCTACGGAATGCATAACCAAAACGCCTTCAGCTTGGTAATCCGGATTACTGGTAAGAACAATCGTTGTTCGATTTGGTAACGGACGACATCCCATGCCTTCGAAAGTTGCACGTCCTAAGACCAATGTATTATGAATTGTTTTTTCCTTGAAAAATTTCAAGTCGTTGGGTAAATGCCAAGGCAATTTGCCTTCTTTACCAATCACTCCTTGTTCATCTTGGGCCCAAATAGCTGCTAACATAGCTTCTCTCTCCTTTTTTATACGGCAATCGGCGCTTTAATCGTTGGATGTGGGTCATAGCCTTCTACTTTAATATCTTCCATATCAAAATCAAAAACAGAAGCCTTGTCTGGATTCAAAACGAGCGTTGGGAAAGAACGAACTTCTCGTGATAATTGTTCTTGCATTTGTTCCACATGATTTTGATATAAGTGGGCATCTCCTAGCGTGTGTACAAACTCCCCCACTTCTAAACCTGTTTCATGTGCAATCAAATGCGTCAATAAAGCATAGCTTGCAATGTTAAAAGGAACACCTAAAAAAACATCGGCACTGCGCTGATAAAGTTGACAGCTTAATTTTCCTTCATTTACATAAAATTGAAACATAGTGTGACAAGGCGGCAACGCCATTGAAGGCACATCTTCTGGATTCCAAGCGGAAACAATTAAACGGCGAGAATCAGGATTGGTTTTAATCATTTCAATCACATTAGCTAATTGATCAATAAAGCTACCATCTTTGGTTTCCCAGTGACGCCATTGCGCACCATAAATA
Organism: Enterococcus sp. C102(2024); assembly: GCF_040888205.1. Classification (NCBI taxonomy): domain Bacteria; kingdom Bacillati; phylum Bacillota; class Bacilli; order Lactobacillales; family Enterococcaceae; genus Enterococcus; species Enterococcus sp. C102(2024). Next base: position 522,019 of record NZ_JBFOHH010000001.1, on the reverse strand, counting down.
TTCCCTAATTCACCATATTTTTCTGCAAACTCTGCATCATTTAAAATGGCGTCACAGAACTTTTGATGTTCTTCTTTGTATTGTTCTGCAAACGCTGGATCTTGTAAGACACGATGTCCAAAATCCGTCATGTCTGGTCCTTGATAATCTGCGCTTTTTACGTAACGTTCGAACGCCCATTCATCCCAAATATGATTATTTCGCTCTAACAAATAGCGAATATTCGTGTCGCCTTTTAAAAACCACAATAACTCACTTTTAATCAAGCCAAACGGTACTCGTTTGGTTGTTAGTAAGGGAAATCCTTTGGCCAAATCAAAACGCATTTGATAGCCAAATAAACTATACGTACCAGTTCCTGTACGGTCTTCTTTAAAATGACCTTCTTCTAAAATCTTTTTTCCTAGCGCTAAGTATGCTTCTTCCATCTTATTCCCTCCGTCTCTTAATCCGCGTATTCACTCAAGTATTCCCAACGATTCATTTTTTCTTCTAACAATTGTTCCGTTGCTGTTACCGCTTCTTGTAGTTCTTGTAAACGAACAAAATCATCACCCTGATGATTCATTTCTTCAGTTAATGTTTCTAATTTCGTTTCTAATTGTGTGATGTCTTCTTCAATTGTTGCCCACTCTTTTTGTTCCATATAAGTCAGCTTTGTTTTTTCTTTCTTTTCTGTCGATGCTTCTTTTACTGGTTTATTGAGTGGTTTTTCTTTGACCTTTTCTTGTTCTTTTTGGTTCGCCAAATATTCACTCATCGTGCCATAAAATGATAGGATCTGACTATTTCCTTGAAAAACTAACAATTTATCCATTGTTTTATCCAAGAAATAACGGTCATGAGAAACAGCAATTACCGCTCCTTTGAACGTTTGAATATAATCTTCTAAAATGGTCAACGTATCAATGTCTAAATCGTTGGTTGGCTCATCCAATAATAACACGTTAGGCTGACTAATTAATAATTTTAAGAGATATAACCGGCGTTTTTCTCCACCAGACAGTTTGCCAATCAGTGTGCCATGCATAAAACGAGGAAATAAAAAGCGCTCTAACATTTCAGCGACCCCAACGCTGCTTCCATCACTGCGTTTCACTTCTTCTGCTGCTTCTTGCAAATAAGCAATCATCCGTTGATTAGGATCCATTTCTTCGTTTTGCTGGGTATAATAGCCAATTCGGACGGTTTCACCGATACTATATAGGCCACTCTCTAAAGGAATGCGTCCAGCTAAAATATTTAATAATGTGGATTTTCCTGCACCATTTTTACCAGTAATGCCAATTCGATCGTTTGCTTGAATGAGTAAATTAAAGTCTTTCAAAAGCTGTTTATGATCAATGGCATAATTTCCTTCCTTGATTTCCAGAACTTTTTTCCCTAAACGCTGCGTGGCAAAGTCTGCTTCTAAGGTGCCATTGGTTTGTACCTGATGCAAGTTTTCTTTTAAATCCTGAAACCGATCAATTCTTGCTTGCTGTTTCGTTCCTCGTGCTTGAACGCCTGCTCGCATCCACGCAAGTTCTTGTTTGAAGAGGCGTTTTCTTTTTTCTTCTTGTTCTACAGCGACACGTTCACGTTCGGCTTTTTCCATCACATACGTTTCATAGTTTCCTTTGTATTCATACAGTTTTCCAAAAGAAAGTTCGAAAATCCGATTGGTTACTCGATCTAAAAAGTAGCGGTCATGGGTCACCATTAAAACCGCGCCACGATAGTTATTTAAAAAGTTTTCCAACCATTCAATCGTTTCATAATCCAGATGGTTCGTTGGTTCATCCAATAACAGTAAATCAGGCGCTTCAATTAAGACTTGCGCCAAGCTTACTCGTTTTAACTGCCCACCAGAAAGCTCACCTATTTTCTTTTCCAATGTGGGAATACCTAATTTTTGTAAAATAATTTTTGCATTGGTATCTGCTGTCCAAGCATCTTGTTTATTCATGGCTTCTTCTGCTTGCGTGTAACGTCTTTGAACCCCTTCGTCTAAACCATTCTCACTTAAAGCAGCTAACGCTAATTCATAATTTTTGACTGTTTTTATGATCGGGCTGTCTCCCTGAAACACGGCTTCTGCAATCGTAATATTCTCGTCAAATGTTTGATTCTGGGAAAGGTACCCAATTTGATAATCACTTGGCTGCTGAATCGCAGCAAGATCACCATCACCGCTATCTACGCCAGCAATAATATTTAATAAACTGGTTTTCCCTGTGCCGTTAATCCCAATTAAACCAATGCGATCTTTTTCATGAATCAAAAAAGAAAGATGATCAAATAGTGTTTTTTCCCCATATGTTTTGGTTAAATCTGTTACTTTTAATTCTTTCACCGACACTACCAACTCCTTCTATTTTGGTCTTGCTTATTGTATCAAAAATTGGATTATAAAAAAAGTGCATGAGATAAAAATCGTCTTGGTTTCATCTCATACACTATTACTTATTCTTTATTAAAATTTTTAACAAATCGTTTCAGCGGAACGTTATTCACTTCGCCGCTAATCGAATAACTCTCTAATAAATTGACATTTTTTCGTAATTCGTTCGCTTCGATAATTGAAATGCGTTCAGATTGTTCGTAATGATCAATCATCCGTCGTTCTTCTTGGAAGCCTAATAATAGGTCTTTGACATAGTCTGTCTCCGTATGAACAATATACGAATCAATAAATTCGCCTTTTTCAAACTTATGGGCTAAATCCAAGCGTCCGTCAATGAAGAAATCAATTAAATCATCATCATAGACACCGCGCAAATTATCTAAACTCTTCAGAATAACTTGAGAATTTCTTAGAAAAACTTGGCGAATATTTTCTAGTTCTTCATTTCGTAATTCTTTTTCTTCTTCAGAAGCTTCACCACGATTGAAAAATAGCTTAGGATGTAAAAGAATCGAAATGATTTGTCGAGCAAATAATAACCAAAAGCCTACAATCGATAATAATTGTTTGGCAATCGACCGTTGCATCCGTGTAATCAAGCGTTGATACATACGATAACTTCTGACACTAATTTCTCCTTGTTTCAGACTTTCTTCTAAGCCGTCTCGTTCAATGGACACAATTAACGTCCGCAACTCTTGCACTTCTTGTTTTCGTTCTGCACTTAGCTGCTCGGTATACAATTCTTTTAAACGATCTTGATAATTTTCAATGACCGCATTCATTTCACCACGAGGATTCTCTTCATTTTGCTGTTTTAAGACATCAATGACATCACGTAATAAATCAATTTCGACTGACTCTTCATTTTCCACTTCCGTCTCTGAATCAGTTAAAAATGGTAAAACTAGAATCCCGCCAATCAGAGTCACCAAAATAACACAAGCCGTAATGAATAGTAATAACGGTCGTTCTTTAAAATGCTCGCCGTTAATCGCTGTTGGCAAAATAAAGATGGTGGCTAAACTCACTGTTCCTTTAACACCGCCAAAAGTTAAAATCAGCATTTCATTCATTGCGTTTTTAACTTTCTTAAGGCCATGTTGAAGCGTGTAAACACTGAAAATGGCTAAGAAACGAATCAAAAAGACAACGGCGCTAATAATTAGAACAACCATTAGTAGGAACCAGTTTGAATATTGTTGGTCAATCCAAATTGGCGAAAACACTTGAGAAAGTTCAATTCCTAAGAATAAGAAAACTAAGGCATTTAAAGTGAACTCAATCATACTCCAAATACTTTCGCCAACATTTGACAGCTCTGCTTCAAAAAGCGAAACTTTTTTCAAACTAGACGCTTGCATAATTCCAGCAATCACAGCAGCAATAATTCCAGAAACGCCAATCAACTCTGAAATTAAATAAGCAATAAATGGCAAGAGTAATTCAATCAACAAGTAGCCTGTAACATCTTTTGCCACTGCAGTTTCAAGTAAATGAACAATTTGCTGTTTTAATAGAACTAACACGATTCCGACTACCGCTCCACCAATACTGGAAATAACCAAGGTCCCTGCCGCTTCCACCGGCGAAAATGACCCCGTTAATAAAGCCGCTAATGCAAATTGAAAGGCTGTAACGCCTGATGCATCATTAATGAGTCCTTCACCAGATAAAATGTTCATCGAACGTTCAGGAATGTCAATTCGACCTGATAACGAACCTACCGCCACCGCATCCGTTGGCCCTAGAGCCGCTCCAAAAGCGAAGCAAGCGGCTAATGGTAAAGTAGGCAAAATCATATGCAGGGTCCAGCCGACTCCGACTAAGGTAATTAACACACCAAAAAAGGCCAAGAAAAGAATCATCCCGAAATTTTTCATCATTGCTTTCAGATTGATTAGCTCCCCTTCTCTAAATAAAAGCGGTGCAATAATCATTACTAAAAACACTTCAGGCTCAAATTCAATTTCCTGCCCCATTTTAGTTAAACCAATTAGAACGCCTACAATAATTTGCACAATTGGCAGCGGAATGACGGGAACAATCCGGTTGAATATGTTTGAGAAGGTAATAGACAGTGCAAAAACAATGATTAGAAAGGTAAATTCCATCCTATCATTCCCTTCTATATTAAATTTTTATTGACTTACCGATCAAAACATTTAAGTAATTTTTTCTTTTTAAGAATAATTTTCTTTTCGACTTCTTCTAACTCAGAACTGCGTTCGCAAAGTTCCAATTGAGCGCGTCGTGCTTCTAAACGAAGAAGTTCTCCTTTAATTAATTCAATTTTTTTGTAGCGTAAGAAATTTTTCTTTTGCATACGTTCTGCAAAGTGTTGTCGTTTTTCTTCAGGGATTGCTTGATATTTCTTTTTCAAGTCAGCGACACACTTTTCAAATTCTTCACTCACCGAAACAACTTCCTTCCAAAATTTAATCTGACTAATTATAACAAATTTTACCAAAAGTACAAGCAAAATTGCTTTCTTTTTTTCAAAAGAAATTCAGACAAAACTTAACGCGGGAAAAGCTGATTTCTAGGAGCTGAACATGGTTAATCTTCATTAACAATAATATCAATTTCTGCCTCTTCATTCATCCGTGTTGAAAGAAAAAGAACCATTTCTTCTAGTGGCGCAGAAAAGCGTAAAACCACCCCTCTTCTGCCTTTTTTTAAATACCCTAAACGAATACCGTTCGGCTTTTGAACAAGGACAATCTTTTCGATATCTTTAAAGGCCGTGCCCCGATTGTCAAAAGGATGCGTAATAATACAGTCCTCCGCAAAACCTCTTGCATCGTAAAGAAAACTGAAGATAATCAAAATATATAACACACTTCGAATCATTTCAATTTTATCTCCTGCCGAAAATGCATTGGCCAGAATCATTAAACTAAAAAAAGCAACTAAATATTTTGTTGTAGGATGTTTTGCAGCCGGAATTACAATACTTTTACGTACGAAGTAAAAGTAACCATACATAACGACGACAAATAAAAATAGCAATAACGTAAATCCATCGATAATCACAAACGACTCCTTTATTTCTTTTTCTTTTGAATATCTGTTAATATATCATTTATTTCTTTAATTTCTTTTTTTGATTCGTTAATCTTTTTGATAACCGCCTCACGGTTTTTTCCAGGCGGTAAGTCAATTGATTCTTGGTAGTAGTTTGCTAAAGCTTGAACTTTTTTCATTTTTTCGCTTTGCAACAAGGCTATATTTCTTTTCATTTAACCGCCTCCTCTTCCTTAGTATACATTACTTCGTAAGGAATTGCTTAATTTGCAAGATATTTTCTAATAAAAAGGAGTAATTTTACATTTTCTTATAAACAAAAAGTATTCGGCTGAGTAACACCAGCGAACGATAAAATAATAGAATAAAAAATGAGACAGAAGTAGTTTACTTTTGTCTCATCTTTTATTATTGTGCTGAAATCGCTAAACCAATTGCTTTTTCCCCTAGATGGGTCCCGATAACTGGACCAAAATGACCGATTTCAATTTCTGCATTTGGGTATAGCTTTTGTAATTTTGCTTGTTCTTTTTCAGCAACGATGCGGTTATTGGCATGAATCACGTACAGTTTAACTGGCGCTTCAATCCCTGCGTTTCGTTCACCAATAATCTTTTCTGCACGAGCAAAAGCTTTCTTTGTTGAACGGATTTTTTCAAATAATACAATCTTTCCATCTTCAAAAGTCAAGATAGGTTTAATCTTCAATAGCCCAGCGATCAAGGCTGCGCCATTCGTTAAGCGACCGCCACGAACTAAGTTGTTCAGATCTTCTACAATTAGATATGCATACGTATTATCACGAATTAAATCTAATTTGGCAAAAATTTCTTCTAAGCTGGCTTTTTCTTCTGTTAAATCTAAAGCAGCTTCTACCATGTGTCCCATTGGCATACTTGTAATTTTTGAGTCATATGGATACAAAGCAACGCCTGGGATTTCATCAGTAAGTCCGTGCAATGTATGAACAAAACCAGAGATTCCTGAAGAAAGATGAATGCTGATGATGGTGTCGTACCCTTGTTCAGCGATTGATTTGTAAAGCTCTAACACTTCTCCTAAAGCAGGTTGTGAAGTCGTCGGAAATTCTTTACTATTATTTAGCAATGCATAATATTCATCTGCTTCAATGTCAATGCCTTCGTTGTATATTTTTCCATCTAAAATGACTGGGATGGGAATTACAAAAAGATTCGGATGATCTTTAATGCGCTCGGGTAAATAAGCTGTACTATCTGTCACAATAGCAATTTTCATTTTGTAACCTCGTTTCACTAATTTTCCACGTTGTTTCTAATATAGCATAAAAAAGGATATTTTAAAATGCTTTCCTTATTCGTTCAGGAATTTTTCGATGGCGTCAGCATTTTTTTGTTCATCTACTTCTAAAATACTGCCTGCATAAGAGGATTCACCAAAATTCCAAGAATCTGGTACCGGAACCGATAATGACTCAACCCCTGCTTTTCCTTTAATCAACAATGATGGTCCATTCGTTAACATGAAACTAACAGGCACATCTGTCGACATATAGCCGACTAATTTCCCAAGTGATTCTGGGGTTCTTAATAAAGTCATTGGGTTTTTCATTTGGCTCATTACAGCTGACATAACTTGTTGTTGGCGACGAACCCGACCAAAGTCGCCTTCTTCATCCATCCTAAAGCGAGCGTATTGAAGTAAGACATGTCCATCCATGACCTGTTGCCCTTTTTCAATATCAACGCCATCTAAATTCAGTGATTTTTCTGCATCGATTTTGACACCTTTTGGAAACATAGAGTCAACAATTTTTTCAAATGATTGGAAATCTACCTTAGCATAATATTTCGTATCTAAATTAAAGTTTTGTTTTAACGTTTCACGAACCAATTCAGCACCGCCATAAGCGTATGCGGCATTAATTTTATTCGGCCCGACACCAGGAATGTCCACGAATGTATCACGCATAAATGAAATTAATTTCGGTTTTTTTGATGGTCCATTTAGTTGGAGAACCATTATTGTGTCGGCTCGTCCAGCATCTTCCCCACGTGTATCGCTGCCAAGAATTAAAATATTCTTAGCCCCGTTGCTACTTTTGACACCATTAAATGTTTCTACTTTTTCTTGAGGCAACGAGTCATCATGTTCTGCTGCAGATTTTCCTTTTAAAAACATGACTGTACTATAGGCAAATAACAGAATCAATAGGATCACTAGCCATTTGAAAAAGCGTTTTGTTTTTGATTTTTTACGTTTCTTTTTTGGTTTCTTGTCTTTTTTTCCGCGGGGTGGTTGGTCAGAACCGTTGCCACCACCTGAATCTGTTTGATGTCGCCTCTCACTTCTGCGACTGTCCTCAGTATAGCTGTCTTCGTAAACTGACTCTTGACGGCTTTCAGCTAGTTCTTCTGGTTCTTCTTCTCTATGTTCACCCATTGATTTTCGGGGATTAAAGGTCTTTTTATGCTCTGCTGGTCTCGATTTTTCATGAATATGTTTATAACGATCTACACGACTCATCGTGTCACTCCTTTACCTCTGTGTTTTATCACCTTTCTTAGGATACCTCATTTCGCAGGAAATTCCTATTACAAATATGTAATTTAATAAAAAATGAAACTCACTTTATCTAATAAGTAAGCTTCATTTTCATTTTTAACTCTTTAAAGTGTGGACAAAACATAGATCGGGTAATCCCCTAAAATTTTTATTTCTGCGCCAATCAGTTCCAGTTCTGTTAAAGCTGCTTCAATTAATTTTTCTGGTTGATCTTTCACTAAGTCCATTAAAAAGAAGTACTCTCCTAGCTTTGTTTTCAACGGCCGCGATTCTATTTTGCTAAGATTAATCCCTCGCCAACTGAATACGCTTAATGCTTTGTGTAAAGAGCCAGGAACATTACTTGGCATCGTAATCGCCAGCGTTATTTTTTTCTCAGATAGCGGGAAAGAAATCGCTAAATTTTCAGAACCAAGAACCCAAAATCGGGTTTGATTTACCGATAAATCTTGTATATTTTTTTCAACAATGGTCAAATCATACATTTCCGCAGAAAGTTTTGGTGCAATAGCTGCAAAAGGTAATTCTGGATGTTCTGCAATGTATTTGGCGGCGTAAGCTGTTGAAGGCGTTGCTTCTAAAATCGCTTCTGGAAAGTTTTTCGCTAGAAACATCTGCGATTGAGCTAATGCTTGCGGATGTGATAAAATTTTCTGACTTTGTTGCCAGATCGATTGATTCTCTTTTGCCACCATTAATTGTTGTTGAATCGGTAAAACTAACTCTGCTTGGACAGGTAACTGCGCTTGATGATACAAATAATCTATCGATGCGTTAACAGTTCCTTCAATCGTGTTTTCTATTGGAATAATGCTGCATGCCACTTCTTGCTGTTCAATTGCTTTCAAGCAAGCTGGAATCGATGCGTACGGCATCAATGTAGCATCAGGAAAAGCAGCCAACGTTGCACTGTACGTAAAGGAACCAATCGGACCTAAATAACCAACTTTCATCGTTTCTCTACTCCTTTAATTGTTGCAGAATTTCATTGATAATTTCTTCTGGTGAGCGATTGGTCGTATCAATTGTCATCTTCGCACATTCTTCATAAAAATTTTTACGAGACTCAAATAAAGTAATGATTTCTTTTGAAGAACGTTCTATAGCTAAGGGGCGTTGGTTTTCAGTATCTTCTGCGATTCTTTTTAACAGCTCTTCTGGTGTCGCATGTAAATAAATCACTTGCTGAAAAGATTTTAATAAGCTACGATTTTCTGGTCCGACAACAATCCCGCCCCCAGTTGAAAGGACGGCTGTATTTTTTGACAGCTCCTTTAAAAGTTGGGTTTCCTGTTCTCGGAAAGCTGCTTCACCATATTTTTCGAAATAGTCAGGAATTGAGCGTCCTATTTTTTCAATTAACGCTGTATCTAAATCAAGATGAGGCATCTTTAGTTTATTGGCCAAACTTTGGCCGATAGTTGTTTTACCCGCACCCATGAAACCAATTAAAACAATGCTTTCCATGGTTCGTTATCCTCCTTCGTTAACAACTTAAACGTTCTAAGTCGTCAAAAAATGCTGGATAAGAAACTGAAACTGCTTCAGCCTTATCTAATTCAACAGCGCCTTCTTTTACAAGTAATGCAGCAATTTGTAACATCATCCCGATACGATGATCCCCATAACTGGTAACTCTTCCACCATGTAAAGAAGTTGGTCCATGTATAATTAAGCCATCATCAGTAGGCGTGATGTCGGCGCCTAAAATTGTTAATTCTTTCGCTACTGCATCAATCCGATTGGTTTCTTTGACTTTCAATTCTTCTGCATCTCGAATGATTGTCGTGCCAGTAGCCTGAGTAGCTAACAAAGCAATAATCGGTAACTCATCAATTAAACGTGGGATAATAGCGCCACCAATCTCTGTAGCTGTTAATTGACTCGTTTTTACAAGTAAATCGCCAGAATGATTGGCCTCATCTTCATTTAAAATAGTGACGGAACCGCCCATGTTTTTAATCACATCTAAAATACCTGTCCGCGTTTGATTTAAGCCAACATTTTTCAGAAGTATCTCGCTATCTGGGACTACTAAACCCGCAACTAAAAAGAAAGCCGCAGAAGAGATATCGCCAGGAACTACCACATTTTGACCTGTTAATTGTTGCGGTCCAGTTAACATAATTTTTTTACCGTCTACTTCAAGTGTCCCACCAAATTGTCGAATCATCTCTTCTGTATGATCACGTGTCTTTTCTTTCTCAACCACTACAGAAGTGCCCTCGGCTTGCAAAGCGGCGAATAAAATAGCCGATTTCACTTGAGCACTCGCAACAGGCATTGTGTAGTCAATCGGTTGCAAATTTTGAGTTCCGCGAATAGAAATTGGCGGAAACTCTGTTTGCTGAACCCCTTGACATTCCGCTCCCATTTGGTTTAAAGGAAGCATCACACGATTCATCGGTCGTTTGGCAATAGACGCATCACCAGCTAGGCGCGTTTCAAAGGGACAGCCAGCTAAAATGCCCAGCATTAGACGAATTGTTGTCCCTGAATTTCCAACATCAATTGTATTCTTCGCCTTTTTTAAGCCTGCAAATCCTTGCCCCTCAACGGTGATTGTCGTCCCGTCATCTTCAATGTTCACACCTAAAGAACGAAACGCCGCTAAGGTACTTAAACAATCTTCGCCTCTTAGAAAATTTGTAATCGTCGTTTTTCCAGAAGAAATCGCTCCAAACATAATACTTCTATGGGAAATCGATTTGTCGCTAGGAACCATCAGAGTCCCTTGTAAATGTTTCACATTTGTACGTAGTTGCACCCTCATCACCTCTTATTTTTCGTAACACGTATAGTTCGTTTTTTTAGATAAAATTTGTTTTGCAGCTTGGCAGTCTGATTGATTTTTAAAAGACAATTGAAGAATCCCATAGATTTCTTCTCTCGTTTCTAAAATTTTAATATTTGTAAGAGAAAGGTCCGCTTCGCCTAAAATTTGCGTAATTTCAGCAATGATTCCTGGTTGATCTGGTACATCAACAAACAGATCATAGAAAGCGGGGATTGCGCCTTCTTTATGAATGGGCAACTGAGCACGTGTTTCTTTGGCCTTATCAAAAAAATTACGAATAGCTGGGGCATTTTTTTCTGTTAACCATTGGCAAACAGTAGTCATCTCTTTTTGCCAATTTTCTAGTAAGTCCAATAATACTAAGCGATTGCTTAATAAAATATCCGTCCACATCGTTGCATCAGAGGAAGCAATTCGAGTAATATCTCTAAATCCTCCAGCCGCTAGCTGCTGTGCTCTAGGGTAAGTGGTATTCAGTTGCTGACTTTCGTTCACTAAAGCTGCGGCAACAATATGTGGCAAGTGACTTAGAGCACCAGTAATTTCATCATGTTCCTGTGCAGGCATCGTAATAAACTTCGCATGCGTTCCTTTTAGTAACGTTTGTAACTCCTGAATCTGTTTGCTTTTTTCGCCATGGTCATCGGTAAAAATATAGTAGGCATTTTCAAACAAACGTTCATCAGCGGCTGTTACGCCGGATTTATGTGAACCAGCCATTGGATGACCACCAATAAAATTTTTCATGTTAAGCTTTGTTGCTAACTGATTAATTTCCACCTTGGTACTACCCACATCTGTGATCAGAGCAGTTTCTAGTGATAATTGGTTTAATTCTTCTAGTTGTACTAAAGTTGCTTTAACTGGGGAACAAAGAAAAATAATCTCTGCTCGTCTTGCCCCACTTGTTAAAGTTTCAGCTACCTCGTCAATTAGACCCGTTTTCTTAGCAAATCCAGTTGTAGCCGCTTGATTATCGAAACCGATAATCTCACTGTTGGGATGCCCTTTTTTGATACACAAAGCCAGTGAACTCCCGATTAGCCCTAATCCTACGATTAAAATACGTTTCTTCATTTTTTCCCTCCATATACTTGCGACTTTCTTCCATTAAAAGTTTTGAGTATATAGACGATAACGTTTCACTGCTTCTTTCATTTGTTCAAATGAGTCACTATCAAATTTTTCGAGCATAGCCTTCGCTACTTCCGTTGCAACAACGGCTTCACAAACAACGCTAGCGGCCGGTACCGCCGTGCTATCAGAGCGCTCAACGCTGGCCTTATAAGGCTCTTTTGTATCAATATTCACGCTTTGTAATGGTTTATAAAGGGTTGGAATAGGTTTCATGACACCACGAACGATGATTGGCATTCCGTTGGTCATTCCTCCTTCAAAACCGCCTAAATTGTTGGAAGTTCTGGTATAACCTGTACTTTCGTCCCAAACAATCTCGTCCATCACTTGACTACCAGGGCGTTGCGCCATTTCAAATCCAATGCCAAACTCAGCACCTTTAAAAGCATTGATGCTTACAACAGCTTGCGCAATTTTGGCATCTAGTTTACGATCCCATTGAACATAGCTACCTAAACCAGCTGGAACGCCGCCCACAAGTACTTCTACTACCCCACCAATTGTATCGCCATTTTTCTTGGTTTGGTCAATTAGTTCTTTCATTTTTTCTTCTACGGAAGGATCTAATACGCGAACGGCAGATTGTTCAGATCGTTCTTGAATTTCACGAATCGTTAAATTTTCAGGAATCGCAGCTTCAATCCCGCCTAATACCGCGACATGCCCAGCGACTTGGATATCCAGTTCAGCTAAAAGTTTTTTAGCAACCGCACCAATCGCCACACGCATCGTTGTTTCTCGTGCCGAAGACCGTTCTAAAACATTCCGTAAATCATCATGTTGATATTTCATGCCACCGACTAAATCAGCATGTCCTGGACGTGGTTTGCTGACGCGGCGGATTTTCTTTTGTTTTTCAGGAACTGGCTCTACTGACATCACGGAGGTCCAATTTTTCCAGTCTTTGTTTTCGACAATCAACGTTACTGGTGAGCCAAGTGTTTTACCATGCCGAATGCCCGAAGTAATACGTACTTGGTCTTTTTCAATTTTCATCCGTCCCCCACGACCGTAACCGCCTTGACGTCTTGCTAATTCTCGGTTAATCTCTTCGCTACTTAAAGGCAGACCGGCTGGTAAGCCTTCAATAATAGCAGTTAATTCAGGTCCATGTGATTCGCCTGCTGTAATAAAGCGCATCTTAAATTCCTCCTTCTCTGTTTAAAAATGCTCGAATTTCTTCCGTTGGTAAAGAGACAATTTTCGCTTGACCAATTTTTTCTAAGACAATGATTTTAATCTGTCCCCCACGTGTTTTTTTATCATGTGTAATTGCTTGATAGAGACGTTCTTCTGACCAACGATCTGTTGTTACTGGTAAATGAAACTTTTCTAGCATGGTGACCAACTCTTGGGTAGTCCCAAGTGGGGAAAGCCCTCGTTGTTCTGCGACTTGAGTTATTTGAATCATTCCTAAAGAAACGCCTTCACCGTGAGCAATCACCCCGTAACCAGCTGTATTTTCTAATGCGTGGCCGATCGTATGCCCAAAATTCAGAATCAAACGTAAGCCCAAATCTAATTCATCTTCTTCGACGACATCACGTTTAATCTTGCAACAGGCCGTGATAATTTCTTCTGCATGTACCACTAAATCTTGTTCATTTTCCAAAGAGGATAAACGGTGCCACAATTCAACATCAGCGATAGCTGCTGATTTTACAATTTCTGCAATTCCTTCACGCACACGTCTAGGTTCTAATGTTTTAAGTGTATTAGGATCAATTAAAACCCCATCTGGTTGGGCAAAAGTACCGACAAGATTTTTGGCTTTTTTAGTATTAACCGCTGTTTTACCTCCAATGCTACTATCTACTTGTGCCAGTAAGGTTGTTGGTACTTGCAAAAAGTGAATGCCGCGCATATAGGTTGAAGCGACAAATCCAGCTAGATCTCCCACAACGCCTCCACCTAAAGCAATTAGACCATCACTTCGAGTCAATTGCTGTTCCGCTAAAAAATCATAAAGCAGTTGAGCTGTTTCGAGGCTCTTACTTTGTTCACCTGCCGCTACAGCAATCAATGATGTTTCAAAACCAGCAGCTTGCAATTCTTTCTCAACAGCTGCGCCATATAATTTATTCACCGTTTCATCGGTAATAATCGCTACCCGTTGTGGCTGCCACAGGCTACGTACCCAGGTGCCAATTTTATCTAAGGCACCTGTTTCGATGGTTAAATCATATGAATGTGTAGGTAACGTTACGGTTAATTTCATGTCCTCTACTCCTCTGTCTTTACTAATCTTCTAAAGCATTAATTTCTTTCATTGCTTTTTCGATGATATGAACTTCTTTCATCATACGTAGGTAAGTTTTTTCATTCAAGGATTGTGGCCCATCTGACCACGCATTCGCTGGATCTGGGTGAATTTCTACAATCAAGCCATCCGCACCTGAAGCAACACCTGCTCGGGCCATTGGCGGTACTAAATCCCATATACCAACACCATGACTCGGATCAACAATAATTGGAAAATGACTTAATTTTTTAATTAAAGGTACCGCACTTAAATCAAGTGTATTGCGCGTAGCAGTTTCGTACGTACGAATCCCACGTTCAATGAAGATCACATTGAAATTCCCTTGCGCAGCAATGTATTCAGCTGCGTTTAGCCATTCATCAATCGTACCAGCAATCCCGCGTTTTAAGCCGATAGGTTTTCCAGTTTTACCAACCGCTTGTAATAACTTGAAATTTTGCATGTTGCGCGCACCGATTTGTAAAATGTCACTGTATTTTGCGACAAGTTCCAAATTCGCTTCATCCATCACTTCTGTAATGACTTGCATATCTAATTCATCAGCCGCTTGGCGAATGTATTTTAGTCCTTCTTCTTCTAGTCCTTGGAAAGCGTATGGCGACGTTCTAGGTTTGAATGCACCACCTCGTAAAATTGTTGCACCGCCAGCTTTAGCAATTCGCGCACATTCACGAATCTGATCTAAACTTTCGATTGAACAAGGGCCCGCCATCATGGTCAGACTGCCGTCACCGATTTTAACACCGTTCACATCAACCACTGTATTCTCTGGATGAAATAAACGACTCGTTAGTTTGTAAGACAACGAAATGCGAACACTTTTTTCCACGCCTTCTAATGCTGTTAACTCTGCTTCAACTAATTTTTCTGTATCGCCAATCAAGCCTATCACTGTTTTTCCATTATCTTGACTTGTTTGAGTAGTTAAGCCTGCACCTGTTACTAAATCAATGACTTGTTTCATTTGCTTTTCGGTTGCATTTTCTTTCATAATTACGATCATTATATTCTCTCCTCATGCCTTTAAACGGCGCTCTTTTTATCTATTTTCAAATTTACGTTTTACGACTGATACAGGCATTTTTTGTCCTGTCCATTGTTCAAAAGCAGCAGCTCCTTGATAAAGTAGCATGTCCAAGCCGTTGCTTGTTTCTGCACCACGTAAACGGGCTTCTTTTAATAACTGTGTTTCTCTGGGATTATAAATAGCATCATACACAAATAACTTCGGTTGAATCATTGCATAATTTTCTATAGGACTACTATGCGCATGTGGATGCATACCCACACTCGTTGCATTAACTAACAAGACGCTTTCAGCAACATCTTTTGCTAGTTTTTCAGTATCCGCTAAATCATTTAAATGGATTACACAGTTGGTTCGTTCAGTGAAATTTGCCAGTTTTTTTTGACTGTCGTTAAAGCCCGCGCTTTTCCTGTTGTAAACGGCGATTTCTTTCACGCCATCTAAAGCAGCTTGGGCAATGATTGATAAGGCTGCACCACCTGTTCCTAAGATGGTCATTTTATTCTGAAAAACGTCAACCTTTTTCTCTTTCAAACTCCACATAAAACCAGTACCATCCGTGCTGTCTCCGTAAAGTTTTCCATCTTTGTTGACAATCGTATTAATTGCGCCAACCAGTTGAGCGGTAGGACTTAGTTCATCCATATAACTTACAGCCGCCACTTTATTGGGCATTGATAAGTTGGCCCCTAACATGTGAAACGTTCGAATCGCTTCAATTGCTTGTGGCAGTGTCTCTTGTCCAACGTCAAACGCCAGATACCGAGCATCAACTCCTAAATTTTGAAATGCTGTATTATGAATCAACGGTGAAATACTGTGTCGGCTGGGTTTCGCGAATAGCCCAGCTAAACGAGTAGATCCAGTTATTTCTTTCATCCTGTGTGCTCCTTTACGAAATTTTTTTAGTAAGTTTCTGAAATCCTAATTTTTGGCCAAACAAAAAGGATATTCACAGTAAATTTTAAGAAAAATCTACAGTGAATACCCTACAAAAAAGCAATATAAAAGCCACTATAGATTTTCTTAAATCTACATGGCTGAAAGTCATCTTAAATTTCCCTAGCCATTATAGATACAAACGTTTGTTGTCTGTACCCATAATGTTATGAATACAAACCTATCTAAAATAGCTAAAGTAAAAGTTATTCAGTTGTGTATGGTTTTTCTTCGTTGTTGTCATAAGAATCACTCCAAAACTGATTTAATTAAGAATTGTTAACAGTATACCGCTAGAAAAAACATGTGTCAACACTTATTCGCTTATTTTTTCGACTATTCCATTAAAACCAATGTTATTTTATTCGCCAAAAGACTAAAAAAGCCACAGGAACCAGTCATTTCACTGATTCCTGTGGGGCAAAAATTATTTTAATTCTTCAGCGTATACATCGTCAACTGTTTGTGTTGGGTCGATAACAATGTATAAGTTTTTAGTTTTTTCGCTGACTTTTGTAGATT
Source organism: Enterococcus sp. C102(2024) (assembly GCF_040888205.1). NCBI lineage: Bacteria > Bacillati > Bacillota > Bacilli > Lactobacillales > Enterococcaceae > Enterococcus > Enterococcus sp. C102(2024). The sequence goes on along the minus strand of NZ_JBFOHH010000001.1, from coordinate 505,377 downwards.
GATAGATGTTATCCAAGCCCTCATCTGTTTTATCTTTGTAAGGGAAATAAACTAAATCTGGTGTGCCATTTTTGTAAAGAATTTCCATACGTTCGATATCTTCATATTTTAAAGCACGAGAGAACATCCCTAATTCTAAGCCACCTAAGTTAATATCGTGGGTTTGAACATGATCTCCTTCTTGGAAAATTTCAATTTTGAACCCTTCACATGGATGAATTTCAACAAATTCACTACCATGGATACGGCCAAAACTTGTTGTAATATGTTTGATCCATAAATCACCAATAAAACGACGATCAATCGTCCAAGTTTCACCATTTCTGAAATAAAATTTAAGTCCTGTCATTTCTCTAGCCATAGCACAAATCTCCTTACTTAAAAATAATTTCTTACATTATTAGTTTACCATACTTTTGATAAACGGTCACAAACTTTCGCTGTAGATTCTTAATCTTTTGTTATTCTTTTTAAAAAAGAATCAATCTCAACTACTGCACGTTGGTGAGAACCTTTGGCAATTTGTCGTTCTCCTTCATAAGCAACAAATTCATAGCGTATTTTGTGTGCAGTCTGTTCAATGCTGGTCATCGTAACAACGATTGTCGCCCCTACCGCGGATGGATATAAGTGGCGCAATTCTAACACCGTTCCGACAGTCGTTTCCCCAACTGATAATTGCTCCTTCACAGCTTCTTTGGCTGTTTGTTCAACCATGGCAGCTAAAGCAGGGGTTCCTAAAACTTCTAAGTCACCAGAACCGAGCATTTTAGCCGTTTGTGATTCTTTCACCAAAAATTCTTTTGTAAACATTTCTGTTGGCATTATGCTTTCTCTCCTTTTGAACGTTGTTTTTTGGCAAACGAAAGCAGAACTTCTTGTTTATTCTCTAAGCTACCTTCAACAACGTGTTGCTCGATTTCAGCAATCAGTTCCCCTAACCATTTGCCTGGTGTTTCTTCTAAGACGGCTAAAAGGTCTTTTCCTGTTATGGCCAATTCATGTCTTTGGTGGATGGGTAATGCCTTAACTAACTCTTTTGTTACTTGTACTTGACTCTCTTGTTGGTAATAATATAAAAGCCTTTCAACAAGTACTGCTGATTCTTCGCCTAATTCATAAAGCATCATTGGCTGCCAGTCGTTACTCAAGCGAAAACGCAAACCGCGTACTAATTGTGAAACGTTTTGGATTAATTGATTTGAAAGTTTCCAAGCCTTTAAGAAGGAGCGAATTTCTGCTTCTGGTAAATTCAATGATTGGATAAGTAACGTCCACGCTTCTGCTTCTGTTTCAATTTGACGAGCAGGCAAGTCCATTAAACGAAAAAGTCCAGCCCCTTGTTCTCGTAATTTTGGACAGTATTGATAGCATTCTGTTTCAATAAACGGAGCTAAGCCACCTTGTCGATTAACCCCTAAAAGCATTTTTACAAATTCAATTGTAATGCGTTCTACTGAAATTTTTTCCAATAAAGGATGAAATTCAGCGATAGCGGCTAAGGTTTTTTCTTCAATTTTAAAATCTAGTTGGCTAGCAAAGCGTAAGCCCCGCATCATCCGCAGAGCATCTTCATGAAACCGCTCATGGGGATTACCGACTGCACGAATGGTTTGACTAGTTAAATCTTCGATACCATCAAATAAATCAATGATTTCGCCTGTGCTGTCAAGCGCCAAGGCATTAATCGTAAAATCTCGCCGTTTTAAGTCTTCTTTCAAGGAGCGAACAAAGGTGACTTCATCTGGTCGACGAAAGTCTTGATAAGTTGACTCGGTACGAAAGGTTGTTACTTCATACTGTTGGTCTTCCATCAATACAAGAACTGTACCATGTTCGATGCCCACATCAACGGTTCGTTTAAAAATTTGCTTAATTTCTTCTGGATACGCACTTGTCGCAATATCGACGTCATGGATTGGTTTATTTAATAAAGCATCACGGACACTGCCCCCGACAAAATACGCTTCAAAGCCCTGTGCATTGATTTCACGAATAACGGGAGCGGCTTCTTTAAATTCGTTTGGAATAGTTGTCAATTTCATAGCATCTGTTCCAATCCGTAAAGTAGTTCTGTTCTCTGTACCACTTGCCGACAAGCTAACGCCACTCCTGTCATGAATGAACGTCGATCATAAGAATCATGCCGAATAGTGAGCCCTTCACCTACACTGCCAAATTGGACTTGTTGGTGTGCCACTAAACCAGGTAAGCGGACACTATGGATTCGCAGACCCTCGTAATCAGCCCCGCGTGCCCCTGGTATTGATTCTACCTCTTGCGGATTCCCTTGTTTTTTTGCTGGCCGAACTTCTTGAATCATTTCTGCAGTTTTTATAGCCGTTCCACTTGGTGCATCCAATTTGTTATCATGATGTAATTCAATGATTTCCACATCCGGAAAATACTGTGCCGCTTTTTGGGCAAATTGCATCATTAAAACTGCCCCAATTGCAAAGTTTGGCGCAATTAAGCCGCCGATGGCTTTTTCTCGAGATAGGTTTGTCAATTCGTTGATTTGTTCCTCCGTAAAGCCTGTCGTCCCAACAACAGGCGCCATACCGTGTTCCAACGCAAAACGCGTATTTGGATAGGCGGCTTCAGGAACCGTAAAATCAATCCAAACATCTGGTTTGACAGCTAGGACTTCTTCTAAGTGCTGAAAAACGGGAATTGCGGTTTCATCATCGAAAAAAACAGTTTCTTGTGCTTCATGAGGATCATACACACCTACTAATTCAAAGTCTGCGGTTTCTAAGACCATTTGGGTAGCAGTACTGCCCATCCGTCCTTTAAACCCAGCGACAATTATTTTAATCATGTGTTTTCCCATCCTTTCTTTCAAAGCGATAGCGATCCCGCTTGTTAAATTTGGCCATATTTTCTTCAAAAACTTCGGTTAAATCAATCTCTAAAGAATTTGCCATGCTAATCAATACAAAAAAGACATCTCCAAGTTCCTCTGATACTGTCTTTGGTTTTTCGTCTGCTTTTTTCTGTTTTTCACCATAATAATGATTGACTTCACGGGCTAATTCTCCGACCTCTTCCGTCAAACGAGCCATTTGTCCTAATGGTGAAAAATAGCCTGTTTTAAACTGTTGAATATAATCATCAACTTCTGTTTGCATCGATTGCAAACTACGTTGTTCTGATTCTGACATTTTACCCCAACCTTTCTTACTCTACCTCCTACATCTTATCAAAAACTTGGCTATCTGGAAAGGTTCTACTTGTTGTTTTATATAGAGAATGATACAGTTTATACTGTAAAAGGACGTGATTAAATGGAAGAACAAAGATTTTATTTTAAAGATGTGTTATTTATTGTATTAGGAAGCTGTATCTATGCCTTTGGTTTGGTTACTTTCAATATTGCCAATGACCTGGCCGAAGGTGGTGTCACGGGGATTACTTTGATTTTAAGAGCCTTATTTCATTTTAACCCAGCATATACGACATTATTAATCAATATTCCGCTCTTATTAATTGGTGGTAAAATTTTAGGCAAACGTTCCCTCTATTATACGCTAATTGGCACCGTGTCGTTATCGGTATTTTTGTGGTTTTGGCAAAAATTTCCTGTTGAAATTAATTTAGATCATGATTTATTGATTGCTGCTCTCTTAGCTGGTTTGGCCGCAGGATTCGGTAGTGGCCTTGTTTACCGCGTAGGCGGAACCACTGGTGGGACCGACGTCATTGCCCGCATTTTCGAAAAATACTTTGGGATTAGCATGGGCCGCTCGTTGTTACTTTTTGATGTTGCAGTCTTACTCCTCTCGTTGACCTATATAGATGTCAAACGAATGATGTATACTTTAATTGTGTCCTTTGTTTTCAGTCGTGTTGTCGATTCTGTACTCGACGGAGCCTATGCTGCGAAAGGAATTTTAATTGTTTCCAATCATTCCGAAGAAATCGGTCAAAGTTTAATGGCTTCTTTAGAACGTGGGGTAACATATTTAAATGGTGAAGGTGCTTATTCACAAGTGGAAAAACGGGTTCTCTACACGGTAGTCAGCCCTCGAGAAATAATGGAAGTCAAACGGATTGCTAATGAAATAGATGAAAAAGCCTTTGTGTCCATCATTAACGTACATGAAGCAATTGGCGAAGGCTTTACTTATGCAAAACCCAGCAAACAACGGCGCTTTAAATTAAAACAATAAATAAAACCCAGCATTTATTGAAAATGCTGGGTTTTATTTATTGTTGTTTCAAACGATTTAATTCATCGGATAATTCTAAAAATGCTTCTTTGTTGCCTGTTTCTAAAGCATCATCAATTTGAGCTTTAATTAATGCCATTCGTTGCGTTTGTTCTTCTTGCTTAAAGTATTGATCAATCGCTCTGGCAACTTCCTGATCCACTTGTTCATTCCATGGCGCAAACGGATTATCTTCTAAAACAGATAAATACTGGCTCGTTTGCCAAGCCTCTGGAAATACACATTCTAAATAAAGAGCTTTCCGCCAATTCATCCGAATCTCATGAAAAATTTGTTCCGGATCTGTAAATTCTTGTGCTTGGATAAAAAGCAATAACGGCTCCTTACCTAAACCATCCGCTACCACACGAATCCCCCGATCGGTTTTCTCTACGTTCTCAACAAAATGAACATTATTTAAAATCGCATCGTGCGTTAATAAGTAATTTAAAATCCACAGTACTTCTCTTCTTCCAAAAGGCACGGTATTCACTAACCAAGTTAAAAATTTTTTCTTTTCTGATAAACTAACAAACATCGTCGTTTCCTATCTTTCTTCCATATCTGCTAGCACAGATTGCATGTCGACATCACCAGGTTCATGTTCCAAATAATGGTGCAACAAGTGTTTTGCTTTTTCAAGTTCGCCTTCTTCTCGTAAGAACAATGCGTATTCTTTTAGAAATTCTGGTTCGTGAGACAATTCTTGCGCTGCTTGTTCATAATGAACTTTAGCGACGGCAAAGTCTTCTAATTCGTTGTATGCTTTTGCTAAGTTCCATTCAGCATAAGGATGATCCGTTTCCTCTAAATCATTTAAGATAGTAATTACTTCCTCAAAACGCTCTTCCGTGATGTAGAGATTACTTAAGGTCAAACGACTTTCATCTGTTTTCTCACCTAATTCCAAAGCTTTTAACAACCAGTTTTCAGCACCAGCAATATCGTGTAAGCGATAGGCATTTTCAGAGGCAAATTGGTATAACTCTACTTGGAAGGGATTTTCCGCAATTCCTTCTTCGATCACCGCTTTTGCTTCCTCTAATTGCTCTTCTTCTTGGAGCGCTTCCGCTAAATATAGATAAAGTGATTGATAATGTGGGTTTAGTGTTTTTAATTGCTGGAACAACGCAATGGCTTTTTGATTCTCATGTAACTGTAAATAAGTGAAAGCTAATTGGAATAAACGATCATCTGTTTGTTCTTCTTTGACCGCGGCTTCCAAATAAGGAACTGCTTCTTCAAAATCACCTAACATGCTGTAACTACTTCCTAAGCGTTCATTCAAGGAAATAGCAGAGATTTGCGCTGTCCCGCTTTCTACAATGCTTTGATAACGAGTGATAGCCTCGACAAATTGACCATTTGTAAAATATAGTTCTCCCAAAGCAAATTGAATTAACGGCTCTTCTGGCATAAGATTGGCTGCTTCTTTTAATTTCGCTTCACTGACTTCTGGAATCCCTAAAACTTGGTACAAATCCGCAGTAACTAAGAGACTTTGGACATAACTGTCACTAGTTTCTGGAATTTTTTCTAAATAGATGAATGCGTCATCTATTTCATTATTTTCAATGGCGATTTCTGCTAATGGAATGTTTAAGCCATCTGCATCGGGAAATTGTTCCAACAATTGTTGGAAAATTTGTTTGGCTTCTTCTAGAAAACCTAAAGATAATAACGTTTCCCCTAAATCAGCTAAGGTATTTTCATCATCTTTCTTTAATGCTTCTTCAAACATCAACTGTGCTTCTGCTAAATTTTCAGCTTGTAATGCTTGAACCATTTTTTCACTATATGACATAATTTCCCCTCAAATCTCTTTTAAAATTTCTTGGTATCTTTCAATCGTTGTTAACAGTTGATCGGGCGTTGGCTTTAAAGCTACTCCTAGTTGACCGATTTTTTCCAACACCATAGGAGGACCTAGTGTTTCTGTGTGAGCCAAGACTTGTTCTGCGTAATCAGCACTTAAAATTTCTTTTGGAAACGCCACCGGAAAACCTAAGCGAATAAACCAAACGATAAAATTTTTAAATTGAAAGTCAAAGTGATTGACTTGCTGGCTCCATAAAACTTGTAACAATAATCCCAATAATCGTTTCATAGGACCTGATAACAAATGGCCATTTTCGGTTGTAGCAAAGGCCGCTTCAAAAACTCGTCCAAATTGATCCACTTTTTCCCCTGCTTGTTCATAAAAGGATAACAACTCGTCTAAAATACCATTAAATGACGTTTGATTCAACCGTTTTTTATCTGGATACGTTTGGTATAGCATTTGTAAATAAGCATAATCACAGACAAGACCCGCTCGAATAAAAACGAGCAAATCAATTAAAGGAGCGGCACCTTTTTTATTGGTCAAGGTACTATCAAACAAAATTTCTTCTGAATGATTTTCTATATGCATAGTTGCATGCTGTACTTGCTGAATTGTGACACTTGGTAAAAGTCCTTGGCGTAATGCTTGAACAGACACAGGCATCAGCCAACATTTGGAGGAACACTTACTTACTTGATGCAAAAATGCGGTTAATTGTAGTACCCCTTCATTACCCAAACCAATCAATAAAACATCCTGATTTTCTGGCCAATCAGCTAAGAAACGTAACACACTTTCTAATTCTGATAAGTCATTGCAATGAACATCATTGCGACAAATATACCAGTTTAATCCCAACTGTTCCCCAAAGGCATAATTAATCTTCTCCGAAAAAAGATCATAGTAACGCTGATTCGCCAAAACAACGATTGACTCCGTCGTTACTGGTCGTTTTTTTAGGACAGAAGCAAATGTTTCTCCATAAATAATAGCGACCTTGTTTTCCCCTCTAGAATAGTTGTATTTCATTGATTCACCACCTTAAGACTGTTTCCTCTTCCTTCACCCCAAGTCTAGCATAACCACTAAAAAACAGCTACTGGCAACAACTTATTTTTGTCCTTCATTCATAAATCTTTCTCTTTTTATCAAAAAAGCAAGGAGCGAGTGTCGAACCGTTCCCGCTTGATTCTCGGAGCGAAGCACGTTTTTCTCACCCAAGGTTCGTTACAATTTAGCCTTTTAGCGTGCTGTTTCGACCACCTCTTAAAATAACATTTTTTATGTATGATTCAAAAAAGAACCCTTGGAAACCAAGGGTTCTAATTGTCTGTCTTATTTCACTGCATCTTTCAATGCTTTACCTGGTTTGAATGCAGGTACTTTGCTTGCAGCGATTTGAATTTCTTGTCCAGTTTGTGGGTTACGTCCTTTACGAGCTGCGCGTTCGCGAACTTCAAAGTTACCAAAACCGATTAATTGAACTTTTTCACCTTTAGCAAGAGTTTCTTGAATTGTTGAAAAGACAGCGTCTACTGCTGCAGTAGCATCTTTTTTAGTTAAACCAGTTGAAGATGCAACGTTTTCGATTAATTCTGCTTTATTTGCCATGGATCATTTCACCTCCTCTATAAGAGATACGATGTTTTTACACACCTAAAGTTCCGTCTATTTTTGAGTGGTCCAAAAACAGACAGCAAATATTGATCTGGTTCAATATTCTGTTAACAAGATAGCATAAGAAAGTTGTAATAGCAAGGTTTTTAGTGTATTTTAACCAGTTTTTTCAAAAAATAATCATTTTTTCTCAAAGTTGATAAATTTATTTGAATATCTAAAAAAAGTATGGTAGAATGCACTATTTTCGGCGTCGCGGAATGATTTTAATCGGTGTACCCTCAAACGTAAATGCTTTTCTGATTTGATTTTCTAAAAACCGGGCATAAGAAAAGTGCATTAGTTCTTCTTCGTTGACAAAAATAACAAATGTAGGTGGTTTGACTGCCACTTGTGTTGCATAAAAAATCTTCAAACGTTTTCCTTTATCGGTTGGTGTCGGATTAATTGCTACAGCATCCATTACAACGTCATTTAACAACGCTGAAGGAATCCGTAAGTTTTGATTCATACTTACTGTTTCAATTAGTTCAGGCAGTTTGTTTAAACGTTGTTTGGTTAATGCAGACACAAAAATAATAGGTGCATAATCTAAATATTGGAATTCATCACGAATTTCCGCTTCAAAATCACGCATTGTATTTGTATCTTTTTTGACTGTATCCCATTTGTTGACCACGATAATAATACCACGACCTGCTTCATGGGCATAGCCCGCCACACGCTTGTCTTGCTCACGAATACCTTCTTCTGCATTCAAGACCATTAAAACAATGTCTGAGCGTTCAATGGCCCGCATTGCGCGCATGACGCTATATTTTTCAGTTGATTCGTATACTTTCCCACGTTTACGCATACCAGCAGTATCAATCATTAAGAACTTTTGACCTTCTTCAGATTCAAAATACGTATCGATTGCGTCTCGCGTTGTTCCTTCAATATCTGAAACAATCACACGATCTTCACCAAGAATAGCATTAATCAATGATGATTTACCGACATTTGGACGCCCGATTAAACTAAATTTAATTGTATCTTCGTCCTCTTCTTCTGAAGTGTTAGGAAAATGTTTAACTGCTTCGTCTAACACATCGCCAATGCCTAAACCATGACTACCAGAAACTGGAAAAGGATCCCCTAGTCCTAAAGCATAAAATTCATAAATATCATTACGCATTTCAGGATTGTCAACTTTATTAACAGCTAAGATCACTGGTTTATTACTACGATATAAAATTTTTGCTACTAACTCATCTGCATCAGTAATTCCTTCACGGCCACTAGCAACAAAGATAATCACATCTGCTTCATCAATCGCAATTTCTGCTTGGTGTTTGATTTGGTCCATAAATGGTTCGTCACCTAAATCAATCCCACCTGTATCAATAATACTAAATTCACGCCCTAACCATTCTCCAGTTGTATAAATACGGTCGCGTGTTACGCCAGGAGTATCTTCTACAATCGAGATACGCTCACCGGCAATGCGGTTAAAAATAGTCGATTTACCGACATTCGGTCTACCGACAATCGCAATAGTTGGATTTGCCATTTGATTCCCTCCTTGAGAATTTCAATCCTTACTAGTTTACCTAATCAAACCTTAAAGTGCAAGAAAAGTTTTAGTTTCTGCTGATTTTCTAACCAATTCAAGAAAAAATGAGTTTGACATAGCCGATCTGTTTACGGCTATGTCAAACTCATAAATTTCAAGAAAGTAACGTGTTATTCCTCTTCTTTCGCATCAGATAAAGCGTCACCTAAAATATCGCCCATGGTAAAGCCAGTATTTTCTTCAGGCAATTCATATTCCTGTTCTTCTTTTGGTTCTTCTTGAGACTCAGGTTTTGGTTCTAACGCTTTGATACTTAAAGCAATACGATGTTCCTCTGGATTAACTTCTAAAACTTTCACTTGTACTTGATCCCCTTCATGAAGGACTTCATGAGGCGTTGCAATATGCTTGTGAGAAATTTGAGAAATATGCACTAATCCTTCCACACCAGGGAAAACTTCCACAAAGGCACCGAAGCTTGTTAGGCGTTTTACTGTTCCATCTAAAACAGTCCCAGCGGCTGCTTTTGTTTCGATATCTGTCCATGGTCCAGGCAATGTTTCTTTAATAGATAAAGAAATACGTCCTTCTTCTGGATTAATTGAAAGAATTTTTACTTGAACATCTTCGCCAACAGTTAACGCATCACTTGGTTTGCCCACATGCTGATGAGCAATTTCAGAAACATGAACTAAACCATCCACGCCACCTAAATCAATGAATGCGCCGAAATCTGTTAAACGAGCTACTTTCCCTTCAACAACGTCTCCGTCATGTAAAGAAGAAAGTAATTCTTCTTTTTTCGATTCTTTTTCAGCTTCAACAACTGCTTTATGTGAAAGAATTAAGCGGTTTTCTGAAGGTTCGATTTCAATAATTTTAAATGCTAGTGTTTGACCTTTATATTCAGAAAAATCTGCAACAAAATGATCTTCAACCATTGAGGCAGGAACAAATCCGCGAACACCGACATCAACAACCAAACCACCTTTAACAACATTTGTAACAGGTGCTTCGATTACTTTGCCCGCTTGGAAATCTTGTTCAATTTCTTCCCAAACTTTTTTAGCATCTAAACGGCGTTTTGACAGTAAATAACTGCCGTTTTCTTTATCTTTGCCAATTGATGTGATCACAACTAAATCTAACACATCACCGACTTTCACAAGTTCGTGTACATCTTCAACTGGTAAAGTCGATAATTCCTTTGCAGGAACAACGCCTTCAACGCCCGCTCCTTCAATGCCGACAACAACTTGTTTGTCTTCAATGGCTAAAACTTCGCCTTTAACAATATCGCCAACACTGACTTCTTGAACGCTGTTCATTGCATCTTCCATTGTTTCGTTGTTTGCTACTTGTTTGTCTTCAAAATCTGTCATGCCTCTTATCCTCCTATGCCAACAAAAATTCCAAAACTTAGCTATATATACTTACATAGTACGAGATTTTTGTAAAAAAATAAAGCGATTTCTTCTATTTTTCTTAAAATTCTTTAAAAAAGTTCAAAACCTTTTTGTTTAATCACATTTTGTATGGCGGCGACGACTTCTTCAATCGTCAACCCTGTTGTATCGATTTTCACAGCATCACTTGCTTGGACAAGGGGTGATACTTCTCTGGTTGAATCTAAATAATCCCGACGTTCAATTTCCGCCTTCAAGGTTTCAAAATCCGTCTCAATCCCTTTTTCTTGATTTTCTTTAAAACGACGTTCTGCACGTTCTTCAACGCTAGCCACCAGGAATATCTTTACTTCGGCCTTTGGTAAAACTGCAGTACCAATATCTCGACCATCCATGACAACTCCGCCAGCTTGACCAATTTTCTGTTGTAACGCCACCATTTCTTCTCTAACTTTTGCATGTTTTGAAACAGCTGAAACAGCATTCGTTACATCTGGCTGGCGAATCGCTTCGGTCACTTCATGACCGTCGATAAAAACACGTTGGCCATTCTCTGCTTGCTGAAAAGAAATAGTGTGGTTGACACAAAGCGCTACTAATGGTTCTTCCGCTTGAATATCGATTTGATTTTGCAAGGCCAGATACGTAATCGCTCGGTACATGGCACCCGTGTCACAATACACATAATTCAATTGTTTTGCTAAAATTTTTGCAACTGTACTTTTGCCTGACGAAGCTGGTCCGTCAATAGCAATACTGATTTTCCCCATGAAAAAACTCCTTAACTGATATGCATCCTTTAAAATGCGCTTCTTCTTTTATATTAAAATCAGAAGAAAAGAACTTGGATTTAAACTGATGACGAGTTTCTAACGAAAAAGCAATAAGCCGAAATCCCTCGAAAGACGCAAAACATCTTTCGGAAATTTCTGCTTATTGGCATTCTCATGTAATCATTCGTCGCGGTTTAGCCTTGAAAGTGCTGTCCAAACCTCTTTTTCTGGATTATTTAATACGTAATGGTTGTCCTGGATAAAACACAGATGTATCAATCCCAGGATTTAACGCTAAAATTTGTTCTAATGTCATTCCGTTACGTTCGGCAACTTGACGTGCCCCTTCGCCACTTTGAACGGTATCATAAACAGGTTGTTGGTTCTGCGCTTGTTGCTGTTGTTGATTTTGAGCTTCTTGTTGTTGTTGCTGCTCTTGCTGTTGCTGTTGCTGTTGCTGTTGTGCTTGTTGGTCCTGTTGTTGCTGTGCAGCAGCATCTGAACTTGAAGGTGTTGTATTTTCAGCTGGTTGGCTGCTTGCTGGTTCTGAGCTTTCCACTGATTTTGACGTACTTTCTTTTTTCTTCTCTTTTGATGATGATTGGACTAATGAAGAAGATGGCTGGCTATTTTTGCTAGCACTTTCGTTCGGTTTCTTGTCTTGCATCATCCATAAGAAAGTCCCAATTGGAATGGCAATAATTAATAATAGCAAAATAACTAAAACAGTTAGAAATAATGAATTTCCTCGTTGCTGTTGGCGTTTTGCTAAACGAGAACCACCACCATTTTGATCAGGTTCATAAATTGATTGTTCCCATGGCTCACGAGCTTGGTTTTTCTTTTTGTCCTTTTTACTCACTGCTAATTTCCTCCTAAACTTCTCTCGCTTGTTATTATATCATAGCTTTTGCCAACTGCCGACTAAAAAAATGAATTAATCACGTTCTTTAAATAATTTTAGAAATTTAGAACGCCAATCTTCTTCATTTTGATTGCTGGTCTTGTTCGATTTTACTATTGAATCTTGGTAAATGTCAAAGAATAACGCACAATTATCACAACAAGTTTCCGGTGATTGTTTGACAATCGGTTCTTGAAAATAAGTTTGAATCAACGTTCTTCGACAGGTTGTGGTTTCAATATACGTCAGCATCCCTCTTAATTGCGCTTGACGATCTTTTTCTTTCTCCTCTAAACGATGCTCTAGCTCTTCAAAAGAATAATCCTTGGCTAAATAGCCTTGGACCCATTTTTGTTGTAACTCGGTGGCATTTTCTAACAAACCTGCTTGTTCTTCTCCTTCAATCAGCGATTTTAAGGTCGCTCGATTCGCTCTTGTCTCTTCTAAGAAAAACCGATGAATAAATTCATCCCCTTTTTTATATAATAATAGCGCCCAACTTTTTTGACCATCACGTCCAGCTCGCCCGATTTCCTGCAGGTAATTTTCTAAGCTATCAGGCAAATCAAAATGAATCACTCCACGAACATCAGGTTTGTCGATCCCCATCCCAAAAGCATTCGTTGCACAAAGAATATCGATTTGATTATCAATAAATTGTTCTTGCAAGCGACTACGTTCACTAGCCTCCAAGCCCCCATGATAATAGGCTACCTTAAAACTGGTTTTTGCCTGAATAAGTTGACTGATTTGTTCTGTTTTGTTGCGCGTGGCGCAATAGATAATGATTTTACCAGCCGTTTTAGATAAGTAATCTAGTAACACTTCTTCTTTTTCTGACGTTTCCTTCACGAACAAGCCAATATTTTTTCGATTCACTGAAGAAAGAACTTCTTGATAGCTACCATGAGAAAATAATTGTTTTATAATTGCGTGCTGTACAACGGGTGTCGCTGTGGCAGTTAACGCCAAGGTCAAAGGAAAGTCTAACTGTTTTTGGACCAGATCTAATTTACTATATTCAGGGCGAAAATCGACGCCCCACTGATAAACACAATGGGCTTCATCCACCACAAATAATGCAATTTTTTGGCGTTGTAACACACTAAGTACTTCTTGCTGCAAAAGCATTTCTGGGCTTAAAAACAGATAATCGTATTGGAACATTTTCGCTAAAACATAACGCTTTTCTGAATATTGTAACGTACTGTTTAAGGCAACCGCACCTTTAATTCCTTGTCTTTGTAATTGACGCACCTGATCTTCCATTAACGAAAGTAAAGGAGAAACAATTACCGTTAGTCCCTCTAACTTCTGGCCCACAAATTGATAACACAATGATTTACCAGTCCCTGTTGGCAAAACAGCCAATGTATTCATACCGTCAAGTAAGTTTGTAATCACTTCTTTTTGACCAGGCTTAAATGCTGCATAACCAAATCGAGTGAATAATTCTTGTTCTAATGTCAACAACACTCACTCCTTTTCTTGCCAAATTTGTTGGATTTGATATAAGCGGAAATCTAAATAAGAAAGCGTCGCTTCTTGCGCTCGCCAATCCCGATACACCCACAACCGCGGATCTTGTTCTGTTTGAGCCAAGTTTTGGAGCATTGCCTCCTTTTCAAGATAAACAGACGCCTGCAGCTGCCCTTGAATAGCCAACTCTAATAGATGGTCATGAATGGTACTCAGTTTTATTTTTCGCTGCTCAGCAATTTCTTGAAGTGTCTTACCTTCCGTTAACAATCGTTGGGTTTCTTGCATACTTTGGTTTAGATTTTTTTCTAGATACGGCCATACAAGCGTTTGTAAAGCAGGATAATTTCCTCCGTACATTATCAACTGCAGTAAATGATGAACCGCTTGCGTGTGCCACAAACGCTGTTCAAGAGCTGTCTTATGGCTTGTTAATTGCTGAGGAACTTTGCCAGTTTGCTGATAACCAGAAAGTTGCGCAACCAAATAGTCGCTTTCTGCTTCAGGTAGTAACTCAAACCCTCGCAACAGTTCTTCTTTGATTGATTGAACGCGCTGCTCTTTCTTGTCTTGTTGTAACCATCGTTTCAAATATAGTTGCGGAATCGGTGTTGATAAAAGTGGAATATACTGTTTTTCCTCAAATGATAAATATGAAGTCACTTGCACGGTAAATTGAATGAGTTGCCAACTTTCTCGATCACTTCTGCCAAAACGATAAAGATCAATTGCAGGATAATCCAGCAACGAAAAATGGTGCTCCTTTAAAAATAGTTGCCCTTCTTTTGTTAGTTGAATCTCATTTGTCTCTTTGTGATACTGAATTTGTTTCGCCTTCGAAAGTTTTTCAAGAAATTGAAAATAGGCTTGTTCGGAAATCGTTGGCCACCAGCCAATGAATCGTAAACAATCATATAAAAAACCATAAATCAAAACAGAGCTAGTCCGTTTGCCTTTTAAAAGATGATACAAAGTTGATGCACGTACCTTGTATCCGTGAGATAATAACGCTAAAATAAAAGTTGCTTCCATAGTAAACCTCTTTTAGATAGGATGTGTCACTGTTTATGCAATCACGTTTAGTTCCTGAAAAATGTATTGCTTGTGGACTTTGTCAAGTTTATGCGCCCAATATATTTGATTATGATGATCATGGAATTGTCCTTTTTAAAGACGAGCCGCATGCTCGACAACAATTTATTCCAGAAAACGAACGCGAGAATGTGTTAAAAGCGTACCGCAAATGTCCCACGCGTGCAATAGAAATAAGCAAAAATGAGTGCTAAATAATTTAGCACTCATTTTTGCTTAGAGTATTTTTTCGAGCCAAGCAAGTGTTTGCTCATCTATCGAAACAAACTGTAATTGTCCTTCTTTTAGCGGTTCTTTGACTAGATGAATTTGATCATTTAGGCCATTGATCCATTCATAACGAAGACCATTTTCTTTTGCTTTAGAATTTTTGGCTTCTAAATAATAATTGACATGGTAATTTTCTTTACCATCCAATTGTAGCGTATTAATGGTTACTTCAAAATCTGGTGAAACATCGGTCGATTTCTTTTCACGTAATCGTTCAAGTGCTTCTATAAAAGAAGGAAATTGAGGATTATTTTCCCCACCAACGAGATATTTTTTAGCAAATTCTGTACTATCCGTATGACTTTTCACTTGTTTGGCAAATGCTTGATAAAAGGTTTCTAGTGCTTTGCGGGCATCATAGTCGCTAGCTAACGGAAAATTCAATTGTAGCGTTGGATTATCGGAGAGCGCTTCGACAAAATCATTTTCACCAATCGTTTCTTTTGATGTTTGAATTTCTTCTCCATTAATCGTCTTTTTAAGTTGAATCGTCATCCCTTTGGACCAGAACAAAGGGCCAATCGTTTTGCTTCCATTCGTTAGCGTACCAACTTTCCGACCATTAATATAAATATCTGCGTCTGGCAGATTGCTTTCCACAACAAAATTCATTCGTTTAAAATCTAAAGGAATACTAGAAATATAATTTTCCTCTTCTAATAAACGATACTCTTCTGTGATAACAGGTTCGCCGGTGCTATCTTTCACTGTGGCTGTAAAAGTATATTGTCCTGGCGCTAAGGGGCCCAATTCCTTTTGATAAGTGGTTGAGTCGGAAGTGCCCACTTCCCGCCCGTTCATTGCCAGCGTCACACCGCGCTGATTCGTCGTTAACTGAACAGAAACAGGCGTTAAAATGAATTGATAACGGTGAAAGAAAAATGCTGTTTGACTTGTTTCACGAATAGTTAAACCATGTAGCTTTTTATCCTTTAATAGCGCTTTTTCTAATTTTTTTAGCTCAGTTGGATTTTTTTGATAATAAGTGATTAAAGGCTTAATGCTTTGCGGATTCACTTGAAATTCAGACTCGTTCGTCCTCATTTTTTTACTTAATTCTTGGGCATCACCATTCTCAATCGCTTCAATAAAATGAGAAATTTGTTGTTCCTTAGAAAAATAATGCGTCCCGAGAAAATAGCTACCCGCTCCAAGAACGATGAACACAAAAAGAAACACCCAGATCCAGCTTCTTTTTGATCTGAGAGGAGTAGATTCGTTCCCTTTATTCATTGATGGTTGTGCTTGGTTTTCCTCTTGATGCATTGATTCATTCATTAGCGGAGCGCCGCATTCTTCACAAAAGGACTCCGTATCACGATTCACGTGACGACAATTTTTACACTTTTTCACTCAGGAAAACTCCTCTTTCTTTGATGGTTTCTATCATACCAAGGGAAAGTTAAAATTACAATGCAGATGGTTTAGTATTTTTTAACAGAATGATGACAGATTATGACAACCTCTTTTCTTTTAGGCGTAAATTTTAAAAACCCACTGTCAAACATTGTTCAACAGCAGGTTTTTTATCATTTATTTTGTTAACGGTGTTTTTTTCTGAATAGTATGTTGTTTTTTTGATAGCCATGGCAATAACTTCGCATGTAGTACTAGAAAAACACCACTGACTAAGAGGCCTTTAATAAGGTTGAATGGCACAATACCAATCGCCACATAGCTTGCTAAAGATGTTCCTAAAAATTGTTGTGTGGTCACACCATATAATTGTAAGTAAATGGGTGTAATGACAAAATAATTCGCAATACTCATGAAAATTGTCAAGGCTAAGATCCCACTTACTAAGCCCACTATCCGATTTGTACGGATATTTTTCTTTTTACCAAAGAAATAAAAAATTGGCAAGGTGAAGATACTACTTGCTAAAAAGCTAGCGAAATCTCCCACCATATTTTGCGGTGCTAGTCCGGTTAAGAACAGGTGTAGCAACGAACGAACAAAAGCAGTAATTACTCCTGCTAACGGTCCGTACAAGAACATTCCGAGTAGAATCGGAATATCACTAAAATCGATTTTCAAAAAACTAAACGCCGGCATAATCGGAAATGCCACAAATTGTAATACTGTACCGATTGCAGCCAACATTGCAATGCTGACCATTTTTTGTACCTTGTTGTTCATCTGAAATCCTCCAATTAAGGACCCATCTTCAACGAACTTTTTGATTCGCTTCTTTGTCATACAAAAAAACCCTATTTTTCTGCAGGGAAAAATAGAGTAGGATTATCTGATGAAAAAGCGTCTCAAATAAGCCCTATCTTCTTTATCCAGACTATACTGTCGGTATTGGAATTACACCAATTCAATCGTTAAAAACGAGTCGTGGACTATAACCACCGGTCGGGAATTACACCCTGCCCCTGAAGACGAACCTTGTATTATATTTTTTTACTTACTTAGTGTAACCGATTTGAACAATGAATGCAACTAACTAAGCCTTTTTATTAAATTTCATTGATTGTTTCGTTTCTCAAAAAAAAACAATCCCTCCGCCATAAGCGCGAAGAGATCGAGTCATTTTATCTTATTTAGCTTGATTTAATAATTGACTGATTTCTTTTTTAGTTAAATCACGATATTGCCCTGGTCGCAGACCTTGTAAGGTTAATTCACCGTAACGTTCACGTTTTAATTTTTGAACAGGGAAACCAACAGCTTGAAACATTTTCTTCACTTGATGATTACGCCCTTCATGGATCGTTAATTCCACGACACTGCTACCTGTTTTAATATCCGCTGAAAGAATTTGAAAATTGGCTGGTGCTGTGCGTTTGCCATCAATGCGAATGCCTTTGGCTAATGGCAATAGATCCCGTTTAGTTGGTACACCTTTAATTTTTGCTACGTAGACTTTATCTACTTCATGTTTAGGATGGGTTAATTTTTGTGAAAAACTTCCATCATTCGTTAAAAGTAACAACCCAGAAGTATCATAATCCAGACGACCGACTGGATAAATTCGCTCAGTAACATCTGTAAAATAATCCGTTACTACTTTACGGCCTTTATCGTCAGACACCGCAGAAATAACCCCTCTTGGTTTATAGAATAAATAATAACCATATTCTTCTTGATAAATTGGTACACCATCAACCTCAACAGTATCTTGTTTACTTACTTGTGTTCCTAATTCTTTGACCACTTGGCCATTGACTTTTACGCGACCTTTGACAATTAATTCCTCTGCTTTGCGACGCGAAGTCACCCCAGCATGAGCAATTGCTTTTTGTAATCTTTCCATTGTTTAAGCTTCCTCGCCTTCTGTTGTTTCAGACATTGGGTTCGTTTCTTGATAACGATCAAAAAATAGATCCATTGGTAGTTCTTCTTCTAATTCATCTTCCATTTGTTGGATATCTGGTAATTCATCTAAACTTTTCAACCCAAAGTAATCCATAAAATACTTCGTTGTGCCATACAAAATTGCTCTACCAGGACCATCTACGCGGCCTTTTTCTTCTATCAACTGACGGGCAACTAACTTTTGGATAGAGCCAGAAGTCTGTACGCCACGAATTTCATCAATTTCAATACGCGAAATTGGTTGCTTATAAGCAATAATGGATAATGTTTCTAGCGCCGCTTGTGATAAGGCGTTCGACATAGGCGATTGCGCATATTTTTTTAGTAATGAGGCATATTTTTTCTTAGTTGTTAAGACAAAATGATTGCCGACTTCTAAAATATTCAACGCCGATTTATTGTCAGAAGCATAATGTTCTTTCAATTTCGTTAATTCTTCATAGGTTTTTGCTGTTGACTTCTCTAATAAGTACGCAAGCTCTTCCAAGCCAATTCCTTCTTCGCCAACCACAAATAAAATTGCTTCAATTTGACTAACTAATGTCACTGTGTTTCCTCCACCTCTGTTGTATCTTCCTGCTGGGTTTCTGTATTAAATAACAAAATTTCACTATAATTATTTTCTTGTTCAGCATAAATCGCGCCCGTTTTCATTAATTCTAAAAGAGCCATAAACGTTGTCACAATTTCTTGTTTGGAATAAGAATCGAAGAAAGAATCAAACGACACTGCCTTCCCTTTCTGTACTTGACGCATACGCTCTGAAATAGCGGAGATTTTTTCTTCGATGGAAACATCGTCACTGGCAACAGTTGTTTCAACAGGCTGGCGATTTTTTTTCTTTTCTAACATGGCATGAAAGGCTAGAAATAAATCAATTGTATTGATTTGATTAGGCGGTAGTGTTGTATCTTCCTCTTTATAATCATCCATATCCATTGGTTCTTTTGTATAATAGAGTTTACGTTCTTCTTCTTTTTCATGTAAAACAGTCGCTGCATATTTAAATTTCCGATACTCCAATAACTGAGCTACTAAAGCTTCCCGTGGGTCTTCCTCTTCAAAAAAATCTTCATCATCAATGATTTCAAGCTCTTGTTTTGGAAGCAACATCTGACTTTTAATAGCCATTAAGGTGGCAGCCATGACTAGATATTCTCCAGCGACTTCTAACTCTAAGGTTTGCATCGCATGAATATAAGACATGTATTGTTCAGTTACTGCTGTAATGGGAATGTCATAGATATCGATTTCTAATTTTTGAATTAAATGTAGTAGAAGATCCAGTGGTCCTTCAAAGACATCTAGTTTTAAATTAATTTCTTGCAAAAACGACACCTACTTTCTTTTCTCGACTTCCTAGTTTACCATAAATTTATTCGTTTGTGGGCATTCTCGCAAATTAAGCCCGAGGAAAATGTTCCTTATAAACATCTGCCATTCGTTGTTTGGTAATATGTGTATAAATTTGTGTCGTGGAGATATCTGCATGTCCTAATAATTCTTGCACGATTCTAAGGTCTGCGCCATTTTCCAACAAATGTGTCGCAAAGCTATGCCGTAATGTATGCGGCGTAATATTTTTCTCTATCTGGGCTTCTCGGACAATCTGTTTTAAATTTTTCCAAATGCCCTGTCTAGATAACGGTTCGCCATGATGATTAACGAACAGGTGTGTTTCATTCGGATGGTTTTTAATCAATTGAGGTCTGGCTTCGTTCATATAGCGCTCAATCCATTGAATCGCATAATCGCCTAAAGGGATAATTCGTTCTTTGTCCCCTTTTCCGATTGTTTGCAATAAACCAATGGATAAATGCAGATCCCCTAATTTTATTTCAATTAGTTCACTAACTCGCAGGCCCGTTGCATACATCACTTCTAAAATAGCACGATTCCGCATACCTAGTGGTTTACTTGTATCAGGCGTTTCAATTAATCGAGTCACTTCGTCAACAGATAATGTACTTGGCAATTTTTGAACTTTCTTGGGGGAGTCAATATGTTGCATCGGATTATGTTCGCTTAAGCGTTCTTGACGTAAAAATTGATGAAATCCTCTCAAACTAGAAATCATCCGAATCACACTTGCTGAAGCTTGCTGTTCTTCGTGAAGGGATTGCAAAAATTCTGTAATCATGTAACGGTCAACTTCGTCCCAAGAATGCAGGCCTTGTTCTTGTAAAAAGGCTACGTATTTTTTTAAATCTCGTTCGTAACTCCGTCGTGTGTTATTTGATAAGCCCCGCTCTATTTGTAAATAGTGTAAATAATCGACTAATTGTTCTTCCATTATCCTTCCCTCATTTCTAGTACTATCCTATCAGATTATGCCCTAGATTGCATGGGTAAATTCCAACTTATTAAAAAAATCAACTGACAACAAAAGACTTGTTCACTAAGTCGTTAACTTAAGAACAAGTCTTTTGTTGTTGCTACTATTAGTAAAGAATAAATTTGTTATTTTATATATTTATCTAGAAAAGCAGCTACTGTTTCCTTATATTTTTCTGGGTTTTTATTATAAGCTTTCGCATGCTCTGCTCCAGGCACGACATATTTCTCTTTAGGTCCTTGGGTTGCATTATAAACTTCGTCTAACATACTAAACGGCACAAACGTATCATTTTCACCATGAATAAAGAGCATTGGTAAATGATTCTTTTGTAATTGTTTAACAGCGCTTGCTTGCCCAAAGAAATAGCCAGCTCTAAGTTTCGTAATCCCGCTAGTAACATTAACTAATGGGAAACTTGGTAAATTGAAAAGCTCTTTCAATTGATATTGCAACTCCTGATTGACTGTAGAATAGCCACAATCTTCCACAATGGCTTTCACGTTATCTGGTAATTTTTCCCCGCTCGTCATCATGACTGTAGCAGCACCCATACTGACACCGTATAAAGTGATTTGTTCTTGCTGACCATTTTCGGTTAAAACTTTCTCAATCCATTGGACATAATCTTTACGATCGGGCCAGCCGAACCCAATATAATCTCCTTGACTTTTCCCGTGACCACGCGCATCTGGCGCTAACACATTGTAGCCCCAATCATGATACATTTTCGCAAAGACAGACATCGTTTCTGCCGAACCCATATAACCATGCGCCATAATAACGGTACGATTACTTTTTTTGTCGGCTGGTAAATAAATGGCCTTTAGACGTAGCCCATCTTCCGAAGTAATTGACCATTCTTGTCGATTTTTGTCATCTTTAAACCACGCGCCTTCAGGTGTCTGGACCACTTTTGACCCTGGGGTATTCTCATTTATAAAGTCTTTCTTTCCTGGAACTACTGCATAATTATAAAAATATAAGCCTGCCGCAATTAAACCAATTGCAATTACTACAATAAGCGCAATCAAAATTTTTAACCATCGATTCATCTACGTACTCCTTTTATTTAAACTGTATGATTCATTATAAGTTGTCGCCCTTTTTTTGACAACTACCATTCAAAGATTCAGCCATCTTTCTTTACCACTACAATGAGACAATTTTGTTGCGACAAAAAAAGCATAGCACAAAAATATTACCTCTTGCGCTATGCTCCACTTATCTATTTATAGGAAACTAAAAATTATTTATTTTCAATAAGTTTAAAACTTGACCATGGTTTCAAAAATTCTAATAAGAAACGTTCGTCATCAGAAATACGACCAACCACATTTACACGGCCATCATTTTTCATTTCTTTTAAAGCAATTTGTGTTTCCCCTTTGTATTGTCCATAGCCAACGTTGTCAATCAAGACATCGCCTCGAACAATATCTCTCGTTGTATGAGCTGGGAAAGGACGATCTTTATAGTAAACACGTGTCATTGTTGAACGCAAAACGTAATCAGAACGATCTCCACGATAACTGTGTAAGTTATCGAACAATGCAATTCTTTCATCTTCTGTGATTTCTGGTTCTGTATCCACTTTGATCGAAGGATACGGTGCATGAAAGGCTTCTGCCATTGCTGCTAATTCTGCTTCTGAGGCATAAGCATTTCCGACAGAAATATCATCGATTAATCCTGTTAAAACTAAATGCTTAACTTGCGTTGCAATTTCTAAATCGCGGTGGTCTTCCAAAGAACATAACCCATCTTGTGTCGGCCATGGCCCAAATGTAGCATCGTGTGAGTTCACAAACGCCATCGTATTTAAATTATATTTTCTAAATTTTTCTGAACAATAAACAAAATGCTCATAGCCTAAGCCTGTATAACGATGTGGATAGAAATTATGTGAGCCTAGTAAATTTTCTGTGTTTGGTGAGTAGGCCATAATATTATCTACATAACTTGTCCCTGAACTCATATTAATTTCAATTTTAATGCCATAAGGGTTTCTTGTCATATTCGCCTCTTCTTGCCCAGTAAAACCAAGATCTAAACGAATGCCGTAAGCGCCCATATCATGGAAAAATGATAAATCATCATAAGAGATGCCTAATTGTTCGAACAATGCAGGATTAATATCGACCATCACTTCCATACCTAATTGGTTGGCGTAATCTACGACTTTTTTAAACTCTGCTAATACCTTTTCCCGATCATCATTGATTTGCAATAAACTAGTAAAGACACGCTTAAAGCCGTATTTATGAGCCAAATCCAAATATGCTTTGTCCTTTTCAAATGTTGAACGTTCTGGATAAATTGAAATACCTAATTTTCCCATGTGATTGCCTCCTAAATTGTAAAACATAATAATGTATCTGCTTACATTGTAACAAAAAAAACAAAAGTGGTCTACACCTTTCCTATAGGAAATCTTATAAAAATTCCACTGGTTTGTTATCTTCTCTTTTGTTATGATAAAAAAGAACCTAATTGTCAGTGTGAAAGGAAGAGGAAAACAGATGAAACATAAGAAAATGCTTGCTGTTGCTTCAGTTGCAGCATTCACCTTGCTTTTAGCAGGCTGTAACACAACCAATAATAAAGGCACGACCGCAACGAGTGATTCTGTCGCTAAATCCAGCGAAAGTAAAACAAAGGATTCGGTCGACTTAAATTCACTAGATTTACCACAACTAGATGACAAAGTTACCGAAGATCAAGACTTAGTCCAAATGGTTACTTCAATGGGAAATATTGAAATCAAACTATTTCCTAAACAGGCTCCAAAAACTGTCGAGAACTTTATGAAACATGCCAAAGATGGCTATTATGATGGCTTGACTTTCCACCGTGTCATCAATAACTTTATGATCCAAGGTGGCGATCCTAGCGGTGATGGAACTGGCGGAAACAGCATCTGGAATAAACCATTTGAAGATGAATTTTCAAACCAGTTATATAACATTCGTGGCGCATTATCAATGGCGAATGCAGGACCTAATACTAACGGCAGTCAGTTCTTTATTGTCCAAAATACAGATGATCAATCTGATGGTCTTTTATATGATGATTATCCAAAAGCAATCATTGATGCTTACAAAAAAGGCGGCTATCCTTCTCTTGATAAAAAACATACTGTTTTCGGTCAAGTAACCAAAGGAATGGATATTGTCGATAAAATTGCCAAAGTCGAAGTTGGTGCCAACGATAAACCAAAAACCGATGTTAAAATTGAAAAAATCAATATTCTTCAAGAAGCAAAAAAATAACAAAAAGTCAGAACGTACGCTGAAGATACGTTCTGACTTTTTTGTTATTTTTGAATCGCTTGTAATGCCTTTTCTGGTACTTGGTCTTGATTGACCTCTTCATAGGTATTGATATGGGCCCCTTTATTTGAGACTTTTAGATAATGATCTGTTTTTAATTCATGGTCCGCTGTGAAAGTTATTTCTCGTGTTTTGCCTTCCTCATCTGCGGCTACTTGCGTATAACTAGCAATTCCATAGCCATTAACGCTATCGGCTTTCTTTGTTTTAACATACACATTTCCTTCTTTAACCAATGGATTTAATTGATCTAACACACCAGCTAATTCGCCAGAGTTCTTCTCTGCGTAAAACTTGGCCCCAAATAAACCACCACCAATAACAATTGCTGTCACCACTAAAAATTTAATAAATTTCATCACATAAATCCTCCCGAGTAATTATTCTCTGTTACTTCTTCCAAAGTATAGCAAGTTTTAAACAATCCTTCCTCGGGCGCAACGACCAGTTTTTTCTCAGACTTATGTCGTATTTTTGTTATTTTGAATAAATAACAAAACACTACTCTTCTATCAATAATTGACTTAATAATTGAATTTCTTGATTCTTAGTTAAGTCAATTGTTTTCATTGTAACCGCTGTGGCTAAACCTAAATAGCTTACCACCATTTTAGGAAATAATTCGACAAATTTTCCTTTGTCCATTTGTACATATTTTTTATCCAATAATAAACGCTCTTCAAAAAAAGTTTGAAGCATTTGCTGCAATTCTTCTTCATAACCATGTGCTTTCATAAATAACGCCGTATAGATTTTTTGATGTTTTTGGGCAAATAATATAAAGTTCAGACCCAATGCAATCACTGGGTCTGAGGTACCGACATCTGCTTTGTAAAATAATTGCATACGATGAAATAACGATTTAATTAAGGTTCGTTTTAAATCGTCCATGTTGACAAATTCTAAATAAATTGGCTGTGTAGAAATCCCCATAGCATCTGCAATATTTCTAGCAGTTAAATTAGAAAAACCTTTATCTACTAAAATTTTTTCAGCTACGTTTAAGATTTTTTCCTTTGTATATACCTTCGTTCTAACCATTTTCATACCCCTTTTCTCTTTTAGTTAACAATAACTTTATTATGTTCACACAAAAGAAAACCATTTTCATTATATATATAATATTTTACACTTTTTTATGCGTTTCTTTTCTCAAAATTTTCTATACATTTCAAAAAAATTGAGAATTTTCATCACCTATAAACAAATAGTGTCCAGAACAAAAGGTCATCACCTTTTGTTCTGGACACTAAACGGCTGCACTCTTTATTCTTCTATTTGTTTGCCTTGTTCTTTGGCAAGCTCATTTTTATCATAAGCCACAAAGAACGGATAGTAAATCAAGATGGCCACTAGAATTAAAACAATATTCAAAACAGCAGCACGCCAATCGCCACCTGTCGCCATAAAGGCGCCAATTGGCCCTGGTAAGGTCCAAGGAGCGGTAAAGACAACTTCACTTACTAAACCTAATTTTGTGGCAAACCAAGCAATCGTTGCTAAAACCATTGGTGCAAAGATAAAAGGAATCATTAAAATAGGATTTAAGACAATCGGTACACCGAAAATAACTGGCTCATTAATATTAAAAATAGACGGTGCTAAAATAGCTTTTCCTAGTTTTGAACCATATTCAGATTTTGCCCGGAAGGCTAATAATATAGCTAAACCAATTGTGGCTCCAGCACCACCAATCCAAATAAACCATTGGTAAAAAGGTTCTGCCGCAATCCGAGGTAATGCTTCGCCAGCTGCTTTAGCAGTCGTGTTTTCCTCTAATAATTGTAGCCATAGAGGACGCGCCAACGATCCTACGATTGAAGCGCCGTGAATCCCAAAGAACCAGAAAAATGTGGTTAAAAAGACTAACAACAAGACACTCAATAAAGAGTCCGCTGCTTGAACTAG
Source organism: Enterococcus sp. C102(2024) (assembly GCF_040888205.1). Lineage (NCBI taxonomy): Bacteria > Bacillati > Bacillota > Bacilli > Lactobacillales > Enterococcaceae > Enterococcus > Enterococcus sp. C102(2024). Next base: position 479,349 of record NZ_JBFOHH010000001.1, on the reverse strand, counting down.
TGGTCCTACTAAGTTCCCTACAAATGTGTGCCAATCAAAGCCTAAATAATAAGTGATTGAACCAATCAATAACATGACAATTAACGTCGGAGTCAACGATTCAAATGAACGAGCAACAGCAGGTGGAACGTTATCAGGCATTGTAATTTTGAACTTAGACTTATCTGTCACTCGATAGATTTCGACAGCAATAATTGACGTCACAATCCCGACAAACATCCCTGCACCACCCAAATTAGCCATTGGTAAAACAAACCCAGAAACGCCAGCTGCTTTACTGGCTTCTTCAGGAATCGCCACAGGTACTAATGTTAATAAAAAAGCAATCGTAGCCAAAATCCCTCCAGAGACTTGATCAAGATTATATGATTTCGCTAAACTAGCGCCAATGCCAAAAGTCGCATATAACGCCATAATGTACATTGTCATTCGGTAAGGCAGTAAAATTGTAGCAGCATTACTTGTTAAAAATTGAGTAATGCCCCAAGATTCTGGTAACGGCGGAAACGCAATAATTAGAAAAAAAGAACCGACAATAATTAAAGGTAATGTCGCAATAATCCCATCCCGCACCGCACGTAAATGGCGCTGATTGGCAATTTTAGCCATTGGTCCAGCTAGATGATTTTCAATCCAAACAGTCAGTTTATCTAACATAAATAACACTCTCCTCTGTTTTTCTCTTAAAAAATAACTCCTTTAATCAGCCATAAATAAGAGATAAGCTCTAATAAAATAAGAGAAATTAAAAACAACCAAATAAAACGCTTACAAAAACCTGTTTTCGTTTCAATAAAATAATGACTATACGCTAACGCAAAAGCAATCCCAACAGGCAAAAAAATCATGGCACCAATATTAAACGGCAGATTGAAAGTCCATAATAAAACACTCGGCAACAGGACACCACATAAGAGCCCCATACTAAAAAGAAAACCGGCACTTTTAACTGAAAACTTAGGAACCATTGCTTGATTGTTTTCCATTTCAATTTCGCTCCTTTCGTTTGTTATTTTGTTACATTTAAAATTATAAGCTATTAAAAATATTATTTCAATCTATTCGCTGATTTAATACTAATTTTAAAATAAAAAACCAGTTCACTCAGTGAACTGGTTTTATGCTTATTCGACAAATTCAAATTCAAAATTACCAATCCGAACAATGTCGCCATCTTTCGCACCACGTGCTCGTAATGCCTCATCGACACCCATACCACGTAATTGACGTGCAAAACGCATTACTGTTTCATCATGATCGAAATTCGTCATTTCAAATAATTTTTCTAATTTTTCACCAGATAAAACCCATGAAGCATCTGGTTCACGATCAATCGTAAATTCTGGACCTTCTGGTTGGAAGCCATAACGAACGGTTTCTTCCTCTACTACTTCATCTTCATATAATGGGAATTCAGGCGTTACTTCCAACAAGTCAGCTGTTGCATTTAATAAAGGTTCAATACCTTTACGAGTAACCCCAGAGATTGGGAAAATAGGTAGCTCATCGGCGTACTCATCGGTGCGTTCCTTCGCAAGTTGCTCTTTAAATTTCGCTAAATTCTCTTCTGCTTCAGGCATGTCCATTTTATTGGCAACAATAATTTGAGGTCGCTCCATCAAACGTAAATTGTGTGAAGCCAATTCTTTATTGATTGCCAAATAATCTTCATAAGGATCGCGTCCTTCCATGCCACTCATATCAATGACATGTAAAATAACACGCGTCCGTTCAATGTGGCGTAAGAACTGTGTTCCTAAGCCGACACCTTGAGAAGCTCCTTCAATTAAGCCTGGCAAATCTGCTGCAGCGAAGCTTCGACCGTCACTAGTAGTCACCATCCCTAAGTTTGGAACTAACGTCGTAAAATGATAGGCACCAATTTTCGGACGAGCGGACGAGATAACAGAGAGTAACGTTGATTTCCCTACAGAAGGAAACCCAACTAAACCAACATCTGCTAAGACTTTTAATTCTAATTCGATTTTACGTTCTTGACCCGGTTCGCCGTTTTCGGCAATTTCTGGTGCAGGGTTTCTCGGGGAAGCAAAGCGAATATTCCCGCGACCACCGCGTCCGCCTTTTGCTACTACTAAGGTCTGACCATTCTCAATTAAATCCCCAATTAAAGCTCCAGTTTCTGCATCACGAACTGTTGTACCTGGTGGAACTTTGACAAGTAAATCTTCTGACCCACGACCGTGCATTCCTTTACTCATACCATTTTCTCCAGGTGTCGCCTTAAAATGACGATTAAACCGGAAATCCATTAATGTGCGTAATCCTTCTTCAACAACTAAAACAACGTCGCCACCGCGACCGCCATCACCACCAGCGGGACCCCCGTCTGGTACATATTTTTCTCTACGGAAAGCAACCATTCCGTCGCCGCCTTTACCAGCTTTGACATCAATCGTCACTTGATCTAAAAACATGGACATATAATTTGTCCTCCTATTCTACTTCTACTATCTTTAATCACCTCAAAAAGCGTGATTCGAAAGTCTTTATTATTGTATCGGGAAAACAACCGTTTGTCTAGCAATTCTAGTTAGTTATCGTTGGAAAAAGCAAAATTTCTCATGAATCTTTCGCTTTCTTTTTGTCGCTTCGCTATCAGTCTTTTGACAAAAAAATTTTAGAGGTTCATACTATAGATAGTTGAAGAAAATCACTTTTTCAGCAAGGGTCCAAAGAAACACAAACATCTAAAGGAGGAATTTTTGTTATGACAGTCAAAGTAGGAATTAACGGTTTTGGAAGAATTGGTCGTTTAGCCTTTCGCCGAATAAAAGAAGTTTCTGATGATATTGAAGTTGTGGCTATCAATGATTTGACTAGCCCAACAATGTTGGCTCACTTATTACAATTTGACTCTACGCATGGCACCTATCCTGGCACCGTGACAGCCACTGAAAATGGCATTGTTGTGGACGGCGAAGAAACCCGTGTCTACGCAGAACCAGATGCAAGTAAAATCCCTTGGGTTAAAGAAAACGGAGTAGACATTGTCCTTGAATGTACAGGTTTTTATACCTCTGAAGAAAAAGCACAAGCTCATTTAGATGCAGGTGTGAAACGTGTGGTTATCTCTGCTCCTGCAGGCGCAATGAAAACAATCGTTTATAACGTCAATGATGATACACTTGATGCCAACGATAAAATCATTTCTGCCGGTTCATGTACGACAAACTGTCTAGCACCGATGGCTTACTTCTTAAATAATGAATTCGGTATTGAAGTTGGTACCATGACAACTGTCCATGCCTACACATCAACACAAATGCTATTAGATGGCCCTGTTCGTGGCGGAAATCTTCGTGCGGCACGCTCTGCTGCAGACAATACTATTCCCCATTCAACTGGTGCTGCTAAAGCAATTGGCTTAGTTATTCCAGAACTTAATGGAAAATTACAAGGCCATGCCCAACGTGTTCCCGTTGTGGATGGATCCTTAACAGAATTAGTTAGCATTTTAAAAACAAAAGTAACAGCTGATCAAGTAAATGAAGCAATGAAAAAACACACCATCGATAACCCTTCTTTCGGTTATGATGATCGTGAAATTGTTTCTGGAGACATAATCGGCACGACAGAAGGTTCGATTTTTGACCCAACGCAAACAGAAGTAACGACAGCTGGCGATTTCCAATTAGTGAAAACTGTGGCTTGGTATGACAATGAATATGGTTTTACTTGCCAAATGATTCGCTTATTGGAAAAATTCGCTAATTTATAATGCCAATGAATAAAAAACTGCCTTGCATAAATTAATGCAAGGCAGTTTTTTTAATGTTTACTTTGACAACTTTGACAAATACCATGAAAAGTTAGGCGATGATCTTTGACTAAAAAATGATACCGACTTTCAACAATTTGCTCTACTTCACCAAGCAAGTCTTCTTCCACTTCCTCAATTGTGCCACATTCTAAGCATAACAAATGGTGGTGAAAGTGTTTGGCGCCTTCTTTTCTTAAATCATAGCGAGCTAAACCATCGTTAAAGCTCACTTTATCAACGACTTTTAAGTCTGTTAAAATTTCTAGCGTTCGATAGACTGTTGCTAGACCAATTTCCGGACTTTTTTGTTTTACCAAGAAGTAAATTTCTTCTGCTGATAAATGATCTTTTTCATTTTCCAATAATACAAGTACGGTTGCTTCCCGTTGTGGTGTTAATTTAAAGCCTGATTCATGTAATTGTTTTTTTGTCTTTTTTAAAGCAGCAGTCGAATCCATTATTACAGCTCCTTGTTTAGAATGATTACAAATTAAGAAACTTAATTTATCAATCAAATTAAAATAATTATAAAAGAAATAACTGTAATTTGCAAGATATTCTCAATTAGCTACCTTAATTTTTATCTTTTGATTGTTCCAACGAGCCAATTAGAATTGTTTTACCATCTTCTTGTTTAATTAATTTTTGTTTCATTAAATGACCTAAAGCGCGTTTAAATTGAGCTTTACTAATGCCAAAGGTTTGTTTAATTTCATCAGGGCTTGATTTATCGGTGAAAGGAATTTGGTGATCGTTTGCTCTTTCTAAGAAAGTTAGAATCATTAATGCATCATCGCTGATTACTTCATGACTTCTTGGTTTTAATGAAAGATTCAATACGCCGTCCGGCCGCACGCCAATCACACGTCCCACTACTTTTTCACCTAAACGTGGTTCCTGGAATCGTTCAGAAGGATGGATAAATCCAATGTATAAATCATCAGTTAAAATATACGTTCCTGCAAGTTTCAGACGATACACATGCCCAGTTAAGTTTTGGTTTTGCATTTCAGCATTCCCGCGTTTTGCCATGGCTTTAAAGACTTTTTCATCTGCTAATTCGCCCCAAATGCGGTCTTTACTGTCCACTTTTAAAGTAACCATTACTCGGTCTTCTTTTTTAGGCCAAAGTTCCCGCATGGTTGGTAATTCATCCAACGAAATAACAACATCTTTATCTGGTAAGCCAACATCCACAAAAACACCTAAATCACGTCTCGTTCCTGTGACAGTACCAAAGCCATAGCTACCAATGCGCACAGTAGGAATTGTAGTTGTCAGTGCTGGCTCTTGTTTTTGATTTAAATAACCAAACCCTTCTACAGCCTCCCCTATGGCATGCGTACCTTCTTCTTTTTTTAAACGGAATGTGATGCCATTTTTTTGAACAAAATAAAATTGTTCATTTTCATCGACCACAATGCCGGTAAATGTTGTTGCTAGTAATTCTCTCATTTATCATTAACTCCTCAAGGAAAATCAATCGAACAAAAGATTTCCGCTTTTGTTCGATTGTTTCTATTTTCTTTTATTGCCCTGCATTACGAGAAGCGTTCCCTTTGAACCAACCTGTTTTAGCATTGATTGTAACTAAATACATGTGAACATTTTTCTCTGTAGTGCCTTCTAATAATTTTGATTGATTGTTTGTTGCATAAAGATTGTAGTAACCTTCGCCATTCACAATTTTGGCAGGTTCTAAAGAATATCCGCCAGGAACCACATAGCCACGAGCAATCACTGTGTCTAAGACTTTTTCTTTCACACCTGGTGCCCATGTCCACGCTGGATTGCTACTATCAGCGATATCGGCAGGATCTGGTGCATAAAGCGGACTAGTGTAAACCCCGTCACTATTCGGTGCCGTGTAGCCATTCGCTTCAGTTTTTGCTGTTTCTTCCTTCTTAGCATTCTCTTTTTTCGCAGCAGCAGCTTGTTTCGCTTGTTCTTCTGCTTGTTTTGCTTGCTCTGCGGCAGCTTGTTCTTCTGCAATTCTTTTCTGTTCTTCTTCAACCTTGGTTAACGCTTGGTCAGCTGTCGTGACTTGTTTGACCAATTCTTTTTTCAGCTTATCACTTGTTACTTTATCTACTTCTGCCTTAGCAGCTTGATACGTGTCTCGATTCAGCTGATTGGTAGTTTTTCCATCTTTATAAATGACCTCAACCGCTTTTTTAGCTTTTTGTAATTGGTTGTATTGTTGGTTCGCTTGATCGATTGCTTGGTTCATCAATTGTTCAAATGGATCATTTCCTGTTAATTTCTTTACGGAAATTGGTTGATCAGCAGCTAGAATCGCCGGTTTCAACTCATTGCCATTGACAATCGGCGCCTCAAATAATTGGTTGATTTGTTGAATGGTTTGTTGCTTCTCTTTCAATGTTTGAATTTGTTTATTTAATTGAGAATACTCTTCTGAATCTTTAATTTCCGCGACTTGTTTTGAGAGTTTTTCTGGACTAACAGTCACCATATCGGGTTTAATAAAAACTTGCTCCTTCGTGGTATAAAAGGCTGCTAGTTCATCTTTCAGCGTATCTGTTTTCTTGGTTAGTGCCGCCGCCTCTTGCGCGGCAGCTTTTTGCGTTTGATCATGATACGCCCAAGCACTACCTCCAGCTAATAAAACAACCGCAAGCGCAACGAAAGCCACTTTTTTTGATGGTTTCTTCGGAGCAGGCGCTGGTTGAGCATTCCCAGTTTCATTCATCGGTGGTATCACACCTGAATCTGAAACTTTTTCCTCGGTTGTATCAGCGTCGCTCGGTGCCTCTAGCGACGCTGCACTTGTTAACCCTTCTTCAGAATCTGAAATGGATTCAGTTGGTGTTTCGGCTTGGGTTAATACTGCCTCACCGCTGGTTTCTAACTCTTGGGTCTCTGCTGTTTCTTCTGATGGATTTTCAGACATTTCTGTATCTGCTCGATGCGCTTGAATATAAGCTTGCAAAGTTTCGTTTGGTGTTACATCTTGATCTTCTATCGGTGGTTGTGAAAAAATTTCTTCTTCAGAAGCAGTAGAGATAACTTCAGTTCCTGAAATCTCTGTTAAAGCTTCCTCTTCTGACTTCACCGTCTCAGATACCTCAGCTGTTTCTGCTTCAACAGTAGTTGTTTCTTCCGTTGTTTCTTCTAAATTAACTGCTTCGTCCGTTGCTAGTTCTTCTTCTGTTGAATGAGTAGGCGTCTCTTCTGTCGCTGGTGTCGACTCCTCCACCAAATCATGAGTCTCCTCACTAGCCCCTTCTTGAAGCGATGTTTCTAGACCAGAAACATCCTCTGAATCAGAGACTATTAAGTTATCTTCTGTTGACTCTTCTTTTTTGTCATCATTACTTTCTTCTTCTGGTGATTCGCCAAACAGTTCCATCACATGGCCTAAGCTCATATCTTTTAACTCAGACCACTCAATATTTTCATTTAATTGATCTTCGTGTTGTTCATTTTCCTGTGTTTCAAAATCTATATTTGTTGAAGTCGTTTCCGCTTCTTCTTTATCAACTGTTGTGTCAGTTAGTGAATAGCCACATGTTGGGCAGGTCGTTAATTCTGCATCGAATTCGTTCCCGCACTTCGGACATTTCTTTGTCATTCTTCCGCCTCACATTCTGCTAATATTCCATTACTTCTAATTTACCACAACTTGCGCCTTCTTCCAATAACTAGCAATGACATTTAGAGACTTTTTAAAAAACAAAAGCGGCTCTTCTCGCATGCACGAAAAGAGCCGCTAAACGGTATGTTTATTCTAAAAAGTCTTTTAATTGTTTTGAACGAGAAGGATGTCTTAGTTTTCTTAACGCTTTTGCTTCAATTTGACGAATACGTTCGCGAGTGACACCGAAAACTTTTCCGACTTCTTCTAGCGTACGTGTCCGACCATCATCTAAACCAAAACGTAAACGTAAAACATTTTCCTCACGGTCTGTTAAAGTATCCAGAACATCTTCTAGTTGTTCTTTTAACAATTCGTAAGCTGCATGTTCAGCAGGACTGGTAGCATCTTGGTCTTCAATGAAATCACCTAAATGTGAATCATCTTCTTCACCAATTGGTGTTTCTAAAGAGACTGGCTCTTGTGCGATTTTTAGGATTTCACGAACTTTTTCTGTTGGTAAATCCATTTCCGCACCAATTTCTTCTGGCGTTGGTTCTCTACCTAAATCTTGCAATAGTTGGCGTTGAATCCGAATCAATTTATTGATTGTTTCAACCATGTGAACAGGAATTCGAATCGTTCTAGCTTGGTCCGCAATTGCCCGCGTAATCGCTTGACGAATCCACCAAGTAGCATACGTAGAGAATTTGAACCCTTTACGGTAGTCAAATTTTTCAACAGCTTTCATTAAGCCCATATTACCTTCTTGAATTAAATCCAAGAATTGCATACCACGACCTACATATCGTTTAGCAATTGAAACAACCAAACGTAAGTTAGCTTCTGCTAAACGTTGTTTTGCTTCTTGATCGCCTTCTTCAATTTTAAGTGCCAATTCAACTTCTTCTGCGGCAGTTAACAATTGAACGCGCCCAATTTCTTTTAGGTACATACGCACGGGATCATTAATTTTAACACCTGTTGGCGCAGATAAGTCTTCTGCTTGGGCCTTTTCCGCTTCTTTTTCATCTTTTTTCAAGCTATGTTCACTTGGGTCTCCATTTTCATCGACCACGCTGATACCAGCATCTTCAACTTTTTGGATCAATTTTTCCATAGCTTCTGCATCCAAAGTATACGGTGTGGCTAATTGATTCGCTAAATCATCATAAACCACTGTTCCTTTAGGCTTGTTTTCTTTGATAAATGCTGCCACTGCAGCTTCATATTTTTTACTTGTTTCTTTTTCCATGAAAGAAGGCCCCCTTCATTTTTCGGTTCACGCTTGAAATAACTGATAAATCACTGGGACTTATCAAAATAAAATGAACAAAACGCTTAGTTCTATTCATTTATTGCTTAAGTAAATGTTCGTTGAGCTTTAAGCTGTCGAGCCAATTGGATAATCTCCATTGTTAATTCGGCTTCAAGCTGTTGGTTGCCCACTCGTTTTGCTTCTTGCTGTTGAATCTTTTTCTGCTCAATTGCCTCTGCAATACTTGATAAGGCAATTACATGTAATAAATCGGCAACTTCTCGCTCAGAGCTTTCTTCCGATAAATTCTGATACGCAATTTCAATTGCTAATTGTTTGGTTTGATTATCTTGCAAGAAATTAATAAAATCGGCAATGTCAAAACTTTGATGCAGTGTCGCATAACTTTCTAGCAAGAAATATAATTCTTGGTATTCATCATGAGCGAACGAAAAATCTGGCAATTGTTGAATGGTTTGCCGTACTCCTTGTTCATTCATTAAACGAAATAATAAAGAACGTTCTGCTTTTTGAACTTGGGTTAACGGTAACTTGTTCTGGACGTGATTCTCTTCAAAAACAGGTTCTTCCATTGGTGGTGGCATCATTTCATCTTGATAAAATTGTTGCCTTTCTTGCCGTTGGACTGAACGTTGCTCTTGCTTCAATTGATTGAATTGTTCTTCTAAACTATGAACAGAAAGTTGAAATTCCTGAGCAATTTGGTTTAAATAACGATCACGTTCCAAGGGAGATTGAACATTGGTTAACTCCCGTAACAATTCGTTCACATAATCCAATTGTTCTTTTTCGTTATTCATGTTTCTAGTTAACCGATGATAATTCATTTTAAAACTAAAAACTGTTTCTCGGCCATGATTGGCTAAATTTTGAAAAGCTTCTGCGCCATATTTCCGCACATATTCATCAGGATCCAGCTTTTCAGGGATGCTGACAATACTCAAGTCAAAATGACTGTTTTCTTGCAATAATTGAATCGCACGGTTTGTGGCTTGAACACCGGCATTATCGCCATCGTAACAAATAACTACTTCCTTAGCGACCCGTTCCAAACGCCGAATTTGTTCATTGGTCAAACTAGTCCCCATTGAAGCCACCCCGCTTTTTACGCCTGATTGCCAAGCAGCGATAACATCCATGAATCCTTCAAAAAGCAAGACTGTATTTTCTTTACGAATTTCTTTTCTGGCTTTATCAAAGTTAAACAGCGTTTCTCGCTTATTAAAAAGTGTTGTTTCAGGACTATTCAAGTATTTAGGCATCTCATCCCCTGGAAAATCAGCTGTTTTTAACAAGCGACCAGAAAAGGCGATGACATTGCCTTGGGGATCATTAATTGGAAACATGATTCGTTGATAGAAACGATCCAAAAACGTACCGTTATCTCTTTGGACAAACAGCCCCGAAGGCTCAAAAAGCGCTTCATCCAGTTGTTCATTTTTAAAAACTTGACTTAAGAAATCACGTTTTTGCGGCGCAAATCCAATTTGAAAGGTCTCAATTAGTTCTTGTGTTAACCCCCGCTCTAATAAATAGTTTAATGCGGGTTCGCCAATTTTAGTATTCACTAAAATATGATGGTAAAGTTCTGCGGCTTTACTATGCAGTTGTAACAAACTCCGTCTTTGTTGGTTTTCTGGGGTATCCGCTACTTCACGCGGCTCTGACCAATCAAAGTCCACAGATAAATGTTCCAAATCTGCAACACGTTTCACGGATTCTGGAAAACTAATGCCTTCAATTTCTTGCAAGAAATTAAAAACAGTTCCACCTTTCCCGCAGCCAAAACAGTGAAAAATTTGTTTGTCTTCTGCTACTGAAAATGAAGGGGAACGTTCTTCGTGAAACGGACATAAACCCATATAATTTTTACCGGATTTTTTTAACTGGACATACTGCCCAATAATATCTACTATATTCGTTCGGTGACGAACTTCCTCAATGACTTCCTGAGGAATGCGTTGTGCCATTGTCCTCACCTCCTAAGAATAGCATTGTGCTAACTCATGTGATTGACCGTTTAAAAAACGCACTGTCATTTCAGTGCGAATTCCAATGGACACATTTACACATGATTTATTGTATCACATAATCTCTGTTTTTCAAGTATCTTGTTTCAACTCAACAAAAAAAGAAAGTATCTAGGACAAAAGTCATCCTGACTCCTGCCCCAGACACTAACTCTTAAAATAATCAGTTAAACATCAAGCTTGCTCCGACTTCCTTCAAGATTTAAAGAAGAACTGCATTTCTGGAGACGAATACTTTTAGCTCAACCTCTGTTTTTTATAAATCTTTAATTGTTTTTCCAGCACGTTTCATTTGTACGAAACCAATTGCTACACGCACCACAATATTAATGGCCATCATAATAAAGAAGAGACCCATTGTTTGCGAAGTTAAGAAACCAATTTCTAAAATGTTGTGGAATAACATAGCTGCTACATAAATACCAATAATGGTACTGAAAACCAAGAAAATGCGTAATGGATTTAAAGGCAGACATGCTCGAACAACAGCCATACAACTAATTCCAACTAATAAATAATACATTAACGTCGTGGTGTCTAAAGAAGAAAATCCTTGATTTTGTCCAATCAGATAAACAGCAATGATATTCGCTACAACTAAAAGCGCATTAACAGACGCATTTTTCAAAGCCGTTGGTAAAAACTTCCCGACAACTTTTCGTTTGTCCCCTTCGAAAGATAAGAAGAAGGCTGGATACCCTTCAATTGCTAAATCAATCAAGGTCACTTGAATCGGAATGAACGGGAACGCAATGGCCGTTAAGGCACAAATGATTGAGAGAATAAACGAATAAATCGTTTTAATGAAGAAAACGCTGGAAACTCGGGTTACATTATTTACCACACGTCGTCCTTCAAACAAGACATCTGGTAACGTTGTAAAATCAGAATCTAGCAAAACTAGATTAGAAATTTGCCGAGTAGCGCCATCTCCTTCTGCCATGGCGATACTACAATCCGCTTCTCGCAACGCTAAAACATCGTTAACGCCATCGCCGGTCATCGCCACCACATGCTCTGTGTCTTTCAACTCACGCACAATGGTTCGTTTTTGCTGAGGCGATACACGTCCGAACACTGTGTATTGCTGAACTGCTTCACGCACTTCTGCTTCTGTCGTTTTGGTCGACAAATCAATATAAGACTCATAACCGGGTAGCCCAGCACGACGAGCAATATTTGAAACAGTTACCGGATTATCACCAGAAATTACTTTTAAGTCGATTCCTTCTTCTTTTAGATAAGCCAGTGTTTCTTTGGCATTTTGGCGAATTGGATCGTCAATTTCTAGAATTGCTAATGGCTCTAAATAAGGCATTTTGGTTTCGTTTAACGGTTGTTGTTCCGCAATGGCTAACATCAAGACGCGATACCCATTCTCTTGTGCTGTAAAAACAGCTTCTGGCAACCGACTATCGTCTACCAAACGCTCAGGAGCCCCTAAATAAACTGTCCCAATTTCTGGAAATTCAATAGCCCCCCATTTTCGTTCAGAAGAAAAAGCCAAGACTTCTTTTGCGCCAAATCGATTGGATACTTCATAATGATCACGAATTGCTTGCATTGTAATATTATTATCCGTACTTTCAGATAGGTAGCTTCCGATAATCTGCGGGAAAAGTTCTTCATATTTGTCATGCAAGATAATCGCCTTTTGCACTTTCATTTTACCTTCTGTAATCGTTCCAGTTTTATCTAAACACAAAGTGTCCACATGGGCCAATGTTTCAATTGAGTACATATCTTGTACTAGAATACGTTTTTTGGCTAACTTAATGACACCTGTTGTCAGCGCAATACTAATTAATAGTACTAATCCTTTTGGTAACATCCCTAACAAAGCTGCTGCAGAAGCAACAACAGATGTTTTGATACCAGCATCTCTTAACCAAAAAGCTTCAACAAATAAAATAATCCCTAGAGGAATAATCACCCAACTTGTAAATTTAGAGACTTTACGAATCGAATTAACTAACTCTGATTGAATTGGTTTATGCATTTTGGCTTCTTGGGTGATTTTCACAGCATAGTTTTCGGCACCAACGTGGATAACACGGGCATAGGCTTGTCCGCTAACAATGAAACTTCCAGAAAGCAAGGTATCGCCGATTTCCTTTTCAATTAAATCTGATTCACCTGTTAACAACGCTTCGTTCGCTTCTACTTTACCGTCAATAACTTCCATATCAGAAGGAACTTGTTCCCCTGCAGAGATAATAACAATATCTTCCATAACTAGTTCTTTTGTATCAATTTCTTGTTGTACGCCATTTCGAACAACATGAACATTTTCTTTTGCCACAATAGATAATTTTTGAACTAAATTACGGGCATGAATTTCTTGGAAAATCCCGATTGACATGTTCACAATAATAATCGCTAAGAAAGCCAGATTGGAATACGCTCCGACAAATAGTAAACAAACAGCGATTGCAAAGTTTAAAAAGTTGAATAACGTCATGACGTTATCAAAAATAATATCTTTTGTAGATTTTGCTACATTTTCCTCATAATTATTTTGAAGGCCTAACTCTTTCTGCTTGGCAACTTCTTCTGTACTTAACCCTTTTTTCAGGTCGACTTTATTCAACATCCAGCTCTTTCCCTACCTTTTCAATTAATCAGTTACATCCCTTCTAGTTTACTTGCATTTTCATGAAACTGCAAGAAAAGCCTAAAAAATTCCTGTAAGTTGAAAGAATTCTTTAGACTTTTCTCGTTTTAATTTAACTTTTCAATAAACCAACGATTCATTTTGACAATTTCCGCATAGAACATATTGCCACCATTTTGATAAAGGTAACCACCATTGTAAACTAACGCTTGCCAACGATAATAACGATATTTCGTATTTTGGTCATTCCCTAGCAACGGTGAAAGGACTTCTCTTGAATATTCTTCTGCTAACTCTGTCGTGTGTTTCCCGCCGCGTTCTTTAACAAACTGAATATAATCCAGTCCATAATTATATGCTTGTACGCCTGTCCATTCATCACAGCCAGCTTCTTTTGCTTTCGTTAACGCTTCCGCGAGAAATTTGACGCCATGTGCGATACTTTCCTCTGGTGTTTCAATCACTTCTTGTTGTCCATAAACACTTTCACTGCTCTGCATAATATCGCCAGATTTCCCTTTAGATTCTGTATAGATAATCGCTAAAGCTAATGTTTTGTATTCAGGTATTTTATTTTTTTTGACTTCTGCTTCTACTTGTTTTTCAAAGGTCATTACCGTTTCAACATTTTGATGTATTTTATAGCCAAGATAGCCAAGACCAGCAACTAAACCAACAAACAAAAGTAGCATGATTTTATAAATTATTTTTCTTACTCTACGCATCGAATCATCCAAACTTTTTCTTTTAAGATACGTTCTATGTTACTTGAAATAACTGAAAAAAGCGAAGTTTTTGTTACTTCTTTAGTTTTATTTAATAAAAGTAACTTTTTTGTGAACAAACCGTAACTTCGCAAGATTGAACGTTTTCACCTAGAATAGAATAACAAGTAATTTTGTTCTATTGACGCTTATTTATTGCATCAAAAAAAGCCCAGATAAGAATGAACAAAATTCTTTTCTAGGCTTGACTTTATACAACTTATCTATTCTTTTAACAAACAGTCAAATGTTTTATGGAATTTTTTTCCCAGTCATTTCTTTATAGTCTCTACTCATCATTTTCCAAGCTTTTTCAATATCTTCATCTAATCCAAATAATCCGCTTCTACCAACAATATAAATATCAGGTCCTGCAGCATCAATTCGCTTAAATGAATTTCTATTCGATGAGCCATCCATTTCAATTACATAACGATAACTTTTTTCTTCACGTAAATTACGAAGAGCAACAATTTTATCAAGTGTTCCTTCAATAAATCGTTGGCCAGCAAAGCCTGGATCAACGGTCATGATTGTGATTTTATCCAACAATTCAATATATGGAAAGATTGATTCAATAGGCGTTTCGGGATTAAGGACGATCCCTGCTTTAAGATTAGCATTGTGAATTTGGTCAATTAGGCGAAATGCTAGACCATCTAAAACCTCTGCATGCATACAAATCCATTCACATTTGATATCTACTAGTTGTTGTACCCAAAAGCTTGGATTCGTAACCATTAAATGGGCAGATACTGGGAGCTTCGAAATTTTTCTTAACTCCTCAATAAACCACGGAGATAGCGTGATATTTGGCACATAGTGACCATCCATAATGTCTATGTGATACGAAGCAACATGATCATTCAAAAAGGTGATTTGCTGTTTAAACTTGTCCAAATCCATCGTCATTAGTGACGGAGAAAATTCAACTTTGTTCATTCTAATTTTCAACTCTTTCTATCTGATTATTTGGTTGATGTTTTTGAAAATTTTTCTAACTCGTTATATTCAGACGTTGACACATCTCTGACAGGCAATATAAATTGCATTAATTTTGTTGCGCTTTTTCATTTTTTTTTTTAGAAAATCTGAATGTCTTCCAAGTTTATCTCCTCTTCTTCTTTTTCTACTAAAGCTTCCATATCTTTCTCAGTTACATCTTTCTTAATAATAGCTAAAACTAAACCGGTAACCACAGCGTTTACAACAATCGCAATAATGCCAGCCAGCGGTTTACTCATTGTTGGAATCATTAAAACACCGCCAAATGGAACTGTCGCATCTGCCCCTAAGATCATTGTTGTTGCGCCACCCACGAAGCCACCAATCGCTGTAGCAATGACTCCTCGGACAATATCATTCATAACTAAAGGAATAACACCTTCAACAATGTTAATCACGCCCATTGGTACGGCAGACTTTAACGTTTCAACTTCTAGTTTTGTATAAATATTTTTTCTAAATAATTTAGCAAAGAAGAAAGCTAATCCAAAGCCTATTGGCGTTGCTGTATTTACTAATTGCAATGCTGTAATTGGTCCATTAAGTCCTTCCGCTTGCATTGTCAAAACAAAGGCAAAAACAGTTTTGTTAATGGGTCCGCCATAGTCTATACCACTTAATAAACCAATTACACCACCAAAAATTAATAATGACGAGTTACCTAAGCTATCTAAAAAGTTCGTTAATAATGAAGTAAATGCCGTTATTGGGGTCCCGATAATATATATCATGATTAATCCACCAGTAATTGAGGTTAAAAATGGAATAATTAATGTTGGCATTAACCCTTTCGCCCAATTGGGTAATTTCACATATTTCAAAATAGCTAATACAAGATATCCTGCCAAGTAACCACCTAAGATACCACCAATAAAGCCGGCACCAACTGCATTCGCAGTTAAACCAATAATAAAGCCTGGAGCAATTCCAGGTTTACCGGCGATTGAAAAGGAAATGCCAGTAGATATAACAACCGGAAGTAAGCCTAAGCCAGCACCACCCATAGTAGCTAAAGCATCCCAAAGCGAAAATTCACCTGGTACCAAGGTTCCTTGACTTGAACCACCAAACCCCATACCAATTGCAATTAAAAAGCCAGCACCACAGACAATTGGAATTAAATATGAGATTGCTGTTAATAAATGACCTTTAAGATTTAACTCTTTTAGTTTTTTCATTTTTATCCTCCTAAACATTGTTCTTTTATTTTATTTTCTATTTAAAAAAATTGCTGTTATGAATTCTTCTGTAGAAAATATCCACAATATGCTGTCTTAGTAATTTCATTAAGAGAATGCCTTCACTACATCCTCTGGCGATTTTGATTGAAGGAATTCTCTCACTACTTCATCATTTCCGAGTTTTCTAGCAAACAATGATAATAGTTTAAGATGGCTAGTTGTTTCTTTATGATCATTACCCACAGCAAAAAGAATGATTCCTTTTACGCCATTATCATCTAAAGATTCCCAAGGAATTTCTGTACTGTTAATACCGATGGCCACGCCTATTTTTTTTACATACGCACTTTTGCCATGTGGAATGGCTAGATAGTTTCCGATGCCCGTTTGGCCTTCCGCCTCTCTATCATAGATATCTTTTATAAAGCCTTTTTCATCTGAAATATTGCCATTTTCAAGCAAAAGATTGGCTAATTCTTTTAACGCTTCCTCTTTTGTATTTACATTCATATTCGTTTTAACGGTTTTTAAGTCAATGATATCCTTTACTTCCATTACAATTCCTCCTAGAAGGTTACTTTTCTTGTGTCATAACTTCTTCTGCTTTTTCAATTAGTTTAGTGGGTGATTTTACAGCAACTTCTGTAGGTACTTGAATGATTCGTTTCCCATCAAAACGCTCTCTTCCAGAAATTTTTACATCAATGGCTAATATAACAATGTCCGCTTCCTTAATTTGTTCATCCGTTAGTTTGTTTTCAATCCCAATGGTCCCTTGTGTTTCTACATGGATCTCAACTCCTGCTTTTTTTGCAGCGTTCTCCAATTTTTCTTGTGCGATATATGTGTGAGCAATTCCTACTGTGCAGGCTGCTACGCCGACTATCTTCATTATTTTTCCTCCTCAAATTTTTCTATAATTTTATAAAAATCTGTTTCTGTTTTTAAACGCAACAACTTTTCTAAGAAGTCTTCATTTGCTAATTTTCTAGTAAATCGACTGATTTCTTTTTTTACTTTTAACCGTTCATTTTCTTTTAGTAAGATGACAATAATTAATTTCACTTGCTTAATGTCTGCCGTCCATGCTTGGATTTCTGTTTTTAAGCCAATCAGATATATTTCACTTTTTTTCAAGAGTGCATTTTCTAAATGTGGCAAGACAATTTGCTCTGCAATCTGATTACTTCCCATCTTCTCACGATTTACCAAAGATTCCTCAATCTGCTTTTTTTCTTGGGGCGTTAACAAAGGCGCTGCTGTTTCTGCAATGAATTGATATACTTGCTGTTTTGAAAGAAGTTCTTGGTTTAGGAAAACTTGGTATAAAGGATTAACGTTCATGATAGATTTCCTCAACTTTTCTTTGTAATCGATACTGATCATCCATTGTAAACATGGCACTTACCAACAATGATTTAATGGGGACCTTTTCCTGTAAATGAATCGTTGTAAGAATCAATTCAATATCAGAATAATCTTTTAATGATTTCCTTATATTTCGTGTGGCAATAATTTCAACAATTTGTAATTCAGGGAATTTCTTTTCAACTTTTACTCTCAATAGTTCTGAAGTGCCAATTCCAGTGGTACACATAATCAAAGTACGAATAGGTAACTGATTGGTTTCAATCATTCGCGCAAAATACAATGTAATAAACCCATTCTCGTCTTCGTTTATAGCCGGCAGTTGATAGTTTTTACTTACTTGCTTAGAAACTTGCACAATTTTTCTGAAAATTGTTTCATACGTCATTTTTATTTGATCCAATAAACTATTCTTAACATGTATGCCGTTTTCAAGACGATTTATCATTGGTTTTATATGACTAGCCAATTCAAGAAGTAGCTGATCATTATCAGTTAAAATTTTTAGTTGTGCACTCATTTCCTCTAAATAAAATTGAGTAATTTGCATTACTTTGAAAGAAAAATTAGTTACTTTACTAAATGAACCTTGCATCCTAGAAGAAACCAAATATTGATATAAGTAATAAATTTCAACGTTAGGCAGTCTCTTATTTAAATAAGTTTCAATCTGTTGAATCGTTGTTTGCGCGACCTTTTTGAGTACTAAGTCCTTTGTTAATTCTTGTTCTTCTTCGTTAGATAATTGGTATTTTTCAGAAATAGCTACTTTTCGTGAACGACTAATTAAGATATAAAGATGCGAAAAGATGTTTACGTTATATGGATGTGGAATAGTAATATCCAATTTTTTTTCAATGTTCCTGACTTGATCTAACGTAAAAAGGACATCATAATTATTAAAATTTAATGCTTTGTTGTTTCGAAGATCCTCAATATCGATAATGTTCAACAGTTGTATTCTATCGGAAATGGCTTTCCTGATAGCTCTTTCCTCCCCGATAATTGCCAACGTTCGATTTTTCCGTTTGAGTGTTAAATCATATTTCTTTAAATCTTCGGATAATTGTTGTTCATCGCTAAATATCACAGAATCACCAACATAATATCTTGCAAATAATTCATAAACATTTTTAGCTTGTGGAGAAGCTAACAACAATTCCTCCAGAATTCGATTGCGTCTTTCCCTTGGCGAAAAATCACTTTCTTTTTCGACTAAATGTCGATTCTGTTCCATAAATCGTTCATAGTCTAGCTTGTATCCTCGTCCTTTCTCAGATAATATGAGTGAACCTTCTGAAAATTCATCGTTAATTTTTTTTATCAAACGATAAACTGTCTTAGGAGAAGTACTTAGGCAGTTTGCCAATTCTTCTGCAGTCATATAATCTTGTTTTTTTGAGAGAAGTAACAACAATTTTTGTCCACGTTCTTTTTTCGAACTCATAGCAACCCCTCCTTGATATATTTATTATAATCCATATAAAAGAAAACGCTTCCTTGTTTTCTGTCCGTTACATTGGCCATTTTTGTGAGTGGTTAAAGTGTTCGATTATGCGAAACTTTCTAAGGCTATTTATAAATAAAAACCTGTAGAGCAAGCGATTTTTATTACTGGCTCTACAGACACTAATACTTTCAAAGAATACAAAAAAAGGGCTGCCTTGCGGCTAGCCCTTTTTTACTTTTATTTTACGGTAACATTTCCGATTACATCATTCATTGAAGTTGTTTGACCTGCTTTTTGTAAATCGTATTGAGCAACGATATCTTGATTTGTGAAAACAACAATTAAATCTGATTTTTTGCCAGCTTGTTCTAATGCGGCTAAATCAATGGTTGCAATTTTATCGCCTTGTTTTACAACTTGGCCTTCTTCAACATGTAATGTAAATGGTCCACCTTGTAACTCAACAGTATCTAGACCCATGTGTAATAATACTTCAATGCCTGAATCTGTTTGGATACCTAACGCATGTTTTGTTGGGAAAATGCTAGTAATTTTACCAGCAACAGGTGTTGAAACTTCGCCGTCTGTTGGTACGACAGCAAAACCGTCACCCATCATTTTTGCTGAGAAAACATCATCTGGTACTTCAGAAATAGGAATAACTTTACCATTCGCTACAGAATATAATTCAGTTTCTTTCGTTGAAACTGGTGCTTTTTCTTCAACAACTGGTTTAGAAACAGTTGTTCCTTTGACTGGTGTTGCTGGCGCTTGGTGGTTATATAATCGTTGCATTTCGTCAGCAACAAATTGTACTTCCGTACCAACGATCACTTGGATATTTGTGTCATCAATGACTTTCACACCAGGAACCCCAGTTGCTTTAATTTTTGCTTGATCCACTTTGCCTGTATCTTTCACTGTTAAGCGTAAACGAGTTGTACAGTTATCAATAGAAGTTACATTAGCATCAGCGCCTAAACCATCATAAATACGACGAGCTAGAGAAGCAAATTTGTTGTCGCCTTCTGCAACATCTGGCGTTTCTTCGCCATCGCCTTCTTCACGTCCTGGTGTCATTAAGTTAAACTTAGTGATTGCAAAACGGAAACCGAAGTAGTAAATTGCTGCAAAGACAAGTCCTTGAACCACCAACATCATTGGGTGATTTGCGACTGGGTTTTTCAAACTTAAGAAGAAGTCTACAAAACCTGCACTAAAGGCAAAGCCAGCTGTCCAATGCATAAACGCAGCGAATGCTAAAGAAATACCTGTAAAGACTGCATGTAAAACATATAAAGGCCAAGCAACGAACATAAATGAGAATTCTAAAGGTTCAGTAACGCCTGTAAAGAAAGCCGCAAAACCAGCAGCTAACATTAATGAAGCTGTAACTTTTTTCTTCTCAGGACGTGCACATTGATAAATAGCAAACGCACCTGCTGGTAAACCAAACATCATTACTGGGAAGAAACCAGCTTGGTACATCCCTGTTTGTCCTACAATTGCTTTACCAGTATCTAACGCTTGTTGACCAGCTAAAAAGTTCCCAATATCATTGATACCAGCAACATCAAACCAGAAAACAGAATTCAAGGCATGGTGTAAGCCTGTTGGAATTAATAGTCGGTTAAAGAAACCATACAAGCCAGCTCCTACGAAACCTAAGCTAGAGATTCCTTTACCAAAAGCAACTAATCCGTTATAAACAACTGGCCAGAAGAAGAATAAGACAGCTGAGATTGCTAACATCGAAATAGCTGACATAATAGGAACTAAACGTTTTCCACTAAAGAATGATAAAGCCATTGGCAATTTCACACCAGAGAAACGATTATACATTGCCGCGGCAACTAAACCAGCGACAATCCCGACAAAGACATTGTTGTCCATGCTGTTGAAGGCTGGGTTTACTTCAGCAATATCCTTGAAGCCTTTAATGGCTTGGATAGAAGCAGGCGCTAAAACAGTTTTTGGCACTAAATAAGCGACTAAACCAGCTAATGCTGCCGATCCATCTTTATCTTTTGACATTCCTAACGCTAAACCAACCGCAAATAATAATGCTAAGTTGTTTAAGATAGCCAAACCACCATTCATTAGAAAAGTTGTGGCTGGACTAGCGCCGATTGTTCCCACGATCCAGTTAGCAATACCGACTAATAAAGAAGCCGCCGGTAATACAGCAACTGGTAACATTAACGAACGTCCCATTCTTTGCATATACGCTTTCATTATACGTAACTCCTCACATAAACTATTTAATTTTTATTATTTGGTCATTCTTAATCGTTCAATGTGAATCGATAAATAACCAAGTTCTTCATTTGGTACTTGATAATGAAAATTTCTCATTAATAAGACTTGTACTTTTTTTGAGATTTCATAGCTTTCAGCATACTTTTTCTTTACGACTTCCAAAATTTCTTCATCTAAAACAGCATATTGATTTTGTTGGAAGCGATGAATAAACAAACGTAAATGATTCACCAAACGTGAATAACTGAGACTATTTTTATCATCATGAATATCAATAGCCAATTCCTGCTCGATTAAATGAATAATTTCAGAAACGATTGTAACTTCACGGATACTTTTACTATTATCAGTACGCCCGCTGCGAGCACTATGGATATGAATTGCAATATATCCCGCTTCATCATAACTAAATGGAATCTCTAAGGTTTGTGTTAAATATTCTACAGCCCATTGAGCAATAGCAAATTCTTCACTATATAAAATCTCAATTTCACTTAAAAGCTTGTTCCGAACAATAATATTATTTTGAATATTTTCAGCTGCAAAAGCAATGTGATCACTCAACCCAATATTAATATGTTCATTCAACTTTTCACCCAATACCGTTTCAGCATGTTGGATAATTTCTTCACTCGCTAAAAAGTATTTGTCTTCAATTTGTGATAGCAGTACTTGAAGTTTTTTCAGTCCTTCTGGCTCCATCACAAACATCCGCTCCACCAATTGTCGAGATAAGACATCATTTTTAGTCTTATTAAACCCGACGCCTTTACCGACAGCTACTTTCTCCTGTCCTTCGTCAAGAACAAGTACAGCATTTTGATTTAGCACCTTTTTAATTTTCATAAATGACCCTCTTCTGCAGAAGTAATTCTAACATTTTCAGTGAAAACAACAAAAAAAGCATAGAACAATCCCGTTAAACATGTTGCGTAACCATTGTACACCACATTGTATTACGAAATTCTTCCATGCCTAGTATTATCTAGTCACATGAAAACGCTATTCATTTGTTAACAGTGCTTATTCTAACGAGTATCATTATTTTTGTCAACCTTTTTCAATTATTTTTTTATTAATTGTTGACTATTAACAAAAAAGAAACTCTTATCGGGAAAAAAGTACCTTCAGCTAAAGGTACTTTTGTTCACTAATTTATTCTTTATAGGCATACTTATATGTGCTCGTTGCACCGAAGTTATGATACTGAATACCTTTGACACCTGGTCGTACAAGCTGACTACGGGCCTCTTGGTATAAAGGAATTAAAGCGGCATCTTCTTCCACCAATACTTTTTCAGCTTTAATTAATGTTTGCCAACGAGTTTCAGGATCATTTGCGTATTTAGTTGTTGCTTCTTCAATTAGTTGATCAAACGTTGGGCTAGAATAGTTCATACGGTTACCACTAACTGAGCTTTCTAAAAAAGTCATTGGATCCTGATAATCGGGTCCCCACATGCCAACAGACAATTCATAATCCCCTTTTCTCATCAATTCAATCGCATTATTTAAAGGAACTGTTTTGACATTAATAGTGAGACCTGGCAACGTTTCTTGTAACTGGCCTTGGATAAATTCAGCAACTTTTCGATCACTATCACCATCTCTTGAAAGAAGTTCAATGGCTACATCTCCGTTTAGCTCTGCTTTTGCTTTATCTAAATACTCTTTGGCTTTTTTGGCGTCTGTTTTGATAAGGGCGCCTGCTTCTTGGCGAAAATCTTCATTCGTTTCTGGGTTATATACAAATTTTTCTGGAATGTACCCATAAATTTCTTTTGAACCATCTGCTAAAATATTATCGACTAAACTTTTTTTATCCAAACCATAAGCTAAAGCTTTGCGGACATTCTCATTTGCAAAAATGGATGGTTTTTCGTTTCTTTTTTGGTTTAAACGTAAGGAATAGACTTTTGACCGTTCGATTGCTTCATAGTCTGGGTTGTCTCGATTTTGTTTAGCAAAATCTCCTGTTAAGACAGCCACATCTAATTCACCTGATTCGTACAAATTATAAACGGTATTGGTTTCTTTAAGAACTTCAAAATGAATCGTTTCTGATTTTACTTTTTCTTTATCGTAATAGTCGGGATTACGCACAAAATCCCACGACATCGCTGACTGATCCCAATTTTTCATTAAAAACGGACCATTAGATACAATCATTTCACTAGAAGTGCCATAGGCTTGTCCTTTTTCTTTCACGAATGCTTCGTTTTGTGGGAAAAATGGAGAAAATGCCAATAACGACGTAAAATACGGTACAGGCTTTTCCAAAGTAACCTCCAAAGTATAATCATCAAGCGCTTTGACACCCAATTCCTCTGGTGCTTTTTCCTCTTTTGTAATAGCTGTTCCGTTCAGAATCGTTCCTTCTAACAAGAAAAAGTAATTGGCTTGGTTTTTGGGATTCGCTAATTTACGCCAAGCAAAAACAAAATCATCGGCTGTTACAGCATCACCATTGGACCACTTGCCATCTTCTCTTAGTTTAATGGTATATCGTTTGCCATCTTCAGAAATTTCAGGCATCTCTTTAGCGGCAGCAGGTATCAGTTGATCCTTCTCATCTAATTGATATAGCCCTTCAAAGACATTGGACTGTGCGTTAATACTGGCTTCATCTTGTGTAAAAATAGAATCCATTGAACCGATTTCCGAGTTCTCCATTAAATTTAAAACTTTTTTCGAGACACTGGTTTTCTCAGTTGCTTTCTCGTCTCTTTTTGTTTCTGCTGTTGTGCCACAACCTACCAAGACCGTACTAACAAATAACATAATCCCCATCATTTTTAACTTTTTCATACTATTCCCCCTATGTGTCAATCAAACGGCAACTCTTCCATGGAAAGCCGTTCTTGCGAAACTATCAAGCATGCGTAGGGCAAGCCCTCATTTTCGTACTCAAATTCTCCCCGCTGGTTGTCAATTGGGTCTGCACGCAATTGCATTTTCGCCGGCTGAAAGTCTGCCTGGATCTCACTATTTGCGACCATTCTAAAAACATCTAAATTGCCGAAATAATGATTCCACCGCTGTCTATCCCCGTCTCGGTAAGCACCTCCGCCAAAAGATAAATCCGCAAAGAGCCAGCCGTACGGTTCTATATAAAATTGTGCCCAATCATGACAGCCTGTATAATGTGTAGAAACATATAATCCCGATTGCCATTTGGCTGGTATCCCTGCAATCCGACAAAGCGTGATAAACAAAATCGCTTGCACGCCGCAGTCACCTTTTAAATTAGTTGCAGCATACTCTGAAATATTGGAAATTGTAAAATATTCACGCATGAAAGAATAATGAATCTTTGTCGTCACAAAGTCATAAATCAAGCGTGCCTTTTTTAAGGGATTACTTTCATCGCCTACAATCTCATCTGCTAAATTTCTTAAATAAGGCGTGAATCGAATATGCGGTAACTGTTCCTCTAAATCAAAGCTTGGTTGCATTTTGTCTACGTTATTTTCTTCTAACTGTTGGTAAACCATCCGATTAACATAACAATATTCAACTGTAAACGTTTGATTTTCTTTTAAGATTGTTTCAAAACACAGTGTTCGTTGAGGCGCATCTTCTGCCGCTATATAGGTTGCTTCAGGTGACGTAGCTAGGATTTCAATTTCTGATTGTTGTTGACACGCTTTGGGCAGCGGCAAATGGACACAAACACGCTCACCTGGACGCTCAAATTCTTTTTTCACCTGAATGGTGGCTTTAATTGTTGTTCTCACTTTTCTACCACCGTTTTTTTGCATTTGTTCGATGTTCTCTTTTAGTTCTTTTTTGCGGAGAATTTCTAATTGATTGCTTTCTGCTTCCCGCAAACGTGCAACATATGCCGCATTTGTTTTAATTAAATTGGCCAAAAATCGAAGTTGGAAATACGGTTCACCGTCAATATAAACCCAGTCCACTAATCCCGTTTCTTTTAAACGAATTAATTCCTCTGTTTGATAATCCTGAAAAGTATCTCTCATCATTTGATCAGCTTTTGCAAAGCTATGAGGATACTCATTCATACGCATCATTTTAATGACATCTTTTTCAATTATCAAACGTTCTTTTAATGCCTGCGGAAGTTCTTTTGTCAACCAAAAATCAATGGCAATATCCGCACTTGCAAAATCGCCAAATTCTTTCACCCTTTGAATTTCCTCAGGCAAAGGAACACTAAGATACTTTAAATCATACTTCATTTGCTTTACTCCTTTTTTAATGAGAAATGCCTAATCCAGCTGCTTCTCCTAATTCCAATAATGGTTTTGCTTCTAAGGATACGCCCCCAGTTACGGGCGCAGTTTCTAAACCGAATGTCGCATCTAAATCTGCTCGTGTGATATTCTTTTGAGCAGCAGCTAAATGGGCAGCAGCCGTGATGCCAATGGTTGTTTCTTCCGCCATGCAACCAATCATGCATTCGATACCTGCTGTTTCACAAATCTGATTAATTTTCAGCGCTTCATGAATGCCGCCACACTTCATGAATTTTATATTGATAACATCGACTGTGCCTTTTTTAACTAATTCCAACGCATCTTGAGCATCAAAACAGCTTTCATCAGCCATAATTGTCGTATTGACTTGTGAGGTAACGTATTTTAGACCTTCTAAATCGCGCCTTTTAACTGGCTGTTCCACTAATTCAATTTGATAATCTGCTAATTCTTGAATCGCTTTAACTGCATCTTTGGGTGTCCAAGCCTGATTCGCATCTAAGCGGAGCTTGATATCAAAGCCAACTGCTTCACGAATCGCTTTTACTCTTGCGATATCAGCTTCAATTCCTGTTCCGACTTTAATTTTTAATGTATCAAAACCTAGTTTGACTTTTTCGACGGCTTTTTGTGCCATCACATTTGGTTCATCAATACCTAGTGTAATATCCGTTATTACTTGGTTATCATAGCCGCCTAACAATTGATAAAGAGGCAGTTGAGCTTTCTGACCCATCAAATCATAACAAGCAATATCGATTGCTGCTTTTGCCGCTGGAGCGAAAGCAGATATTTTATCCATCACTTCATGAATTTTCTCAATATTAAAGGGGTTTAAGCCAATGATTGCTTGGCCAAATAATTCGATCGTTTCAATCGTGCCAGCCAACGTTTCACCGGTAATAAAAATGCCTGGCCCTCCTTCTCCATATCCAATGAGTCCCTCTTCTGTTTCAATTTCTACAATCGCACTATCCGCTGATTCTATCGCCCCCAAAGCGATCGTAAATGTTTCTTTCAGTTTAATTTTCGATGCCCTAACATGTACCTGCTTAATTTTCATAAAATCCTCCCTTTGACATTTTTAAAT
The DNA here is from genome assembly GCF_040888205.1 of Enterococcus sp. C102(2024). Taxonomy (NCBI): domain Bacteria; kingdom Bacillati; phylum Bacillota; class Bacilli; order Lactobacillales; family Enterococcaceae; genus Enterococcus; species Enterococcus sp. C102(2024). The sequence goes on along the minus strand of NZ_JBFOHH010000001.1, from coordinate 452,713 downwards.
TGACTGAAAATTCAGTTTTTTAAAAACATCCAAAAATTAAATTTAGATTGTTATCGACCATTCTAAACTCATTATTTTCTAATGTCAACAAAATAATGAGATTTAGATTAAAATAAAATGAATCTCAAGTTTTATGAGCTTTTTAATAAATCAGTAAATTCCAGGACATGTGAGATACTTCTCATTTACAAACATTCCTAAAAAAGGTATGATAGTAAAGAGGCAACTTGCAAAGGAGTAGAAGACGAATGAGTGAACAACCTCAACAACGCTCAACCGAAGAAGTTGAAGCAATTAAAGAAGATATTTTAACTGCATTAGAAACAGTGATTGACCCTGAATTAGGCATCGATATTGTTAATTTAGGACTAATTTATGAAGTTGAATTTGCAGAAGAAACTGGTGATACTGTCATCAAAATGACCTTAACCACAATGGGTTGTCCGTTAGCAGATGTTTTAACAGAACAAATCCATGGTGTTTTAAAAGATATTCCTGAAGTGAATAATATCGAAGTAAAATTAGTCTGGTACCCTGCTTGGACAACGGATAAAATGAGCCGTTACGCACGAATTGCTTTAGGTATTCGCTAGTTATTTCGAGACTTTGATTAATGATAAAAACCGCCTGAAAGAACTGACTGATTAGTTTTTTTATGTGGTTTTTTGTTTAGCTAATAGTTTGCTAGTCCAACTTTATTATTTTTCTTTTTAAGCACTTTAAATTTAGCTAAACGAGTCAGACAAAAAAAGACATGGAATCATGAAAATCCATGTCTTTTTTAGTCGGATGTTGTTTTTACTGCAGGACAGTTTTCTTCCAAAAACTCAAAAATACTACTGTAATAATTTTCAGGTTCGTAGACACTTGAAGATAAATGTGGTGCTTTAGCCACAATGAGACCTTTTTTTATCCCCTGAGTTGCCGCTAAATTTTCTTCAAACATTATCATTGGAACAAAGCGATCACCTGTACCGTGAATAAAGAATGTGGGCAACGTATTTTTGTGTAATTTTCTCACGGAAGAAGCGGTTTTCAATTGAAAGCCATAGTTATTTAATGCTAATTGATTAGCAATTGTTAAAATAGGAAAAGCGGGTAAATGAAAAGATTCATGTAGGACATATTTAAATTCATCATAAACAGAAGTGTAGCCACAATCCACTATTAATCCGCGGACATTCGTTGGTAACTTTTCACCACTTGCCATCATGACAGTAGCCGCTCCCATGGAACCGCCCACTAAAATAATTTCTGCTTCCATATCAATGGCAAGAACTTCACTAATCCAACTTAATAAATCTAACCGATCCAGCCATCCCATCCCAATTTTATTCCCTGAACTTTTCCCGTGCGCACGCAAATCGGGAACTAAAACATTGTAGCCTTCTTCTGCAAAACGTAATGCAGTATATGCCATATCGCGTTTTCCGTTTGAACGATAACCATGCACACAAATCGCCCAACGATGGTTATCTGGATAAGGAATAAAGCACCGTGCATACAATGTTTCATCTTTAATTTTCAACCAACGATCTTCAGCAAAAGACTCTGTCCAAAAAGCTTCGCCTTCTTGTTTTTGTTGTTCTTCTATTTTTGTATATCTTGTTTCCCGTTCTTGAAAATTATCAGGATTTAATAACCGATGCCCTTTTTTATGATACCAAGGGTTGTCTTTAAGCAACGCAATTTTCAAAAAATAATTGGCAATGTAAAAAGAAAAAACAACGCCAATCATTGCAAAAATGATCAGTAACCCGAGGAGCCATTTCATCTGCAAATCACACCCTCTTCTAAAGTATTTCCTTCTTCATTTAATATACTATGGATTTTTCATTTCTGAAAGAAATCACCCTTACATTTTGTTATTTTTTGAAAAAAAACAGCCGTCTCAAAAAGAGGCGGCTACTTTTAATCTATCAACAATCCAACGTTGTCATATCTTCATATGTCTCACGGCGAGCAACTAATTTTGCTTGTCCATCTTCGACAAAAACCACCGCTGGTCGAGGATTTCGGTTGTAATTACTTGCCATTGAATAACCGTAAGCTCCCGTACTACTAATGGCCAATAAATCCCCTGCTTTAACTTCTGGCAATAAAATATCTCGAAGTAAGACATCTCCTGATTCGCAATATTTACCAACCACTGTGACTTTCTTGACTGAATCATGCCCATCACGATTCGCTAGAAAACCATCATAAACTGCTTGATACAAAGCAGGCCGTATATTATCACCCATGCCACCATCTACGGAAACAAAATGACGAACACCAGGAACCTCTTTTTGCGCGCCAACTGTATATATCGTTGTGCCCGCTTCGGCAATTAAACTGCGGCCTGGTTCAATCCAAAGCTCAGGCAGTGGATACCCTAATTGTTCACAATGACCTTTCAAGGAATAAACAATTTTTTCAACAAATGTTGCTGGTGCTAATGGCTCATCTTGCTGCGTGTACTGCACACCAAAACCACCACCCATATTTAAAACATGTGCTGTAAATTGATGGACTTGCCGCCAGTCTTCTAAAATAGTGAACATTTTTTCAACAGCAGCTAAAAAGCCTTCCACAGCAAAAATTTGCGAGCCAATATGGCAATGGACCCCTTGTACATCAAAAGAGGGATTTGATAAAAGGCGAACGAGTGCTTCTGTCGCCTGGCCACTTGCAACATCAAAACCAAATTTTGAATCTTCTTGGCCTGTCAAAATGTAATCATGTGTTTCTGCATCCACGCCAGGACTCACCCGAAAAAGAACTTTTTGTGTTTGGTTTCGTGTAGCTAATAATTCTTCCAACAAGTCAATTTCGTAAAAATTATCAATGACAATTGTACCTATTTTGTTATCCAAGGCGTAACGTAATTCTTCAGGGGTTTTGTTATTTCCATGGAATTCAATTTCCGCTGGCTCCATGCCCCCTTTTAAAGCTGTGAATAGTTCTCCACCAGAGACAACATCACAAGCAATATCTTCTTCCTTTAACACTTGATAAATAGCTAAACAACTAAATGCTTTACTTGCATAAACCACTTTATTTTTGATACCTAATTGATTTAACGTTTGTTTAAAACCACGTGCTTGTGCGCGAATACGAGCGACATCATAGACAAATAACGGCGTCCCGAATTTTTGCGCCAACTTTACGGTGTCACAACCACCGATTTCTAAATGATCTTCCCGATTCATTTTTGCTGTACCAAATAACATGTTTTCCCGCCCCTTCATTTTGTTTTATTAAAAATCATAGCATAAAACCCAGTAGCTTCCTATAATTTTCCACATTTTTCTCTGACTTTCTCCTGTTGCTTTTTTTCGCCAAATAGCCTACAATAATTGGCATATGAATAAAAAACCTTTATTATCAAGACTTTAATCTTTTAAATAAAAATTGGTATATACGAAAAAGAAAGAAGGCAGATGACTTGGCTACACTGAACCGCGATCAACAAATTGAAGAAATTATTAATTTGGAAGCAATTTTGAATTTACCGAAAGGAACAGAACATTTTGTCAGTGATTTACATGGTGAATTTGAAGCTTTTGACCATATTTTAAGAAATGGTTCTGGGCGAATCAGAGAAAAAGTTCAATTTTTATTTAAACAAGAATTAAATGCCCATCAGATGGACGAGCTTTGTTTTATTATCTACTATCCAGAAGAAAAATTAACACTTTTAGAAAATGAAAGCGCCCTCTCTTATGAATGGTGGCTATTAACGATTCGCCGTCTGGTTGAAATCGTCCGTTCTTCTTCGATGAAGTACACACGTTCTAAAGTTCGCAAAGCCCTTCCTGAAACCTATGGGTATATTCTCGAAGAATTGATTTATCAATATGATGAAACAACAACCAAAAACGGTTACTATCAACAAATTATTGAAAAAATTATTTTACTAGGTGAAGCCAAACGTTTCGTGACAGAATTAGCTTATCTAATCCAACGTCTGATTATTGATCACCTACATGTTATTGGTGATATCTATGATCGGGGGCCAGCACCAGATAAAATTATGGACCGATTAATGTCCTATCACTCCTTGGATATTCAACTAGGCAATCACGATATGATTTGGCTGGCTGCTTATAGTGGTTCACTGGCTTGTTTAGCCAATGTAGTACGTATTTGTGCTCGCTATGGAAATTTAGATTTGTTAGAAGAACGTTATGCTATCGATTTAACCGCCTTAAAAAAATTTAGTTTAGAAACGTATAAAGAAAATCCTGCTTTTGCACCCAAGAAAAATCCCTATCGTGCGTTAACTGAAGATGAAAAACAAGTAGCGATGCGTGTGCAACAAGCCATTGCCATTATTCAAGAAAAACTAGAAGGGCAAATTATTGGTCGACGCCCTGATTTTAACTTGGCACATCGGCTACGCTTAGATAAGATTCAAGGGGAAACTATTACTTTTGACGAATGTCGTTATACATTAATTAACAGCTGTTTTCAAACCGTTTCTGAAGAGCAGCCTTACCAATTAACACGTGAGGAAAAACAGATAATTGATGACTTATTAACGCAATTTCAGTCTTCGCCGCGGTTAACAAAACACATGCGCTTTCTAATGGAAAAAGCTTCTCTTTACCTTGTGTATAATCAAAATTTATTGATCCATGGCTGTCTGCCTCTGAATGCGGACGGTACTTTTCAAGCTTATACATTTAAAGGCCACTCCTATTCAGGAAAAGCTTTAGTTGACTTCTTTCAGAAAATGTTAGAAGAAGCATACGCTCAGCCTGCTATTACAGATGACTATGCGACAGATTGTTTATGGTATCTTTGGTGTGGCGAAGGTTCCTCATTATTTGGCAAACGAGCTATGAAAACCTTTGAGCGTTATTTTCTCGCTGAAAAAGAAACACATCATGAAGAAAAGAATCCTTACTACTCTTTGCGTGATACGGTTGAAGTTTGTAAAAGAATCCTAGATGAATTTGAAGTGACTGGTGAAAATCGACATATCATTAATGGCCATACACCAGTTAAACGAACAAAAGGCGAATCGCCAATCAAAGCAAATGGCACGCTTCTCGTAATTGACGGCGGCTTTTCAAAATCTTATCAGACAATTACTGGAATTGCTGGTTATACATTGTTGTACAACTCGTTTGGTTTACAACTGACCGCGCATAAATCTTTTTCTAGTAAAGAAACAGCCATTTTAAATAATCAAGACATTCATTCCATCAAACAAGTCATCGATCGCCCCTTACAGCGGTTATTGGTGAAAGATACCACTATCGGCAAAGAGCTATTAAAGCAATCGCAAGCACTCCAAAAACAAATGAAACAAAACCAGTAGTGCCGTTAAAAAGACGCTTGCGCTCTTATCCGAAAAATGATTAAATGAAGGAGTTGAGAAAAATATCTATTAGAGAAACGGAAAGGGTTTTACATTGAAGAAACAGCAACTCTCACTTTACGGCACCATTTTCTTTCTTTGCTTTTTCCTAATTGTGGGCTTCTTCTTCTCAAGTCGTGGCGAAGATTATGCCAAAGAATCTGAACAAAAAGTTACAATTGATTCCGCCAAACATGAGAAACATACGAAAGACAAGGAAGAAAATAATTCAGCAAATACAGTATTTTTTGATAAAATAAATGACCTGCTCGTCGCTTCTGTCAAAGAATTTGAAGGAACGGTCGGGATTAGTTATTTAGATTTGGAAACTGGCGAACAACGTTCTGTGAATGGCCAACATGAATTTTATACAGCTAGTACTATTAAAGTGCCGCTGACGATGTTAGTCGCCGACACGGTTGCTTCTGGTCAAAAAAAATGGACAGACCTGATTCCCTACAACGCCGAAGAAGATTATGAAGAAGGAACTGGGATCATTGCCTATAATATCCAACCAGAATATCCATTAAAAACGTTACAAGAATATGCCATCACCTATTCTGATAATATCGCTAAAAATATGCTCTATGACACATTGGGTGGTGATGCAAAAGCAAAACGAGAAATGTATCAGCGTTATTTGCACAAGTCACCTTCGATTGAAGAACCACAATTTTCTTCGGAAGATGCGCTAGTTATTCTACAAAGATTATATACTGAAAAAGCAACAAAACCAGATTACCAAGCGATTTATGATTCTATGAAACAAAGTGTTTTCCATGAAAGAATGGAAACTCCCACAACTCAAGGAAAAGTTGCTCATAAAATTGGTTCCTATGATGAATTTATTCATGATATGGGGATTTTAGAAACACCTCACCCCTTTGCTTTAGCAATTTTTACTAAAGGACCTGATAATGCTAAGAGTGCTGCGTTTATTGCTTCAGTGACAGATAAGTTATGGCAATTACAGGTGTCTGAATATCCTAATGATAACCATTGATAATGAAAATAAAAGCATCTTTTTTTAATGACAACGCTCAATAAAAAAGATGCTTTTTTTAGTAGTTATATTAATTAAAATATTTGTATTTTCCATAACCTTTTTAGCAATTATTTCTGAGTATTTTTTAACTCCAACGAACCTAATTCTTTTCCTGCTGCATCATCTTCATAAGAATTTCTAACGATTACTTTATATAATGACTTATGATCCAAACTACTTAAGTCAAAAGAAATGTTAATTGTAGCATCTTCCCCTTTATTAAAGCCACTACCAATCTGACGTGCAATAGGTATCTCAAGACCGTTTTTATAAACTGAAATTAGAATATCACGACTTTTTTTATTTTTTTCTGGATTTGGAACATCCATAATCAGCGTAGTTTGAAGCGCATCACTTTGGGCCTTAATATTTTTAATTTTTTTCACGTTTTTAATGCTAGGTATCGTTTCTTTCATAATGGGTTGGTAAGGAATTTTAAACGTCCAATCGCCTTGATACTCTAATGCATTCTCAACACTAAAAGATCGGCTACTTGCTTTGATTGCTTCTTTTAATTCATTATCATGCTGTTCTTGATCTTCCCAAGCTAATCGGTAGATATGGAGCGTTAATTGATCTTGACTAACAAGTTTTTGCTTATTGAAAGTTGAAAGCACTGAACCATAAAAAACATCCTTCTCGATTCTATATAACGATGTTGAACTTACACCCCCAAATAAATCTTCTTTGCTTCCTTCTCTAAATAACCCTAGTTGAATATCTTGAGAATAATTATTTCTAGCGATTTTTTTCTGTAATAACTCTTTTAATTTTTGATCTTTAATCTTAAATTGATAATCAAACGCCATTTTATTTTTTGTCGATACAAATTTTGTTAATACGATTTCTCGCTCATTTTGTACACTCCGCAATTCTAGTTTTGTTGGAACACCAGAAGATTCTACTGTTTGAACACCTGTATCTTGACTAATCCCCAATACCTCTTCTATGGCACGTCCAATGGGTGTTTTTACTATCAAAGTAAAAGTCGTAGCAATACTAATTAGCCCTATAATTAAATGTTTACGCGATATTTTTTTCTTTGGCTGTCTGTATTGTTTTATTTCTCCCATTAATATCTTAGTTCTTTGTGTGTTTAAACGTTCCACTGTTTCTAAAGGCATCTTTTTTTCATATTTTAATATATCACTTCGTTTTCTATCCATTTACCATGTCTCCTTTAAATATATCCTTAATTTTTTTCGACCACGAGAAAGGCGAATTTTGATGGTATTTGTTGAAACATCAAGTTGCTGAGCGATTTCTTTTATACTAAAGCCAACATAATAGTACATAACTAGCGGAACGCGATAATTATCAGGTAATTTATGTAATCCTTTATCCAAATCATATAAATCATCAAAAGCAGGAACAGGAGAATAAGTATCCATCCAGTGAGTTGTTTTCTGCTTTTCTCTAAAAATATTTTGAACTTGGTTTAACATTATTTTAAAAATCCATGAATTAAACGCATGTTCATTTTTTAAGGTTGTTATTTTTTCCCATGCACATAGTTCAGTTTCTTGTAAACAATCAGCAACGTCGACTTCGTTTAATAGCATTTTATATGCAGCATTGTATAAAACTGTTTCATATTTTTGACAAAGGTGAACAAATGCTTGCCCATCTCCTTTTTTTGCTTTCTGAACTAATTTTTTTGTTGAAATTTTATCCATAAAACACCTCTTTTCATTTAACTAACTATTAGACGTTAAGTATCTGTAAAAGGTTTCATATTTTTATAAAAAAATATCTGGGACAAAAGTCAATTTGACCACTGTCCCAGATACTAAAATCCACAATGAGTAGCTGGCTACTTTACAGACAACAACTTCGTAAAACGTTCTGCCAACATTTGGTGGGCATCAATTTTTTTGGTTCCTTGTGCTTTTGCTGCAAAACTAGCAAAGTTTAAGCCAGCCCCAAATAGTTGTAATGCACCGTTGCCTAAATCTCCCTTTTTAAGGGCTTCAAGCCCATCTTCGATAAACTGGTTACTTTCATCTAAATGACACTCAGGAAGATATTTCACGCCGTGATGATAACGTTTTATATTCAGAATGATTTGCTTCGCGGCTTCTTCTGAAATAGCTGCTCCCAAGTTTAACAGTAGCTCATTAATTGGTTCCACCAAGCGAGCATAGTCACTTTCGTATTTTTGACAATTCAGTGCAATCGCTTTGCGGCGTTCTTTATTTTTCATTTTTTCCACTCCTTTTTATTAAAAACGAGTACGAAAGCTACCAACTGGCTTCGTACTCGTTCTTTCTAACAACTAATTGTCTTTGTTCATGCTTTTAATTTTAATTAGACGTGTAATTTCGCCACGTTCATTTTCTTCTAATTTCATTTGAATGTAGTAAATTGTTTCTTCTAATTGTGGAATCGTCATGTACTCTAAGGCGTTGACACGACGACGCGTTTTTTCAATTTCTTTTGATAATAATTGGCACGTCTTTTCAACATTTGCAAGTGCTAATAATTTCGGTAAAATGCTTGAAATTTTAGCAAAAGCTTGATCAAGCTCGCTGTTTGAATTCACGTAGCCATAGTCTAAGGGGGCTTCTTGAACCGATTCATCGTAATCAAAAATCATTTTAGGAACTGGCACACTTAAGATGTTCTGTTCAATAATTTCTAATTCAACTTTTTCGGCTGGAATTGCCACTAACTCTTCAATAAAGGCTTCGTTCAACGTTGCGTTTGCCAATACAAAATTTGATAACGCATCCGTCACTTCTTGTTCAACCTGAATACGTAACTCATTGTTTTCTTTGACTAGCGCAATAAACCGTCGCATCAATTCATCTTGTTTGTCTTTCAGCAACTTATGACCTCTCGTGGCCGTAGTTAACTGTTTTTTCAATCGGGAAAGTTCCATACGGGTTGGATTAACATTTAATCGAGCCATTTTTCTACTTCCCTTCAGTTAAATATTGATCGAGCATATCCTCTTTAATTCGTTTTAGTTCTGTTCTCGGTAGCATACTCAATAGTTCCCACCCAAGATCTAACGTTTCTTCAATCGAACGGTTTGTATCGAATCCTTGATTGACATATTCTTCTTCAAAACGTTGGGCAAAAGCTGCGTAAATTTTATCGACATCGGAAAGAGCTGATTCTCCTAAAATGACAGCTAATTCTTTGGCTTGTTTCCCTTGTGCATAGGCTGAGAACAATTGATTCATCGTCGCTGCGTGATCCCCGCGCGTTTTGCCTTCGCCAGTTCCTTTGTCTTTAAGACGGGAAAGTGATGGCAAGACATCAATTGGTGGTTGGATACCGCTCTTATATAGTTCCCGGGACAAGATAATTTGCCCTTCTGTAATATAGCCAGTTAAATCGGGAATTGGATGTGTTTTATCCTCCTCTGGCATTGTTAAAATAGGAATCTGTGTTACGGAACCTTTTGAGCCACGAATTCGGCCTGCCCGTTCATACAACGTTGCTAAGTTCGTGTAAAGATAACCTGGGTAACCACGACGTCCTGGAACTTCACGGCGTGCTGCTGAAATTTCTCGTAACGCTTCGCAATAATTGGTCATATCCGTCATGATAACTAAGACATGCATGCCCTTTTCATAAGCTAAATATTCAGCGGCTGTCAAAGCCATTCTAGGTGTTGCAATCCGTTCAATGGCTGGATCATTCGCTAAGTTCATAAACAAGACTGAACGATCAATTGCGCCTGTTTGACGGAAATCTTCCATAAAATATTCCGCTTCTTCAAAGGTAATCCCAATGGCCGCAAAAACTACGGCAAATTCTTCTTCACTATTTAACACGTTGGCTTGTCTGGCAATTTGTGCCGCTAATTCTTTATGAGGTAAGCCAGATGCTGAAAAAACAGGTAATTTTTGACCACGAACTAAGGTATTTAAATGGTCAATCGCTGAAATCCCTGTTTGGATGAACTCATCGGGATAATCACGAGCGACTGGATTGATAACTTCGCCGTTAATATCTAATTTTTTCTCAGGTAATAATTCTGGTCCATTATCTTTTAAGCGACCTAAGCCGTCAAAAACGCGCCCCATCATATCTGGTGAAACCCCTAATTCTAAAGGATGTCCCAGAAAGCGAACTTTTGAATCACGAATATTGATGTTACTCGTTCCTTCAAATATTTGGACCATCGCTTTATCTCCATTGATTTCTAAAACTTGCCCTTGGCGAATTTCGCCATTTTGCATGCGTACTTCAATTAATTCTTCGTACTTTACGCCTGCCACTTTTTCAACAATCATCAGAGGACCAACGACTTCATTGATTGTGCGATATTCTTTAATCATTCGTCATTCCTCCTTCAGCAATGATTTCTTTTATCGTTGTTTTAATTTCTGCTTGTAAACGATCCAATTTTTCTAATTCTTCTTCTGGTAAATACTTGCTACGAGCAATGCGATCACGGATTTCAACTGTTCCCGCCATTAACTCAGAGAAATAAGTGCCTAAACTTAAGGCTTTTTGACCTTCTTCACCAAAAGTTAGAATCAACTGCAACATTTTCGCTTGTTTGGTTCGAGAAGTGAACGTATCCACGTCATCAAAAGCATTTTGTTGCAAATAGTCTTCCCGTAATGATTTGGCTGTTTCCAACGTTAAACGGTCTTTATCCGACAAGGAATCAATCCCAACCAAGCGAACAATTTCTTCCAGTTGAGATTCCTCTTGTAAAATCCGCATCCCTTCAGCTACCATAGCGGCCCAGTTTCCTTGCAATTCCAAGTCTAAATATTGCCCTACTTCTGTGGAGTAAAGAGAATAACTTTGCAACCAGTTAATAGAAGGAAAATGACGTTTTTGTGCTAATTGAGAATCTAAGCCCCAGAATACTTTAACAACGCGTAACGTATTTTGGGTGACAGGTTCTGATATGTCCCCACCAGATGGCGAAACCGCACTAATCGCTGTAATGCTTCCTTCACGATGATCTTTTCCTAACGCGATGACTTGTCCTGCTCGTTCATAATATTCAGCTAAGCGGCTACCTAAATAGGCTGGGTAGCCTTCATCACCAGGCATTTCTTCTAATCGGCCACTCATTTCTCGTAACGCTTCTGCCCAACGAGAAGTAGAATCCGCCATAATTGCGACTGAGTAACCCATATCACGGAAATATTCTGCAATGGTAATCCCTGTATAAATCGAGGCTTCCCGTGCCGCTACCGGCATATTTGACGTATTCGCAATTAAAATCGTCCGATTCATCAAAGACTCACCAGTTGTTGGATCAATTAATTCTGGAAATTCATTTAAAACATCTGTCATTTCATTCCCGCGTTCCCCACAACCAACGTAAACGACTAAGTCGACATCGGCCCACTTAGCAATTTGGTGCTGAACGACTGTTTTTCCAGCGCCAAATGGTCCTGGAACTGCTGCCGCTCCGCCTTTCGTAATTGGGAAAAAGGTATCAATTACGCGTTGTCCGGTCACCATCGGTACTTTGGGACTTAGTTTTTCTAAAATGGGACGTCCCCGCCGAACGGGCCATTTTTGCATCATGCTAAAACTTTCTGTTCCTTTAGCCGTTTCCACTGAGTAAACTGTTTCATTAATGGCAAAGTCACCTGCTTTAATTTCGACAATCGTTCCTGAAACGCCGAAAGGCACCATAATTTTATGTTGAATAATCGGTGTTTCTTGAACCACACCGACGATGTCACCTGCCGACACTTCTTCACCCACTGCCACAGTCGGTTCAAACGTCCATTTTTTCTCACGATCTAATGCATCAATTTTAACGCCACGGCCTAAAAAGTTACTGTGGGTTACTTCTTGAAATGTATCCAATGGTCGTTGAATACCATCAAACATTTCGGCAATTAAACCTGGGGCTAATTCAACAGATAATGGTTCTCCTGTTGAAATAACTGGTTCTCCTGGTCCAATGCCTGTTGTTTCTTCATATACTTGAATCGAAGCGACGTCGCCTCGCATTTCAATAATCTCTCCGATAACGCCTAAATCTCCTACATGACAAATGTCTTGGATACTAGCATCTGACATGTTTTCAGCTAAAATCAAAGGACCTGAAACTTTGACAATTTTTCCAATTTGCACGCTCATTCTCCTTTGCATTATAAAATATTTTGTCCAATTGCTTTTTCAACATTTTTTTCAATCTCACTTAAACCGATTCCAATTGTACCATTATGACTTGGGATTAAAATAATCGCTGGTGTCACTTGTTCTTTGTATCGTTCAATCGTTTCTTCTGCTAAAGTAGAGGCTTCTTCCGTTATGAAAATGACCCCAAACTTATTTTTTGCCATAGTTTCAATGGCTTCTCTAACTTGCATTTCTGAAATGGCATGATGGACCTCAAAGCCAAACAGTTTAAATGGTAAGATTGAATTTTTGTCTCCAATGACACCAATTTTATACCCCATTGACTTTTCGCATCCTTTCTCGAATTTTTTCATTTGAAAACCCACTATGTTTTCCGACCAAAATTAAACGCAAATTTTTCCATTCAACTTCTTTCGCATTCAAAAAGGCTAGTAATGGGAGCGGCCCAAAAGCAACCGTTCGACCGTTTTCATACATTGAGGTCAGGTAATCATCTTTGAGTTTTTCAAAAGCCAATAAATTTAATTCATTGGTTTCTTTATTGATAATCTTTTCTAATAGTTGTCCGTAATTCGTTGTTCTGACAAATGCTGTAAATTCTACAAGTGACTTTTCCGCATAGGTCAACAGCTCTTTCTTTGAGAGACTGCCAGCGCTAGAAAGCACGGTTGATAAAAAGTTACTGTTTTGATGTTGAACAATTCCTCTAGCCATCGTTGATAGATTGGTTAAATCAATAAAAGCGATGACTTCCTTCGTTAACTCTTCATAGCCCAATTCATCCGCTAATTTTCGCTGTTGCTGTAAAAATGCTCGATCATAAAGGATATCAATTGCTTGCGGCAAACCGCCTTCTTCCAGATAGGCAAAAACATCACGGATCACTTCTAATAATGCTGGCTCAAGTTCGGAAGAGTTTTTTGTATGAATGGCACTTTTGACTGTGTTTAGAGAATAACGACCATCTTCTAAATAAAGATAATCAAAATCTTTACCTGTTCGCTCAGCTTTCGTCAAAATTTTCAAGTTATGGAAGGTAAAACGCATCGTATACAACGTTACTACAGCTGGTTCTGGAGCCATTTCATATAACCAGCGATAAAGACTTCCCAGCGCTTCAGAAGAATGGTAGTCAAATTTTTCTTCAAAAGTTTCGGTTAAATAAGGTTGATAAACCGTACTTTTTAACATATTTTTAACGTCTTCAACTGTTTCCGCTTCTAAAAGTTGTTGAAACTGTTGCTCAGAAAGCAGCTCCGTTTCTTTTAAACGAATCAGCGGATTAATTTGATGATACGTTGGTTTTCTCATTCTACGTCCTCCCTTCTTAACTGAAAAGTTTTTCTGCTACTTTAAAGCCTTCTGTTTTTTGAATCTCTTCAACTAATGCTGAAAAGAGAAAATTATAATCCAAACCGTCTTTTGCAACGATAAAGCCACTTTCTTTTGGAACAACTTCCTCTGAAAGCTCCCATTGAACAGTAGCATCAGAAAGAGCGGTCAGCCATTCTTGCGTCACTTTCGTTTGAGAATACTCGCCTAAAAGAATGGTTGCTTTTCCTGTTAATTCAAGTGAGCCTAATTGTGCTTTCATAAATTGTTGAAATTCTTCCGCTGACCATTCATTCATCTTTAAGACCACTTCATCAAATAATTGGTTAAGATATGCTTGTTTTTTATTTAATGCATCCTGACGAATTTCTAGTGTTTGCCGTTGTTGGCGTTGTTTAAATTCTTTTAATAATTGTTGTTGTCGTTTTTCTATTTCATGTTCTTGCTTCAGCAAAATTTCTTGTTGTGCTGCTTGGAATTCTTGATCGATGCGCGTTTGTTCACTGGTGACATAGGCTTCGACTTCTTGCTTTCCTTGCTGCTTAATTTCACTGATGATTTTTTCAATGGCATCCATCCATCTGCCTCCTCAATTATTTGACGTTCAATACAAGTAAGAAGGAAATTACGAACCCTAAGATGGCATAAGTTTCAACCATGGCAGCATAGATAATTCCTTTTGTTGCATGTTCTGGTTTCTTCGCTAAAATTTGGATCCCCGCAGCGGCTACACGACCTTGGGCAATCCCAGAGAACAATCCTGCAAAAGCAATTGGTAAAGCTGCTACAAAATAGTTCAATCCTTGAACCATACTCATATCGTTTCCTAAGTTAATATAAATTAAGAAAGCAATAACGAAACCGTATAGTCCTTGTGTACCTGGTAATAACTGTAAAATTAACGCTTGACCAAATTTTTCTGGCTGCTCCGTCGTTAAAGCTGCTGCTGCTTCCCCAGTAAAGCCAACCCCTTTGGCTGATCCAATCCCAGCAAAAATTGTCGCCATTGCCATTCCTAATACTGCAAAAACAATTCCACCATTATTATTAATTAAGTAATCCATCATCTCTATTTTCCTCCAATAAATAATTTTCTATTTTTTCTCAACATTGACATACTTTTCTTTTGTTTTTAGCGGATTAAACGCCCGGCCACCGCCTGTGTAAAATTTTCCAAAGAACTCAACATATTGCAAACGTGCGCCATGAACATACGCACCTAATAACGATAAGAATATGTTTAACGCATGTAAAACAATTAACAGCAAGATGCCCACGCTAAAACGGGCAACTGGCGGCATGAACTCTACGAGCATATTAAACGCTGAAGCAATACTTCCCCCAGCAATTCCTAACGCCATCAAACGTGTATAACTAACTAAATCACCGACATAACCTGTCACACCGTATAGTCCATACAGTCCTTTGGCTAAGCCTTTTAATTTGGCCTTCGATTGAATCATTGGAATCACAATAATTGCAATGGCAGAAAGGCTTGCTAAAATCGCACCTGCTGTAAATAAGCCTTCATTTTTAACCACTAATTTACCAACGACTAACAATGCTAAACCAAACAAAATCCCTAACCAAGCGTAACTTTCGTTAATACTATCTAAATAGCGCTTTTGTTTTGATAACTGAATCCCATTAATCATTAAACCGACAACCAATTGGATAAACCCAAAAATAACCGATAAAATAAGAATCGTATTTACATCTTCGGTCGTTGATAAAATCGGAAATGGTGATTTGATTCCAAACATTGTTGGCGGTAATGCTGCACCGAAAAACGAACCGTAAATGAAGCCCCAAATAATTGTTGGAAATGATAAAATCAAGAAAAAGTCGGCAAAACGCTTCATGCCTCTCGGTAAGACAAATGCTTTCAACGCAATAATAGACAAGAGTAGCATCAGTAAGCCATAGCCAATATCCGCTACCATCATGCCAAAAAAGACTAGATAAAACGGCATCATCGCAGGTGTCGGATCAACTTCTTCATATTTTGGTAAGCTATACATCTCTGTTAACATTTCAAACGGCTGCACCAGTTTATTATTCGCTAGTTTAACTGGTATATCCGTCTCAATTTCCGCCTTCGTAGGATTTTCAAAAGTAAGAGCTATTTCGTCCTTAGGAACTTTTTCTTCAATCGCTGTCAAAATCTCGGCTTTTTCTTCGAGTGGAATCCACGTTTGCAAGATGAAAAATGATGAAGCATTTAACAAATGTTGACGTGCTTGTTCTCTTTGGATAACCGCCAATAAGACTTCTTCAGCCAAGCAAAACGTTTCATAGAAATCATGATAAGAAGCCAGTTGTTGCTTTAAGGCTTTTTCTTCTTTTTGTAAAACTTCATATCGTTCTTTGACTTGTTGATATGCCTCTTTAGGCGGAACATCATAACGGTATTGGAGTGGTTCAAAACTATATTGGTTTAATAACTCGGTTACACTCTGCTGATGTTCCTTCAGGTAAACGAGTGTAAAGTAACTATGATGCATACTTTGATAAATTTCTTCAAAATAAACCGTTGGCCATTGAGACAAAGCGCTCAAGAAACTGGCTTTATTGGCTAGATTTATCGAACCATGAACGACATAACTACTTTTTAACTGCTGTTTGTGCGGTAGAACATCCAGATATTGCCAGCGGCCTAATAATTCTTCTTCGGCTTCTAATCCTTGACGATCCGTTTGAATTTGTTTCAAAGATTCTTGAATATTCTTTAATTCCGTCAAATAGCTTTGTAATGTTTCTTCATCAAAGGTTTGTTCCAACTCTTCCAAAGTATAGACTTTTCTTTTTATCTTTAACCCTTTTCCTGAAGAGCGTGTCAAAAATAAAAGAAGCTCTTGCAATTGTTGTAGCATCGTTTCATATTTACGTAGCTGTTCAGTTGACTGTTCTGCTTGTAAAAAAGAATATTGACTCTTTAAGGCTTGTTCTTCTTCAGGCGAATGAAAAATCCGTTTTACTTCGACAATTTGCAAGCCTTGAATGGCTTGTAGAATTGCTGCTTCTTTTTCGGCAGCGGCAATTATTGTCATTTTTTCCATTTTACTAACTGCCATAAACGTCTTTCACCCTCTCAATAATTGAATCAATGACTTGTTCTTTGTTCGCTTCGTAACGTTCGTGAAGCGCTTGTTCAGTGCGCTTTGTTTCATCTAAAAGTTGTTCTTTTTCAAGTTGTAACATCTTTTCTTGCGTTGCTAGTGAATCCGTCAGCACTTTTTCAACAGCTTCTTCACTCTCTTGACGTAGTTCAGCTAAACGTTCTTGCTTTTGCTCTTCATATAATCGACAATTCATCTTAGCTTGTTGCCGATGCTCTTCCACCGCATCTTCCGCTGCCTTGATTTGTTCTAGTACTTCTTGTACCATTGTCTCCACCTCCTTAGTTTTTACACCTTTAGCATATAAGAAAAAGGACTAGCGAAATAGAGATACGCTCAGCCCTTTTGTTTTAGGTATGCAAAAAGGCGCAAACTCAAAAATTGTTCTTCTCACCCCTTGAAGAACTGAATCCTTGAAGCTTTCGCCCAACCATTCTTTATTCAATACTCTACCATCTTAGCAAAGTTTTTCGCAAAATTCAATACTTACCCAAATGAATTAAAATAACAAATTTTCACTTTTATAATGGGTAATAAAAAGGCATTATTTTTTTCGCTTTATAATTATTGATCTTGAATTTTTTTCACATAGATGTGCTATACTTACGTAAACAATTAAATTTATTTGGAGGGATCTCTGATGAATATACGATATATTTCAATCTCTGGTAATACACGCTCATTTGTTCAACGTTTAACAGTTTATGCCGAAGAGCAACATCAGCAAAATGAAAAAAATCCTACGATTACTTTCAAAGAAATTTCGGAAAATTCTCCGTTAGAAGTAGAAACAGAACCATTTTTTACTTTTGTGCCTACCTATTTAGATGGTGGTGATGGCATTAACAACGGCAATACCGAAATTTTAACAGAAGTCATGCGTGAATATCTTGCTTTTGAAAATAATTATCGTTATTGCTCTGGCGTGGTGGGCAGCGGCAATAAAAACTTTAACCACCAATACTGCCTGACAGCTAAACAGTATGCGGAACAATTTAACTTTCCCTTCTTAGCTGACTATGAATTAAGAGGCACCCAAGCGGATATTGAACGAATTTATGCTATTTTAAAGGAAAACCAATAAGCAAGTTTCATTACTAAAAAGCTCACCTATGATAGACTACATTTTGAGGTGAAGAAAAATGAGAAATACATGGTTAGCAGAACAACTTCAGTCAATCAGCGAAGAACCCAATTCTTTTATTATCGAGGAAACCATCAAATATATTGAACAATTAGAAGATGATAATGAAAGTCTTCAAGTTGCATTGGAAGGAACCATTTGGAGTCCTAAAAAATGGAACGAACCTTTGGAAAAATAATTTAAACAGAAGAAAAGAGCCAGAAACGTAAGTATTTCTGGCTCTTTTTTTTATTATTTACAAATTATAGACGTGCATTTAAATCTTTTGCTAATTCTTCAAATCCTGGTTTACCTAATAAAGCGAACATGTTGCGTTTGTAAGCTTCAACACCTGGTTGATCAAATGGATTAACCCCATTTAAGTAACCTGAGATACCCACCGCAATTTCGAAGAAGTACATAACATAACCTAATGAATAAGCATCCATTGTTGGCACTTTAACGATCATGTTTGGCACACCACCATCTGTGTGAGCAAGCAACGTACCTTCGAACGCTTTTGTATTGACGAAGTCAATTTCTTTTCCTTGTAAATAGCCTAGGCCATCTAGATCTTCATTTTGTTCTGGAATTGAAATGCTATGGCGTGGATTTTCAATTTTAACCACTGTTTCAAATAAGTTACGCATCCCTTCTTGAACATATTGACCCATAGAATGTAAGTCAGTTGAAAAGTCTGCGGCTGCTGGGAAAATACCTTTGCCATCTTTTCCTTCTGATTCACCGTATAATTGTTTCCACCATTCAGAGAAATAGTGCATGCCAGGCTCATAGTTAATTAACATTTCAGTTGTTTTGCCTTTACGATATAAAATGTTACGTAACGCAGCATATTGATAGGCTTGGTTTTCTTTTAAGTCGCTCGTAGCGCCGTATTCTTTACGTGCATCATTTGCACCTTCCATTAAACGATCAATATCCGCACCGCTAACAGCGATTGGTAAAAGACCTACTGGCGTTAAAACAGTGAAACGTCCGCCTACATCATCAGGAATCACAAATGTTTCCCAACCTTCCGCATCAGCTTCAACTTTTACTGCTCCTTTAGCACGGTCAGTTGTCGCATAAATACGTTTATTGGCTTCTTCTTTGCCATATTTATTAATTAATAACTCTTTAAAGACGCGGAAAGCAATCGCTGGTTCTGTTGTCGTTCCAGATTTTGAAATAACGTTGACAGAAAAATCACGATCACCAATCACATTGATTAAATCAGCTAAATAAGTTGAGCTGATGCTATTTCCAGCAAAGAAGATTTGTGGCGCTTTCCGTTCTTCTTTTGATAATAGATTATTAAATGAATGTGTCAAAAATTCAATTGCTGCACGGGCACCTAAATATGAACCACCGATACCAATGACTACTAATACCTCAGAGTCAGATTGAATTTTTGCTGCTGCTTTTTTAATACGCGCGAATTCTTCTTTGTCATAGTTTTCTGGTAAATCAATCCAGCCAGTAAAATCATTACCAGCTCCTGTACCTTCACGTAATGCTTTGTCCACTGCAGTGACTTGTGTTTGCATGTATTCCAATTCATGGTCAGCAACAAATGGTGCTAATTTGGAATAATCTAATTGAATGTGTGACATTCCTTTTCCTCCTCGAAAGTAAACTTACTACATGTATACTTTACGTGTTTTTAGACATTTTTTCAAGCAAATTCTTTTGGATAGACCAATTGTTTAATTTTAACTATTTAATTAGAGATATTTATTCTCTTAATCAAACAAACCAATAAAAAATGCTAGGAAATCCTAGCATTTTTTGTTATTAAACGAGTCCTTGACTTAGCATCGCTGCCGCTACTTTTTCAAAGCCAGCAATATTCGCACCTAAAACAAAGTTATCTCGTTCCTGATATTCGTTAGCTGTATCACGACAAGTCTCATAAATGTTTTGCATAATTTGATCTAGCATACCGTCAACTTTTTCAAAGGACCAAGCTAAACGTTCAGCATTTTGGCTCATCTCTAAGGCAGAAACC
This sequence comes from Enterococcus sp. C102(2024), assembly GCF_040888205.1. Classification (NCBI taxonomy): domain Bacteria; kingdom Bacillati; phylum Bacillota; class Bacilli; order Lactobacillales; family Enterococcaceae; genus Enterococcus; species Enterococcus sp. C102(2024). Next base: position 432,664 of record NZ_JBFOHH010000001.1, on the reverse strand, counting down.
GCAACACCACCTGCATTAGCGGCTTTGCCTGGACAATAAATTACAGCTGATTTAGCAAAAACGGCGACTGCTTCTAGTGTACAAGGCATATTTGCGCCTTCTGCCACGACTTTCACTCCGTTTTTCACTAAAATAGCGGCTTGCTTTTCGTTGATTTCATTTTGTGTTGCACATGGTAACGCAATGTCATACGCTGTTTCGAAATCCCAAACAGATTCTTTATCATAATAAGTTGCGCCTTTACGTGTTTCAACATATTTTGAAATGCGTTCACGATTTTTTTCTTTTAGTTCTTTTACTAACGCCACATCAATTCCTTCTGGATCATAGACAAAACCAGACGAATCGGAACATGTGATTACTGTGGCGCCTAGCTCAGTTGCTTTTTCCATGGCATAAATTGCGACATTCCCGCTACCAGAAACAGCGACTTTTTTGCCTTCAAACGTATCGTTTTTATCTGCTAATAAATGTTTAACAAAATAAACCGTTCCATAACCCGTCGCTTCTGTTCTTGCTTGGCTTCCCCAGTATCCTAAAGGTTTGCCAGTCAACACTCCTGCATCATAGTTGCGCAAGCGTTTATACATGCCAAACAAATAACCAATTTCACGAGCGCCTACGCCAATATCGCCTGCTGGAACATCTGTACTTGGACCAATATGTTTTTGAAGTTCGGTCATGAAACTTTGACAAAAGCGCATCACTTCAGCATCTGACTTACCTTTTGGATCAAAATCACTACCACCTTTGCCGCCACCGATTGGCAAACCAGTTAAACTATTTTTAAAAATTTGTTCAAAGGCCAAAAACTTCATCACACTTAAATTCACACTTGGATGAAACCGCAAACCACCTTTGTATGGTCCAATCGCTGAATTATATTGGACACGATAGCCTCTGTTCACATGCCAGTTGCCCTGGTCATCTTGCCACGGCACACGAAATTGAAAAATACGTTCAGGTTCAATCAAGACACCTAAAACATTTGCTTCAATGTATTGAGGATTTTTTTCTAAAAAACCTTCTACGGTTGGTAAAAACTCATCGACTGCTTGTAAATATTCTGTTTGACCTTGGTCTAATTGGTGAATCTTTTCTTGAATATTTTTAACATATTGTTTTGCGTCCATTTAATCATCCTCTCATTGTTATAGGTTTATTTTAACTGAAAATTCAAAAATTACCATAGTCAAACGTTTATTTTTTCCTTAAATCCAGAAAAAATCCCGTAATTATGGTACACTACCTATTGAATTGGAGGAGAACTATGAAGAAATTTGATGTAATTATTGTCGGTGCTGGGACGAGTGGTATGATGGCCACGATTGCGGCCGCAGAAGCTGGTGCTCAAGTATTATTGATTGAAAAAAATCGCCGTGTTGGGAAAAAATTATTAATGACTGGTGGCGGCCGCTGTAATGTAACCAATAATCGGCCCGCAGAAGAAATCATTTCATTTATTCCTGGGAATGGAAAATTTTTATACAGCGCATTTTCACAATTTGATAACTATGATATCATGAACTTTTTTGAATCCAATGGTATTCACTTAAAAGAAGAAGATCACGGACGCATGTTCCCTGTTACAGATAAATCGAAGTCAATTGTTGATGCGCTATTTAACCGCATTAACGAATTAGGAGTTACTGTTTTTACAAAAACACAGGTCACAAAATTACTACGAAAAGACGATCAAATAATTGGCGTTGAAACCGAACTGGAAAAAATTTATGCACCGTGTGTTGTATTAACAACTGGCGGCCGCACTTATCCTTCCACGGGAGCAACTGGTGATGGCTATAAACTAGCCAAAAAAATGGGGCATACCATCAGCTCGCTCTACCCTACCGAATCGCCTATTATTTCTGAAGAACCTTTTATCCTTGATAAAACGTTGCAAGGTCTCTCTTTACAAGATGTTAATTTAACTGTTTTGAACCAAAAAGGAAAACCTTTAGTTAATCATCAAATGGATATGCTGTTTACACATTTTGGCATTTCAGGACCTGCCGCGCTCCGCTGTTCTAGTTTTATTAACCAAGAATTAACTCGCAACGGCAATCAACCTGTCACGGTAGCCTTGGATGTGTTTCCGACAAAATCTTTTGAAGAAGTGCTGAAAAATGTTGATTACATGATTGAGGAACAGCCAAATAAAGTGGCAAAAAATGCCTTTCATTCTTTAATACCAGAACGGCTGCTCACTTTTTATCTAGAGAAACTAGCAATTGAAGAAGTGCCTGCCAAACAACTAACAGAAAAGCAACGTCTTTCCTTTGTGGAACTACTGAAAGACTTTCAGTTCACTGTTACGAAAACATTGCCTTTGGAAAAATCTTTTGTCACAGGCGGTGGGATTTCCCTCAAAGAAGTGACCCCTAAAACAATGGAGAGCAAATTAGTCAATGGTTTATTTTTTGCTGGTGAACTTTTAGATATTAATGGCTATACTGGAGGCTACAATGTTACAGCTGCATTTGTCACTGGACATGTTGCTGGCTCCCATGCCGCAGAAATTGCAGAATACACCTATTTACCAATTGAAGAAGTCTAAACAAAAAGTCGCTAAAATAGCGACTTTTTGTTTACTTTTTTTATTTATCAATAAATTCCCCGTTTTCTAAATAAATAGTGCGGGTGGCTACTTTTTCCACAAACGTTTCATCATGCGAGGTGAAAATTACTGTTCCTTGATAGGCACTTATAAATTCTTCAAGTGCTTGGATTGTCTCTAAATCAAGAAAATTGGTGGGTTCATCCAATAAGATAATATTATTTGGTTCTATAAACAGTTGCGCCAAAGTAATTTTTATGGCTTCGCCACCACTTAGAGAAGATATCTTTGTCTGTAAATTTTCTTGTTGAAAACCTAGCCGATATAAAAGTGAACGCACAATCTTTTCAGAATAATTTGTCCGCTTCAATAAATAAGTCAACAGTGGTTCATCATTTTTTAATCGATAATCTAATTGATGATACGTTCCTAACCGGACTTTGGGAGAAAAGTAAATGGCCGGGTGACGAGCTTCAATTTGTTGAAGGAAGGTACTCTTCCCAGCACCATTTTTTCCACAAAGTGCTATTTTTTCGTTTAAAGGAATTTGAACGTTCACTTGGTTAAGAATTGTTCGATTCTCATAAGCGAAAGTTAAATTTTCAATTCTAATTGGATATGGATTGTATAAAGAGAACTGATTATTAGTAGGAAAAATAATTTTTCGCTCTTGTTTTGCTTGCGCAACATCGGGTAATCTGTCAATTCTGGCATTAATCGCTTTCGCTTGTTTTTGGAGTGCTTTTTGTACGGTATCTTTTTGTTTAGAACCAGCTAAACGACTAGGTTTAATTTGCTTTTGTTTTTGTTTTTTTGAAACATGACTAGATTTTTGCGCTTGTGCTTGTTTCTTTGCGTAAGATTCCTGTAATTTTTTCTTTTCCTTTTGATATTGATGATAGACATTATATTGTGTTTGCTGTTCCAATTCTTTTTGACGACAATACGCATCGTAGTTTCCTAAATATTCTTTGACATGTCCATCCGAAACTTCCCAAATTTTCTCTGCTAATTGATTCAAGAAAAAGCGATCATGACTAACAAACAAAACGGTCCCATAATAATACGTTAAATCCGCCACTAACAACTGACGATGTTCTTTATCTAAATGTGTGGTTGGTTCATCTAAAATAACCCCGGTTGGATACTCTGAAAATAATGTTGCTAAGCGTTTTTGGACTTTTTCGCCACCACTTAGTTTTTGATTTTTCTGATTTAGCAAACAGTTTTTGTCAGTTTTCTCTGATTCATTCGTTATTTCTTCAGCTACTTGTGCCAAGTAATGAAAGTCGTTCAATCTTTGAACTTTTCCTTTATCTGATTGAATCTTACCCATAATTAAATTGAGCAGTGTTGATTTTCCTGCGCCGTTTTTACCAATAATCCCAATTTTTTCATTTTCATATACAAATAATTCATCAATTTCTAGAATTGTTTTTCCCGAAAAGTGAATACTTACTTCTTTCAGATGAATACTTAATTTTTTCATTTTGCCCTCTTCTTTCATTTCTGAAACGAAAGAATCTTGGGTACGCAAAAAAGGACAGCCTAATCGCTATCCTTGTAGTTTCGTATAAAAGTACACACGTCACCCATGAATTTTAATTTCAGACTTTTTGATAAGATTTATTCAATTTATTTTGTCAAAAAGTCAATCCAAATTCTGATAGATGCCAACATACAATTATACCTCCTCGTTTAATTACTCCCACATTAACACCTCTGCTTTCTTTTGTCAATTCTGACCCTAAAATCAGAGAATCGGACTTTAGTAGGATACAATTTTACCGAAACTATGGCAAAATAAAGACGGAGGTGAAAACCATGAAGATTACATTGACACGAAAAACATCAGCTTGGGGCGCGTTACGCTATTTTACATTTTATAAAAATGGTGTGCATCAAGGGAAGCTTTTTACTAATGTACCTATTGAAATTGAGGCTGATCCTGGGGATGTTTTAACGTTCTATGAAGGCTGGTTCCAGTTTTATCGGCGCATTGAAGTTACTGAAGATACCAAAGAAATCACGATTATCAATTCTAAAAAATTGCAACACGTTTTTTATACCTGTGTCGTCTTATTTTTAATTTTAACGCTATTATTCCTTTCCGCACAGAAACTTTCGACATTTATTATTGCTGAAATTTTAATTTACTCTGGTATTCAGTGGCTGTTCCGGCAACAAACCTATCATTTTACTGTCAAGAAAAAAACGGAACCCTTTGCTTCCTATTCTAAAAAAAGTATCGCACACTAAACGAATCTTTAGCGTGCGATATTTTTTAATTACTTTTCATTAATTCGGCCACATATGTGACTGTTTCTGGTTGTGTTTCTTCAATTTTATTAATCGCATCTGCAAAATTCGGTAAATGTGCTTTGTGGGCAATTAATAATTCGTCCAACAAGGTCTTCGCCATGACGCCGCCAGGAACTAATGGATTAATAGTGAAAGCATGCAATGCTGCGCCGTAATCACCATTGATGGCTGCTCGAATAACCGTTTCTTCCATAGCTTTCATATTTTGAATAATTCCTCGTGCTGCTGGCGGAAAGGCTCCCCAGTTGTAAGGTTCATGGCCATGTGCTGTCACAGGACCAGACACTTCTACAACACAATCATACGGTAAATCAGTAATTGTCCCATTGTTTTCAGTAGAAACAACCATATCCGTTCGTTTATCATTATAAATTGATGCAATCATTTCACAAGCTGCATCGCTATAGTGTGTGCCGCCCCGTTCTTCTAATTCTTTTGGTTTGTAATCTAGTTTGGGATCTTTGTATAGTTCAAACAGACGACTTTCCGTTTCTTTAACCACTTGTGCTCTTGTTTCGCCCCGTTCATACTCTTCGATGGAATGCTTCAACATCTCATCTTCAATATAATAATAGCGATGATAACCACATGGTAACATTCCTAAATCTTTCAACTGTTCATAATGGAACGGCGCATCAAAAATATTTTTCAAATGACTTTCTTGCTCTTGCTTAGGCCCGTAAATTAAATCAATGAGTTCTTGTGTTCGCTCTTGTCCTTCTTTGTCCCAAACGCGGTGCCAATGGAAATGATTAATTCCAGCAAATTTAAAGAATAAGTCTTCTTCTGGAATTCCCAGCATTTCGGCCGCTTGTTTTCTATGACCAATCGGCACATTACATAAGCCAACTGTTTTTTTCCAACCGCCATGTTTAATTGCGGCTTCCGTAACCATTCCAGCTGGATTGGTAAAATTCACTAACCAAGCATCTGGGCAAAGACGTTTCATATCGTCAATAATAGCTAAAATGACAGGAATTGTTCGAAATGCTTTAAACATTCCTCCAGCGCCATTTGTTTCTTGGCCTAATACCCCATGGGACAAAGGAATCCGTTCATCTTTAATGCGAGCATCTAATAATCCTACACGAAACTGTGTTGAAACAAAATCCGCCCCTTTTAAGGCTGCTTCACGGTCCAATGTTAAATGAACTTCCCAATCTAAACCAGCAGCTTTAATCATGCGCTTCGCCATTGCACCAACGATTTCCAATTTTTCTTTACCAGCTTCAATATCGACTAACCAAATTTCCTTAATTGGCAGTTCATCTTTTCTTTTAATGTATCCTTCAATTAATTCAGGTGTATAACTAGAACCGCCACCAATTGTTGCAATTTTTAATGCTCCTCTTGTCATCCGTCTTCTTCCTCCTTGATTAAATTGTTATCGTTTACATATTTAGGATAAATTATGGGAATGTTCCCATGTCAAGCACTATTTTCAAAAAAATGTATGCTATACTTCTTATAAGAATACATTCCACTTTGGAGGTAAAAAATGACGTCTATCATTGATGTAGCAAAAGTTGCCGGTGTCTCGAAATCGACTGTTTCTCGCTTAATTTCTGGAAAAGGATATGTGAGTGCCGATAGTCAAGAAAAAATTCTCAAAGCAATGAAAGAATTAAATTATACCCCGAATTATGTGGCGCGGAATTTACGAGCAGGTGCCACAAAAACCATTGGCTTTTTAGCCCCTAGCTATTTAGGTTCCTTAGGTATTTTCTTGAATCGCTTTATTTCAATTGCCAAAAAATACAATTATTCCGTAACCTTATTTTTTACAGATGGCGATCAGCAGAAAGAAATTGATGCCTTGAACCAATTAAAATACAAACAATTAGATGGCTTGTTTTTATTGACACGAACAAATGAATGGTCGGTGATTGAGCCTTACAGCGCGTATGGCCCTTTAGCAACCTGGCATCGTATCGATTCACCCAATATATATTCTTCCTACATTGATCATTACTCTGGTTATTATCGTTCCTTAGAATATTTACAACAACAAGGATACCAAAAAATTGGTCATGTCCTCGGTAATCCCGAAAATTTAAACACGCACGCACGAAAACGTGCAATGAAAGATTTTTATGAAAACACTCAGGCACCTTGGCAAGCTGAATGGCTGATTAATGATCAGTATACTAACCATTCTGGTCGTAAAATTGCCCATTACTGGCAACAATTAACCGACAAGCCGGAAGCTTTGGCCTTTTATAATGATCACGTAGCAGCTGAGTTTATTTCAGAACTTGAAAATCTAAATTATGCCGTTCCTCGCGATGTCGCTGTCATTGGCTTTGATAATAGTTATGTCAGTGAGTTGATGCATATTACGACTGTTGATTATGCCATTCAGTATCAAGCCGAAAACTCATTTATTTACCTATACAACCAATTAAATCAGACGAAGATTCCTGAAAAAAAATTAACCGTTCGTCTAGTTGAACGACGAACGGTGCCTAAAAAAGACCCGGCAGATCAGTCACTTTGACTGATTTACCGGGTCCTTTTAGAGTTAAACAAAAATTATTTATGCTTTTGTTCATTTTTTAAAATAGAAATTGACTGTTTTAAGGATTGAATCATGCCGCCTTCGCTGTATACAAGAACGTTTGATTTGTATAAACGAGCAGAGAAGATTGTTAAAATAATTCCAAAAACTGCCAAAATCACTAATGAGACAATTGCTTCCATTGTTGATGCCGTTTCGGTCGCCAAGCGTACTGGCATAATGTATGACGAAATCAGCGGAATAAAGGAAGTCACTTTCACCACGATATTTTGTGGATCATTCGTCCCAAACGTAATGCCAATCATATAACCGATTAAACCAATATACATGATGGGCTGAACTGCTTTTGCTGTATCCTCTGGTTTGGAAACAAGAGAACCACAAAGTGCTGCCAAAACAGCAAAAACGAGAATACCAATAATGAAAAAGCCTAATGTAAAAATAAAGGTTGATGAAAAAATACTTTGTGGTGAAATACCACTTAATAGACTTTTCATAAAATCAAGATTTTTCAATTGAGAATAGCCGAGAACAAACGCCACTCCGTAAATGAAAATTTGTGTTAAAGCTACTAGAATAACCCCAGTTAATTTGCCATAAAAATGGGTTTGCGCTTTTGTACTAGAGAGAATAACTTCCATGATTCTAGTGCCTTTTTCAGAAGCAATCTCTTGGGCAATAATTGAAGAATAACTGCTGATGAAGACAAATAACAAAATTGTTATCCCCATTGCTAACGCCATTTGAATCCCTGTGTTATCTTCTCCTGTTTTTATTTTGCCATTTTCATCAAAACTAATTTTGGCTTTTTTAAATGTTGCTTGTTGATTCAACATGGCAACTTGCTCAGCTGTTAGGTTTAAACGATTGGCATTCGCCATTGTTTGTAATTGGTTTAACATTTGAGGAATTAGCATCTCGGTTGCATTTCCTAAAGAGCGTTCAGAGTAAAGCTGACCAGAAATCTGATTATCTGTAGTGTCCAAAAGTAAATAGGCATCAATTTTCTCGTCTTTTAATTGTTCTTGGGCCTTTTTCTCAGAAGAAACAGCTTTGAAAGAAAAGTCCTCTGTTTTATTCTTTGTCAACTCTTTAACCAACGCTTGGTTTTCCGAAACCAGACCAATGGTAGTATCTCCTGAAAAACCGCTAGCTAGAGAGCCCGCTAAGTAAACAATTCCTACAAGAAGAAATGGCGCTAAAATCATGATTAAGAAAGACAGCGACTTCACATTTTTCTTATAGACATCAGTCGCAATAATCCAAAATTTACTCATCTTGCCCACCTACTTTCATTTTGAAAATTTCTTCCAATGTTGGTGGTTGTTGATTAAACATTGGAATGTAGCCGTTGGCTGTCGCTTTATCAAACAACACTTTGCCTACTTCAGCGTTTTCTAATGTCGCTTCTAAGACGCCATCTTGTCGCAAGTGTGCTTCTTTCACACCTACTGTAGCAGCAACTTCCTCAACAGATAACGGTGATTCTAAGAATAATTTTGTTCGACCAAATTGTTGTCGAATTTCATGAACCTGACCATCTAAAACCATGCGTCCATTTTTTAACATGACTAAATGGTCACAGATTTTCTCCACATTGTCCATATTATGACTGGAAAAAATGACACAAGAACCTTGATTTTTCAATTCAATAATGCCGTCTTTTAATAATTCTGCATTAACTGGATCCAAGCCGCTGAATGGTTCATCTAAAATAATTAACTTCGGTTCATGAATAAGTGTCGCAATCAATTGAACTTTTTGTTGATTTCCTTTTGATAAAGATTTAACTTTATCTGTTTTTTTGCCTTTAACTTGAAATTTTTCCATCCAAAAGTCAATTTTAGGTTCAATTTCTTTTTTAGTTTTCCCCCGCAATGAAGCGAAATAAATTAGTTGGTCTTCAATCGTAATTTTAGGATATAAACCCCGTTCTTCTGGTAAATAACCAATAATATTGTACTCTTTTTCATTTAATGGTTGACCATTCCATAAAACCGACCCGCTATCTTGTGTTAAAAAATTTAAAATCAAGCGAAATGTAGTTGTTTTCCCGGCACCATTTTGGCCAATTAATCCTAAAATTTTCCCGTCCGGTATCGTAAAGGATACATGATCAACTGCTTTAAAATCCCCAAAGGTTTTGACTAACTCTTTTACCTCTAACACATAAACGCCCCCTTCACTTTTTCTAAACCGCTGTTTAGTTACTCATATCGTATCTTTCCTGTGTTGGCTTGTCAATGACAATTGTTATGGAAAGATGTTGCACTTTAATCAGACGCTTTATTTTCTGCTAAGCGAAAAAGACCATCCGTCTCGGCAGAAATATACACTTCATTGGCGGACAAGCCTGTGCTTTCATAAAATTTATTTTTAAATTCCTTTGCCGATTTTGATGATTGACAGACCCAAATTCGACCTGTACGATTCAGCCACGTCCCCAATTCATTCATTAAACGCTCATCAATCAGTAATTGATTTGGTACTTTTTTAAATTTTATTTGATAAACGGGTGTTAGTATTTTCATGATCAGACGTCCTCTCTTTTAAGTTAGTATTAGTATATCACGAAAGAAATCGTTATCATATTTTCTTGAGAGTTCAACTTTTCATGAAAAAATTGAATAAAAAAAACAGACAAATTAGGAAAAGCACCTAATTTGTCTGGTTCATTTTCATTTATTTTTCTATCTCAGAGGTTGTTTCTTGGTGCAAATGACGATACACATTCTTTGCGACAGTTTCAGGTAACCCAGCTTTTCTTAATTCTTCAACACTGGCTGCCGTAATATTTTTAAGCGATTTAAATTCTTTTAAAAGATTTTTTTTGCGTTTTGGTCCCAAACCTTCAATGTTATCTAATTTGGAAGCAAAACTATTTTTACTACGTAATTGACGATGGAATGTGATGGCGAAACGATGGACTTCATCTTGGATTCGTTGCAACAAGAAAAATTCTTGTGAGTTTCTTTCCAATGGTACAACTTCTAAGTTTGGACCAAATAAAAGTTCACTCGTTTTGTGCTTGTCGTTCTTGGCTAATCCAGCTACAGGAATATCGACTCCTAGTTGATTGGCTAACACATCTTTAGCAACATCGACTTGACCTTTACCACCATCGATTAAAATTAAATCAGGAAAAGGCAAGCCTTCTTTTAAAACTCGTGAATATCTGCGATAAATGACTTCTCTCATAGAAGCGTAATCATCAGGACCTTGGACGGTTTTTATTTTATATTTTCGATACTCATTTTTAGCTGGCCGTCCGTCAATAAACACAACCATCGCAGAAACAGGGTTTGTTCCCATAATATTTGAATTATCAAATGCTTCAATTCGAATGGGCGCAGGTATGTTCATCGCATTGCCTAATTTTTCAACTGCGCCAATTGTTCGTTCTTGTTTCCGTACAATCAAATCGAATTTTTCATTTAGAGCAACTGCAGCATTTTTACTGGCTAATTTAACCAGTTTTTTCTTTTCTCCCCGTTGCGGCTGCAAGATTTTCGTAGCTAATAAAGCTTCAACGCTTTCTTTATCAATGTCATCAGGAATCAAGACTTCTTTTGGCACAAAATGCTCATTCTCTTGATAAAATTGTCCAATAAAAGTTAAAAATGCTTCACTGGCATCATCATAAAATGGAAAAATCGATACATCACGTTCGATTAATTTTCCTTGTCTGACAAAGAATACTTGGACACACATCCAGCCTTTATCAACAGCATAACCAAACACATCACGATCAATTAAATCTACATTCGTCATTTTTTGGCGGGTCATAACTGTTTCAATCGCTTTAATTTGATCGCGAAATTCTGCAGCTTTTTCAAATTCCATATGCGCAGCTGCATAAGCCATTTTTTCTTGTAAGCGGTCTTGAATTTCTGTATGTCCACCAGAGAGAAACCCTTTAATCTCTTCCACCATATCTTTGTAGACTTGCGGATCCACATCAAAAGCATAGGGACACAGACATTGTCCTAAATGATAATACAAACAAGGTGTTTTTTGCGACGGATTACATTTTCGCAAAGGAAAAAGCCGATCTAACAGTTTCTTTGTTTCATTCGCTGCATTTACATCTGGATATGGTCCAAAATATAACGCTTTGTCTTTTAAAACCTTTCGAGTAATCATTAAACGAGGATATTTTTCGTTTGTGATTTTAATAAAAGGATAGGTTTTATCGTCTTTTAACATGATGTTATATTTGGGATTATTTTTATGGATTAAATTAATTTCTAATAAAAGTGCTTCAATATTCGATTCTGTCACAATATATTCAAAATCATCGATTTCACTGACTAATCGTTCTGTCTTAGTATCATGGCTACCACGAAAATAAGACCGGACACGGTTTTTCAAAATTTTGGCTTTCCCAACATAGATAATCGTGCCGTTTTTATCTTTCATTAAATAACAACCAGGTTGATCAGGAAGCAATGCTAATTTATTTTTTATTCGTTCGTTCATACGATACTTCCTTTCTAACAAAATGCTTCATCTATTATACACCTCTTTTTGTAATTAAACAAAAAAAGCCGCTACTTTATGTACGAAAGAAACAGCCTGAAAAGACAATCGCTAATGATTTCTCTTCAGACTGAATCAGACTATTCGTAATGACTAATCAACGTTTATAAGTGTTTGGCAATCATTGCTTGCAATTGGTCTTTTGTATGAACACCGACTGCTTTTTCAACAACTTCGCCATCTTTTTTCAATAGCAATGTTGGGATGCTCATGATTCCAAAACTTGCTGGTGTTGCAGGATTTTCATCCACATCCATTTTGACGATTTTCACTTCGTCTTCATCATATTCTTCAGATAATTGTTCTAAGATGGGTGCTTGCATACGACAAGGGCCACACCAAGTTGCCCAAAAGTCGATTAAGACTAATCCTTCATCTGTTTCTGTTGCAAAATCTTTATCGGTAATTGCTTGTGTCATTTCACAAACCTCCTACTCTTTACTCTTATTACATGCTTAGTATAACACGTCATCTCTAAGATAGCGAGTGTTCTGCTTACTTATTGTAAGTCCTTGTTTATTGGAATTTTACGACAGTCGCACCATTACCACCTTGGTTTTGTGGCGCAAATTCATAGCTTTTCACACTACGGTGATTTTTTAAAAATTCCGTTATTCCAGTTCTTAATGCACCTGTTCCTTTGCCGTGAACAATGGTTACTTGTGGATAGCCCGCTAGAATCGCAGCATCAATGTATTGGTCAACTTCTGCCAATGCTTCTTCGTAGCGTTTGCCACGTAAGTCTAGTTGTGTGCCAACATGACTGCTTTCTGCAGAACGAACCGTTGTAACTCTTGGTTTTGCTTCTTTTTGTGGAGCGACAGGCGTCATATCCTCTTCAGATACGTTCATTTTTAAAATGCCTAATTGGACTTGCCATTGTCCTTTGCCGTTGTCTTTTAATAATGTCCCTCGTTGGCCGTAAGTATTGACAATTACTTCATCGCCAGCTTTTAATTTTTTCTGCTCTTTCGCCTTCTTCAGCACTTTGTTTTTAGCAAGCTTGGTTTCTTCGTGGTGTAATTGAGAAAGTTGTGTTTTCGCATCAATTAACTGATGTTCTTTGACACCACCTTGTTGGCCACTTTCCAATTGCATTTTGCGAATATCAGAAATAATGGTTTCTGCGTTTTCTTCCGCTTCTGCAATAATTTTATTCGCTTCTTTCCGCGCTTTTTGTAATTCTTTTTCTCGTTCTTCAAAAAATACTTGATAGGCTTCTTTCAGTTCCTTATGCAAAGCGGCCGATTCATCGACATAGTGGCGAGCTTCTAAATATTCAGTTTCGGCCATTTTGCGACGGTTTTCCAAGTCTTCAATCATTTCGTTTAAATCTTGACTTTCACCGTCCATTATTTGTTTTGCAGCTTCAATAATACTGTTGTCTAATCCAAGACGTTTCGAAATTTCAAAAGCATTACTTCGGCCAGGCACGCCAATTAATAAACGATAGGTTGGACTCAAAGTATCTACATCAAATTCCATACTGGCATTGATTGTTCCAGCTCGATTATAGCCATACACTTTTAATTCAGGATAATGGGTTGTTGCCATCACATAGGCTCCTTTAGCACCCAATGAATCTAAAATGGCAATCGCTAAAGCGGCTCCTTCTTGCGGATCTGTCCCAGCACCTAATTCATCAAATAGTACTAAACTTTGATGATCGACTTTCTTTAAGACAGACACGATATTCGTCATATGTGAAGAGAAAGTACTTAAACTTTGTTCAATCGATTGTTCATCCCCGATATCCGCAAATACTTCTGTAAAAATCCCCATTTTACTCTCTTCTTCAACTGGAATAGGTAATCCAGCTTGACCCATTAATTGTAAAAGACCTAACGTTTTCAGAGTAATGGTTTTCCCGCCGGTATTAGGCCCTGTAATCACAATTGCTTGATATTCTTCACCAATCACAATGTCATTGGCTACAGCTTTTTCTGGATTCAATAGTGGGTGCCGGGCTTGTTTAAAAACTACATGATTTGCTTGACTAATTTCTGGAACAACTGCTTTTAGTTCTTTTCCTAGTCGCGCCTTAGCATTAATAAAATCAAGTTTACCGATGACATAAGCATTATGCGTAATTTCTCGGCGATAAGGGACCAACTCAGCCGACAGTTCTGCCAAGATGCGAGTAATCTCATTTCTTTCGGCAATTTGTTGTTGTCGCAAGCGATTATTCATTTCTAAAATTTGTTTAGGTTCAATAAATAAGGTTTGACCTGAAGCACTTTGGTCGTGAACCACGCCACCAAAAATATTTTTATATTCTTGTTTGACTGGAATCACGTAGCGTTCATTTCGCATAGTAACAAGGGCATCACTTAGGTAACGTGCGTTTTTCCCACGAATAATACTATCTAGTTCTTCTCGAATGGTCTGCTCACTACGACGAATATTTTGCCGAATTGCCTTTAAGGCTGGCGAAGCTTCATCTGTGACGTAGCCATCATCATCAATGGCTTGTTTGAGTTGGCGATTTAATTCAGGCAAAACTTCTAGTTGCTCTCGCCACATATATAAACGTTCAAAATCCACTTCATTTTCACTTAACTCATCAAAAAAACGAGTCAGTTCTGAAGTAGTCGACAAGACACGGCCTACTTGTGCTAATTCTACACCATTTAAATCCGCACCAATTTCAATCCGTTTCATGTGTGGTTGGATATTTTCTAATTTAGGAATGGGGATTCCACCACGTAATCGTTGAACTTTTAAACCATCCTGTGTTTCATTTAGCCATGATTGAATTTTATTTTCATCAGCAATCGGTAATAATTCCGAAACTTCGTTTGTCCCCTGAGCTGTCACAATAAATTGCAACAACTGTTGTTTTACTTTATCAAACCCTAATGTTGATAGAATGCGCTGATTCATTTTTCCACCTACTTTTCTAACTTTTTCATTTGTTGAAAAGACTGAGACATAACATAAGAAGTTTCGCTTTGCTCACTTACTTCTTATCTCTATCTCAGTCCCATTCAGCTTTATTTCGTAATTGGTTCAACCCATAATTCATATGCTTGTTTTGTTAGAATTGGGGTATTTTTTACAATGCCTCGTGCCAAGCCACTTGACCGAAACTGATTTTGGACAATATCTGACGGAATCATTGACGCCGTAGCTAACACTAGAAAAAGACCCACGTATAATACAAGAACACTTAATACGCCACCTAATAGTCCATTTACCTGTTTCAAAACTGGAATAAATGTTAATCCATGTAAAAAGATAGCTAAAAAACGAACGACTAACCAGCCTGCAAACAGCAATAATAGAAACGCAACCGCTGAATAAAAGGCTTTGTCCAAGTCTAAAGAAATCTCTTGATTAAAAAAGACAAGCTTTGACGTTGGCGTAACCGATGGATATGGAATATACAATTCTAAATGAGAAGCGACCTCTTTGTAATAGGTTCGAGCAACAAAATATGAAATTAAGTAACCCACCGAATAGAGCACTTGTAAAATCAAGCCTCGTTTAGCTCCTGTATAAAATCCAAAGGCTAAAAGTAATAAAATAAGTATTGTTAACATCTTGTCATCCTTTCAGGAACTACTCCGAAACACCTTTATTTTGAATCTGCTGTTTTCGATTTTCATTCAAAATTTGTTGGGCTTCCACATGATTATGAATTTCTACATCTTCTTGTCCATTCTTTTTCAAAACATCTCGTGCTTCTTCTTCGATAATTTCCATTCGGCGCACACGATTCTCTAATTCAGCCAAACGAATGGTTTTCTGTTTTAAGTCTGCTACTTGTTTTTCCAATTTTAAAGCATATTCTTGTTTTTTTAGTTGATCTGAAATTGCATTAATTGCTAATAAAACAGAAGCTTGTTCCGTATCAGTTTGCGGAGAAAGATGTTTAATTTCCGCCAGTTGTTCGTTGACAATTTTTGTGACTAAATCCATATGTTGTTTTGACTCTTGGCCAATAATTGTATACGTATGGTCTGCAATGATTGCTTTATATCGTGTTTTTTCATTTGATGCCATGTTGAGGTTCCCTCCTGTAAATCAATCCATTCTTGCTTATTGTACCATGAAAAAAAAGCGAAGCGCAATTTTCGTACAAATTCTCTCTTATTATATGCCACAAAGCGAAAAATTTAAAGATTTCTTTACAAGAACTCTGGCAATTTAAGAACGAATAGAAATTGTGTAGGAGAAAAAGCGTGGAACAAAAAGTCAAAGTGATTTTTGTCCCACGCTCAAAACCTGATAATCAGCTAAAAATGTTTGTTTCAGCTGTACTTTTTAAGGCTTAGTTATTATCTTGCATCTTTTCTACACGTAAACAACGCATAGCATTTAAAACAGCGATAATAGTTACACCAACATCAGCAAAGACTGCTGCTTGCATTGAAGCCAAGCCTAATGCACCTAGTACCAAGACAATGATTTTAACAGCAATCGCAAAGATAATGTTTTGTTTAACAATTCTCAATGTTTTTCTTGATAATTTAATCGCAGAGGCGATACGACTTGGTTCATCATTCATAATCACCACATCAGCTGCTTCAATTGCCGCGTCACTTCCTAAACCACCCATGGCAATCCCAACATCAGCCCGGGCTAAAACAGGTGCATCATTCATGCCGTCACCAACAAAGGCAACTTTGTTTTTAGGTGAAGATGCTTTTAACAACTCTTCTAAACGATCCACTTTGCCATCTGGTAAAAGTTCTGCATAAACTTTGTCAACACCAACTTCTTTTGCAATAGCTTCTGCAACTTGTTGATTGTCTCCAGTCAGCATAACAGTTTGTTTGACCCCTTCAGCTTTTAATTCTTTTATTGCTGAAATGGCGTCTGGTTTCAATTGATCCGCAATCACTAAGTAGCCTGCAAATTGATTATCAATAGCGACAAAAATTAAAGTTCCCGCTTCCTTCACTTCTGGTGCTTCGATACCAAATTGTTTCATTAACTTCGCATTACCGACTAAAACTGTTTTACCTTCAATTGTGGCTTTGATACCGTGTCCGGCAACCTCTTCAATTGCTGTTGCTGGAACAGTTTCTTTGCCATAGCTTTCTTTAATAGAAATAGCAATAGGATGAGTGGATAATTGTTCTGCTGTTGCTGTTAAACGTAACAACTCTTCTTCAGGTAAAACAACACTAGTTATGTTTTGAACCACAAAATTTCCTTTTGTTAGCGTACCAGTTTTATCAAAAACAATCGTTTCCGTATTCGCTAAAATTTCTAAATAGTTGCTTCCTTTAATTAAAACACCTAGTTTGCTGGCTCCGCCAATTCCACCGAAGAAACTTAAAGGAACAGAAATGACTAAGGCACATGGACAAGAAATAACCAAGAACGTTAATGCCCGATAAACCCATTCATTAATAGAAGTATCAGGGAAAATAAATGGTGGAATCACTGCCAATAAGACAGCTAAAACAACGACAACTGGTGTATAGTAACGAGCAAATTTAGAAATAAAGTTTTCTGCAGGGGCTTTTTTACTGCTAGCATTTTCAACTAAATCTAAAATTTTGCTAACTGTTGAATCCCCAAATTTTTTCGTAACATTAATGGTCAAGGCCCCATTTTTATTGATAAAACCACCTAAGATTTCATCGCCGACTTTGACCGTTCTTGGAACGGATTCACCAGTTAACGCAGAGGTATCTACCATACTTGATCCATCAATAATTTGACCATCTAATGGAACTTTTTCACCTGGTTTCACTAATATTTGTTGCCCAATTTCAATTGTATCTGGAGCGACCGCTTTTATTTGTCCATTTACTAAAAGATTTGCTGAATCCGGACGAATATCCATTAATTTGGCAATTGATTTTCTGGATTGATCAACCGCAGCACTTTGGAACCATTCGCCGACCTGGTAGAACAACATTACTGCCACAGCTTCGGGATATTCCCCAATAAAGAATGCCCCAATCGTTGCCACAGACATTAAGAAATTTTCATCAAACACTTCCCCACGAAAAATATTCGTTACCGCTCGTTTGACAATGTCGCCACCAATTAAGACATAAACGACTAAATAAGACGCCAAAGCAACCCAATTATTACTTGGCTTAATGATAATAAGTGCTAAAAATAAAACAAATGCAATAATGATACGAATTAAGCGATTCTTATTTGGATTACGTCCCTCTTCTTCTTTGACATCTTTTAAAGAAATAACTTTGACATCTGGTTCTAACTTACCAATCACTGCACGCGCTTCATTTTCGACTTCTAAATCATGTCCTGATTCAACTTCCAGTGTCATCTTTTCAGCCATGAAGTCCACACGCGCTTTTTCTACTCCGTGAATTTTTTGGACAGATTTTTCAATTTTGTCTGCGCAACTTGCACAATCAAGTCCTTCTAGTTTATAACTCTTTTGCATTTAAACACCTTCACTCCCTATATAATAGCGATTATTCCGTTTACATGAATAACCTTTCATGAATCTATTATAAATGAAGATGCAATCATATGTCAACCGCTTCACGTAATCTTTTTCTATTTTATAGACATAATGGCATAATTGCTGTAGGTGGAATGGATAACTGAGTAATAACTTTCGGATTGAGTCTATTGCTGCCTTTCCACCAAATTTTGGTTTGTTGGTGTTGAAACCAAGCACTTTGTTCAAAAGGTGCTGACAATGTTTGTAAGTGATGCACTTCGATTTGATTGGTTGCCTGCGGTTCTGTTGTGAAATCATGGGCCCGAATACCTATAGAATGACAAGAAATAGGAACTTCTTGTGTAACCATTAGTGTTTGTTGCCAGCCAATCACTTGGACTCTGTGCGCATCTATGCGTTTGACAGGCCAAATATTTTTACAACCAGTGAGTTTAGCTGCTTCAATCGTTTGAGGTTGGTTAAATAATTGATTTGTTGCATCAAAAAGTGTTTGGTTTTTTGTGATTATCACTAAACTCTGACATAACTTATACAGTTCATCTAAACTATGACTCACAATTAAGGCATGTTGATTTAAATTACTTAATCGCTGTTGAAGTTCAATTTGCAGCTCTTCCTTTAAGGGTGCATCTAATGCGGAAAATGGCTCATCTAATAATAGGTAAGCCGGCTGAGCCGCTAGCATTCGTGCAAAAGCCACTCGCTGTCTTTGTCCTCCAGAAAGTTGACTAGGATATTGTTGTTGGACTTTAGTTAAGTGAAAAGACGCAAGCAATTGAGTGACCAATTGTAAATCTTTTGTCACGCACGTCAGATTTTCTACTACCGATAAATGAGGGAACAACGCATACTGTTGAAACAAAAGACCAATTTTTCGTTGTTGCGGCGACAAATTGATCTTTTGTTCAGCATCGAATAAGACTTGATCATTTAAAACAATCTGACCTTTATCCGCAGTCTCAACACCTGCAATACATTTTAATAACATACTCTTGCCACAACCAGAAGCTCCTAAAATTCCTGTTGTTTGAGTCTTTGTTTCAAACTGAATTTGCAAAGTATGACTTTTCAATTCTTTTTGAATATCAACAATTAATCTCATTCCGATCTTCTCCAAGCGCGCTGACTAAAAAATTCCGTAAAAAATAAAATAATCAGGCAAAGTAATAACATAATCACAACATATTGATTGGCTAAGCGCCAATCCCCACTTGCTACAGCAGAGTAGATAGCTAAAGGAAGCGTTCTTGTTTTGCCAGCAATATTCCCTGCTAACATTGTCGTCGCTCCAAATTCGCCTAACCCGCGGGCAAAGGCTAACACGCCACCGGCCAAGAGACCGTTCATCGACAAAGGTAACGCAATTTTTCTAAAATATCGACTTTCCGAAAATCCGAGTGTCTGGGCCACAGCCAACAATTCACTATCCATTTGTTCAAACGCCGTTAAGGCTGAACGATACATTAAAGGAAATGAAACAGCAACGGCAGCAATAACCGTAGCTGGCCATGAAAAAACAACTTGAATGGCAAAAAAATCAAGTAAAAACTGGCCCACTGGTTGCTGAACACCAAAAATAGTTAAGAGAAAAAAACCAAAAACCGTCGGCGGTAAAACTAATGGCAACGTAAATAAACTATTCAAAAGAATTTTTAATTTACGATTTTTCAAACGAAAAACAATATACGCAACGCCTGTTCCTAAAACAAAAGTAAATAAAATGGCGATTATTGCTGTCTGAAAAGATAAAAGAATTGGTCGAACATCCATTTTCCCACCTACTTTGTTAACTTAAAGCCAATATTTTCAAAATATTTTCTGCATTGTTGACTCTGTAAAAAATTTAAAAAAGCATCCGCTGATTTTTGTTTCTTAGAGGCGGCAACTTTACCAACTGGATAGATGATTGGCTTCTTCAAAGCAGCTTCAGGCATGGTCGCAACAATCGCTACTTTTGAATTGGTTGCTGCATCTGTCGCATAAACTAAGCCAGCTTCTGCACTTGCATTAGCCACCCATTCAAGGACTTCTGTTACATTCGTGCCAAAGCTTGCGTGTTTTTCTACATAAGACCAAGCGTCTAAAGCTTTTAAGCCTTCTTCGGCATATTGACCAGCTGGAACACTCGCAGGATCACCAATTGCTATCATTTGGGCCTTTTTTAAATCAGAAAAATCATGCCACTTTGCTTGATCTTGGTTAGGCACGATAAGAACGAGCTGGTTTTCCAATAAAGGAACGACACTTTTCTTATTAATTAGTTTTTCTGCAACCAATGCATTCATTTGTTTTGTCGAAGCCGAGAAAAATACATCGGCTTTTAGGCCTTTTTCAATTTGCATCTGTAATTTTCCAGAACTATCATAGGTTCCAGTTACCTGAATATCTGGATGCTCTTTTTCAAAGGCTGGAATAATTTTCTTCTCCATGACTGATTCTAAGCTAGCTGCTGCCGCAAGGGTTATTTCTTCTTTTTTTGTTGAAACTATTTCTTTTTGCGGCTGATTTGTACATGCAGCAATTAGGGCAACTAAACTGAATAAACTAAGCAAGAACACAGCCTTTTTTTGTTTAGACATTTGAACGCCTCTTTTCTTTTATAAATACCCGCCATAACTCAAGTCAATAATTTCAGATTTTTTAATCACTTCTTTGGCCATTAATCTTGGTAACAACAAATCAAAAACCGTTTTTTCTGAAAATAAAACACCACCTGGTAAGCCAATGATCGTTTGCTCTCCTTTATAAGCTAGCAAAAACATTGAGCCTGGTAAGACTGGTGTCCCATGGGTGACGATTTCAGCACCTGTCTGCTTAATTGCTAACGGTGTCAAATCATCAGGATCTACACTCATACCACCTGTACAAACAATCAGATCAAGACCTTGTGCTAACATCTTTTTGATCGCAACAGTAATTTTTTGCGGCTGATCATCGACAATTTCTTGATTGACAATCGTAACTAAAGGATACGCGGAGAACTTGGCTTTTAACACAGGGTAAAAAGCATCCTCAACCAATCCTGTGTAAACTTCACTGCCAGTAGTTACAATCCCGACCCTTATTTTTTTGAAAGGTTTCACAGAGATTAGTGGCTCAGACGTGCTGAGCTGGCGTGCCTTTTCTAATTGCCCTCTAGAAATTGTTAGTGGAATCACTCGAAAGGCTGCAACTTTTTCATCTTTCTGAACTTCTATATTGGTAATTTTAGTTGACAAGGCAAGACCTTCAATTTCATTTAAAGCAATTAATTTTTCTCGATTGACTTTTAAAAGGCCTCTCGTGCTAGCTTTAGCAACAATTTTTCCTTCATGGACTTCACTCGGCTGACATGAGTCATCTGTTAACAGGTTATACAAAAATGTCGCTGCCTCTTCTTCATGTATTTCTGCTGGATCCAAGGCAACAAACAGATGTTTTTTCCCTAATGATAAAAGAATTGGAATATCTTCTTGAACAACTATATGTCCTTTTTTAAAACACACTTCCTTGGTTTTCCCATAGTCAATTCGCGTAATATCATGACTCAATGGAAGGCCAACTGCCTCTTCTGTTCGAATTGTTTTCATGGTTTATTCCTCATCATGTATGATTTTTTTATTTGTGATTAAATCCAAAGCGTGGGACAAAACAGGCAACAAAAAATGCAAATGTTCTGTTACACTTTTTGGGCTACCAGGCAAATTAACAATGAGCGTGCGTCCTCTTTGAACAGAAACGCCTCGACTTAACATAGCAAATGGTGTTTTTTCCAAGCTAAGTTGACGTAAGCCCTCACTAATCCCAGGAATGATTCGCTCTGCTACACGTAAGGTAGCTTCTGGGGTCCGATCCCGTTCACTCAACCCTGTGCCGCCTGTCGTTAAAATCAAATCACAGGTCTTAGACCACTCTTGCAATAGCTCTACTAATTGATTTTCTTCATCTGGTAAAATGGTTTGTTTGGTTACCTGGTAGAGCACAGGTAACTGTTCACGAATCAAGGGACCCGATTGATCGACAGCAAGCCCTTGAAAGCAACGATCACTTAATGTTACAATGCCCACTTTAAACAACGTCTAACTGGTCTCCTTTTTTAATATGACCTTCTGTCACAACAACTGCAAAAATTCCTTCTCTAGGCATGATGCAATCGCCCACTCGCGCGTAAATCTGACAGTGTTTATGGCACTCTTTCCCAATTTGAGTAACCACCAATTCGGAATCGCCTATTTTCATTTTCGTTCCAACGGGTAATTGACGTAAATCAATCCCTGAGACGATTATGTTTTCCCCAAAAGCACCATTGCCAACCCGAGCTCCTTTTTCATTGAAAGCCGTTATTTCTTCAAAAGATAACAAACTGACTTGTCGATGCCAATTCCCGCCGTGCGCATCATTTTCTAATCCAAAGCCTTTAATTAAGTTGACTTCAGGAATTTCCTTTTTCTGTGTGCCTCTTCGTGGGCTAATATTTATTGCAATAATTTCTCCTGTTTTCATACTTACCCTCCTATTTGTGACATAAATCGTTGTTCTCCTTGTTGTTCCAAGAAAAGATGTTTTTCAGGCTTACAGGCAATGCCACTCTTGATAATCCCTAACAATTCTGCTGTTTGTTCCTTAGCTAAAGCTTCCTTTAACGAGTAGCCGTCTGCAGAATGCAGGCACGTTTTTAAATGGCCGTCTGCAGTAATTCGGATTCGATTGCACGTCTCGCAAAAACAATGCCCTAATGCACTAATAAAACCTATTTTTCCTTTAAAATCTTTTAAGGCGTAATATCTAGCAGGGCCATTGCCCAATGTTTTTTTGTATGGTTGCAACGTTCCATAATGTTTGGTTAAAATGGCTTCTACTTCTTCTTGTTGCTTACCTGGATGCGCCTTCCCTAATCCAATTGGCATCATTTCAATGAAACGAAGGTGCACAGTCTCTTTCTTAGCGATTTCAGCCAGTTCTACAATTGTTGCTTCACTTAGCTCTTTCCTAGCTACAGTATTAATCTTGATATTAGGTAGTCCCACATCAATCGCTTGTTCTAAGCCCGCCAGAACATTCCTTAACTGACCAACTCTTGTTATTTCTCGAAATTCTTCTGGATCCAAAGTGTCTAAGCTAATATTAACGCCGTCCAAGCCCACCTCTTTTAATCCTTGAGCCTCACGAGCTAACTTCATGCCATTAGTCGTTAGGGTTACTTTTTCGATGCCTGAGATTTGCTTTATCCTTTTAATTAAAGAGAGTAAATTTGGTCTAACAAGCGGTTCACCACCTGTTAATTTAACTTTTTTGATGCCTTCTTTCGCTAATATCCTCAATAAAAAAATAATCTCATCATCTGTTAGAAGCTGCTCTTTTTTTAAAAAGCAAAGACCTGTTGCTGGCATGCAATACGTGCAACGTAAGTCACAACGATCTGTTAAAGACAAACGAACATAATCAATTTCACGGTTAAATGCATCTTTCATGCTGTTCACTCATCACTTTCCTTTGATTTAATTGAAGAACGAATGAAATGACCACTACGTCCACCATTTTTCTCTAATAAACCAATGTTTGTCATTGTCATTCCTCGATCAATTGCTTTACACATGTCATAAATTGTTAAGAGTGCTGCCTGCACACCTGTTAGCGCTTCCATTTCAACACCAGTTGAACCCACTGTTTTTGTAAAGCAACGTACTTCTAAACAAGTTTGATTGCGCCAATCAAACTGAATTTCACACTTTGTTAAAGCAACTAAATGACACAAAGGAATCCATTCAAACGTTCGTTTTGCGGCGGTAATCCCAGCTACTCTTGCTACCTGTAATACTTCACCTTTTTTAATCATTTGGGTCTGGATCGCTTCTGCTGTCGCTTCCAACATGTGAATTTCTCCATAAGCGAGGGCTGTTCTTTGAGTGTCATTTTTTTCCGAAATATCAACCATATGCACTTCTCCTTGTGTATTCAAGTGCGTAAATTCCTTACTTTGAACCATTTCTCCACCTCACATTTGACATTTGTTAACGTTTACACAATACTTCTTTTTCAAGTGTATCACTCTTGCATCAAAAAAACAATCTGGCATCCACAATTTTTTTTAGCGAGAAATCGAAGTAAAAAAACGTTAAGCGTCAAAAATTACGTGCTTCGCTTAGTCTGACCAAACTTTTGTCTAAGTTTTAAAACTTGATAAGCAATAAGAGGTCGGGACAGAAGTGCTTAACTCCGAGAACCAAGTAGGTACTGTTCAACATCTATTTGCTTTGCAAATAGTGTTTCTCAGCAATAAGAAGGAATTTCCGAAAATTGTCATAAAACACAACGAGGAACGAATTGATGTTGCATGATACCTATCCGGTGTTCTTTAATTTTTGGAGACCAAGTAGGTATTGTTCATCATCGAATCACTACGTTCTTCGTGATTCTCAACACTTGGAAGGATTAAGATACGCCGAACACTTGTGTGAGAAAGTCAATTTCGGCTTATTTCCGAAGGACCTTCACCAAGTAGGTACGATGATTTCATCTGTTCATGCTTCACAGTGAAACATCGCAACTCTTAGAGCTGTAGCTCTTTTGAAGGCTGTACTGTGACGAGACGCATGTCGAGAAAACACCTTAGAAGTTGTTGAGATCGGAGCAACGCGTAGTGTTGCTTCTGCTCCCGCCGTTTATCAATTTTTAAGCCTGGAACAAAAATCCAAAGTGATTTTTGTTCCAGGCTCTTACTTTCATACTAATCTTAGGTCAGGTTGTCATCAAGTTTGCCAATAATAGACTTTTACAAGCGCGCCTTTTTTGAGTAACACACCAGCTGGTTGTTCTAGTAGGCAATTTGTTTCTAAAGTATTTGATAAATTGGATGAAAGATGACTTTTTGTCACTAAATTTACTTTGCCATCTATTTCTTTCGCTCGGTAAAATCGACGTAGTCTACTGGGGGCTAATTCATGCGCTAAAATTACTGTTCGTTCCTTGAGATTTAACTCGACACAATTAAAAAAAGTAGCTAATAATGTCCAGTAAAAAAGATGTAAATTAACCATTGCCGCAAACGGATTGCCTGAAACGCTTAAAATGAGTGTTTCTTGAAATTTACTTCCCATAACTGGGGTTCCAGGTTTCATATTTACAAAATGAAACAACTCTGTTCCTCCGATACGTTTAATCGCCAAAGGTAAATTGTCCTTTTCACCTACCGAAACACCACCACAAGTAATTAATAAATCAAGTTTTGGTGAAATCTCAATCAGCCTATTCGCTAATTCTTCAGGGTCATCTGAACAATGGTCTAGGTGGATTACTTCATTACCACTCGCTTTGACAAAAGCTGCTAACATGTAGAGATTACTATTATAAATTTTCCCAACTGACAGCGGTTCTTCCAAAGAAACTAACTCACTACCGGTCGCTAAAATCCCCACTTTCATGCGCTTCAAAACAACAACTTTATCAATCCCTTGCATTGCCAACAAACCAATCATACGACTATTAATCTGTTGATGTTTTGCTAAAATTTTTTGCTGAAAAGCAATATCTTCTCCAATTTCCGCATAGTTTTGGCCCGCTGTGACAGAGCGAAAAATTTTAACATGGTCTTGCCCAAAATCCGTCCATTCTTGTGGCACTACAGCATCAAAATCGGTTGGAATAAAAGCACCTGTTGTTATTTTAATCGCACAGTTATTCGTCTGATTACAATAAAACATGGAATCCCCTGCCACTAAAGAACCGACGACTTTTAAACAACTTGGGCTTTCAGCAGTCGCACCTCGTGTTTCTACTGCACGAACGGCATACCCATCCATCCCGGCACGAGGAAAATGAGGAATCGCTGTCTCTGCAAAAATGGTTTCTCCGCTAATCCGTCCCAAGGAATCAAGCAGCGCCACTTCTTCTGTTTCACATTGACTCTTCATATGTTGGGTCATTTTCTCTCGTGCTTCTTCCAACTCGATCATGTTTTAACCATCCTTTTTTATTTATTCACTGGTTTAATCGCAACGGCACAAACTTTATATTCAGGAATTGTGGCGATATCATCAAATACAGCATTAGTGATTTCGTTAACATTCCCATCTGGAAAGTGGAATGTCATAAAGACTTCTTGCGGAAATACTCGATTTCCGACAGCCGCATAGGTTTCAATTTTGCCACGTCGAGAATGAACTTCCACTTTGTCACCTTCTTGGATTCCCAGAGCTTGTGCATCGACTGCATTTATCTCAATATAAGAGTGATTCGCTATTTGGTTAATCCCTTCCGTTCGTCCTGTCATTGCTCGGGTATTGTAATGGTAAAGCATTCGGCCTGTCGACATTAAATACGGGTACTCTTCATCTGGTAATTCTTGTGCTTGCTTATACGGAATTGCTTTAAATAAACCTTTCCCACGAGCAAAACTGCCCACATGCATAATCGGCGTGCCTGGATCTGTCAAGCTCCGACAAGGCCATTGTAAGCTCTCCTTCTCTAATCGTTCATAATTAATTCCACCAAACGAAGGCGTCAAAGCTGAAATTTCTTCCATAATTTCTTTTGCAGATTCATACGCACAAGGATAGCCCATCCGTGTCATGACTTCACAAAAAATTTCATAGTCTTCTCGTGCTTGTCCTCTTGGTTCAACAGCTTTACGGACTCTTTGCACGCGCCGTTCTGTATTTGTAAATGTCCCGTCTTTTTCTGCATAACTGATGCCAGGTAAAACGACATCCGCATAAGCGGCCGTTTCGGTCATAAATAATTCTTGAACGACTAAAAAGTCTAAACTTTCTAAAGCTTGGCGAACATGTCCTGTGTCTGGATCCGTAACAATTGGATCTTCTCCAAAAATATAAAGGCCTTTGACGTTTCCTGCCGTTGCTGCTGGTAAGACTTTAGTAGAAGTTAAACCTGTGTTTCGATTTAACGGCACATGCCAAGCTTTTTCAAATTTGTCGATTACTTCTGGATTGTTGACTTTTTGATAACCTGGGAAATCATAAGGCATACAGCCCATATCGCAAGCACCTTGAACATTATTTTGACCTCGCAAAGGATTGACACCACAGCCTGGTTTTCCAACTTTACCAACCAACATTGCCAAATTAGACATACTCATAACACCCTCAGTTCCTGTCGAATGTTCCGTTACGCCTAAACAATAAATGATTGGTGCTTTCTCTGCTTTTGCATACATGCGTGCTGCTTGAATTAAATCTTCTGGATGAATATGACAAATTTCTGCGACTTTTTCCGGCGTATAATCAGCCACCATTTTTTCTAAATCTGAAAATCCTTCTGTCCGTTCTTCAATAAAATGGCGATCTGCTAAACCTTCTTTCAAAATCACATGCATCATGCCATTAGCAAATGCGACATTCGTTCCCGCCTGAACTTGTAAATGCAGTGCACTATCCTTCACTAAGTTAATTTTCCGCGGATCAACAACAACAACTTGCGTTCCTGTTTGGATGGCTTGGCGAATTTGCGCACCAATAACTGGATGAGCTTCCTCTGGATTGGAACCTACTAATAAAATCATGTCGACATCTTCAGTGATATCAGCAATAGGATTGGTCATCGCACCAGATCCTAAGGTTTGGGCTAAACCATGGACCGAAGCCGAATGACAAACACGGGCACAGTTATCAACATTATTGGTCCCAAAAGCAGCACGCACCATTTTTTGAAAGACATAATTATCTTCATTTGTCGCTCTAGAGCACGAAAAACCAGCAAGAGCATCCGCGCCGTTTTCTGCTTTAATTTCGTTAAATTTTGACGAAACAAGCGTTAAGGCTTCTTCCCAAGAAGCAGGTTCAAAAATCCCATTCCGTTTAATTAATGGCTCCGTCAAGCGATCTCCTGACCCAACAAATTTATATGAAGCAAATTTTCCTTTCACACAAAGTAAATTTTTATTAGCTGGTCCATCTAGGGGTTCAACACCCACCAAACGATTATTTTTAACGAGTAAATTCATCTGACAGCCTGTCCCACAATGCGGACAAGTTGTAGGAATTTTCTGGGTTTCCCATTTGCGGTACTCTTTCGTATCTTTTGCTGTTAACGCTCCTGTAGGACAGGAAGAGACACAATTGCCACATGATTCACAGATAGATTGATCAAACGCCTGCCCATAACTTGGCATCATTTTTGTTTCAAAGCCACGATTAGCAATACTGAGTACATCTCTTCCCTGCCGCAATTGACAGACACGGGCACAACGACGACACATGATACACTTTTCTGGATCATAAGAGAAAAATGGATTACTGGTATCTTCTTGATGGCAAGGCATTCTTTTTCCCTCGGTAAAGCTAGTGGCATCAATCCCATAATCTAGCGCATACTGTTGTAATTGACAATCCCCGTTTTTTCCACAAGAAAAACATTCTAATTTATGATTACTCAATAATAAATCAAGAATAAAACGTCTGGAATCAGCAACTTTTTCAGAATGTGTTGACACAACCATGTCCTCTTGACAATGTGCCGTACAAGCAGTTGTTAAGCCACCACGTCGGCCGCCTTCCACCTCAACCACGCACATCCGACAAGAACCATCAGGTGCTAATTCCTTTAAATGACAGAGCGTTGGAATTTCAACACCTAGCGCTTTCGCTGCTTCGAGAATAGTAGTCCCTTTAGGCACAGTTACTTCTTGGTTATCAATAGACAACGTAACTGTTTGCGTATGCAACTTTGTTTTCATTTTTACCAACCTCCTTTGCTGGTGGCATAGATTTCTGTTTCAGCAGTCGTTTCAAATTCTTCTGGAAACAAAGCCAATGCACTCTTCATTGGATTTGCGACGGATTGGCCCAAACCACAAGCTGATAATCGCGTGACATGCGTGAGCATCTTTTCCAATCGCGGCAAATCACTAGCTGTTGCCTCGTTCCGATTGAATTTACTCAATAATTCCAAAATCCTAGTTGTTCCCAATCGACAAGGGGTGCATTTACCACAGGACTCATGAGCAAAAAAGGCCGCCACGTGTACTAAATAGTCCACAACATTGACTGAATCATCCATTACTACAATTGCGCCAGAGCCGACAGATAAGTCATGGGCCCATAAATCTTCGTAAGAATACAAACAATCCGTTAACGTTGCGACAGCACCAATTGGACCGGATTGTCCACCGAAGTGAATAAATTTCAATGCTCGACCAGTTGCAGAGCCTCCGCCGTATTGCTCGCCATAAATTATTTCTTCTAATGGTGTTCCAAGGTTGACCTCGTATAAACCCCGATTTTTAATATGTCCAGACAAACAAATTAGCTTTGTTCCGCCACCATCGGCAGTACCCATCTCTAAAAAGGCTTGTCCACCTTCTCGTAAAATTACAGGAACACTTGCAAATGATTCAACATTATTTACTAATGTTGGTTGCAAATATAAACCAACATCTGCTAAGTGTGGTGGTTTGACACGCGGCCGCCCCGTTTTTCCTTCAATTGAATTTAAAAGTGCTGAATTTTCCCCACAAATATAGGCACCAGCACCAGAAATAATCGTAATATCATAATTGAATCCTTCAATTCCTAAAATGTTTTCCCCTAAAAAGCCAGCTTGTCGTGCATTATCGAGTGCTTCTTGAAATGTTTTTTGAATTCTGCGATATTCTCCTCGCATATAAATATAACCTGCTTTTGCTGAAAATAAATAGCCAGCAATGATCATTCCTTCAATCACACTCAATGGATCTTCAGATAAAAGTACTTTATCCTTAAAGGTCCCTGGTTCGCCTTCATCAGCATTACAAACAATGTACTTTGTGGTTCCTTTTGCATGATAAAGATGGCGCCATTTTTTTCCTAAGGGATAGGCTGCTCCACCGCGACCTCTTAAGTGAGCAACATCCAATTCGTTTAAAATTTCTTCATCCGATAGTGAAATTGCTCTTTTTAAACCATCAAATCCATCGTATTTACAATATTCAGCAACATCGGTCGCAGATTGCATTTTCCCCATTCTCTCTAATAACATTGGTTGGTTTCTCTTAAGCATTGACTCACCTCCTACAATCCTTCATAGCAATCATTTTGTAAATGTTGAATTAATTGATAAATTTTCTCTTCTGTTAGTTGACTAAAAACGGTGTCCTTAATTTTAATTACTGGACCCAAATCACAAGCCCCGATACAAGGAATACTGTGATACATAAATAAGCCATCTGGTGTCGGCTGATTCTCTGGCACTTCTAAAATAGTTTCTAAAACTTCGGCAACCATCGCCCCACCAGTATAATGACACGGTGTGCTGTTACAAATCTTCAAGACATACTTCGCTTGCGGTTCCGTCTTTAAAATGGCATAAAAACTGACGATTTCATAGACTCGCGCTTCCGTTAAATGTAGATGCTCTGCAACTAATTGAGCTGTCTCCTGATCGATATACCCTTCCTCTGAAGCAAATTGTAATTCAATTAAAATATTTAAAATTCGTTGTGGATCAGCATCGTTTTCTAGAATAATCGCTTCTTTTTCAATTAAGCTTAATGCACACATTCCTTTTTATTCCCCCTTTTTAGTGAAACTTGAAGTTGTTCTCCTTGATAATAGATACGCAATTCTTTTGGTATTTCAGCAGATAGTAAACAAAAATCGGCTTTATCTATGACTTTTTTTGCTGATTCTTTTTGGCGATTCTGGTTATTCATCATAAGAAATAGTCCTGGCTGCACAACATTACGTAATGAATTTGATTCACAAATGATTAATGCTTGGGCCGGCACAGCTTTCAGAAATTGCTGAATGGCTTCCACCAAATTTTCTTGAAAAACTTTCAATAGAAAAACTTTTTGACAGCCTGCAGCTAATAATTTCATGGTATCTTTATTGCCAATCGTCTCTTGCTCTTCTACTAATTCATAACCAGCTGTAATACTGGTACAAATTCCGCACCCTTTTGTGCCTCGTTGACACACCCCTCGTTGACCACTAATCGTAATAATCTTCAAGCCATAAATTGGATAGACTTCTTGGTACTGTTTAATAAGAGCTTCGGCTAATGTCGTTTTGCCACTATTCCGACCAGTAGATCCAATTTGAATCATATTTGGTACCTCAATTGCCATAGAGCTCCTCCGTCTGAATCGTTTTCTCAACTCTTGGTTTGACAGTTGCTGGTTTTGTCATAAAGATCAATGGTACAGCCATAAAAAGACTGCCCCCTACCGCATTGCCTAAAAATACCCATAGTGTATTTTGCAAATAATCCCACCAACTAATTGTGGTGCTTTGTGAAAAAATTGCCGCTGGAATAATAAACGCATTGGCGACCACGTGTTGAAACCCACAAACAACGAAAACCATGACAGGAAACCACAAGCCAAACATTTTACCTAAATATGATTTTGCCAACGCTCCGAGATAAACCGCTAAACAAACAAAAATATTACAGCCAATCCCTGAAACAAAAGCAACTAGCGGTGGATCAGCAATTTTCGCCTGAGCAACTGCGACTGTTTTATCCAGAAACGCACCTTCAGTTAACCCAACAATATGGCCAAATAAATACGCCACAAGAAATCCGCCTAGACAATTGGTCAATAAAACAACTATCCAGTTATAACAAAGAGCGCCCACTCGAACCTTTTTTTGTAATACGCCTAATGTCATTACCATCATATTGCCTGTTGCTAACTCACCACCAACAAAAGTAAGCGCTATCAATCCAACTGGAAATAAAGCTCCACCCAGAAAGTTGTTAAAACTTCCCCATTCTGTGGGGGCGGTTCCAGTGATACGAATAAACGCCAAGTAACCCAGTGCAATACAAAAACCAGCCATGATGCCTAAAATACAGAGTCGAACAAATGATAATTTCCCTTTCATTTCTGCCTTATCACCTAAGCTTGCAACTATTTCTTCACTACTGAAAAAATCCATTACGATTCCTCCTTTTTATCGATACCACTGAGACAATTCTTCTTTTCGATTGACATTTTTAAGTTGATTCTCTTTTGATAGTTGCACCGTTTTTACAGATAGATGCTCAAATTCTTGCCGAATCTGATAGTTATTTTGCGCAAGCTGTTTTTGAAATGTTGGTAAACAAGAACATCGATAAAAGCCAAATAATGGTTCTTGACGACCTTCAAAGTCAAAGATTGTTACTTGATTTTGTCCACGCTTAGAGGCTAACTGATACACAAGTTTAGGAGAAAAAGTTGGTATATCACAGGCAATTACAAACACTTCAGCTTTCTGAGTATAGTTCATTGCTGTCACAATCCCACCTAATGGCCCCTTTCCAAGATACATATCTTGAATGATTGTGCATTTTCTAAACGCCTTAGGAAATTTTTGACTATCATTCGTTACTAAAATAACCTCTTCGAACAGTTCCATTAACTTTTCAGCTGTTTGCAAGATCACGTATTGGCCTTGAATTTTCAATAATGCTTTATCAAATCCCATCCGTGAACTTTTCCCGCCGCATAACAGCACTGCTGTACAATCAGCAATAATTTTCGCCACCCCTTTACCATAATTTTTATTAGTTCAAAAAAATATTTTTTAGTCATGTATTAAGTCTATTATAAGACATCCCTCGTACAAGTCAATTCCTTTTAAAAAAAAAGAACGAGAAAAAGAGTCGCTCTTTTTCTCGTTCTACCTTATTCATCTGTTTGACGTTTTATTTCTTCAATCTCAATGCGTAATGATTTTCGTTTCTCAATGGCGACATAAACCAAGCCAATCAAAAAGGGTAACACAAAGCTACCAAATCGATACAGTAAAACAGATGCTACAGCATCAACATTGCCGACCAATGGTTTAAACAACAATAAGTAAACAAATTCAAATGGACCAATGCCAGCAGGTGTTGGAATAACTCCTGAAAGAATAACAGCAAAACTGGTAAAGGACATCACTAATAATAAATCAATATTCGGGTGATTTTCTACTAAAACAATGTAAGGAATAATGTACCAAAATAATAATTTAAATACATTCCATGAAAAGATTCGAAGCAACGCTGAGCGATCTTGTGTAATTGTTTGGACAGCCGCCCGCAAGGAATAGATTTGTAAATTACAATTATCCACCCAATCTCTTAGTTTTGGTCGTTTAAACCAACGATTGGCAAACTTAACCAATAAAACTTGCAACTTTAAGCTACTAGATAAAATAAGCAATGCTGCAATTATTACTAATGTTAAAATAACACCTGCTAAAATGAATGGAATCATCTTAGGCGCATTTTCATAAAACAGGGAAAATTGAATAATCAAACCAATAATTGCTAAAAAAATCACGGCTGCTTTGTACATAATCATATGTAATGCCGTTATCCCTACACTTTTAGAAACAGGAATTCCCTTTTTCTTATAAAAATAAATTTCTGAAAGCAAGGTTCCCGTGCCAAATGAAATAATCCGATAAAATGCTACATAACAAGAAGTAAAAAAACCATCCACTGTTGTAAAGTCTTTGTTAAAATAACGAGCTATTTCCTTGATTGAGCGCCCTTCTGCAAATTGATAAACTACACCAAAAAAAATAACAGCAATCAGCACCAGCCAACTCGTTTCCATCAGTTGAGCAAAAATATCACTTAATGAATTATCCATGACATAAAAGATTACGCCTAAAACGATAATCATTAACAACATATTTAAGCCAATTTTTACTTTTCCTTTCATCGCTTCTCCTTTTTTGTTCTTACTTAAATGTTAGATAGATGCAACTAATCATCGCGATTACGCCAATTGAATAACACAATGCAAAAACTGGTTTTTGGGTTTTATGATGAAATTTCTTTTGTCCCATTAGCCCACCTAGACCGCCACCGACAAGTCCTATCATCAATAAGCGGCGTTCCGGCATACGCCAGTTCCCACGTTTTGCTTGTTTTTTATCATAACCCATCATACTAAACAATACTAAATTAATGACGAGGAAATAAATGATTACTATCCACTGAAGCATTCTTTCTGGCCTCCTAACTAGTTACTGTACTAGGATACCTTGTTCTGATTCTAATTGCAAAAAAATTTTCAATGACTCATGAAACTACAACAGGAAAGTAAGCTCTCGGTTGCCCGTTTTCTTACTTTCCTATTGAGTACCTCATTTATTTTGCATTTAATTCAGCAATTTTAATAATCACATTGGTCGCTTTTTCCATGGCTTGTAATGAAACAAATTCAAAACGGCCATGCATATTTTCGCCACCAGCAAAGATATTTGGTGTTGGAATCCCTAAATAAGAAATTTTTGAGCCATCCGTTCCACCGCGAACAGGTTCAATAATTGGTTGAATTGACAATTCTTCCATTGCTTGTTTAGCAATTTCGACAATGGACATATCTTTTTCAATCACTTCTCGCATATTATAGTATTGATCAAATAAATCAACTTTGATTCGTTCTTCATCAAATGGTGCATTCAATGTTTGCTGAATTTCTTTAATTTTAGCTTTACGTGCTTCAAAAATCTCGCGATTGTGATCGCGAATAATATACGTCATTGTAGCTTCTTCTGGCGTTCCAGCAAACGCTGCTAAATGATAAAAGCCTTCTTCACCTTCTGTTTTTTCTGGAACTTCGTCAGCAGGTAAGGCATTATGGAAATCAATTCCTAATTGTAACGCATTAATCATTGTATTTTTTGCTGTTCCTGGATGAACGTTTTTCCCTTGAATTGTAATTTCTGCTTGCGCCGCATTAAACGTTTCAAATTGTAATTCACCTACTGGTCCGCCATCCATTGTATAAGCAAAATCCACGTTAAATTGAGCGACATCAAATTTGTCGGCACCTACACCAATTTCTTCGTCAGGACCGAAAGCCACACGAATGGTGCCATGTTTAACTTCTGGGTGATTAATTAAATATTCCATGGCTGTCATTATTTCCGCAATACCTGATTTATCATCAGCTCCTAATAAAGTGGTACCATCGGTTGTGATAAGTGTTTCACCACGATAATTTTTTAAGTTAGGAAAGTCTTTCGTATTTAAAGTGAATTTGCCTTCTTTATCTAAAGGAATCGTTGATTCTCCGTCATAGTTCTCAACAATTTGCGGAGAAACATTCACTGCATTAAAATCAGCGGTATCCATATGGGCAATAAAGCCGATTGAACGAACATCTTTCTCCACGTTACTAGGTAACGTAGCAATCACAAAACCATTTGTTTCGTTATAAATAACATCGCTCATCCCTAATTCTTCTAATTCTTTTTTTAAGGTTTGTGCAAAGGCTACTTGTGTTTGTGTTGATGGTGTCGTTGTGCTTGTTGCATCTGAGCGTGTTTCTGTTTTCACATAGCGTAAAAAACGAGGTAATAAATTTTCATACATAAAAGAACACTCCTTTAATCTTCATTTTTTATTTAAAACGAAATGGGTTGGTATTCGCTTCTGATTCAAAAATGGATACATCCCACTCATTTTCTTGTTTCCATTGATTCATTAATTCCACAAGTTTCGGCTTACAAAGCGCTTCAATGTAATGACCAGGATCGATGACTGGTAAATCTTCAGCAATCATGTCATGTGCCGTATGATAATACACATCACCAGTAATATAGACATCGGCTTGTTTACGTAATGCATCATGATAGAATTTTTCACCACTTCCACCACAAATGGCTACCCGTTGAATCATTTTAGTGTCATCTTTTGCAATGACCCGCAAGCCATCCAATTGGAAAGCTTCCTTGACTTGCTGTACAAAATCAGAAAATCTCACAGGCTTGTCTAATACTCCAACCCGACCTAAACCAAATTCTTTTGATTGATTTTCAATGGTATAAACATCATACGCCGGTTCTTCATAAGGATGCGCCTGTAACATAGCTGCAAGAACTTGTTCTTGCTTAGTTTCAGGGAAAATCACTTCGATTTTTGCTTCTTGGACGACACTTTCTTGACCAATTTCGCCAATCGTGGGATTTGCTCCTTGTGTTGGTGTAAAACGTCCTGTTCCAATTAAAGAGTAACTTGTTTTAGAATAATCACCTTGAGCTCCAGCGCCAGCTAGACCTAAAGCTTCTCTCATTTGCGGAGCTTCATCAATTGGCACAAAAACGGCTAATTTTTTATAAGGAACAGTATGTGTTTTAGTTAAAAAGGTGGTCTGTTTAATTCCCAATAATTCACAAAACCAATCGTTTAAGCCATTGTCAATAATATCCATATTAGTATGCGCTGCGTAAACAGCAATATCGTGTTTTAATAAATCAGCGTACATTTTTTCTTGAAAATTATCTGTGGTTAATCGCTTAACTGGGCGGAAAATAGGTGGGTGTTTCGCAATAATTAAATCAACCTGCTTCTCAATTGCTTCTGCAACGACCTCAGGACGAACATCTAAGGTAACCATCACATTTTCAATTGGTTTATCTAACGTACCAATGTGCAAGCCCACAGGATCTCCCGTTTCAGCTAACCACTCGGGACAATAGTCATTGAAGCGTCGAATCAATGTCTTACCGTTCACAGCCATTGGCCAGCACCTCCTCAATTAATTGTTGGTCTTGCTGTAGTTTCGCTTGTTTTTCAATATGTTCTCCACTTGCTTTTGCTAGTTGTGCAAGAACAGTTTTGCGCTGTTTTAATTCTCGATGCCATTTTTTGGTAAAAACCGGTCCTTGTTTTTTAATTAAAACTGGCCCAAATAGTAATTCTCGGTCCGTATAAGAAACGGATTGCTCTGTTTTTTCGGCTACGATAATTTCATACAACTTACGGTTTTCTTCCACGATTGTTTCATCAATAATACTGTAGTCATTTGCCATTAACCAGCGGCGTAAAGTTGGTTCACCAATATTCGGTTGTAAAACAAGGCGTTCCTTCCCTGTTAAACGATTTTTTTTGCGTCCTACTTCTAAAATATCTCGGATTAATGTGCCGCCCATTCCACAAATACTAATGACGTCTATTTGATCTTCAGGTTCAATTGCATCTAGCCCGTTCGCTAAACGTACGATAATTTTATCCGTCAAATTGGATTTACTGACTTGGGTTTTGGCAGATTGATAAGGGCCTTCTACCACTTCCCCAGCCACAGCAAAAGACAGTTTATTTTCTAACATTAAAGCAACTGGTAAATAAGCATGGTCTGAACCAATGTCTGCTAAGCGACTTCCTCTAGGGATTAAATCACCAACCGTTGCGAGACGTTTTGATAATTGATTTTCATTCATATTTTTGATTCCTCCGTTGCTTATTATACCATTGTCAATTGAAGATGAAAACTTACACATTCGTGCAATCTACTGTTTCCTCTCCTTAATCATTTATAAAAAAGAACCCCCTTCAAAATCAATTTCATAACTTTGAAGAGGGCTGTCATTATTGCTATAAAGAGCATTCTCCTTATATTAATAATAGGGAAAACATTTTTAATTAGGCCTTTGCCAACCAGTTTTCAACTTCTGCTAAGGCATCCGCAATCCCTGCTGGATTTTTCCCACCAGCTTGAGCCATATCAGGACGACCACCGCCGCCACCGCCAACTTTTGGCGCAATTGCTTTGATTAAGTCACCGGCTTTTAGGCCTTTCCCGTTCATGTCTTTTGTCATAGCCGCTAACAAGCTTACTTTTTCATCTTGTGCAGTTGCTAGAACTAGTACATCAGACAATTCTTTTTGTTTCCATTGGTCGGCCAATTGGCGTAATTGATTCATGTCTTTAACATTGACTTGAGCGGCAATATAACGAACACCGTTGACGTCTTTGACATCTTTAAAAATGTCACCAGCTTGTTGGTTCGCTAATTTGCCTGCCAATTGTTCGTTTTCTTTTTGTAGATCACGTAATTGTTGTTGCAATTGCTCTGTTTTCGTAACCACTTCTTTTAATTGAGGTGATTTAACTAATGTAGCAATCTCTTTCAATTGACGTTCTTCTTCTTGTAAAAGTTGATACGCTTCTTTACTCGTCACTGCTTCAATACGGCGTACTCCTGCACCAATTCCAGATTCAGAAACAATTTTGAAAATCCCGATATCTTCTGTATTAGCAACGTGTGTTCCACCACATAATTCGATAGAGTAATCCCCAATATTAACTACACGGACTTCTTTGCCATATTTTTCACCAAATAACGCCATTGCGCCCATGTTTTTCGCTGTATCAATATCTGTTTCAATTGTGACAACAGGAATAGCTTCCCAGATTTTTTCGTTAACGATGGCTTCCATCCGCGCTAGTTCTTCTGATGTAACTTGCCCAAAATGAGTAAAGTCAAAACGTAGATGTCCTGGTGCAACTAGTGAGCCTGCTTGGTTGGCATGCTCCCCTAACACATCTTTTAAAGCACGATGCAATAAATGGGTTGCCGTATGGTTTTTCAAAATACGTGTCCGCATCCGTTCGTCCACTTGCAATTGATAAATTTGGCCTTCAGCTAATGGCGCCAAAACTTCTACTTTGTGTAAAAATTGACCGTTTGGTGCTTTTTTCACATCCACCACGTTGGCAACGACTTCCCCTGCGGTATTTTTTACATAGCCGCGGTCAGCAATTTGTCCACCCATTTCAGCATAAAATGGTGTTTCAGCAAAAATTAATTCGGCTGTTCCTGCAGATGCTTCATTTACTAGTGCGTCACCTTGAATAATAACAAATAATTCACTATCATGTGTTAATTCTGTATAGCCAACAAATTTACTTTCTACTTTAATATCTGTTAATAAAGCAGATTGAACACCCATTGAAGTTTCTTTACTGCGGGCAGAACGAGCACGTTCACGCTGTGCTTCCATTTCTGTTTCAAACCCAGCATGATCGACTTTCAAGCCTTCATCTTCCGCAACTTCTTCCGTTAATTCTACTGGGAAGCCAAAAGTATCATAAAGTTTGAAGATAATTTTTCCATCTAATGTATCGCCTTTTGCATCTTTAACTTCTTTAATAACCTCATTTAACATGCTTAAACCTTCATTGATGGTTTCATGGAAACGTTCTTCCTCTGTTCGAACCACTTTTTCGATGAAGTCTTTTTGTTGTAATACTTCTGGATAGTAGCTTACCATGATTTCGCCAACAACAGGCACTAATTTGTATAAAAAGGCTTCATTAATGCCTAATTTTTTCCCGTGCATTACCGCACGACGTAATAAACGACGTAACACATAGCCACGACCTTCATTTGAAGGAAGCGCACCATCACCAATTGCAAAGGATAAAGCACGAATATGGTCAGCAATCACTTTAAAGGAAACATCCGTTTGTGGTGCATCTCCATATTTTACGTTGGTTC
Source organism: Enterococcus sp. C102(2024) (assembly GCF_040888205.1). Classification (NCBI taxonomy): domain Bacteria; kingdom Bacillati; phylum Bacillota; class Bacilli; order Lactobacillales; family Enterococcaceae; genus Enterococcus; species Enterococcus sp. C102(2024). Next base: position 393,146 of record NZ_JBFOHH010000001.1, on the reverse strand, counting down.
CTAAAGCTTCTACCGCATGAATGATTGGCATAAATAAATCAGTTTCAAAATTTGTTGGTGCATCTTGAATGATAGATACAACACGTTCCAAGCCCATGCCCGTATCAATGTTTTTATGTGGTAATGGTTCATACGTATCTTCTGGTGTATGGTTAAATTCAGAGAACACTAAGTTCCAAATTTCTAAATAGCGTTCATTTTCGCCACCAGGATAATTTTCTGGATCATCTTCTGGAATATCTAAAAATTCTTCGCCGCGATCATAAAAGATTTCCGTATCCGGACCACTTGGACCAGCACCGATATCCCAGAAGTTATCTTCTACATCAATAATATGATCTTCAGATAAACCAACTTCATCACGCCAAATGCGTTTTGCTTCTGTATCTTTCGGATAAACAGTCACATATAATTTTTCTGGGTCAAAAGCAAGCCATTCAGCACCAGTTAAAAATTCCCAAGCCCAGTGAATCGCTTCATTTTTAAAATAATCTCCAATTGAGAAGTTCCCTAACATTTCAAACATTGTATGATGACGAGCCGTTTTCCCAACATTCTCAATATCATTTGTACGAATAGATTTTTGAGCATTCGTAATTCTTGGATTTTCTGGCACAACAGAGCCATCAAAATATTTTTTCAAGGTCGCAACACCAGAGTTAATCCATAATAATGTTGGATCGTTTACTGGTACTAAAGAAGCGCTTGGTTCTACTGAATGTCCTTTAGACTTAAAGAAGTCTAAATACATTTGGCGAACTTGACTACTTGTTAATTCTTTCATTGATTTTCCTACTTTCTATTAATAATTAACTATTTATATTTTGTACCCTCTTAAGTGGCAGATTGTGAACACAAAAAACACCATTGCAGTCAAGGACGATTGCTCGCGGTACCACCTTGATTGCAATGATGTTGGATCATTACCTCTTAAGCTCTATAACGCAGAGTCGCGTTGATATTTCTATCAAGTCCATCTAAAGGGAGCAAGTAAATTTATCTGATGCCCTTCTCTCAGCAATGAACGGCTTTCTGTGATCAAAATAAGATTCCTCATATCCTTTAGCTTATAGTCAAAAGTATAAGAAAGATCTGCTAAAAAGTCAATTGTTTTCGTAGGAATCTTTCCTTACTAAGCTGTTTCAAACAACGTTTGCTCTAAATAAGGCAAAATTTGTTCATTTATTTGATACCCTTTTCCCCAAGAGGTTGTAATAATCTCTTCGTTCATACCTGCATCACTAAATTTTTGTTTCACTCGTTTACATACGAAAGACAGCTGCGATTTTGTAGAAGCATCTGGTTCTTTCTGCCAAAGCAAGCGACAAATTTGATCACGATCCAACCCTTCGTGGGCATGCTGATACAAGATTTTTAAAAAGCGTTGCTCGTTTTTTGTAAAGCGAATCTTTTTTACTTGGTCATCAAGCAGCTCGGCTGTGACTTCGGCAAAACTTTGATCGACAGTGTCAATTTTTTCACGAATATCTTCCAATGAATCTTTGAGGCCTAACCACCGGATAATACCTCTTTCCTGCCAAATCTCCGCTTCACGTTTATTACACATCGATTGTGAACGTCGATAAATCGGCTTCTCTAACGATGAAAGACTTCCTAATAATCTCAAGCAATCGTTCTGAGAAAGTGTTTCGCTTAATACAATTGCATCAAAATAATTAAAAAAAGTTAACTCATGTTCTATAGTTTCTTCACAGCAGTTCGTACAAAAGACTTCATAATTTAAATGTTGTAATTGCTGCTGAAATGTTTGCTCAACTAAAATGTTCTTTGTTAATACCAAAATCCTTCTCATTTCTTCTTTCCTCCTAGAACTCTTTCTGCTACCAATAACTAAACGCACCAATCAAACTACGTTACCAAATCGCGTGTTTTCTCCATCGATTGGTTAATAAACACCTTTTTATCTTCATCTCTCTTCGCTCCTTTATTCTTTATTTTGGTGGTTATTTATATTATATTAGAAAATGATTTTTTTTGTGTGTAAAATTTTTTTATCCTCCGTAAAAAAAAATGAATTTCCTTTAATATCAACTAATAAAGCTGATTTTTTAACAAAAAAAGTGCCGAAACTTCCTACTTTTTGCTAAAACTCGCCAAAAAATCTGTAATTTTATTATTTTTTTCTCGAGAAAACATCAAAATGTTGGTTCTAAACACCAACATTTTGATGTTTTTAACAAAAATCTTTACAATTAATTGGTAAATTTCTCTACTTTTAGCAATAGTCACTTTAAAAAAAGAGTTATTTTAAAAGTGACTTAAATATTTATCATATAAAAAAGTAAGGGACGAGAATCTTCACGATTCTCGTCCCTTACTTTAAATAATCCACAACAATGTTAGTTAGAAGAATTCTTTTTTGCTTTTCTAGCAGAACGATCTTTTTGACGACGTTCAATTTTACGTTTTTTCTTATTGCTGTCTTCAATTGCCCAATTAATTTTTTTCTTGTATCCTGGTTTAATTTTTTTCTTTTTCTTTTTCACTAAACCAATTAACGTTGGGTCTAATTCTTCTCGAGATTTTTCTCGTTTTGTTCGACGATTGCGATCATACGTCTCTACAATCTCACCATTTTTAATTTCTTTTGGTTTGAAAGAAACACCTAACTGCTCAATCTGAGTAATCGCTTCATCATCCGCTGGTGAATATAATGTTATGGCAGTTCCATTCAATCCATTACGTCCTGTGCGGCCAACCCGATGGATAAAGAAGTCCAATTCATGTGGAACTTCTGCATTGATGACATGTGAAACCCCTTCAATATCAATCCCACGTGCGGCTAAATCAGTAGCTACCACATATTGGTAGTCAAGATTTTGAACTTGACGCATCACACGTTTTCTTTCGCGTGGTGTAATGTCTCCATGAATTTTGGCAACTTTTAGGCCCTGATCTTTTAAGTAATCGGTGATTTCATCAACTCTTTGTTTAGTATTTGCAAAAACAATCGCTAAATAAGGATGCCCGATAGTCAATAATTGATAAATTATTTGATTGCTGTTTTTTCCTTTGGTGGAAATCAACCAATTGTCAATTGTTTCTGAAATAACTGCTTTTGGTTTGATATGTTCAATCACTGGATTTTCTAAATATTTTTTTAAAAATGGTCGTAATTTTTCTGGAATGGTTGCAGAAAAAACGAGCATTTGTAATTTTTCTGGCAAACGACCAGCAATTTGATCGACTTCTGCTAAAAAGCCCATATCTAATGTCATGTCTGCTTCATCGACAACAAAGGCAAAAGCCGTATGCACTTTCAAGGCTTGTTCATTCATCATATCTAAAATCCGCCCTGGTGTACCAATCACCACATGAGGTTGTTGATGCTTTAATTTATTTAATTGACGTTGTTTATCTGTTCCGCCAACAAAATTTGACACGCGAATTTCTGGTTGACTGAAACGAGCCAGTTGCTGCGCTTCTTGATAAATTTGATTGGCTAATTCACGACTAGGCGCAGTAATCACAATTTGTACTTCGTCGATAGTTGGCTTAACTTTATCCATTAATGGAAGTAAAAAAGTATGCGTCTTTCCACTTCCTGTTTGCGATTGTCCAATGACACTTTTCCCTTTCTTAATGATTGGGATTAATTTTTCTTGGACTTCTGTTGGTTCTTCAAACCCTTTTTCTGCGAGTGCTTCGTTGATAAAAGGTTGAAATTGAAATTGTTTAAATGAAGGCACTTGCCTCACCTCTTCTCGTTAAATTCTTTATGCACTTTGGCATTATAACACAAAAACAACTTTTACTCACCTGCTGATTCCTTTGTTTTCGCAACTTCTAATGTACTGACTGTATAAGTGTGGCTGGCTTTTTCATAAAACAAACGCCGTTTTTTACGAATCAAGGTTAACAAAACGTTGATCAAAAATAGTAAATATAAAATTAAACAGAACAAATACAGAAGCAGTGACACCATTTGCAACATCCGATTAGAAGAATTCAATAAATCAGTGGCATTAGCTAGATAAATACTAATTAAACCATACACAAAATACAAATAACCATAGCGAACAAACAAGGCTTTTAAACGAATTTTTTCATGTCCTGTTTCAACCACCCGAATGCGAACAACTTTTTTACCTAACGTTTGACCATTTGTCAGTTTCATCATGATGATAAAGACCGCAAAAACCATTATAAAGAACCACATCCGATCTGAAAAAATCGGATAATTGGTTGCCCAATTTTTATAAGCTGGAATGAAATTTAGTCCAAAAACGAGCAGGCCTTGCACAAAGCCAATCACCAACCAATCAATCCCCCATGCAAAGAAACGTCTCAACAGGCTAACTGTCTGCCCTTTTTCATAAGAGGTGGCATCAATTTCTTCTCTTGTTGGCAATAAAAAGGTAAAGAGTGGCGTCAACCAATAACCGACCATGCCTCCGACGGTATTATTAATTAAATCATTGACATCCGCCAGGCGATACGAACGTGGATAAATAAAATAAAGGCCAGATAACTGTGTTAATTCAAAAAATAATGACAATAAAAAACTCGCAAGAACTGTTTTTAAAAATGAACATTTGAAATAATACCGTAAATACACACCAAAAGGTAAAACTAATAAAACATTAAACAGTGGTTCTAAAACGGCATGCTGTTTTAATGCTGGCAAATACGTACTAGGATCTTTGAGCGAAAAAACAGTTTCGTTTAAAATCCCTGAAATAAAATGAAAAGGCCGCAGTTCCATTGTTGGTCCTGTGTATTGAGCCACTTCTGCCCGAGATGGCAAAGGTAAAATCACCAAGAAATAGGCACATAATAAATAAAAAACAAATGAATACAAAATCATTGCTCGTGTCCAAACAAATGAACCATATTTGCGGTATTCATAGATTAATAATGCCCCAGAAATAAAAAATGCTAGAAACGGGAAAATAATGATTGCCCATTTAATTGGTTCGCTATATACTGCCATAAAAATTCCTCCAAGATAAACAATTTCAAGTATGAATGCCTCAATAACACTATACTTGTTTCTAAAAAAATGTACCAACAATAAATTTTATTTTGCAAATCCTCTCCTTTGCAGTATCATTAAGAAAAAGGAGGACGTTCTCATGTTACAGCCATATTTTGCGTTTGGAGTACCGCTATTTTTACTTGTGCTCTACTTACTCTTTGCACTGATTCACCGTCAAACAACGATTTATTATTTACGGTTTATTTTGTTACTTATTTCAACATTTCTCATGGTTTTTAGTTTCCAAGTATTGCAAGAATCATGGACCATCAACCCTGAAACGTTAAAAGATGCCGCTTATTCTCCGCAATGGTTATGGATTCCTTTAGGTATCGGGTTAATCCTCACACTTTACAACGCTTGGCACGGCCTTCGTACAATGATAAAATACAAGACCGATAAACATTAGTAAGAGTCTAGGACGATGGTTGTGTCCTAGACTCTTACTGTCTCATCATTCAAATGAAATTTAATTTTTCTTAACAAACTCTGATTTTAACTTCATTGGACCAAAGCCATCTACCTTACAATCGATGTTATGATCACCTTCCACTAAACGAATGTTTTTCACTTTTGTGCCTTGTTTAATTGCGCCACTGGCACCTTTAACTTTCAAATCTTTGATTACAGTAACACTGTCACCATCCGCTAAAAGATTGCCATTTGAGTCCTTGACTACTAAGCCTTCTTCTGCAACTTCTTCTGTTGGTGACCATTCATGACCGCATTCTGGACAAATAAATAATCCGCGATCTTCATAGGCATATGCCGACCCACATTCAGGGCAGTTTGGTAATTGCTCTGTCATTAACGTTCTCCTTTGTAAAAAATAATTCTTTTTCATTTTACCTTATTTTCTAGTGAATGAAAAGTAGTCCGAATGATTTATCAACGACCGATAACTACTTTCTAATTACTTATTTATTTTTGAGCCCACTCTTGGCAAGCTGCTTGGATTTCTTGGTAAATCACTTCAATTTCAGCCGCATCACGTGCATTAGCGCCACTTGCCAAAGGATGGCCGCCGCCATGATGGTTTTTAGCAATTGTATTAATGATGGGTCCTTTGGAACGTAACCGAACGCGATAATAACCTTCCGGCTGTTCAACAAAGATTGCCCATGAGAGAACATCTTCAATTTTTCCTGGCATTGAAACAATAGCTGCCGTTTCAGAATCGACAATATCATAACTGTTTAAAATACTTTGTGGTAAAACGACACGAGCAGCGCCATTTGCGTCGATTTCTAAATTTTGATAAATATAACCCGCTAATTTAGCAACCTTTAAAGGCATTTGGTCTAACTCACGATTTAAGTCTGCGGCATTAAAGTTAAACGTACGCAATTGCGCAGCGACAGCGAGTGTATGCGCCGAAGTGGAAGGATAAAGAAAACGTCCTGTATCCCCCACAATCCCAGCATACAATAAACGAGCTGCATTATCTGTCATCGTTAATTCTGCTAAATGCTGTTGCCAAAAATCAACAATAATTTCACTACAACTACTTGCATTTGTATTCACCCAAACTAAATCTCCATAAGGTTCATCATTCGGATGATGATCGATTTTAATTAATTGATCGCCTAAAGAAAAACGCGCATCACTAATTCGTGGAGCATTTGCAGTATCTGTTACAATGACTAATGCACCTCGATAGACATCGTCAGTAATAACGTCCATTTCAGCTAAAAACTCTAAGCCTTCCACTGGTCCGCCTACTTGATAAATATTTTTTTCAGGAAAGCTCGCTCTTAAGAGTTCTGCTAACCCAACCTGTGAGCCAATCGCATCTGGGTCGGGCCTTTGATGTCTATGAATAATAATTGTTTCATATTGTTTAATTGCTGCCATAATTTCTTTTACTACGTCCATTCTTTGTAGCCTCCTACGTTCTCTCCATCACTTGGCAAACAACAATTGCTTTTGCCACAATGACATTTTCTAAATAAACTTCGATATCTAATTTTGCAGAGCGACGACCAATTTCTAAAATACGTGGACGAATGTCCAATTCACTTTCCAACTGGATTAGCCGCAAATAATGTAGATTCACTTGTTCAATTAGTACATTTCTTTTTTGATTCATCAACATTGTTCGTTGTGTCACGTTAGAAATAATTTCACTTAGGACACCGAACGAGATGGTACCAACACTGTTAACCATTTGGGGCGCAACCGAAAAACGAAAACGGGTTGTTTCTTTGCCATTTTCTTCAACAGGCATCACTTCCCCGGAAATTTGATCTGAAATTGTATCTGCAATTTGTGGTTGCCGTTGCACCAATTGCATGGCTTTCATCACATCTTGGCGAGAAACAATTCCAACAAGCGCTAAATCATCTTCCACCACCGGCATGACTTCTAGACCATCCCAAATCATTTGATGACTGACACTCGCTACACTCATCATCTTTTTCACAACATTGGGATCCTTTGTCATGACTTTATCCACGGTTAAATGTTCACTTTTACCAATGACATCTTTGGCTGTGACAATCCCCACTAAACGTAATTTCTTATTTACTACTGGGAAACGAGAATGATGGGTACTTTCAGATAATGCCTGATAATCTGCAATCGTTTGAGTTGTCAATAAATAATTGGTTTTTTCAAGCGCTGTATAAATATCACTGACGAGTAAAATGTCTTTTTTAATCAGCTGATCACTTAAAGCACGGTTAATCATAGTAGCCACAGTAAATGTATCATATGTGGTTCTCAAGACAGGCATACCCAGACGATCTGCTAACTGCGCAATCTCTTCAGATGTTTCAAATCCACCTGTAATTAAAACGGCTGCCCCATTTTCTAAAGCAAGCTTTTGCACGCCTTGGCGGTTACCAACAATCATTAAGGATCCGGGAGTAATATATCGCGTCATCGCGGTTTCTGTCATCGCACCAATTACAAATTTATTAAGGACTTTGTCTAGACCAGAGCTACCGCCTAACACATCCCCTTCAATAATCCGGACCACTTCACCAAATGTTAATTTTTCAATATGTTTTTTTAACTTCCGCTCAATTCGTATCGTACCAACACGTTGAATGGTGGAAACAAGCCCAATATTTTCTGCATCTTTGATGGCCCGATACGCTGTTCCTTCACTAACACTTAAACTTTTGGCAATGCTTCGAACAGAGATTCGATCGCCAATTGGTAATTCTTCAATATGTTTTAAAATTTGATCATGTTTCGTCGCCATAATTTCCTCCTAAACTAGGATCGTCTCTCCTGGGTTTAATACTTTCCCGCCAACTACTTGCTCTGCGAATATTGCTGGATTTTGTTGGATAACAGGAAAGGTATTGTAATGAATTGGAATGGTTATTTTGGGATTTAAGTAAGAGACTGCTTCTAGCGCATCCTCTGGTCCCATCGTATAATTATCGCCAATTGGTAAGAACGCTACATCAATGGATTTGTCTTTTGCAAAAAGGCGCATATCTGAAAACAACGCCGTATCACCAGCGTGATAAATTTTTTTATCTTCTGCTTCTAAAATAATCCCGCTTGCTTCGCCCATGTAGGTCATTGCGCCGTCTATTTCATAACCAGAACTATGCAAAGCTGGCACAAATTTAACCGAACCAAAAGGAAAGACATAACGCCCACCTAGATTCATTCCATGCGCTTTTACCCCTTGCGACTGCGCATACGTAGCCACTTCAGCTATCGCAATAATCGTTGCCTTGTTTGCTTGAGCAATTGCTAGCATATCGCCAATATGATCGCTGTGTCCGTGGGTGATTAAGATGTAATCAGGGTGTAAATCTTCAAGTGAAACGTCCGCTAAAGGGTTGCCATTAATAAAAGGATCAAATAAAAGGTTCGTGCCGTCGTTTAGACGAATTTCAATACATGAATGTCCATGTCCTATCAGTTCCATTTGTATTCCTCCTACGGTATTTTCTACACACTCTTATGATAATTAATCGTCAAATTCATTCTTAAAAGTAGTACAGTTTAGTACAGTTTACTTTCTTTATTGTAACAGAGAATTAGAAATATACAATCGCATTTGCTTATTTTCTTAGCTAGTAAAGAAACAGACGAGAAAAATCATGAATCTTTCTCGTCTGTTTCTTTTTACTTATTTGGTTGTTTTCCGAAAACGTAAAATCGTTAATATAAAGGCCGCCACACATAATAGAAAGGCGACAAAAAAGGTTTCACGCATTCCCACAATAAATATATCTGGGCGATTAGCCAGATACGTGGTTACTCGTTCACCATAGGCTTCGCTCATGCCACGATATAAAATGGTCGTTGACAACGCAATCCCAATAACCATTCCTAAGTTTCTAGCAAAAGAATTCATACTTCCTGCTACACCTAAATCTTGCTTTTCAACACTGCTCATAACCATTGTATTGTTTGGAGACTGGAAAAGTGCATTTCCCAAGCCCATAATGGCTGTTGCAATGACATAATACCAGATGGGCGAATTCATATCTAAAAACATATACATTAACGACGTACAGCACAAGAGCAACAATCCGCCAAATGTTAAAATACCTGGGCCAATTTTATCCGTCAAATAGCCACTCAGAGGAGCCCCAACCACCATTAATAACGGAAATACCATCATTAATAGACCAGCATAACTAGCACTTAGTTTGCGTGCATCCTGCAAATAAAATGGAATGACAACATTTACAAAAAAGTTTGAGGCAAAAATTAAAACGGCGGACAATAAACTTAAAGTAAAAATTTTATTTTTAAAAATTGCGAACTTAATAAGTGGGCTTTTTCTTTTTCGTTCAACCATGATAAATAATCCTAATGCGATTACTGCAATAATGAACAATAAATAGGATTGTAACGAGCCAAACCCACTCTCTTGTCCGAGGAAAATCCCGCCGAAGAACGTCATAATTGCAATGGCAATACAAGCAAATCCAGGAAAATCGATTTTTTCTTTTGTTTTTGTAATATCTTTTGGTAGAAACTTTTCGCCAATTAAAATTGTAACTAGCCCCACGGGAACATTAATCCAAAAAATATACGACCAAGAAAAGTTTGATAAGATCAATCCACCAATCCCAGGACCAGCAATCGCGCCTAAAGAGACAAAGGCACCTACTGCACCAAGCGCCCGCCCTCTTTCATTTAAAGGGAATACTTCCGTAATAATTCCTGAATTGGTCGCCATGGTCATGCTAGCACCAATACTTTGAACGACTCGCGCAAATAATAGAAAACTCAGCGAATGATTAAAGCCACAAAGTAACGAACCAATCGTAAAAATAACCGTGCCAATTCGATAAACTTTTATTTTTCCAAAACTGTCGCCAATTTTTCCAAATAATAATAAACAAGCACAGACAACCATTAAATAAATAGATACGACCCATTCCGCTTGATTCATGGGTACGGACATTTCTTTTGAAATAGTCGGTAAAGCAATATTTACAATGCTGGAATCTAATGTAGACATGAAGGTAAACATAGCCACAGAAACTAAGATCCACCAACGATTTTTCTGCACTTCAGAATCCTCTTGGTAACTTTTAATTTTCTCCATTGATTCATCCCCTCTCGCTCCAAAACAGTTTACTTACTAATAATAACTCTATTTCTTCTTTTTTTCATCGGAAATTTTCTAAAAAATCACTCATGAGATGTTCACCTTCTTATTACACGCTCGCAATTGACAACCATTCGCTTTTACGCTAATTTAAAATTAGCAAACGGAAAACGCAAGGAGGACTTGAAATGACCTTAATTTCTCGCATTAAACAATTAGCTCAGTCAAAGCAATTAACCCTCGCCCAATTAGAAAGAAACGTCGGCATTTCCAATGGACAAATTCGTCGTTGGGATACCTCTTCGCCTAAAGTAGAGAATCTTTTAAAAATAGCAGACTATTTTTCTGTTTCCTTGGACTATTTAATGGGCCGCACCCAACAAACAGAGATCAATCATCAGGCACCTATGACAAGCACACAAAAAGAGTTACATATTCAGATTACTACGGAAGAGTTAACAGAAGAAGAAATTACTCAGTTAGAGGAAGAAGCAAATCGTTTCTTGCGGTTCCGTAAATTTGAAATGACAAATTCTTAAAGAGCATTCACTACTCCTAGTCAATTAATAGCAAAAACTAGAACCTAAACAAAAAAACCACCACGACCGTCGTCTGTGGTGGAAATGAAGGTTGTTATTTACTCTTGGTAGGAGTAAGTATGAAAAAACCAATTCGGGATAATTGGCATAACGTAAGTATAGTAGTTTGTGCCTTTTTTATCATGAGTTTCAGCTATATTTTTTATAAAACTTTTATTAGAGCACCATTAACAGTCCTTTATTTAGATCCTTTAAAGCGTTTTCTTTTATTGAACATATTGTTTTAAACATTCGATTTCCTGTGCTACACTTACTTTTAGAAGGGGGATTTTATTATGGCAAATCAAAAAAAAGATAGCTTATCAACATTATTTTCTGAAGAAGTTCATGGACCGTTTGTTACTTTCTTGTTTAACACCCATGTCGCTCATCAAAACGTAGAAAAAGATTCGCTTGTTTTGAAAAATTTTGCAAAAGCGGCAAAAACACGCTTTGAAAAAAAATTTCCTGAGGAAAAATGGGCCGTTTTTCAAGAAAAAATTGACGCACTTCTAGCTGATGCTTCCTTCTGGCGCAACGGCACAGCAAGTGTTTCAATCATCTTATCTCCAGAGAACACCTTTGTTCAACGATTAGATGTGCCCGTTGACGATCAATATTACGTGGACACGATCCCTTATTTACTTGGACTAGTCAAAGACAAACAATTTAACTACCATTATTACCTACTTGCTCTAAATCGCGATTCAATGAAACTTTACAAAGTCGATCATACGACTGTGACTCCTGTTGAATTGCCTAAAGATGCACCAACAGACGTGGTCACAGCTTTAGGTGATGAATTAACGGGGGGTAATTTAAACTTTTCAACTCAAGGTAGTTCTAACGGTTCTAAAGAAGGTGTCGCTTATCATAGCATCAATACTAAAGATAAAGAAGTTGAAATTGATTGGGTGAACTACTATCAAGCAGTCGATACTTTCTTAAAAGATCAACTGGATAATCCTGAAAAATTACCGCTTTATCTTTATGCTTTACCAGAAAACCAAACACTCTTTAAAAAGATTGCTAAAAATCCTTATTATGATTGCTCAATTTCAGTTGCTGCTTCACCTGCACAAGCAACCATTCAAGATATCCGCAGCGCTAGTGAAAAAATAGCTGCAGAGTTAACAGAAAAAGAAACAGCTTCTTATAACAAATTACTAGATCGTAAATTCTTAGATCAATTTACAGATATTTCGCCAGCGGCAGCTGACGGCAAAATTTCCCATCTTTTTATTGCAACGTCACTCTTTGTTACTGAAAACAATGAAATGTCATCTGAAGAGTACGATCGTCGCAAACTTTTAAACACCATTGCTTACCAAGTCATTCAAAACGGCGGTCAAGTTTTTGTTTTAGACCAAAAAGCTGCACCAGATGAAAAATCCTTAGCGGCTATCCTCCGTTATTAAAAACAGGCAAAAAGCCCATTGTAAGAAAGCGCCTTACAATAGGCTTTTTTTCTGAGTCTTATTGAAACAGCACTATAACAGCCTTATCTTCACTTTCTAGTTTTTAAAAAACATCCGATAAAAAAGAAAATAAGGTTATCGCTATACAAAAACCAGTTAGTATGCTATAGTAATAGATGTAGTTTTTGTTCGGTAATATGGGTAGCTGTTTCAAATAAACATCTTCCACATTTTTCACCTTTCAAGTAATTGCAAAATATGAATGTGTTATAACACACATCTAGGAGGATATTTATTATGGAAACAGGTACAGTAAAATGGTTTAACTCAGACAAAGGCTTTGGCTTCATCACTGCAGAAAACGGAAACGATGTATTCGTACATTTCTCAGCTATCCAAGGTGACGGCTTCAAAACTTTAGAAGAAGGTCAAGCAGTAACTTTCGAAATCGAAGAAGGTCAACGTGGCCCTCAAGCAACTAACGTTACTAAAGCTTAATTAAACAATACTGACTCAAAAACCTGACGTTAATCGTCAGGTTTTTTTTATAAAAAAAAGAACAAGAAAACTTTCTGAAACTAAGTGCTTCCTCTATTTTTTTTGAAGAGTTTTCGTTATACTGAAGAGGAAAAATGTTTTAAAGGAGTTTATTTATGCAATTTTATGGTGATTTAACCTTTTTAGGTGTTTATTTATTGGGTCTCTTTTTCATTCCCTCGTGGCGGAAAAAGAAAAAAGAACACGATTGGTTGCCGTGGATGTTTGGCTGGACTGTCTTTATGTTCTTCTCATATGTTTTATATTTAGAAATCATTCGTGGTACAGCCTTCTTTTTAATCCCCATTGCTTTTTTTGGCTTGTTTGCGCTCTTCTACTTCAAAGAAAAAAGGCGTTTACTGAATGGAACATTATTTAATATTTTTCTTGTGGTTCTAGCGACTTATTTAGGGATTACTGCGATTCGTACAAACAACTACTTTTTAATAACCTTAGCAATTATTGCAATTCTAGCTATTTTAATTGCTTTGGCTCTAGGAATCTATGCTTTAATTATTTTCCTCTATTGGAATGCGGTCGTTGTTATGAGAAAAGAAGGTCGGTCTCTAGGGAACTTGTTGACGTTGTTGCTGGCAATTGGCTTAACATTACTATTAATTTATAATTTCTTTTTTCAATCGTTGTTACCAACTTGGCTCTCCTTACCCTTAACTATTGCGCCATTTATTTTGACTTATTTCGCGTTTGTTTTTTATAATTTTTTAACTGTTTCTACGTTGTATCAATTTAATCAGCCAAAATATACACAGGATTATATTGTTGTGTTAGGTTCGGGGTTAATCAATGGTGAGATTGTGCCGCCGTTATTGCAAGCCCGCATCAACAAAGCCATTCAATTTTACAAGGCTCAAAATCGCGCAACGTTAAATCCACCAAAAATCGTCATGTCTGGTGGCCAAGGTCCCGATGAATTACTTCCTGAAAGTGTCGCGATGAAAATGTATGCTTTGACACAAGGTATTCCTGATGATGATATTTTAGTAGAAGCTCATTCAAAAAACACACTAGAAAATATGCGTTTTTCCAAAGAAACAATGATTGAGGATTTTGGAAATGCTAATTTCCAAGCCATTTTTACTACAAACAATTATCACCTTTTCCGAGCGGGTCTTTTCGCTCGAATGGCTGGCTTAAAAGCTGATGGCATTGGTGCAAAAACCGCTTTTTATTTTTTACCTAACGCGTTTATTCGAGAGTTCATCGCCATTGTAGTGATGTACAAACGCCGCCATATTATTGTTTGCGGCCTAGCTGCCATCGGTATGGTTATGTTATTCTTAACAGGATTGATTATTCAGTAAAGAAGGAGTTTCCCCTATGAGTTTGTATCAAAAATTTATTCAAAATGAACGTTTGCGACGTTTTTGCGTCCTTGCTTTGATTATTTTTGTGCTTTATTTATCCAGAAGTATGATTACAACCATTCTTTTAACATTTATCTTTACCTATTTAGCTGTTCGTTTGGTCCATTTTGTTCAACGCTATATGAAAATCCCGACGATTGTCATCGTTCTCTTAACCTATGCATTGGTTGTTTTTCTAATCTATCTAGCGATTACTAAATATGTTCCCGTTCTAGTTAACCAAACGACTCAAATGATTAATTCTGTAGTTGATTTTTATCAAAGTCCACATACAGATACAAATCAAGTATTGCAATTTATTGATCAATACTTGGAAAAATCTAACTTACTCTCTCAACTCCAGAATGGCGCTTCAATGATTTTACGCTACATTCAAGATATTGGCGCTGTCGGCTTATCATTTGTCATGTCCTTTATTTTAAGTTTCTTCTTTATGATTGAGAAGAAGCAAATGGCCGATTTTTCTAAGTTATTTTTAAAAAGTGATTTTGATTGGTTTTTTCAGGATATCTATTATTTCGCCAACAAGTTCGTCAACACATTTGGTGTCGTAATGGAAGCTCAGTTTTTCATTGCTGTGGTGAACACAGTCATTACTACTTTGGCCTTGGCGATAATCGGCTTTACTCAGTTACCTAGTTTAGCCATTATGATCTTCATTTTGAGCTTAGTCCCAGTTGCTGGTGTGATTATTTCCTGCATTCCGCTAAGTTTCATCGCTTATTCCCAAGGTGGCTTGAACGATGTGATTTATATCTTAGCTTTAATTACAATCGTCCATTTATTTGAATCTTACGTGCTAAATCCTAAATTCATGTCTAGTAAAACAGAGTTACCAATCTTTTATACGTTTGTCATTTTATTAGTTAGCGAGCGTCTCTTTGGTGTATGGGGACTTATTGTAGGAATCCCTGTGTTCACTTTCTTCTTAGATGTCTTAAAAGTAAAACCGATTCGTGGCCTGAAACGGCTACCTAATGTGAAAAAAAACAGTTCAGCAGAATAATTTCTGCTGAACTGTTTTTTTATTGTTTTCTTAAATCATTTAAAATAGCCAAGGCTCGGTCTTGGTTCATCGTTTTTTGACGTTTTAATTGTTGAGCGACTGCCTCAACTTCTTTACCAGTAGCTCCGACCGTCATCGCTAAAGAACGTGCTTGTAGAGCCATGTGTCCTTTTTGAATTCCTTCAGAGACTAAGGCCCGTAACGCCGCTAAATTTTGTGCCAAACCAACAGCCGCTACTACTCGACTTAGTTCTTTTGCATCCGTCACTGCTAACAAATCAGCGGCTGCTTGAGATTTAGGTAAGACTTTTGTGGCACCGCCAACCGTGGCTAAAGCAAGCGGAACTGAAATTTCACCAATTAGTTGTTCGCCATCCAGCGTCCAACTAGTCAAGCCTTGGTAGCGACCTTCTTTCACCGCAAAAGCATGACAAGAAGCGCTAACAGCGCGTGTATCATTTCCTGTAGCTAAAACTACAGCTTCAATGCCATTCATGATCCCTTTGTTATGCGTGACTGCCCGATAGGGATCTAATGAAGCATAGCGTGAAGCTAAAACAATTTTTTCAGCAATTTCCCGGCCATTGATCCCCTTACTTAAACGTGAAACTGGAATAGCCGTTTTCATCGTAACAACCGACTCCGTTGCGTAATTACTTAAAATACTGAATAAAATCTTTTGCTCCGCAAACCATTCACGGAACAACTCGGCCACACCTTCCAACATAGCGTTAACGATATTTGCCCCCATTGCATCCTTAACATCTACTAAAAAGTCGACAGATACAAATGATTCATCAAAAGCACGATACTGCAAATCTCTTAAGCCGCCGCCCCGTTTAACGATAGATGGATAACTTAACTCTGCTTGTTGAAAAATTTCCGCTTCTCTTACTTGTAGTTTATCAATCAATGACTCGGGATCTGCAACATCGTAAAAAACGATTTGTCCACGCATTAAACGTTGTTGATTCACTGTTTTAAATCCTTGTGCTATTTTTGCACCATTACTCAAAGCCGCAATCACTGAGGGCTCTTCTGTCGCCATTGGTACCAAATAATCAGTTTCGTCCACTGTTAAATGTAAGCCAACGCCCATCGGCACTTCTGTTTCACTGATTTGATTTTCAATCATATGATTGGCAATCTGCGAAGATAAAGCCGTATTTTCAAATTCTTTTTTTGTATCAGCAGAAATCTGGCCTTCATTAAGAAGAGAAGCCAGGCGTTCCTCAGGACTCATTTGATAAAATCGGCTGTTTTTTTTTTGCTGAGGTCTCTCTAGTAGCATAGCGAGTCCTAAGCCACCGCCGATACATAAAGAAGCCACTCCATATTTCTTTTCTTTTTGATTTAATTGATAACTTAAACTTGTTAATAAACGAGCACCTGTGGCACCAATCGCATGACCTAATGAAATACCGCCACCATAAATGTTAACCTTCTCCTCTGGTAAAGCCAGCTCTCTTTGGACCACAATTGAAGTTGCTGCAAAAGCTTCGTTGATTTCATACAGATCAATTTCTTCCGTAGTAAGTTGATTCCGCGTTAACAGTTTTTGAATGGCTTTAATCGGCGAAATTCCCATATAGGCTGGATCAATACCGACTTCCACACTGTCTCGAATAATAGCTAAATAAGGAAGACCGTGTGCTTCGGCATATTCTTGTGAAGCAATAATCAAAGCAGAAGCCCCATCATTAATGGTTGATGCATTCCCTGCTGTTACAGTACCGTCTTCTTTAAAAACAGTTTTAAGCGTTCCTAGCTTCTCGACGCTCGAATTAGGGCGAATCCCTTCATCTTTCTCCACAAGCGTTCCTGACACTTCTAATGGGGCTATTTCGTCCGCGAATATCCCTTCTGCTTGTGCTTGAGCTGCTTTTAATTGTGAATGTACAGAAAATTGATCTTGCTCTTCTCTAGTTACATGATACTTTTCGGCCACATTTTCAGCAGTTAAGCCCATTGCCTGACCACTAAAGGCATCCGTTAACCCATCATACATCATACTAGAAAAAGGCGCATCGTAGCTTTCTGTTTCGTAATTAAATCGTTGTAATTTAGGTGCTTGGGACATATTCTCAATCCCACCAGCAATTAAAACTTCCGCTTCTCCTAATTGAATCAATTGTTTCGCCAAAATAACGGCCTTCATGCCTGATCCGCAGACCTCATTAACCGTCATGGCGGGAATTTCATGAGACAAACCGCTGTTTATAGCTATTTGTCGTGCGGGATTTTGGCCATTTCCAGCTTGTAAAACATTTCCAAAGATTACTTGATCAATTTCTTCAGAAATAGTGGAATGTCTTTTTAAAAGTTGTGTTGTAACATGTGTTCCTAAGTCTACGGCACTTACTTGACTTAAGCTGCCTTTATATTTTCCAATTGGTGTTCGTAATGCATCAATAATAACTACTGTTTTCAACTAAATGCACCTCCATCTTGAAATATATCATAAAATCCCAGAATCACAAGTGCCAATTACTGAATGTTAACAGACTTATAAGATATTTTTTAATAATCTATGAAGTTAATACAAAAATTCCCCATTTTGGTTCATTTCGTGCTATTTTATATAATGAATCTATTTATCGTAAAGGAGTTAAAGAAATGACAATTGGGATTGATAAAATTAGTTTTTTTGTGCCCCCTTATTATATTGATATGACGGCACTGGCTGAAGCCAGAAATGTAGACCCTGGAAAATTTCATATTGGTATTGGGCAAGACCAAATGGCGGTGAACCCAATCAGCCAAGATATTGTGACATTTGCAGCCAATGCCGCAGAAGCGATCTTGACCAAAGAAGATAAAGAGGCCATTGATATGGTGATTGTCGGGACTGAGTCCAGTATCGATGAGTCAAAAGCGGCCGCAGTTGTCTTACATCGTTTAATGGGGATTCAACCTTTCGCTCGCTCTTTCGAAATCAAGGAAGCTTGTTACGGAGCAACAGCAGGCTTACAGTTAGCTAAGAATCACGTAGCCTTACATCCAGATAAAAAAGTCTTGGTCGTAGCGGCAGATATTGCAAAATATGGCTTAAATTCTGGCGGTGAGCCTACACAAGGAGCTGGGGCGGTTGCGATGTTAGTTGCTAGTGAACCGCGCATCTTGGCTTTAAAAGAGGATAATGTGATGCTGACGCAAGATATCTATGACTTTTGGCGTCCAACAGGCCATCCGTATCCTATGGTCGATGGTCCTTTGTCAAACGAAACCTACATCCAATCTTTTGCCCAAGTCTGGGATGAACATAAAAAACGAACCGGTCTTGATTTTGCAGATTATGATGCTTTAGCGTTCCATATTCCTTACACAAAAATGGGCAAAAAAGCCTTATTAGCAAAAATCTCCGACCAAACTGAAGCAGAACAGGAACGAATTTTAGCTCGTTATGAAGAAAGCATCATCTATAGTCGTCGCGTAGGAAACTTGTATACGGGTTCACTTTATCTGGGACTCATTTCCCTTTTAGAAAATGCAACGACTTTAACCGCAGGCAATCAAATTGGGTTATTCAGTTATGGTTCTGGTGCTGTCGCTGAATTTTTCACTGGTGAATTAGTAGCTGGTTATCAAAATCATTTACAAAAAGAAACTCATTTAGCACTGCTGGATAATCGGACAGAACTTTCTATCGCTGAATATGAAGCCATGTTTGCAGAAACTTTAGACACAGACATTGATCAAACGTTAGAAGATGAATTAAAATATAGTATTTCCGCTATTAACAATACCGTTCGTTCTTATCGAAACTAAGTATTTATATCCCCCGATTCAATCAACAAAAGAGCTAGACATTCAAGTTTTTGCTTGAATGTCTAGCTCTTTTTATGAAAGCCAAACTTCTTTGACCCCGTCTGTCACGGCGATACCATCTGTCAAAGCTAAACGTTGTGAATAAGAAACGTAGCCATAATAAACATCAACACCGCCGCCATTGTTCCAAGTAACAGTGATTTTAACATTTGGAGTAATCGATTTTGTAGCTGGTTGGGTCGTCGGGCGATAACTAGTCGTATCATAACTTAAAATAGTGCCCGAAGCTCCACTTATTTCGGCTTTTCCTGTGTAAATTTCGCCATTCGTATTCGTCTGCGTGACTGCTCCATTCGCTTCAATGATTAAACCCGCTTGCTTTTGATCTCCTCGTGGATAATAAAAAAGATACGTGGTTGCCCATTTAGCAAATTCATCTGGAATCGGTTTAAGTGATTCCGTGGGTGCCGGACTCGACTTCGTTTGCTTTTCAACCGCGACTTCTTCTTGTCTTTTTAAGCCTTCATTATTTTGATTATTTAGTTTCTCAACCGTTTCTTTAACGATCGAATAGTGAGGTTTCCCTAAATCGCTAACAGGGATCGTAGCTAATTTTTCTTCTGATTCTTTATATTGCCCCTCTGCCGTTAACTTTTTAGCTTCTGTAATAATGGCATCATACTTGGTTTGGTCTACAGAAGAGGATGTGCTTTGTCCCGTAGCTTCGACTTGTTTTGTGACACTGGTTTTTTCCGTGGTCACGTCTGACGAATTTCCACAAGCACTTACAAACATTGAGCTAACGATTAATAAACATCCCACAATCACATGCTTTTTCATCTTTAAATCCCCCATTGGTCTATCTTTGTTATTTTTTGTTACTTAAATTATCCCATAGATGAACAAAAGAAACCATTATTTATAAAAAAGTTTAGCAAGCGCTTCAAGAGAGGCACTTGCTAAACTTTTTTCTCACTGTTATTGATTGATTACTTTGACTAGTTCTTCAAATAATAATGCACTAGATGCTGCTCCTGGATCAATATGACCAATTGCTCGTTCCCCTAAATAAGAGGCACGTCCTTTTTTCGCCACCCAATCTTTTGTTGCTTCAGCAAATTGTTCAATTTTTTCTTCATTAAATTGTTCCGTTCCAATTACTTCAGCAACAGGTGCCCAGACATCAACCATCGTTTTATCTCCTGGTTCAGCTTTGCCCCGCATCTGAATCCCAGCTAGACCTTGCTGAACAATTTCTTTTAATTGCTCTGGCGAACTGATGGTTTCCAAATCTTTTGTCGCTTTAGTCATATTCATAAACGCAGTACCATATAAAGGACCAGAAGCTCCGCCAACTTTTGAAATCAAGGCCATGGATAGGACTTTAAATGTCTCCGTGATTGTTGTTGGTACTTTTTTGTCAAACGCAATTTTGTATTCAGCCATACCACGAGCCATGTTGTTACCGTGATCCCCATCACCAATCGGCGTGTCTAATTCACTTAAATAGTCTTTTTTTTCTTCAATAACTTTTGAATAATTGTCTAACCATGTTTGAATGTCTTTTACTGTTAATTCCATCTTTTATCACCCTTACCAAGAAATTGTTGTTACATTGCTTTCTAGCGCTGTTTGCCAGTCTTTTGTCGCCAAGTCAATCATCGTTAAAGATAAACCTTGCATGTCAATAGACGTCATATAGTTACCCACTTTATGGAAGGTCACTTGAACACCTTTATCTTCTAATAATGTTAGCACGTCGTTCATAAATACAAATTGTTCCATTAATGGCGTGCCGCCCATGCCATTGACAAGTACCCCCACTGTTTGTGGTTGTTGTTCATAGCTACTTAATGTTTTTTCAACTAATTCTTTCGCTAACTCTTTCGATGGTTGGATTTTTTCACGACGATAGCCTGGTTCTCCGTGAATCCCTACGCCAAATTCAATTTCATCTTCTGGTAAAGTAAAACCTGGTTTGCCAACTTCAGGCACAGTGGCTGCTTTTAAAGCCACTCCAATTGTTTTCGTGGCTGCTACAATCTTTTCTCCTAAAGAAACGAGCTCTTCTAAAGAAGCACCTTGGCGGGCATGATGTCCTAAAATTTTATGGACAAGAACAGTCCCGGCAACGCCGCGTTTTCCAGCGGTATAGGTGCTATCTTCGACAGCAATATCGTCATCGACAACGACCATTTCTACATGAATGTCTTCCATATCAGCCATATCTTTGGCCATTTCAAAGTTCAAAATATCGCCTGTATAATTTTTTACGATTAACAGAACCCCGGCCCCTTGGTCCGCCGCTTGGATCCCTGTTAAAATTTGATCTGGTGTTGGTGAAGTAAAGACATCACCTAAAACTGCGGCATTTAACATTCCATCACCAACAAACCCAGCATGTGCAGGCTCATGACCACTTCCACCACCAGATACTAACCCAACTTGTTTGTTTGAGTCGTTGCGAGCAATCACGCGAGAATCTTCGACTTGATGAACAAGGTTTCCATAGCTTTTCACAATTCCTTGGAGCATTTCTTCAACAATTTTACCAGGTTCATTAATAATTTTTTTCATTTAGTTCCACCCTTTCTTACCAGCATTTTGAGCTTCTGCTAAAATTTGCGTCAAATCATCTGAGACACCTGCAGTAATTGCTGCCGCAAAGGCACCTTCAACCAATGGGGCATCGACTAAATGATAATGTTTCTGTTGGTCTTCTTCTAGCATATCAAAAGCTAATTCTGAACTTAAAACGGCACTGCCTAAATCGGCAAAAATTAAAAATTCTCGGTCAGAGTCCGCTTCGTTAATCGTGTCAATGATTTTCATTGGATCTGAACCTAATGAACCATCTGATGTGCCACCAAGTGAATGAATCTTAATTTCTTCACTGGCATTCATCTGTTCAATCATCTCTTTAATACCATCTGTAATCATTTTGCTATGTGAAACGAGTAAAATATCTGCTTTCATGTGGACACTTCCTTAATCTAATTTATGTCTTGTTTTATATTCTTGTCCGACTTTATCTGCAACAATGATTGCATTCGCTACTTCTTCAACGACAATTGGGAATGGCATTGAATGAATTGATTCTTCTGGAATGCAAGCAATTTTGGCTACTTCCAACGCTTCTTCATAAGTGATTCCATCGACACCAATGTCTGAAAGCGTTAACGGTAAACCTACAGAAGCGCTAAAGTCTAAAACAGCTTCTAATTCGTCTTTTGCTGCATCTTCTAATACAAGTTGTGCAATCGTTGCAAAAGCTACTTTTTCACCATGTAAATAACTGTGCGCACCAGGTAAGACTGTCATACCGTTATGAATCGCATGCGCTGCAGCTAAACCACCACTTTCAAAACCTAAGCCTGAAAGTAAGATATTTGTTTCGATAATCTTATTCAATGATTCAGTAACCACGTTTGCATCACAAGCTAATTTCGCTTTTAACCCATCTTCCTGTAGGTTTTCCCAGCAAAGTTTCGCCATGGCCAAAGCTGCATATGTGCCGCTAGCAGCGGGCGTTAAGCCTTCTCTTGAACCCATTGGCAAACTAGCATTAACCCGAGAATATGAATTGTGTGTTGCGCGTGCTTCAAAATATGTGGATAAGGCATCCCCCATTCCAGCAACTAAAAATCTAGTTGGCGCTTTGGCAACCACTTTTGTATCAACCATAACGACACTTGGACTTTGTTTAAAGTAAGCATAATCATCAAATGAGCCATCTTCATGATATAGTACAGCTGAATGCGAAGTTGGTGCATCTTGAGCCGCAATCGTTGGTACAATAATTAAGTTTTCACCTTCTGCTACGACTTTTGAAGCATCGATTGCTTTACCGCCACCTAAACCAATGATACAGTCTGCTTGTTCTTTTTGTCCAACGTTTTGCAAGCGCTTTGTTTCTTCACGCGTTACTTCTCCACTAAAGCCGCCCTCTACGAAGGTAATGTCAAACTTTTTCGCTGTTTCTTCCAATTGCGGACGTACACGATCAACGTCAGCAGGATTTGCAATTAGTAACGCTTTTTTTCCAAAAGTTGAAACGAAGTAACCTAAGTTTAGTAATTCATCTTCCCCTTGAACATATTTCGTTGGTAAAATCAATGCTTTTCTCATGTTGATAGCCTCCTATATTTTGTTTACATACATAGTATAAAACGCTTTCATCCAAAAAGCATTGAACTTTTGGTATCGTTTTCTTGCAAAAAATGATAGAATTATTTTGTGAAATAATAAAATATTATGATTTTTAAACTTTAGATTGAAGGATTGCCATATGACTGTAGAATTAAAAAATATTTTAGATTTAGAAAAGTGGGAAAAATTGCAAGAATCATTGGCCTTAAGCACTCGTTTAGCCATTATTTTAGTCGATTATAAAGGTCGTCCTGTGACGAAACATAGTCAAGTTCAACCCTTTTGCCAACTGGTACGTCACTCCCCTGAGCTCTCGAAACTTTGTGAAAAATGTGATGCTCGTGGTGGCTTGGAAGCTGTTCGCACTGGTCAGCCTTTTATCTACCGTTGTCACTTTAACATCGTTGATATGGCCATCCCCATTATTGTTGATGACCAGTATGTAGGAGCCATTATGGCTGGTGAAGTTTTGCTCGAAGATCACCAAGAAGAGTTAGAACAGGTTTTAACCATGAATGATGCCTTCATTCAAGAATTTTTAGTAACACACCAAGAGCTGTATCAACAATACCCTGTTTTAGAACTAGCAGACTTAGAAAAGAGCGCGACATTAATCGCTGATCTAAGCCAATATATTATTTCTGAAGCCATCAAAAAAGATTATTTAATCAATACGTACAAACAATCCTTACAGATTAGTTCGCGAAAAGAAGAACTGGAGCCATTAAATATGATCCAAAAAGATATTCAACAAACTTTATTAACTGCTCAATTAACTCCTTCAAGTGCCTATCAAACTAAAAATAAGCAATTACAACCGGTTTTAGATGCCCTTTGGGAAAACAAATCGCTGCGTTTAAATTTACAAGAACTGGCAGACCTTGTTCATTTGACACCGACGTATTTAAGTCGTTTATTAAAAGAGGAGTTTGGTATTCCCTTTAGTCAATTTTATCGACAATTAAAAATCACATGGGCTAAACAGCTTCTTTTGGAGACAGATAAAACGATCGCCCAAATCAGTGAAGATTTAGGGTTTGTTGAAGATAGCTATTTTGTCCGTATCTTTAAACAAGAAACGGGTGAAACACCTCTTAAATACCGTAAAAGAAAGAACAGAGCATAAAAAAACAACGACTCCGAGAAGTCGTTGTTTTTTTACACCTTTTGCTCTTGCTGTGGCTAATGCAACAAGTGCAAAAGGCGCATTATATCTGTCGTGCGACAAAGTGATACTATTAAATATGAATTGGTAAACCTAAAGCCAATTCAGCTGTATCCATAGTAATTTCGCCCAATGATGGGTGTGGGTGGATTGTTAAAGCAATGTCTTCTGCATTCATGCCAGATTCAATAGCTAAAGCTAATTCAGAAATCATGTCACTTGCACCGACACCGGCAATTTGTGCACCGATGATGACATTGTCTTCTACAGTTGTAACTAAACGCATGAATCCTTCAGTTTTATCTAAAGAGATTGCACGGCCGTTACCAGCAAATGGGAATTTGTAGCCTTTTGCTTCGATTCCCGCTTCTTTTGCTTCTGCAACAGTCATACCAACGCTTGCCAATTCTGGATCAGTAAAGGCAACAGCTGGCATTGCTTTGTAATCAACTGCAACTTTCTTACCAGAAATTGCTTCAGCAGCAATTTTTGCTTCGTAGCTTGCTTTATGCGCTAACGCAGCACCTGGTACGATGTCGCCGATTGCGAAGATGTTTTTCACGTTAGTACGTCCTTGGTTGTCAACTGGGATTAAACCACGTTCGCCAATTTCAACGCCCGCTTGTTCTAAGCCTAAGTCGTCTGTGTTTGGACGACGTCCAACAGTGACCATTACGTAATCTGCTTCAACACTTTCTTCTTTTCCGTTAACTTCATATTTAACAGTGACGCTATCGCCATTGTCAACAGCTTCTTTAGCCATTGCAGAAGTCACGATTGTTACGTTTTTCTTCTTGAAGTCGTCTGTGACAACTTTAACCATATCTTTTTCATAAGTTGGTAAAATTGATGGGCTACCTTCTAAAATTGTTACTTCTGAACCTAAGTTAGCATAAGCGCCACCTAATTCAGCACCGATGACACCGCCACCGATAATAACGAATTTTTTAGGAACTTCTTTTAAGTTTAAACCGCCTGTAGAATCTAACACGCGTCCGCCAAATTTGAATCCTGGGATTTCAATTGGACGAGAACCTGTTGCTACAATAGCATTATTGAATGAGTAAGTTTGTGCTGAGTCTGGGTGAATAACACGCAATGTATTTTCGTCAACGAAGAATGCTTCGCCTTCAATAATTTCTACTTTGTGTTTTTTCAATAACATGCCAACGCCGCCTGTTAATGATTTAACAACTGTGTTATCTTTCCAGTCTTGTGTTTTTGCAAAGTCTAATTCGACTCCTTTAGCTGTTACACCAAAAGTTGAAGAATCTTGTGCTTCTTGGTAATGATGTCCAGCAGCAATTAAAGCTTTTGAAGGAATACATCCAACGTTTAAACAAACGCCTCCGATGTATTCACGTTCGATAATCGCAACTTTTTGACCCATTTCTGCGGCACGAATTGCGGCAACGTATCCTCCAGGACCAGCTCCGATTACGACTGTATCTAGTTCAATGGCGAAATCTCCTACTACCATTTGTTAATCATCCTTCCATTAATAGTAATTCTGGATCAGCTAATAAGCGTTTAATGTTGTTCATTGCTTTTTGAGCAGTTGCGCCGTCAACGATACGGTGGTCAAAGCTTAATGATAATTTCATCATGCGTCCCACAACGATTTCGCCGTCTGCATTAACAACTGGTTCTTGTGCAATTGTACCAACGCCTAAAATAGCAACTTCAGGGTAGTTGATTACTGGTGTAAACCAGCCGCCACCGACTGAACCAATGTTACTAATTGTGATTGTACCATCACGCATATCTTGTGCAGTTAATTTGCCTTCGATAGCCAATGCTGCTTTTTCGTTGATTTCATCAGCGATAGCAAACATGCTCTTCGTATTAGCATTTTTAACATTTGGTACATATAAGCCATGATCTGTATCAGTAGCGATACCAATGTTAAAGTAATTTTTGTAAACAATTTCTTGTGCTGCGTCATCAATTGATGCATTCAAGATTGGGAATTTTTGAACAGTTGAAGTCAATGCTTTTACAACGTATGGTAAGAATGTTAATTTTGTACCATTTGCAGCAGCAACATCTTTAAATTTCTTACGGTGATCCCATAATTTAGAAACTTCTACTTCATCATGTAATGTTACGTGAGGAGCAGTGTGTTTGCTGTTAACCATTGCTTTAGCAATTGCTTTACGTGTTGGTGTCATTTTTTCACGTGTTTCCATTTCGCCTAAATCAGAAGTAAAGGCTTTTGGCGCTGCTTTAGGTGCAGCTGCTTCCGCTTTAGGTGCTGCTTCTGTTGCGGCAGCTTCAGTAGCTGGTGCTGCTTGAGAGCCACCAGAAACAAAGGCATCAATATCCGCTTTAATGACACGGCCACCTTTACCAGTTGCAGTTACTTGTGTAATATCAACGTCTTTTTCACGCGCATACTGACGAACAGACGGCATTGCTAAAACGCGTTTGTTTGGATCAGCGGCTGCAACTACGCCTGTTGAAGCGGCTGGTGCTGATGCTTCCGCTTTAGGAGCGTCAGTAGCTGGTGCTGCGGCTGCCGGTGCTGCTGAATTATGACCAGGTGCGTCAATTTCAACTAACACGTCACCCACATTGGCAACTGTTCCTTCTGGTACAACGATATTTTTTACAGTACCTGTTACTGGTGATGGAATTTCTTCTACTGATTTGTCATTTTGTACTTCTAATAATGAATCATCTTCATTAATTGTATCGCCAGCTTTAACGAACCATTTAACGATTTCGCCTTCGGCAATTCCTTCACCGATGTCTGGTAATTTAAATTGGAAAAATCCGCCAGCTGCTTCGGTTGTTGGTACAGCAGCAGGTTGTGCTGGTGTTTGTTCTTGTGCAGGAGCTGCCGGTGCTGCATCGTTATCTTCGTGACCAGGTGCGTCGATTTCGATTAACACGTCACCAACGTTTGCAACTGTTCCTTCTGGTACAACGATATTTTTTACAGTACCTGTTACTGGTGATGGAATTTCTTCCACTGATTTGTCATTTTGTACTTCTAATAACGTATCGTCTTCGTTGATTGTATCGCCAGGTTTTACAAACCATTTAACGATTTCGCCTTCGGCAATCCCTTCACCGATATCCGGTAATTTAAACTGATAAGCCATTTTTTAAGTCTTCCCTTCTTCGTTGGATCTGTCTATTTTCTTAGGAGCAAAACGCGGGGAAACGACTATAGTAGCTGAACATTTCATGCCTATAGCCGTATTCCACCTGTTTAATTCTTCGTTTATCTACTTCGAATAACTATTAAAATTCGACGATTTCTCTAGCTTTTGCTTCGATATCTTTCGCATTTGGTAACCAGATATTTTCTGCTTGTCCGAATGGGAAGATTGTATCTGGAGCAGATACACGTCCGATTGGTGCTTCTAATGATAATACGGCACGTTCAGAAATTTCAGAAACAACCATAGCGCCAACGCCAGCTTGTTTTTGTGCTTCTTGAACGACAACCACACGGCCAGTTTTTTCAACAGAGTTAATAATTGTTTCCACATCTAAAGGAGCCACTGTACGTAAATCAATGATTTCTGCTGAAATATTGTCTTTCGCTAAGCTATCAGCTGCTTTAATCGCTTCACGAACCATAGCGCCGTAAGTGATGATTGATACGTCTGTTCCTTCACGAGTTACAGCCGCTTTATCTAAAGGCACTTCATAAGCTTCGTCTGGCACTTCCTCACGGAATGAACGGTATAATTTCATGTGCTCTAAGTAGACAACTGGATCGTTGCTGCGAATAGATGAAATTAATAGTCCTTTTGCATCGTAAGGGTTTGATGGAATAACAACACGAACACCTGGTGATTGTGCGATTAATCCTTCTAAGTTATCTGAGTGAAGTTCTGGTGTA
This sequence comes from Enterococcus sp. C102(2024), assembly GCF_040888205.1. Taxonomy (NCBI): domain Bacteria; kingdom Bacillati; phylum Bacillota; class Bacilli; order Lactobacillales; family Enterococcaceae; genus Enterococcus; species Enterococcus sp. C102(2024). The sequence goes on along the minus strand of NZ_JBFOHH010000001.1, from coordinate 364,752 downwards.
TGAACACCACCACCAAATGGGGCACGAACAGTAATTGGCATATTACGAGTTCCACCCATACGGTAACGCGTACGAGCCATTTGACCAACGATTTCGTCAAATACTTCAAAAACGAAACCAAAGAATTGGATTTCAGGAACTGGACGGTAACCTTGCAAGGCAAGACCGAAAGCCAATCCACCGATACCAGATTCAGCTAAAGGTGTATCGAAGACGCGGTCTTCACCAAATTTTTCTTGTAAACCTTCAGTTGCACGGAAAACCCCACCGTTGTTACCAACGTCTTCACCGAAGATTAAGACATTTTCGTCTTTCTCTAATTCAAGAGCTAAGGCATCTGTAATTGCTTGGATCATAGTTTTTTGTGCCATTTTTATTTCGACTCCTTCGCTTCATAAAATGCAATTTGTTCTTTAATTGTTTGAGGTTGAACTTCAAACATATTTTTCAAGAAATCAGAAACTTTTTGTTTTGGCGCTTTATCCGCTTCTGCAATCGCTACTTTGATTTCTTCTTTTGTTTTTTCAATAATTTCTTCTTCTTTTGCTTCAGACCATAAGCCTTTATCTGTTAGATATTTACGGAAACGAGTCAATGGATCTTTTTGTACCCATTCGTCATCCATTTCTTTTGAACGGTAACGTGTTGGATCGTCTCCAGATAAAGTATGTGGACCATAACGATAGGTTAATGTTTCAATTAAAACTGGACCGTTTCCTGCAGCTGACCAATCGCGTGCTTCTTTTGCAATTGCGTAAACTGCTAATGGATCCATACCATCAACTTGAATACCAGGAATTCCTGCTGCAACAGCTTTTTGAGCTAAAGTTTTAGCCGCTGTTTGTTTTTCACGAGGTGTAGAAATCGCAAAACCATTGTTTTGGATAATGAAGACACCGTTTGCTTGGTAAGCACCAGCAAAGTTAATTGCTTCATAGAAGTCCCCTTGTGAAGAACCGCCGTCACCAGTATAAGTGAAGACAACATTTTCTTTTCCACGTTTTTTCAATCCTAAAGCAACACCAGCTGCTTGGATGTATTGAGCACCAATGATAATTTGTGGTGGTAATGCATTTAAATCTTCCGCGTAGTAGTTCCCTGCTACGTGACCACGAGACCATAAGAAAGCTTCTCTTAATGGTAAACCATGTTGTACTAATTGAGGTACATCACGGTAACCTGGTAGTAAGTAGTCTTCTTTTTCCATTGCAAATTGACTTGCCAATTGGCTTGCTTCTTGTCCAGCTGTTGGCGCGAAGAATCCTAAGCGTCCTTGACGGTTTAATGCAGTAGAACGTTGGTCTAACACACGAGACCAAACCATGCGTGTCATTAATTCAACTAATTCCTCATCCGATAAATCAGGTACTAAATCTTCATTCACAATTTTTCCATCTTGATCCAAGATTTGGAAAGTTGGGAAATCAGCGTCGACTTTAGCCATTAGCTCTTTAAAGTCAATAGGTTTTTGTTTCTTAGCCTTTGCCATTTTGTCACACAATCCTCTCTATTACGTTTCTTTAATTTCGATAAAAGTAAAACAGAGTGCGAAACTGTATTACTTTTTATCGACTACACTTAACAAATTATCACTAAATTCGAAAAAGCGCAAGAAAAAAACTCTAATTTCTTCATTTTTTCACAAAAGAGCAAAACCGCATGTTTTTGCGGTTTAGTGATAATTTTCACAAACAAGAAAACGGTTTCCGTTCTACACTTCTTCTGTACTATTTTTCTCCTAACTGTTATATTCTATTTTGAAAATATTATATAACAGTTCTATTAATTCGAGCTCTCTCATCCCCGAGCTGGCTAGTAATCTGATTTCCGAACTTTGCGTTTTCATGAAAATTATCTTGAAAAAACCAAAAAATAAAAACCGTCAGCCGAGTAACCTACTCAGCATGCGGTTTTTTATTTTTTAGAGAACAAAGTTTTTTTCGTTAATTTTTATTTTTTTTGGCTCGTTTTTTTGCCAAATACTTTACCTTAGGTTTTATCACGAACATTCATTGCGTAAAATCACCAAATTTTCGCAAAACGAGTAATACAGCTTAGCAATTTCTTTTCTCTTTCAGTAGATTTTACTAAATCCATTCCTTGGTAATTTTAATATATAAACGTTTAGCTACTTCAACAGTTAACATGTACGCAATGATGATTCCAAAGAACCATGGCCAGTAGTTAGCCGGAAGTTTCACAAAGTCAAAAACCTCTCTTATAGGCGTTGCTACAATCAGGAAACCGAGTAAAATTGCGCCTAAACTACTTAACATCACAGGCATTGACGCACGACTTTGAATGAATGGTATTTTCCGCGTCCGGACCATATGAACAACTAACGTTTGACTAACAAGTCCCACCATAAACCAACCTGTTTGGAATAAATGTTGAGTTGCCAAACTATTGGCGCTAAACACAAACCACATGACAAGATACGTTAGAATATCGAAAATACTACTTACTGGGCCAATACATACCGTAAATTTCGCTAGTCCGTTCGTTTCCCACCGAACAGGGCTTAATAACTCTTCTTCATCGACATTATCCCAAGGAATTGTCAACTGAGCCACATCATAAATCAAATTTTGAATCAAGAGTTGTAAGGAAAGCATTGGTAGAAATGGTAAAAAGGCACTGGCTACTAAAATTGAAAAGACATTCCCAAAATTAGAACTGATGGTAATTTTAATATATTTCATCATATTGCTAAATACTTTTCGTCCTTCAATCACACCAGATTCCAGTACATTTAAACTTTTTTCCAGTAAAATAATCGAGCTAGCATCTTTAGTAATATCAGCTGCAGTATCTACTGAAATGCCCACATCAGCTTTTCGTAATGCCGGTGCATCATTAATGCCATCCCCCATAAAACCAACCGTATGACCTTTTGCTTGTAGCAATTCAATAATTTTAGATTTTTGCATCGGATTTAATTTGGCAAATAAATTAGTTTCTTCCACTTGCGCCCGCAACTCTTCATCTGTCATTGCTTCAATTTGAGAACCTAATAACACATGGGAAACTTCAATACCTACATCTTTACAGACTTTTTTGGCGACAATGTCATTATCGCCCGTTAGCACTTTCACGTTGACACCATGTTCATGTAAGGAGCGGATAGCGCTGACAGCTGACTCTTTTGCTGGATCAAGAAAACCCATAAACCCAATCAATGTCATCTCTTTTTCATCTTCAACTGAATAAACTGCTTCTTTATGGACATCTTTTTTAACAGCTACCGCTAACACACGCATCCCTTGTTTGTTCATTTGAACATTCACTCGGCGTAGTTCTTCTCGTACAGCAGTGCTTAATGGTACAATTTCGCCATTAATTTGCGCATGCGTGCACACTTCTTCCATTTCTTCCACGGCGCCTTTCGTGATCATCAATTGATGATCATCTGCATTCACGACAACCGTTAAGCGGCGTCTGGAAAAATCAAAAGGAATTTCATCAATTTTAGTGACATTTTTAAACGGCGTTTTCCATTGATGCTCTTCATAAAAATTAATAACGGCAATATCCATTAAATTTTTCCAACCTGTTTGATAAGAAGAATTTAAGTAGGCTAAATTTAGAACTTCGTCACTCAAATCACCTAATGGATTCAAATGTTGAACCAAAACTACACGATCTTCGGTAATCGTTCCAGTTTTATCTGTACAGAGCACATCCATACCACCCAAATTTTGGATAGCCGCTAACTCTTTAACAATGACTTTATGTTTCGATAAGGATAATGCACCCTTGGCTAAGTTACTCGTAACAATCATTGGCAACATTTCTGGTGTCAAACCAACTGCAACGGCAATCGCGAAGAAAAACGCTTCGCCCCAAGCACCTTTAGTTAAACCATTAATCAAGAAAACGATTGGAAACAAAATCATTACCATTCGTAATAAAAACTTACTGACTTTTGCTAAGCCTAAGTCAAAACTGGTTTTTCCTCGTTGTGTTGTAGCATTTTTAGCAATATCACCAAAAAATGTATGTTGCCCAGTTTTTAAAATAATCGCTTTTCCTTGTCCACTCAAGACATCTGTGCCCATAAACACTAGGTCTTGCATATCTAATGCAGAAACCTCTGTTTGTTGACGATCCACACCTGCATCCACAAATTTTTCGACAGGCATGGATTCGCCTGTTAGCGACGATTGATTAACGAATAAATCTTTGGTCCAAATCAACACGGCATCTGCAGGAATCATGTCTCCTGTAGCTAAAGTTACAATGTCTCCTGGAACAATTTCGTCCATTGGAATTTCTTTCGTAATCCCTTCCCGTGTCACTGCAGCGGTATTTTCAATTAATTCTTTTAAATCCAAACTCGCTTTTTGAGAACGATACTCTTGTATAAAAGCAATCAAGACACTGGCTAAAATCATCACGCCCATCACGATAGCGGCTTCGAAGTCTTTCGTTAAAGTTGAAACGACCATCAATAAGGCTAAGACATAGACAAACGGATCTTTGAATGCACTTAAAAATAAAATAATTGCTGGGGTTGGCTTTTGTGCAGAAACTTCGTTTGGTCCAAATTCCTCTAATCTTTTTTCGGCATCTTCATTCGAGAGTCCTTTTTCAGATGTCCGTAATTCCATCATTAATTCCCGTTCAGAAAGCAAAGCCAATTTACGTAATTCTTGATCTTTGGTTGCTTTTCTCATATCCATTGTTTTTTTGTTCATCATTTTCTTTTCCTCCAAGGTTGTGGTCACCTGCCGAAAAGAGCGCTAAAATCTTCTCCTTTCATTGGTGACTGTATTTTGTTTCTCTGTTCACTTCCAGGGTCTTCCATGACAGTCATCCTTTCTTTTTCTTATTTATACTTCCAGTGAATAATTGCTTTTTTGCCAAACACACAAAAAAGGACCTACTCAACAATAGAGTACGTCCCAAAATACCATCTTTAAATAAGATTCTCTATCGTTGAGCTTTAGCACTATAGGGCGTAGATAACATGTATCAGCTACATTATGAATAACCTTCACGATTATTCCTGTTCAACCAACTAAGGGTCTCTCGATCCTTTCGCGGCAGCAGCATTTGTCCAAATAGGAGCCTCACCTAACAATTATTCAGTTTTTATCCACTTCTTATAATAGAGGAGTTTGACATTCTTGTCAAAAGATTTATGACTTTTTTGTTATAAATAAAAAATAACTACTTTAAAATTTCCTTTATTTCTGCTTTTCGCTCAGGAATAAACCACATGACTAAAACAATCGTATCAATAATCAGGACAGCGATTGGCGCTACTAGTTTGCCTACAATCAACGCAATAATATTCAACACAATCGAAAGCGTTAATTTTGGATAGTGGCCAAACAAACGTTGTACTTCGGATTTGGGCCCATTTGCCTGAATCAATGCCCGCACCACTAGATAATAAGCAACATCAGCTCCTAATACTACTAAGCCATACAAAGCTTGTGGCGGCCAAGAAAACGGATGTTCACCTACCCAACCAGTAACAAACGGGAAAAACGTCAACGTCAAAATTAATAAATTATTCATCCAAAGGACACGTCCATCAATTTTACGGACACTTTGAAATAAATGATGATGATTGTTCCAATAAATCAATAAAGTAACAAAACTAATTAAATAAATAATGATTTTGTGTCCAGATTGAGTCAGAGCAGACCAATCTGCTTTTTCAGGAATTTTTAATTCTAAAATTAATAACGTTAAAATAATCGCAATGACTGCATCTGTAAATGCTTCTACACGTGTTTTCGGCATCATTTCCCCCTACTTTCATAAAATTAAATAACTTACCCAAAGTAAGTATAACGCATTTCTGTAAAAATTCAATTATTTATGAAGTCTCTCGGTTGTTGAAGTTCCTAAAAACGAGTGCAAGAGTCCTACTTAAAAGTAAGCCTCTTGCACTCATTATAGAACAAATCAGTTATTGGAAGACCCCTGCCTGATAAGGTGCTAACCGCATCCGTTTCTCCACTGTAAACTCTTGGTTTCCTAACAATTGTTGCCACTTTCTGCCTAGTAATTTATTCGGCAAGTCAAATTGGCACTTTTCTCCACTTAAATTGACAATCACTAACGCTGTTGCCTCAGTTGTTTTTCTTAAAAAAGCAAAAACAGACGGATGATTGGGCGCTAATAGTTCAAACTGTCCATCTGTAAAGACTGGATTTTCTTTCCGCAACGCAATTAACTTTTTATAATAATTCAACACGGATTGCGCATCCGTTTCTTGGTCAGCCACATTTATTTCTTTGAAATTGGGATGAATTGCTAACCACGGATGCCCCGAGGTGAATGAACTTGCCTCTTGATTCGTCCACTGCATAGGCGTACGCGAATGGTCCCGCGTCCAATGCGCCACTTCTTTTAATGCTTGTTTCGCATCGTAGCCATTTTCTATAAGCAAACGATAATGGTTATGGGAATCTTTAGCATCTAACTCGTCAATCTGTTGAAACGGATAATTAACCATGCCGATTTCCTGTCCTTGATAAATAAACGGCGTTCCTCGCAAGAGCAAGGCGATTGTTCCAATCGCCTTAGCAGAATGAGAGGTTTCATTGCCTAAAATTGAATTGATTCTGGGATTATCATGATTTTCTACATATAATGCATTCCAGCCTTCTGTCCCTAAATGCTTTTGCCAGCGAGCCATTACTTTTTTATAGCCTAAAATATTTAACCGTTCTTCTCCTGGCTTCCCTTCTCGAACATTGTGCTCTAATTCAAAAATCATATTCAGATAGCCCGCATCATTGGTCCATTCCACCGCTTTTTTACTTGAAACGCCACTAGCTTCCCCCACTGTCATGATGTCATACTCAGCAAAAATAGCTTTCAAATCCAACATATAGTCTTCAATGCCTTTTACATTCATAAAGGGAGCCCATGGATTCGTGGTAATCTTAAAATTCCAAGGTTCTTTTTGGATATGACTAATCGCATCTAATCGGAAACCATCAATTCCCAAATCTAACCACCAGCGAATCATCGCATAAATCTCTTCACGAACTTTAGGATTTTTCCAGTTCAAATCAGGTTGCTCTTTTGCAAACACATGAAAATATGCTTGCTTTGTACCCTCGTCATACGTCCAAGTCGAGCCACCAAAAAAGCTTTGCCATTCATTCGGCATACGATCTGGTGTCGCATCGGCCCATAAATAATACTCACGATACGGATTATCTAAACTTTTTTTCGCTTCAACAAACCACGGATGTTGATCACTTGTATGATTGACCACTAAATCAAGAATAATCTTCAAACCTAATTGATGCGCTTGGTCCAAAAGTTCTTGAAAATCTTCCATCGTACCAAATTCTGGCTGAATCCCTTGATAATCCGCAATATCATAACCATTGTCAACGTTCGGCGAAGTGTAAATCGGATTTAACCATAAAAAATCGACCCCTAGTTCTTTTAAATACGGTAATTTCTCAATAATTCCCTGCAAATCACCAATGCCATCCCCGTTGCTATCTTTAAAACTCCGAGGATAAATTTGATAACCGACAGCATTTTTCCACCATTGGTCCATCTTATTGACTCACTTTCACAACAAATGCTTGCCAAGGCGCTAACGAATAGTCTACTAAAGCAGTGACATCTGTCGGCATATTTTCAATCATTACTTGTTCTACATGAACGTCTGCAGAAAATGGCTGAACTTTGTCAGAAAAGTTCGTTACAACAAGCCAGCGTTCCTCACCATAGGTACGATAAAAACTAATCACTTCGTCCACTGTTTCCAGCAATTCAAAGTCGCCCCAAACAATTAAAGGATGTTCTTTTCTCAAACGAATCATTTCTTGGTACGTATAGAATAGTGAATTTTTATCTGCCAAAGCAGCAGCGACGTTAATCGTTTGATAATTGGGATTAACATCAATCCAAGGTGTACCAGTCGTAAAGCCCGCATTTTTTTCAGCGGTCCACTGCATAGGCCGGCGTGCATTGTCGCGACCTTTAGTATTAATTTTCAGCAAAATTTCTTCTTTAGAATATCCTTTTTCTAGATACTCATGGTACATGTTAATTGTTTCGATATCCCGTGCTTCACGAATATCTGTAATCGGCGTATTGGTCATACCAATTTCTTCCCCTTGATAAATATAAGGTGTGCCTTTCATCATGTGCAGTAAAATAGCGAATAACTTACTACTTTCCAACCAATGTTCCTGATCATTTCCCCAACGTGAAATCATTCTCGGTAAATCATGGTTATTCCAAAATAAAGAATTCCAGCCATCATTTCCTAATTCTGTTTGCCATTTTGCAAAAACCTGTTTCAACTTGGCAACTTCCATTGGCTGAAGGTCCCATTTTTCTTTACCTGGTTGTTGATCCAAGCTCATATGTTCAAACTGAAAAATCATGGATAATTCATGACGCTCTGGACTAGAGTACATTTTTGCAATCTCAGGTGTGGCCCCCCATGTTTCACCTACAGTTAACAGCTCTTTGCCGCCAAATGTCGCGGCGTTCATTTCTTGTAAATAACGATGTAAATGAGGGCCATTCGCGGTGATCTCTTCTCCTGGAATTTTACCCACTAAGTCAATTACATCTAAACGGAAACCGCCAATTCCTTTATCAATCCAAAAATTCATCATCTCGTAAACCGACTGACGCATTTGTTGGTTTTCCCAATTTAAATCTGGTTGTTTTTTACTAAACAAATGCAAATAGTATTGCCCACTCGCTTCATCAAACGTCCACGCCGAACCCGAAAAGGCAGATTTCAATCGGTTAGGCACACCGCCATCTGAAGCAGGATCAGCCCATACATAATAGTCTCGGTAGGGGTTCTCCTTGCTTTTTTTCGCTTCAATAAACCAACGATGTTCATCTGACGTATGGTTAACCACTAAATCCATAATAATTTCAATCTTTCGCTTTTTCGCTTCCTCAATTAGACGATCCATATCCGCCATCGTCCCAAACTCTGTCATAATCGCTTCATAATCAGAAATGTCATAACCATTGTCATCATTGGGTGATTGATAAACTGGTGATAACCAAATAGCCCCAATGCCTAACGTTTCCAAATAATCCAATTTTTCAATAATTCCTGGTAAATCTCCAATGCCATCTCCATTGCTATCCTTAAAACTGCGAGGATAAATCTGATAAACCACGACTTCTTGCCACCAATGTTTTTCCATTCTTCTTCACATTCCTTTGCTTAATTATTATGCTTCATATAAAAGAAAACCTTTTGGTAAAACCATTATCTGTTCTGAAGCAATTTCGATAGAAGAACTTAGCAAAACTTCTCGATCAGTTCTATCGACAAATTGTGTCTCTTGGCCAGTATTAAAAATCCCATAGATCGTCTGTTCCTCCAAACGACAAGCGAGTCTAATCAACCCCGTTTCAAAAGAAGTGCCTGTCCAATCGATTGTTCCACCAGAAAAAACAGCTGCATACTTTTTGCGAAGGGCAATCAATGATTTTACAAATCCCTTCAAATCCAAATCTTGCTGATTTTCCTCCCAAACCATACAACGACGACAATCAGGATCCATATCACCTGTCATACCAATTTCATCACCATAGTAAAGACAAGGGACGCCTGGTTGAATATACGTAAACGCTAATACTTGGCGCATCAACTCTTTATCCTCTTTCGTTTCATGCAATAAGCGTGGTGTATCGTGGGAATCTAAAACATTAAACTGCATTTGATTCGTTTGTTGTCGATAGAGCATTAACTGGTTGTTCATTTCAGAAAGCATCTTTTCCAAGGACAGTTCTTGCTTGACAAAGTAGCCCATAATCGCATCTGTGTATGCATAATTCATCACTGCATGAAATTCGTCTCCTTGGAGCCAGCTTTGCGACGAGTGCCAAATTTCTCCTAAAATATAAAAATCTTCTTTTGCGTCATCACATGTTTGCCGGAATTTTTTCCAGAACGCATGATCCACTTCGTTTGCCACATCTAAACGCCAGGCATCAATATCATATTCCTCAATCCAATAACGAGCAATTTCTAAAAGATAGGCTTGCACTTCTGGATTTGCTGTATTTAATTTAGGCATATGCGGAGTGAATGCAAAAGTATCATAGGTAATGTTGCTTGCTTCTTCAAAATCAGCACTTTCTTCATAGCTAGCTGGAAACTCATTTACGTGGAACCAATCGGCATAAATTGAGTCCTGGCCATTTTTTAACACATCTTGCCATTGAGGCGAAGTGTCCCCCATATGATTAAAAACGGCGTCCAACATAATCTTAATGCCCCGTCGATGACACTCTTCAACTAAACGCTTAAAGGTAGCGCCATCACCAAAAGCTGGGTCAATTTTTAAATAATCAATCGTATCATATTTGTGATTAGAAAACGCTTCAAAAATTGGGCAAAAATATAAGCCGTTAACACCTAAATCTTCAATGTAATCAAGATGATCTAGCACCCCTTGCAAATCCCCACCAAAAAAATCTTGTCGATCTGGTCTTTTAGATCCCCAACGCAACGTCCCTTCAGGATCATTGGCGGGATCACCATTTGCAAAACGCTCTGGAAATATTTGATACCAAACCGTTTCTTTGACCCATTCAGGTGCTTTAAAACGATCGATTTCATGAAAATACGGCATCCGAAAATAATTATTCGCCATCTTTAAATACTTTTCTTCTAAAGGATAAATGCCGTGTTCGCCATAAAACGCCGTCAAGCCATCCGTCCCTACTAAAGTAAAAGCATATGAAAGGCGTTTAAATTTTGCACTTAATGCAATAAACCAGTAATCATATAACTCCGTAGATACTAACTTCTCCATGGTTAACGACTGTTGGTACCACTTTTCTTTTCCTAAAAGATAAGGGTCTCCTTGCACTAATTGGACAGAGGCAATGTCGCCTTTTGCCGTACGCAAACGAATATGCATGGTTTCTTCTGTATAAAGATAAGCAAATTCACTTTCTGGACGATGGTAGATTGCAGCAGTGTTCATTTAATTCTCTCCTTTAATTGTCGCTTTCCGTGTATTTTCTAATACTCGAACACATTTTAGCGCAAACGATTGCATTTGTATACCCTTTTTTATTTTTTTATTTAAAATGCTCAATTAGTGGTATACACCACTTTAAATAAACAGTATGTTATTTATAACAAAAAAACTTTTTTAACTTTCTCGATGAAAAACACTTGATTATTTCCGCAATCGGTTGCATAATAAGACTTGTAAAAAATAATTTTTGGAGGGTTCAAAAATGAAAGCGAATTGGAAAAAGATTTTAATGGGCGGTATCCTTTTAAGTGCTTCCGCGGTTTTACTTACTGCCTGTGGTGGCGCAGAAAAAACGAAAGCTGAAAATGAAAGCGGTTCAGCAAATAAAACAGCTGGTGACGTAAAATTATGGGTTGATACTGAATATATGGGCGTCTTTAAAAAAGTTGTCGCCGATTTTGAAAAAGAAAACCCCGATATTAAAGTTAACTTAACTGCTGGAAATTCGGCAGATGCTAAAAAAGACATTGCAAAAGATCCTAAAGCTGCCGCAGATGTTTTCATGATGCCACATGATCAAATTGGTCAAATGGCAGAAGCTGGTCTGATTTACCCTAACACAAAATATGAAAAAGAAGTCAAAGAAAACAATATCGACTCGGCAGTCGCAGGAGTCACTTGGAAAGACAAAGTCTATGCCTACCCTTATGCCGTAGAGTCACAAGTTCTTTATTATAACAAAGATACGTATTCTCCAGAGGAAATCAAAACTTGGAAGTCTTTAACTGAAAAAGGCAAAATCGGTACCAATTTTGGCGAAGATGGCGCAAATTATATCTTCGGTCCTCTATTTATGAGTAACGGCGATTACTTATATGGTGAAAATGGCGAAGATCCAAAAGGTACCAACTTTAACAATCAACAAGGCATTGAGGTATTACAATGGATTGCCGATCAAAAAAATAATCCTGGTGTGATCCAATCAAATACAGAAGCATTGTCTAATCTAGGTTCTGGCAAAACGGATGCCTTCCTTTCTGGCCCTTGGTCTAAAAACGATGTAGAAAAAGCTCTTGGCGACAAAATGGGGGCTGCTGCCTATCCAACCATTGATTTTGGCAATGGAGAAAAACAAATGAAAGCTTTCTTGGGCGTTCGTAGTTTTGCTGTCAACCAACAAACACAAGCACCATTGGCCGCAATGACATTAGCAAACTATTTAACAAGTGAAAAATCACAAATGACTTACTTCAAAGAAATCGGTTTTGTCCCTTCAAACAAAAAATTACAAACAAACGAAGAAATTACACAAGATACTGTTGCAAAAGCTATCTTAGAAATGGCGCAACCAACCCACTCTGTGGTAATGCCAAAAATCCCAGAAATCGTTTCATTCTGGCCTGCGATGGATGCAGTAATCAATGATACGTACAAAGGCAATATCAAACCTGCGGATTATCAAGCAAAATTAGATAAATTAGTCCAAGACACATCAAAAGAAGCAAAAGAATAAAAAGAGTAAAGAAATGGGACGAGCTTCAATCTGCTGTCCCATTTCCTCTATCTTTTTTATTTAAGTAGAAAGTGAGTGAACGAAGATGTTCAAGAAAAAGAAAGCCCAGACGTCATTTCGAGAGGTCTTTAAAAAAGGCGACTTCGCTACAAAACTATCTTTTTTAGTTATGGGTGCTGCAAACTTCGCCAACAAGCAGTGGTTAAAGGGAATCATCTTTTTAACAGCTGAAATTGGCTTTATCTATTGGTTAATCCGTAATGGTTTCCATGCATTAATGATGCTAGGAACACTAGGGACCCAACAGCAAGGATTAGTATATGATGATTCTTTAGGGATTGAAGTTCTAAAAGAAGGCGATAATTCAATGCTCTTATTATTATTCGGAATTGCAGCAATTTTAGTCTGTTTATCGCTAATCATTTTATATGTAATCAATTTAAAAAGCGTCCGTCACCTATATGAATTAAAGACAGCCGGCAAAAAAATTCCAACAACTATGGATGATTTACGTAGCTTGTTAAACGAACGTTTCCATGCAACTTTAATGACGATCCCCTTACTAGGCGTTCTTTTCTTTACCATCTTGCCGTTGTTATATATGATTTCAATTGCCTTTACCAACTACGACCATAACCATTTGCCACCGAAAAACCTTTTTACTTGGGTTGGATTGGCAAATCTAGGCAATGTAATCACAGGCGATATGGCTTCAACGTTCTTTCCAGTACTTGGCTGGACCTTGATTTGGGCTGTTTTTGCAACCGCAACTTGTTTCTTTTTTGGAATCATTTTAGCCTTGCTTATCAATACAAAAGGCTTAAAATATAAAGCATTTTGGCGGACCATTTTTGTTATCACGATGGCCGTACCTCCGTTTGTTTCACTTTTAATTATGCGAAACCTCTTAAATGGTTCCGGACCTATCAATGCTCTGTTGTTAAACTGGGGCTTAATCGATTCTTCTATCCCCTTCTTAACAGATCCGAATTGGGCAAAATTAACCATTATTGTTGTCAATATGTGGATTGGTATTCCTGCTACGATGTTAATCTCTACAGGGATTATCCAAAACCTTCCTGAAGATCAAATCGAAGCAGCTAGAATTGACGGTGCCAATAAATGGCAAATTTTTAAAAGTATTACGTTTCCACAAATTCTATTTGTGATGACCCCGGCGCTAATTCAACAGTTTATTGGCAACATCAATAACTTCAATGTCATTTATCTATTAACAGGTGGCGGGCCAGCCAATTCTAACTTCTACGGTGCAGGCTCAACTGACCTTTTAGTTACCTGGTTATACAAATTGACTGTCGATACAATGGATTACAATTTAGCCTCTGTGATTGGTATTTTAATCTTCATTCTCTCCGCAGTCTTCAGTTTAATTGCCTATACACGGACGAATTCATTTAAGGAGGCGTAACTTATGGCTAAAGCAAAAAGTTACCAGAAAAAACAACGCACTGCACTTACCAGCGTTTACATCATTCTAACCATTTTAGCAGTTTTTTGGATGTTCCCCATTGTGTGGATTATCTTAACAAGTTTTCGTGGCGAAGGCGGTGCATTTGTTCCCTATATCATTCCCAAAACATTCACTTTAGAAAATTATAAAGTATTATTAACAAATCAGACTGGCAACTTCCCCTTTGTCCGTTGGTTTTTGAACACCTTGTTCGTCTCCATCGCAAGCTGTCTGTTATCAACTTTCATTACAATCGCAATGGCTTATGCGCTGTCACGGTTGCGTTTCCGCTTAAGAAAACCATTTTTAAAAGTGGCGCTCGTTTTAAATATGTTCCCTGGTTTTATGAGCATGATTGCCGTTTACTATATTTTAAAAGCCTTAAATTTAACTGAAAGTTTATTCGCTTTAATTCTGGTTTACTCTGCAGGCTCGGCGCTAGGTTTTTACATCGCCAAAGGGTTCTTCGATACCATTCCGATGGCTTTAGACGAATCGGCTATGATTGACGGTGCCAACAAGTGGCAAATTTTCACAAAAATTACGTTGCCATTGTCGAAACCAATTATTGTCTATACTTCTTTAACCGCCTTCATGGGCCCTTGGATGGATTTTATTTTCGCAAAAGTTATTATGGGTGATAAAGTTGAAAATTACACCGTTGCGATTGGTCTCTTTTCGATGATGACCAAATCAACAGCCAATTCACTATTCATGGCTTTTACAGCAGGATGTGTGCTAATTGCCATTCCAATTACTATTTTATTTATATTAATGCAACGTTTCTATGTAGAAGGCGTGACTTCTGGCTCTGTCAAAGGCTAGAAAAAACATCGTTTGGTTTATAGCCAAACGATGTTTTTTATTTTTTGGCGTTGTTTTCCTTACACGTTTTTCTTCGTAGCGCTTGATAATTGGACAAAATTTTCATGACCGCCAAAAAGTGTTGATTGACCTCTTGATAATCCTCTAAGGAAAGAACACTAAGCGTTTCAGATAGTTGCTGTTTTACTTGATTTTCTTTTTGCTTAAAGAGCTTCTCGCCTTCTTTTGTCGTATAAACATTAACCACGCGGCGATTTTCTTGATTATGGCGACGTTGAACAATCGCTCGTTCTTCTAACCCCGCAATAGAGCGACTCACTTGAACTTTCGACGTTCCTACTTGGTTGGCTAACTCCGTCATACTAATTCCTTCATTCGTTGCCACAATTAATAAAATTAACATGTCTAACTTTGTTAATTTTAGATCCTCCAAGTCTAGGTCTTTAAAAAGCAATTGGCTCATATATGAAAAAATTTCAGTAAAGACACTAATATCTAAATTTGATGAATGCTTCTCTTTATCCATATGTTCTCCCTCGTTTCCCACCTAGTGTATACTAAATTCACTTGATTATCAAATGGTAATGATTGATTTTTGTTAACTATTATGTTACGTTATACACTAACTTAAGGTTGTGTTGTTGATAAATTGGAAGAAGGATGCGAAAAATATGCTAGAACTCAAAGAGATAAAAAAATATTATACTGTCGGCGGAACGACCACTAAAGCTTTAGATGGCGTCTCTGTCGCTTTTCGAAAACAAGAATTTGTAGCCATTCTGGGTCCCAGCGGCTCTGGTAAAACGACGATGTTGAATGTGATTGGCGGATTGGACAATTACGATTCTGGTGACTTAATCATTAACGGCAAATCAACAAAAAATTTTAAAGAAGCCGACTGGGATGCTTATCGGAATAACTCAATTGGTTTTATTTTTCAAAGTTACAACTTAATTAGTCATCAAGGGATTTTGGATAATGTCGAGCTTGGTATGACACTGAGTGGTATTTCAAAAGCAGAAAGACGCCAAAAAGCCGAAGATGCACTCATCCGTGTCGGTTTGAAGGACCATATCCATAAAAAACCTTCCCAATTATCTGGCGGTCAAATGCAACGGGTTGCCATTGCTCGCGCTTTAGCTAATGATCCCGATATTTTACTTTGTGATGAACCAACTGGTGCATTGGATTCAGAAACCAGTCTGCAAATTATGGCACTTATCCAAGAACTTTCGAAAGAAAAATTAGTTATTATGGTGACCCACAATCCTGAATTAGCTCACGAATACGCTGATCGAATTATTGAATTTTCAGATGGCCAAATTCGTCATGACTCACGTCCTCATATTGAACATGAAAAAAAAGAACCTTTCGAATTGAAACGCACCAAAATGAAATTCACGACTGCGCTGCGTTTATCTTTTAATAATATCCGCACTAAAAAAGGGCGAACTTTTTTAACCGCCTTTGCTTCAAGTATCGGAATTATCAGTATCGCGATTGTCCTTTCTCTTTCAACAGGATTCCAGAAACAAATTGATAAAACTCAGTCGGAAACGTTAGCGCAATTTCCGATTACCATTTCTAAAATAGCGACAGATCAAGATCCAGAAAGTTTCAACAATCAGGACAAAAAAGGCACCTTCCCGAAAGAAAAAGAAGTGACTGCTAAAATTAGCGATGCGGACCGTGCGCAACACACGAATTTAATTGATCAAAAGTTTATTGACTATGTCAATCACATTGATCCTGAATTAAGTAATAATATCGGCTATACTCGTCTAGTCAATATGAACTTATTAAGAGAAATCAACGGGAAAGCACAAGCTGTCAAATTTTCAAACGATGCACCCGACGGCCAATCAAACGCGATGGCTTCTATGATGGCTGCCCAAACTGGCGTCGGCGTTTCTGCTTTTCCTAAACAACTAGAAAATGGAAAAAACAATTTCTTAAAAGACAATTACTCGTTGCTTGAAGGAAATTATCCAGAAAAAGAAACCGATGTCGTTTTAATCGTCGATAGTAACAATACCACCAATATTAATGCTTTAAAAAATCTTGGCTTTGACGTGAAAGATAATCAAAAGATTGCCTTTTCAGACATTGTTGGCACAAAAATGAAATTAGCCAATAATAATGCATTTTACACCAAATTATCGACAGGCAACTTCATTCCTAACCAAGATTTGCAAGCTGTTTACGATAACCCAGAAAATACTGAATTAACAATTTCAGGGATTTTGCGAATTAAAGATTCTTCAACAATGAATCTATTAGCACCTGGAATTGCTTATAGCGATGCACTTTCAACTAATATGATTGCCAAAAACAAAACCTCTGACATTGTTAAAGCGCAAGAAGCCAGCAACACTAACGTTATGACTAACGAAACATTAGATGCTTCCGCGAAAGAAAACCTGTTGTCTTATTTAGGAGCGAATGAAATCCCTTCAAGTATTATGATTTATCCAAACGACTTCAAATCAAAAGATAAAATTCTTGATTATTTAGATGCTTATAACAAAGGAAAAGATAAAAAAGACCAAATCATCTATTCTGATTTAGCTGGAACAATGACCCGCTTAACAGGTGGTTTAATGGATGCCATCACCTATGTGCTGATTGCATTTGCTGGGATTTCCCTTGTTACAAGTATGATTATGATTGGGATTATCACCTATACTTCTGTCATTGAGCGGACCAAAGAAATCGGTATCCTGAAAGCGTTAGGAGCTCGTAAAAAAGATATTACCCGGGTGTTCGATGCCGAAACTGCTATTTTAGGCGTTGCCTCTGGCATTCTTGGTGTTGTGATCGCCTTTCTCGCAACATTTCCGATCAATGCAGTGCTCTATAACCTGACTGATTTAGAAAATGTTGCCACCTTAAATCCAATTCACGGGATTATTTTGATTGTAATTAGCACAATCTTAACCATGATTGGTGGCCATATTCCTGCCCGAATGGCAGCCAAAAAAGATGCGGCAGTTGCTTTACGTGCAGAATAAATAACAAAAAAACAATCCTTTAATTTCTCTTAAAGGATTGTTTTTTTATTTGTATTTCTTATAAAACCTCCGTATACTAAATGATTGTGAATACTTAATAAAAGGAAACGAGGTAATTTCATGTTAAAAAAACCATTTTTACTATTTTTTTCACTTTTAGGAGCTATTTTTATTTTAGCTAGTTGTGGCATAGGAAAAGATGCTGTCACAGATACAAAGTACAAAGTTAGTTTGCAGCAAGCTGCTGAAATCTACGAAAAAGAAGCTGGCAACAGCAAACCATTAGTAAATGTCCAATTTGATACAGAACCAGCAAGTGACTACAGCTATATCTTTACCAACGATACAGAAACACTTTACGTGAATCCTGAAACAGGAAAAGTCACCAAAAATACTGAAGCAAATCAACTTGGCGAAAACGAGACAGCCTTTTCAGCTGCTGAAGTCAAAGAATTAGGCGCTGTTAACGACGTTTTAGCCAAAGCAAAAAAAGAAGTTGGAGGACTTTCTCCACGTATTTTGACTTGGAAGTTAACCAAAAATAACAATAAACTTGTTTATACAGTAGATGTTAAAACAACTACGGCAGATGAAAAAGTTACCTTAGATGCCAATAAATAAGCACAAGCGTATAACTTATCACGAAATAACCAAATCTTAAAATACTCTTTGGGACAGAACCTACGCATTCGGAAACCTTAACATTTTCCGAAGCCGATCGTTCTGTCCCAATTTCATTCTTTTAAGTAATAATAATTGTTCGTTACCCCTGCTACCGTTATACTTAGTTTAAAAGAAAAGATGGGAGTATCAATTCATGGTTTATACAGTTGATTTTAAAGAAGTAGCCACTATTGGTTTAGAAAGTTCACCAGTGGCACCTGCCCTTGCTGGACTAAGAGCGAATGAAGCTCGCTATTTTTGGAATAAATACAAACATCGCTTTACGACCGTCCCTGCCTCTGAAGCTCCAGAAACATTGGCCTGGATTGAAAAAATTTTATTGGAACGAGCGTTACATTTCCCTTACAAGCCACTTGAAATTTCTTCTTTCACTTTAGATGGCATAAAAATGGCCTATGTATTTTATGAAAACGGCTTAGCAGTTAACGTGATGTACACATTAGCTGAGGAAGGCAAACGCGCCGTTGGGTTTAAACTTTCAGATGGTATGGCAATCCCTGCAGAATTTGAAGGAAAATTCAAATTTGCTCGTCAAAAATCAAAATTAGCTGGAACCATTCGTGGCTCTTATTTTGTCATTAAAGGAACCTATTAAAAAAATGCTTTTGCCCTTATTATTAAAGGCAAAAGCATTTTTTTATTTTAATTCTTCAATATAGTTAAATACTTGTTGTCCAGCAATACCGCCTTCACCGACCGCTGTCGTGATTTGACGCAATGTTTTTTCACGGACATCACCAATGGCATAAACACCAGGAATTTTTGTTCTCATTTCTTGGTCTGTTTCAATCCAACCAGCCTCATTCGTAATACCAGCTTTCTTAAATGGTTCTGTTAATGGATCTAGCCCCACGTAAATGAACACGCCGTTTGCTTCAATTTCAGAAACTTCATCTGTTTTGACATTCCGTGCTTTCACACCTGTCACGACCATTTCATTGCCAACAATTTCTTCGACAACTGTATCCCAAACAAAGGAAATCTTTTCATTTGCAAAGGCACGATCTTGAATGATTTTTTGCGCACGCAATTCATCACGACGGTGAACAATCACTACTTCAGAAGCAAATTGTGTTAAATAGATTGCTTCTTCAACTGCAGAATCGCCGCCACCAACAACTACTAAGCGTTTATTTTTAAAGAAGGCGCCGTCACAAACGGCACAATAAGAAACACCACGGCCAGCAAATTCTTCTTCGCCTTTTACACCCAATTTTCGGTGTTCACAGCCTGTTGCAATAATTACCGCTTTAGCTTCATAAGATTTGTCATCACAAATCACTTCTTTATAGGATCCGTGGTCTTCGATACCCATCACAATGCCATACGCATTTTCCGTACCAAATTTTTCTACATTTTCATACATTTTATAGGCCAATTCTGGACCCATAATAGAATCAAAGCCTGGGTAATTCTCTACCTCAGCAGTGTTGTTCATTTGCCCACCAGGCGCACCGCGTTCAATCATCAATACAGAAAGATTGGACCGTGATGCATAAAGTGCTGCCGTCATCCCAGCAGGACCGGCACCAATGATAATTACATCATACATTTTATTTCCCCCAAAATTTTAAGTAAGTTTACTTTACTCCTTAAACAATTTCTTGTCTACTTTTCTGCCCTTTTTTGACATTCGGAGTAGGTGTGTCTATTACGTAAGTTATTGTACCACGGTTTTGTGTTTTCTAGGAGGGGGAAGGAAGATTAATTTAGCTATTGTATTTAAACCAGAATTCTTCAATTTTTTCTTTGAATGCTATCGTTGGATAATTCCCTCTTAAATCAAAAGTATGTCTATCACCATCACTAAATTTTATTTGATAATTATAAATAACCTCCCTTTCCATTTGTCTGAAAAGTCCTACATCAATGACCTCCGACCAACTACGCACTATTAGAAATCCCTTTTCATGATATGACAAACCACGACTGTCCATTCTATATAAAATGCCACCATATTTTCTGATATACTTAGTCTCATTAATCCCGGTTTCGATTATCAAAAAAGCAAACATACATATTAATTTAAGTAAGGATAAAGCACTGATTAGTATAGCCACTACTGTTAAAAAAACAAAAAAATTATATTACTTGTCACTGGATTTTTATAGAGTGGAAAGTAAAACCATACCAAGCAACTAAGTGTGACAAAAATAACACCTAGTCCTATACCAATTTTTTTGTACCCATCTGCCTTAGTCAGTCTCACTTCAAATATCTCTTCCTCATTTATAAGCAAACTCAAACTTTTCTCTCCTCTTTCCTTACAACAAAACTCTAATCAGTTCAAAACTATTTAACACCAATCATCAAATCAGTGTATACCTTATTATCTATTACTTGCGGACAATAGAAAATTGGTGAAACAATTGTCAAATCTTCCTGAACAACTATAGTGATTAACTCTTCTAATGCTTTAGAGAATTCAGATAGCTTATCGCCTTTTGCTCTAGTTGCTAACATATTGTTCACCTGAAAATAAGATTGGAAACGATATTCTGCTGGAAGATTCTCTTGCCATTCTTCATTGACAGGTAAAAAAACTTGAATCAGCAATTCTTCTTCACGAATGTCAGAATTCATTGAATAGAAAAAGCTGTCTGATAAAGAATAATCTGCTTCAAAAATTGTTTCCAAAGCATCTTCTAAACAACGACCCATCTCCTCTGAAGTCGTTACATAATAACGACTGATGACATTTTGATAATGTAATGATTGTTTATAGCCAATTGTTTTTCTCATTTTTTCACCTACTCTTTTGTTGGGATTAAAACATCTACCCAATATTCATCATAAACTAAGGTCATTACCAACAATAATTTATCATCAAATTCAATCTTTTGTTCCAGCAAGTAATCCGTCATTTCCTCAATATTAGCGCCAAGTTCATCATCAAAAGGAATTCTTTTACGAACTAGATGATCATAATGAATATTTTCTACAGTAAAAATCTCGCCACTTTCAACTGGCTCATTCACAGGAATATAAAATTTATACGTTTGTTGCTCTTCACTTAATTCAGTTGGTTTTAGTTCAATCATTGTTGGTCCATTTTTATAAAAACCTTCTTCATAAGTTAATTCTTCTGATTGTAAAATTAAATCCACTAATTGATCTGTTGTTGCTCGTTTTTCAATATACACTAAATTGTTCATTTCCAATGATACTTTTTCAATCATCTTCTTCCCTCTTTTCATTAAATTAATTTCCTAAAATCGATCTATTTTTAAATTTTTCAATACCTACCAATTCCTTTGATTGAATCTTTGAAGGCTGGTTTTAAGCCTCCTTGCGTGCTTGGAGTCAAGTAAAGTCTTTACCTTTTCTCATAACGTTATCAATGCCATTTAATTTATCTCATTTATTCAACCATTTTCCAGCTTTTTTGATTACTAAAGTACCGTCTGACATTCGTTTAACCCTGGAAGAAATATAGCTATTTTTTGGTTCTCTTGTTCTTCATCATTTCAATAGAATTTCCATATGCAGATTTGTTTAAATCAATCAATGGCATTTTCTTCCAATATCGTATTACACGAGGAAAATGGAAAATCCCAATATTAATAAGTATAGATATTGTGATAGAAAACCCTATAAAAAACAATGAGCTATTATCCAATATCTTTGCTAAAAGAAGAATTAATAATCCGAAAATGCCAATAAAGTTCATACAATAATTTGCGTATTTATCTCGAATGCTCAGATTATTTTTTTTCAAGGAGATGAAAGTTAAAACAAAATTATAAACAACCTGCAAAAAAAGACAACTAAAAACAAGAATAAGCTCCCATATAAATACATTAGTTGTGTTATCTGATAATGATGCTGTAAATGCACACAAAATTATTAAAAATAACATACCTAACGCATAAATAAATACAGCTAAATATTTTTGCAGCTTTTTTATTTTAAATAACATTAAACATACAACATCTAATATTAGTAATTGCATAATTATCTTTAAAAAGTTTAAAATAAACTGATTGGTTTCATCTGTTATGGTTCCCGAAGATCTTCCAGACCACCTACCTAAAAGCCAAAATAAAAGCAAAAATATATATCCACTTCCTGACAGTAAAAATGATTTATTTGTATACTCCTTTAAACTATATTTTTTATAATTCGATGGAATAAAATTTTTAAAAATACTTTTTATTTGAACCATCCAGATACCCCTTTTACCATTGAATTTACTCCAGATTTTAAAGAATTAGTTACTTTCCATTTCTTATCTGCATAATTAATTGCTTCTGAGACTGCAATTCCAGTTAAAACCACACCCACAACAGGAGCGCCAAAAAATCCTGCTACAGCACCAGCCGCTCCTATCGCCACCGTTGTCACCGCTACTTTCCCGACATCCACCAATGCACCACCCACTTTACTTGCGGTAATTTCTTTCCCTTTCAATCCGTCTTTTCTGGCTTGTTTTTCACTCTTGCTTATTCCTTGAACGACATCTACAGCTCCTAAATCTATGTTCAACCCTGGCACAATTTTTCCTGCACCTTTTGCATTGACTAATGCTTTGGCATCTTTCACAACACCATTAATCCCAAAACTTACGCTTTTTTTCAACGCACCACCAGCACTCTTTAAAGTTCCTTTGCCAATTCCTTTAACTGATTCTTTGAATGCTTGTTTTGATCCTTTTAATACAACATTTTTATCCATTAACTTCAATTTATGCAGTAATGAATCACCTAAATCAGTGAACTGTTTTAAACCGCCTGAGGTGCTTAGTCGAGTAAAGTCTTTGCCTTTTCTCATATAGTTATCAATTCCGGTTAGTTTATCAAACTTACTCAACCATTTCCCGGCTTTTTTGATGACTAAAGTGCCGTCTGACATTCGTTTAATTCTGGAAGAAATGTAGCTATTTTTTGGTTCTCTTGTTCTTCATCATTTCAATGGAATTTCCATATACAGATACATCGCTATCAATATCTGATTGTCTTTTCCAATAGTGTAATACTCTAGGATAATGAAATGTTGCTAAAATAAGTAAACCCGCTATTATTGCTGTAGCTCCAAAAACTCCAAATGATATATTGTCTTTAGCTTCTGATAAAACTATTAAACCAATTCCAAGCAAACTCACTCCGTTCATAATGAACATAGCAACCATATCTCGTAAATTCAAATTATTAATTTTTAACGAAATGAAAACAATCAGCATATATACAAACTCTAAAAAAATAAGCAGAATAAACAATAAACTAATACTTTCAATAAATACTTTTACAGGATTTTCTGCTAAGAAACTAAAAAATGCTATAGCAAAAAAAGTAAACAATATTGATGAAAAATACATAATTAACGCTAAATATTTTTGTATGTTTTTCTTATCAGATAGTAGATAAACGATTAATGAAAGTACAAATAAGACAACAGCTCCAATAGACTGTATGCTTAAAAAATTTTGATGTGTTTCTTTCTCTTTATCAAATATTTGTATAACTATCAAACCAATAAGCAACAGTAAATAAGCGCTCAACACTTTCTTAGCCGATTGTTTTGTAAAAGGCTTCTTGTTATAGTCTTTATATTTCGTAGGCACATAATTTTTTATCATGAAAACCATCCTCGCGCACTTTTTATTAGAGAGTTGACACCTTTTTTCATTTCCGAAGTAACTCCTAGTTTCTTATCAATTGTATTTGCTGCCCAACCTGCTATTATTCCCACACCAACAACTGCTCCTATTGATGCAGTGGCTGGTAAAAGTGCGGTTGCCGCTCCTATCGCCGCCGTTGTCACCGCCACTTTTCCGACATCCACCAATGCACCGCCAACTTTACTTGCGGTAATTTCATGCCCTTTCAAGCCATCTTTTCTGGCCTGTTTTTCACTCTTGCTTATTCCTTGCACAACCTCCACAGCACCTGCCGCTATGTTTAATCCGGGAATAATTTTTCCTGCACCTTTTGCATTGATTAATGCTTTAGCATCTTTCACAACACCGTTAACGCCAAAAGATAATCCTTTCTTTAACGATTTCCCCATTGATTTTAGAGTTCCCTTTGCGACTCCTTTAATACTTGCTTTACTAAAAGCTTCACCAGATTCTCTTAGAATAGACTTCTTATCTACTAAATCTAATTTGCCTAATAATTTATCTCCTAGTTTAGTAAATTCCTTTGCGGTCCCCGATGCAGTGATACTTAATGACCGGTGACCTTTTGGCACATAATCATCAATATCTGCTAATTGATCTAATTTTTTTAGCCAGCCTTTTGCTCGTCTCATTACCAATTTTCCATTCGGCAGACGTTTGATACGACTAGAAATGTATAATTTTTTCATATGGTTTATATATTTTTTTCCTGAAACAACGCCTTTTGCTATCGCATGATTAATTAATTTATCTAGTTCGTCTAACTTTTCTTCTGTTAAATTACCATCCATAGCCATTAAAATTGGATGGTCTTTTTCAAAAGCAAGTCTATCTTTTTCTTCTTCCTGGACTTTTTTATGTGCTTCTTTTATTTCATTTTTAAATGTCTTATCCGTAAAAATTGCCAATGATTTGGGATTGGTATAGCTTAATCCTCCGACGTTTGTGATTTGACTAGATTGTTGGGCTAGTTTGTCTTTTACAGCACTGTCTGCTTTGTGTCCGTTAAAGGTATCCATGCCTTTCAATGTTTCCGTCAAGACTTTCTTAGCCTCTTCCATTTTTTTATTAAATTGATTGGATGGTGCGGAAATAGGGACGATATGTGCTACAGAACTGTAGATGTTGCTAATTTTCTTATCTAATTTCGCAAAATTTGATAACGGTGTTGAAAATTTTCCTTTTGCTTCATTTAAGGCGTCTGTATCAATGATGGCTGAGTCACTATTTTCCTTCACACTAGCTTTAAAATCACTAATTGTTTTTTCCATTTCTTGTGCTATTGTATGTAAAAGATCATAATAATTGGTTAGCATCGGTAGTTGGTAATTACCAATTTCACCATTAATAGCTGTTTTGACTTTTCCAGATAAAGCATCGCTTCCTTGGACTGTTTTCCAATCGCTTTTGGCACGATTGATTTCTGCTTGTAGTTTATTTCTGGAAGAAGTAATTTTGTTTTTAGCTTCCATCACTTCACGCATATTAATTTTCATTTGCCCACCTCCTCATTAGACATACGTACACGAATATTTTTCATCTTGCACCAATTGTTTTCTCAAAACTTCAAAAGTAAACTTTTCCTCGTACGCATTAGTAGGCCCTTCTGAAATAACTCGTTTTACCATGACCGAGTTAAAATAAATTGGCTCCACCTCTGCTTGTAATCCAAATGGCCATAAAGTTCCTACGTAATCAATCATCATTGCGTTTCTGGAATGGTTAATTTTCTCCCTTGAACAGAAACAAATAAACCTAATTCATCTGTAGTAAAAAGCACTTTAACATCTTCGGTTAATAATTCTTCATCTAATTCGACAATGGTTCCAATTGGATAGATTTCTGTAAAAATTGTATCAACGAAACCCATAAATCGTTTAAATTGTGGCACGGTCAATACAACTTGTTTTTTTAACCAAGCAAAAGTGACTCTTTCCTTTTCGTAATCAAAACTAATTTGAATAATCGCGCCAATTCTTGGTTTATGTTCATAACTTGTGGTTTGATTGAGGAAACTTTGATAAATATTTTGAGCTAATTGGGGTTGACCGCCCAAAATTAAACCGAGTTCGTTTATGGTGTCCTTTGTTATTTTTCCAGTCAGGTTACTACTTTCTATAGTAGCCACCCACAACTCCTTTTGTTGTTG
Source organism: Enterococcus sp. C102(2024) (assembly GCF_040888205.1). Lineage (NCBI taxonomy): Bacteria > Bacillati > Bacillota > Bacilli > Lactobacillales > Enterococcaceae > Enterococcus > Enterococcus sp. C102(2024). The sequence continues at coordinate 338,527 of NZ_JBFOHH010000001.1, read as the reverse complement.
ATTCATTTTTCTTCACTCCTTATTGACTAATTTTCATAGTAGCAGCTCCCGCTTTATCATCATTGGCTTTATTTTTTCCGGCAGCAATCATTTTATTGGTGCTTCCTTTTGCAAATTCTTTGTAACTTTCTAGAGAAGAATTGATTTGCTCTATCATTGTTTTGAATTCTGTAAAAGGTCGAGCATTTGTTTGAGAAAAAGATACAGTTTTCATTTTGCCAATTCCTGAAATTGTGCTGTTTGCTTTATTGACAGATTGCGTCCATTCCGATAAATTTACACCGCTTTTCATTATTTTTTTCACTCCTTTATTAAGAATCCAAACTCATTGCTATTGATAATAGTGCCGAAATTTGTGAATTTAATGAACTGATTGTCATGGCTTCACGTTGCGCTTCTTCTTGTAAGTTAGACAATTTCCGTTGAAACGTTTGTAAATTTTCTTGATTTTTTGTGGCATATTTTGATAAATCACTATCTACTTTTCTAATTTTTTCATTATACTTATTCCGTCGTGTGCCTTTAAAATTACTTCCAGAAATACTCTTTAACTGATTAGAAACGGTTGATTTCAATTGATGAATACTAAGAATCTCTCGACTTAATTCACGAATTGCTTTTTCTAATTCTCGAATTTTCTGATCAATTTGATTTTTGTTGGCTTGTGCCGTGTTGACCTGACTACTTAAATGACTGGCTTCAGCACGCTTTCCGGCTGCCAGTGCTCTTTTTTGCGCTTTTATTGCTTCATCACTCATGAGGTTCCTCCTTTATCGAATCCCTAAAATCGTTGAAATCACTTGAGCCAATACACCACTAGCAGTATTTAAAAATAGATTGGACGTAAAAATTTTCCGATTCATTTTAATGATTGTCTCAAATTGTTTTGAGTCTTTTTCTTCAACAGCTTTTAGCGCTTGCCTGTTGACTTGTTTTGTTTCGTCTTCATTTTTCAATGAAGTGATGACTGCTTTAAAATTAGCTTCAAGTACCGGCCAATCATAAACAGGTTGTTCATTTTTTTGATGATTCTGGTTGCCAAATATCGAATGATGAATAGTACTATCTGTGATATCCCCAACAGTAGTTGACGAATCTTCTTCATGATTATTCGAATGCATTGTATTGCCTTGTTGAATCCCTGTGTTTAGGTTGGCCTGGTTGCCATGAATTACATGGTGATTTCCTTGAATAATTTTTTGTTCCGCAATATTGATTTCTGAATACACATTTTTGTGATTGAATGCTGCTTCAACTGCATTACGGACTTTGTTTAAAAATTCATCATCTTGAAAATAAAGGGAATAATTATCTCCAGAATTTAGTTGAAAGATTAAATATTCTTTATTACTTTGATGTCTTTGATAAACCATATAGATATACAATCCTGTCAATCCCATAATAATTAAACTAATCCAACGTAATCCTTCAAACCGAATAGTTCCAAAAGCTAAAACAAAAATGCTTATCGCCATCACAGGAATTCTCATCCGCTTAGTTCCAGCATATATTCTGGAAATGTTACTTAATTGTAAAGTTAGATGATCAAATCTTAAAATGTTATCTTTGATAATAAAATGATTTGTTTCAATTTCTTCTTCGCTCTTTTTCATATCAATTAATTTTGAGAATTCATTATTCATAATTCCACTCCTTTTTATTCACTTACTAACTTCACCCGCATTGCTGTTCGACCTTCAAAGAAATGAGATTCATCCAATTCCACGGCAGGTTCATTATAATCACTTTTCGTTTTAACAAAGCTTTGGTCTGCGAGTCTGGTACCAACCATACCCGCTGGGATATTAGCACGTAATAATTTATCGGCATCATTAAAACTGTTTTCCAATAATTTTTGATTGGTTTGGAAAATAAAATACATCGCGACTTTGCTACCTTTTTTCAGTAGGATATTTAGGTTTTCAGCACTAATAAAGGATTTTTCGACAAATTGTTGCGCTTCGGGAATATAAATCAACATCGGTTCATACTCACTAATCATTTGTCGTTGTTCAATTTCCTGTAATAATTCATTGACAAAGCTTCCATATTCAGTTCCTGCGATCACTGTATCAAAGCTATCTGCATAACCGCCAAAACGGTCACTATGGTTAAAGATAATCCGTTCGGCACGCCCTCTAAAATGCTTCATGTCTTCGATAATCACTTTTTCAACAGATTCATTTTGTTGTGGTGTATCATCACCAATCACAAAATAACCATGTTCCGTTGGTTTGAAGCCCACTATGTTAGTCGTTTCTTTATCAAAGGCAATAGGGAACTCCATATTTTCCAGCATTTGTTGAGCGTGTGGATGATTGTATAGATTCGCCATAGCGATTGTTTTCGGTAACATTGGAATTGGTAGTGGTCGTTCACCGCCCCATTTTTGGTTCATCTTTTCAATTTCTTGTTCTAAACGGTTTAAACGAGCGATATCATTTTCCCCTTCTGTTGGTAGATAGATTTGAATTTCTTGCGGCTGTTCCAATTTCACTTGTGCACGTCCCATAATTTCTTGTGGAATCAAAGCTTCTCGTCCAACAACATCACGAATCGCATCTTCTTCTACTAAATACAAACCGATATGTGTTGGGATATTACTTGTCATACTCATTTTAAAGCTATTTGTTCTTAAGACCGTAATAATGGTATACAAGCCAACACTTGCTCCTTCTCGTAGCAATTGATTTAAAACAGATTCAATTGGATCCTCTAATGGGCTTTCTTTGACTGCATCAAACCCATCTACAATCGTAACAATCACTGGTAATTTCTGTCCTGATTTTTCTTCGTATTGATTTAAACTAGCAACACCGTATTCAGTAAAGGCATCTTTACGCTCTTGAATTTCTTTACGAATTCGTTTTAAGAATTTAACTAATTTTTCCTCTTCTTCCAAACGGACTAAATCAGCAACATGTGGTAATTTTTTCAACGGTAACAACCCATTTGTACCAAAATCAAACAAATTAAATTGAACTTGTTCTGGTGTATTTTTACGAGCAAAGTTCATTACTAGGGTTTGCAAAGCTGTTGATTTACCGAACCCCGGCGAACCATATAAGGCAGTATGATTTAATTCGTGCAAATCGAAATTGAAATTGACTTGTTCTTGTTTTGCTGGAATATCCATAAAACCAAAAGGAACAGAAAGTTCTCGTTGTTCTTGCCATTGCGTTTTAAAAAGTGGTGAAACAATTTCTGTTGCTAATGGAGGTAACCAAGGTTTCTCTGGTAAAGTTGCTTGACTTTCTTCCGCATGCTTGGCAATTTCTTCAACAATTGCATCTAATTGTGTTAACTCTTCCTCCGTTTTAATAGAAACCTCTTCTTCTTCGGAAAGGTCGGCAGTTAATAATTCGTATTGTCCTAATTGATTAATTGACCAAATCCTTTCATCCACTTTTTCTTCCTTGGTAGCGAATGGATCATAGTTAGCACCACTCCAAGCAGATTGGAATAATTCGTAAATTTCATTATTCCCTACTTGCAAATAAGCACGACCCGGTTGAGTAATACTAGCAGCATCTGGGGTTTTAATAATCTCATTGGAATCATTGGCGTCAGCAACTTTTAATGCCAGCTTAAACCGTGAGTTTGACCAGATTTGGTCGTCCACTACGCCGCTTGGTTTTTGTGTCGCCAAAATTAAATGTACACCTAACGAACGACCAATCCGCGCAGTAGAGACAAGTTCTGCCATAAAATCTGGTTCATTGGCTTTTAATTCAGCGAATTCATCGCTGATTAAAAATAAATGGGGTAATGGCTCACTTGGATAGTTTTTCTTTTCTTCTGGGTCAGTAATTTCTTTTCCTTGTTTATATAATTTCGTATAACCATTGATGTGGTTAACCCCGTATTCTCCAAATTTTCTTTGTCGTTTTTGTAATTCTGCACGAATACTTTGTAATGCTCTAGCTGAACTAGCTCCATCTAAGTTAGTAATCGAACCCAATAAATGAGGTAATTTTGCAAATAAGTTAGCCATTCCGCCTCCTTTAAAATCAATAGGTAAAAAACCTACATCTTCTGGAGCAAAATTAACAGCTAATGACAACATATAACTTTGAACGATTTCAGACTTACCAGAGCCAGTCGTTCCTGCGACAAGTCCATGCGGTCCATGGCACGTTCATGTAAGTTCAAGTAAACAATGTCATCTTTGCCACGAACGCCAAGAGGAACTGCTAAAGACTTAGAAGTATCGGCTCTTTGCCAAATAGTATATGTTTTAATGCTATATTATGTAGAAAGGCCAGAAGTTATATTGCAACTCCAAAATCTCAACTTTTTTTAGAATTGGCATAACTATTCTGGTCTCATTCATAGAAGTTTATCCGGATTACTTTTATTTATTACTGAAAAAATAGTTATGAATATCTTCTGTTAGTTTTCATGTATTTTAAATGTTTGCAACTATTATTATTTGTTCCTATACCATTCTTCTTTATCAAAAAAAACGTTCTACGAAATTCTTCTGAATATTTTTTTATTAATGCGCCTTGAATAAATTCATTCCCATCAAAAAAGGTTGTTGGAAGTAAACCTACGCAAAAACTACCGAGTATAACACCAAATCCTCCAACGACACCGTAAAGAAAATTAGTTATGTTATTTATATCAGAATAATATAAAGAAAGATTTTGTTATTCTATATACTTGCATACCCACAATAGTAAATATAATCAATCTAGCTGGAAACCGACTAAGTCCTTGTTGCCATTTTTTTACAGGTAATACAAAACCGTACGTATCATTCAATACTTTTTTTGTATCGGTAACAATTATTATTACTACTAACTTATACAGTAAAATATAGTAAAGCACTATCAATAACAGTCTGATATATGTGTTCAACTGTTGAAATTGCGCAAATACGATTATCCCACTATAGCCAAATACGCTAACTTCACTCAATGAAAACAGTATCATTTTATAATTAAATCGATTCAATCCTATACAACGATTTTTTTTTAGAAATTTTGAAATATAAATAGCAACTCAAAATGACAATGCCTATAATTATTCCAATAATTGCAATAAAAATTGGATATCCTTGTTTTGGTACATCTTTAAAATTGTATGTTGACATTGCAATTAGAAATATCGTAGGAATTATCATCGACCCAAGCAAAATTATATTTTTTTGATAGAATAGCTCAGCAACGTATTCTTTTCACCTGATATATTTTCTAAAAGTATGTCGTAGTTTATAATTTTTTTTTGCTTGTTCAAAGGTTATTATATTTATCATGTTATTTAAACTTTTCATAAACGCACCTCAGTTCCTTTTATAAATTTTGTTATTCATTTGCGGGTTAATATTAGTGCTGCCACTATGAACAGGCACCCCTATTTTATATTCTTTATCCGTTGGAATCACTTCATATTCTCCATGTTTTTTATATTGTTCATTTAACCATTTTCTTTTATCTTCTGCAGAAGATGACCAACCAAATCCATCTTTATCTCCCCATATTTTGGGAATAGAATTAATAATATCTTTTCCCATACGACCAGTAGTATTCACCGTCCCCAACACAGCTCCAACAGGTCCTCCATATTCTGCTCCTTCTAGCGGCCCCATGTCCCAAGCAAATGAATTAATCCCACCATAAATAGCCTTACTTTCATCTCCATATGCTGGACTTTTTGGATTAGTGTATTCTTCATAGGCATAGGAAAGGAAGGTTAAACCATCTCCTATATATAATAGTCCTTCTTTCAGTATGGGATATGCTTTTAAAAAATCAGAAACAGCTTTCAATTTTTTAAACTCTTTGAGGCCTATTTTAGATCTTACAGTAATTCTTGATTCTAGCGAAATTTTTGAAAAGATATCTGTGAAATACCACATTTAGTTGCTTATATTATATAAATGAGGTCAGGTTCAAACTTGACCTCTTTTGTTCTAACTATCTTCACCATACCATTCTTGCTTTGTAAAGCCATATTCTTGACGGAATTCCTCGGAAAATTTTTTCAAAACAATTCCTTCAACAAATAGTTTTTTATTAAATATCATAGTTGGAAGTAGAGAAAAAACAAGAACAATGAGAAAAATAATGGCAATTATTATTAAAAATATCGCTGTTCCTAGCCATTTATTTTCTATAACCAATAAACCAGTTTCATTTGTACTTTGACTCAACCAAGATTTATTTAATCGATAAAACTGTATTCCTATCACAATTAGTACAATCATCAATGTAGATAATTTTAATATTAGACTATTAAAAAAAATTGTCTTTTTGGAAATTTCAACATTAATATTTTTTTGTCTTAGATACTCCAAAACCATGATTTTGCATCTCAAAAAACTAAGCATCCCTACAATAATTAAATAACATACAGAAATAAGTATATAAAAAGAGCCAAACAGAGGTTTCCCGTCTGATTGTATTCCTAGAATTATACTTAATGTCCAGCTTTGTACTAACAAATATATTGTAAAACTATCACTAGCTTGAATTAAGAACTGATATTTAACGTGACATAAACTATTTAAACTGTAACTACCACAAATTATTATTATTAAAATCAAAGTAGTCCATACAGAGTTATTTACTGTCAATAAAGATAAAAAAATACTAAATAGTCCTAAACAAAGTATTTTATATTTTTGCGTTTTGTATAATTGAGTACTAGCAGTTTCTATTAAATTCTTTGCATCATCAAAAGATATTTTATTTAAGATTTTATTCATATTATCCCTCTATATTCTATTAGTTTTAATCATTTGGATTAAAATTAGGTGTTCCACTTTGAGGTTTTACACCAGTTTTATACTCTTTGTCTGTTGGAATAGCTTCGTGCTTGCCGTAATTCTCATATTGTTTTCTTAACCACTCTTTTTTCCACTCTTCTCTTACCTTTGAATTTCCAGAAAATCCAACATAGTAATTTTTGGAATGGATAGATACTTCACCGAAAATAGTATTAAATTTGATTTCAGGTGTTGTATAATCAACTCCTTTTATTAGTGTATTCACCGTCCCCAAAACAGCCCCAACAGGTCCCCCATATTGTGCTCCTTCTAGTGGTCCTGCATTCCATAAGAATAAGTTTATTCCTCCATAAATAGCCTTACTTTCATCTCCGTAGGCCGGACTTTTGGGATTGGTGTATTCTTCATAGGCATAGGAAAGGAAGGTTAAACCATCTCCTATATATAATAGTCCTTCTTTCAGTATGGGATGTGCTTTTAAAAAATCAGAAACAGCTTTCAATTTTTTAAACTCAGCTAAACCTACTTTGGAACCTGCAATGATTCGTGAACCCAATGAGCTTTTTGACAAAACACCCGTCAAGTGGCTCATTGGTGCTAAAACTTCCCAACCCTTTTCACTTAATTTAAATAATACCCCATATAACTGAGCTTGTTTATCTAGCGGCAACTTTTCTGCTAAAATAGCCAGCTCCGAACTTCTTAAAACCTTCAGCACTTTTTCTTTAGGCCAATCATTCACATTTTCTTGAAAAATAAATATTTCTAATGCTGCCATTTTCAATTTCTCTGGTACTTTATCTGAATCCAAGGCAGTAATAATATAGTTAAACAATCGTTTATCTTTTTTGACTTTTTCGATAGCCGCCGCTGGATTCTTCTTAAATAAGTCATTAATCATTTTTGCCATATTTTGTTGATTTTTCTTTGCTTCTTCTAAACTTTCAATCCCTTGAATTTTTGTAAACCATTCTTTACTCGTTCCTTCTGGCAATGTATAACTACCATCCGCATGAATTGTTGTTCCATTCAACACCATTATGCCTTGCATAGCCAGTTTAAATTCAGCTAGACTTCCTTGAAACAGCCCACTTATTTTGCCATTAAATTCTCTTAGCTTATTCAACTTTTTTTCAATCCGTTGAATATCCTTTTGACAGTCTTGCGCTCGCCTCGCGAAATCTCGCTGCATCCCTCTTATCATTTCTGATAGTAAGGGCTCTGGCAATGCATTGGCAATCATGTTGGCTGTACGTTCAGCGTTCTCCAAAGCTGTCTTTGAACTTTTACATAATGTTAATTGTTCATTTAAGTTGTCTTCTTCCAAATAACCTTCACTGGCAATAAAACTGTCCGCTGAAGAGAACGTATTCAAATCTCTTTGAACATTATCTACTGCACTCGAAACACGTTTGATTGTTGGAATCACTAACTCCGAAAATAACCCTTTCCCTGCGGTATACGCTGCTCCTGCTAGTGTCTGGCCATCGATCGCTGCGATTAATTGCTGACTACCAGAGTTTAGATTACTGACTGCTGTCCGAGCAATAGAGAGATTCGTTGCTAATGAACTTTTGATGGCATCGCTGTCACTACTTGAATAGATTAATCCCATGGCAATTCATTCCTTTCTTTTTGATATTCAAGACGTTCTTCATTTAATTGTTCATTTTTTCTGACACATTGTTGATAAAATTCCTGATGAACTTGTTGAAAAGTAGAGGTTTGCTTTTGCTGCTTCTGAAGATAATCTTCTTGTAGCCATCTTGCTTCTTGATTACCATTCTTAGCTAATTCATGATTCAAATTTTCTAACTTACGTATATTTCGCGTTAAATCTCCTTCTAATGTGTCAAATAAATTTTGAACTTGTCTCTTTGCACTAGAAATTGAAGATATTTCGTGCTCTTTTTCAATAATTTTTTGATTGTATTCTGCTCGTAACTGCTCGTTATTTTTCATTTTATGACCCTCTTATTTAAATCTTGTCCCGCTATCACGTGCTGCGATGACTGCGGCTAATTTAGGAAACTTACTTGCTTGATTATTTACACATTCCACCATCTTTGATACGTTAGCTACAAGCTGATTACTGACTTGCGCACCTTTTTTCATACCAGAAAGATTACTCTTTCCTAATTGACATTTAGCGCCTCCACTCACCGATACATTACTAATCCCAGAAACCGCCGCTTGTGCGGCTCCTTGATTTGAGGCAATCTTTCCCATCTAGTCCTCTCCTCCTTTTCTAAAATAATAAAATGGGTCTCCATTTGTTTCTATTTCCGTTTTTTCTAGTTCACTACTTTTTTCAACCTCCGGTTCAGAATCCTTTGGAAACGATTCTGCACTCCCGTTCATTTGTGAAAGTAAATTTTCCAAAAACTCTTCATCCGTTTTATCAGAAAAACCTTCAAACAAAACCTCTATAATTTGCTCTACTTCAATTGAAAAGACTTCTTGTGTTGGTATATCCCCAAAAGGATGTGGTGCAACTTTATAACGAGAAACAATTTCTCCGTTACCATTTTTGGCAATCGCTCGAGCAACAATGAAATAATATAATGTATCATTGGTTGTATCTTTTAACTTCAACACACTCCCCAATGGTAAAAAAGGGGTAGTTAAATCTTCACTCATTTGTTCACCTCCATTGGCACAACAATTTTATCTAATACTTCTTCTTTTAAGCGATGTAACACATTTTTAGGGACAGGAAGATTTTGCTGATCATAAGGAACATTTTCAACAAATGATTGATTTTGCAATGTACCTCCGAAAAGAACTTGTTCTGTGTTTTCTTTGATTGTCGAAATAAAACTACTGTAAGTAGATGTAAGCTTTGTTGAAGTATCTAATAAAATTAACTGTAGTTTGCCCATAGGACTATTTGTTATATAAGCCAGACTATCAATATCCAATGATAATTTATCGACCAAGTCTGCCAAGCTATTAATAATCACAATTCGTTGTGTCGTTTCATCAATTAACATTGCTTCTAACGCTTCTTTCAATTCCACATTCTGTTGTACTACTTGTGTTCGTTGAATATAAAGGGATACTTTTTCAGACCATTTTTCTAAGTTCCCCGCTACATCAATCAAGACAACTTCATAATTGACAGTTAATTCACTGATTTGCTGCATAAACCATGGAAAGATTAGTTGGGATTGTTTAGTAGATTCTGGAAAAATACCTAGCGTTTTTCTTTGGAATAAGGGTAACGTTTCTGGTTCAGCACTTAATTTGTTTAATCCCAAATATAACTGATTCAATTCTTTTTCTGGTACAAATTGTTGGAATTGTTCATGTGATAATTTTTCAGGAACCATTGGAATTCTTTCAGGACGAATTCCCACCCAGTCATGATTCATCGTAGCCACTTTGGTTTCTAAATTTTCTAATAATTCTGCACTATTTTCACCCTCTGCTGGCAAGTAAAATTGAATCGCCGTTGGCGTATCCAACATGACTTGCCCACGTCCGCTGATTGCTTGAGCCATTAAAGCATCTCTACCTAACAAGCTACCTATTTCACTTTCATCATTCAAATAAAGAACGACTTTAGTTGCGATATTACTCATCATATTCATCCGAATACTGCCAGAACGGCTCGCAGTAAAAATTAAGTAAACGCCAAGACTAGCACCATCTCTTAAGAGTTGTAAAAGTAGCTCGTCAATCCCGTCTTTCCGTTGATCTTCTAAACTTAAACCATCATAGCTATCTAGCAAATTAATAATGATTGGTAATTTTTGCTGTGTTTTCGCTTCATATTGGATTAGACTAGCTACGCCAGTTTCTTTAAATAGTTGCTTTCTTTGCGCTAGTAATTGGCTAACTCGATCCAACATTTTTTGCAATTTTTCGTCTTCTTCTAACGTCACAATGTCTGCCACATGGGGCAAATCTTTCAACGGAAGTAGCCCGTTATTCCCAAAGTCTAATAAATTAAAATGTACTTGCTCAGGGGTATTCTTATGGGCAAGATTGATTGCTATCGTTTGTAAAATCGTCGATTTCCCATATCCTGGACTCGCAAAAATTGCTGTATGGCTGGACTTCTCCAAATCATATTCATAGACTTCTTGAGCTTGCTTTGCAGGAATATCAAGTAAGCCTATTGGTACTTTAAGGCTACGATCATTCGATTTTCCAATATTTGGTGTTGCTATTTTTTCTTCAAGATTAGGTAACCACGGTTTATCTGGAATCGTTAGTGTTGATTGTTCAAAAATTTCACCAATCGTAGTAATAACAGCTTCCAATTGGGTTGGTAAGTCGCTCTTATCTTTTCCTTGAACCACTTCTTCACCTGGATCATAAAGCAATTCAGTTTGTCCTAAATCATTGATCCGATATAGCCGTTCATCCACCACTTCTTCCATCACTTGGTCAGGATCGTAAGGAACACCCGCATAACCACTTTGGAACATTTCATAAACTTCATTTTCCCCAACTTTTAAATACCCCCGACCAGGATTGGTAATTTGAGCTGCATCTGGTGTTTTTAATAATTCATTAGAATCTTGGACACTAGCCATTTTCAAAGCAATTTTGCTGGTACTATTGGCTTCAATTTGATCATTTACCACACCACTTGGTTTTTGTGTCGCCAAAATTAAATGAACACCCAATGAACGGCCAATCCGCGCCACCGAAGTTAGCTCATCTAAAAATTCTGGAACATTCGCTTTTAATTCCGCAAATTCATCAGAAACCAAAATTAAATGAGGCAATGGTTTAGTAGGATAGATAATATCAGGTTTCGGTTCGTGTCGTTGTTTGTATAAACTCATATATCCGTTGATATTATTCACACCATATTTGGCGAATTCTCGTTGACGTTTATCCAATTCTGCTTTGATACTGGCTAAGGCTCTAGCTGTTCCGGCTCCGTCTAAATTGGTAATAGCGCCCATAAAATGCGGTAGCTTATCTAATGTATTGGCTATTCCGCCACCTTTCCAATCAATAATCAACATGCCGATATCTTCAGGAGAAAAATTAATCGCTAAGCCAATTAGATAAGTTGTTAAAAATTCTGATTTTCCGGAGCCTGTGGTCCCTCCAACAAGTGCATGAGGCCCATGCAAACGTTCGTGTAAGTCCCAATAGACATAATCTGATTTACCACGCCAGCCAATTAGTGAACGAATTGATTTATTTGGCTGCGCATTCAACCAACGTTGATCGATAGTTAATTCTTCAATCCTTGTTACTTCGTATTGCTCAAGTAAACTCAGACTTTCTGGCACCGCATTCTTCTCCACTTCCACATGCTGCAAGTTCGCCAAGCGCTGAATCGCATAAGCAAGCGGATAAGCAGTCGGTAAATGATTAGGAACGAAGTTTTGGTTCACATATTTATTATTTTGATTGATTAAAGTCGCCGCTTCACTACTTTGATACTCAATCAGTGTAGTTGTCGTTTCTGGTAACATATTTAAAGCATCTTTTCCCCAAATAACTGTCACACCATATTGACTCATATCTTCAGCTAAAAATTCATTTAAGCCATGCCCTGACAACCAGCTTTCCTCTAAAATCGACAGAATATACTGTGGTTGAAAGTGAACTTTTTCATTGCCGGCTTCGCGCACTTGTTGACGACGTTTCGTAATCATTTGATAGAAAGAATTTAAAACCATATCCCTTGTTTGAGGATCATGAACAATCCCACGCAAATTCAGGCTGCGGATTTTGACGTGTGGCAACCAACGCCAAGAATGCCAATCTTTCTGATAATCTTCCTCTGGTACTAAAGTAACAAACTCTACGTCACGATAGGAATGTAAAACAGACACTTGAAATAACAACGTTTGAATGGCTGTCCTTAAAACAGCAGGTGTTCCCGCCAATCCTAAGGTTTGTCCCATTAGTGGTACAACAATCGGCGCCTTTTCTAATTGTTTATATGGCCATACTAATTGTTCTTCAGCTTCTTGACTTAGTGAATCATCTTCAGTTGACTGATAATTTGTCGTAAAACTTGAAGAAATTTCACCAACCCCTAAGCTAACTGTCAAAAAATCTTCATTAGTCATCATGCGTTCATATATTCGCGCATGATACTCTTTTGTCATTAAGGCTAATTCGTTCATGGAAGGATTCATATATTCCAAGGCCTCTTTTTGTTCTTGTTGCAGTATACTTAAATGAGCTTTCTCTTGTATTAAATATTGTTCGTAGCTATTTGTCCGTTCGATATTCTTTTGCTTTGTTTCTTTTTTATTGGTGAAATAACTAGAGACTGAAAAACCAGCCGTCAATAAACTCGCTCCGCCCATACTAAGCATCATAATTGGATTGCCCCCACTTAAAAAGCTTGTTGCGCCACTCAAAACGACCATTCCTAAAGGTGGGACAATCGTCCGTAACAGTTCATTTTTCCCTTCTGTTTGCTTGACTTTTGGGGCAGCAATTTCTATTTGTTTTTTTGGCTCCTTCAAGTGAATCCGTGGACTTCGTCGAAATGACGGGAAATCGACAGGATATTCTGGAATAACCTCCTCTTCTACAATTTGCCAAGGATTCAGGGAATATGTAGCTCCTAGACTTGTTAACTTTAATTGTTTTTCCCGAACTTCAATGATTAAGCCATTGACAACTAATTGATCACCGACTGCAAAAGCATAGCTTCCTTTTTCAACTAAATAATGATTGTAGTAAATCGTATCTTCTCCGGGATAAATCGTTGCTGTATATTCCCCAGTTTCTGGTGCTAGTGTAATATTGATGATGGCATCTGTTTCTAATGAAATCGCAGCGTTTTTGGCAGAGGCAATTAAAAAATCTTTCTGCGGTTTATTGGTGGTGACAGTAATTAATTCTTCGTGGGGAAAAACAGAAAAATTTTCAGCAGAATCAAAGGTTTCACCATTACAGAATAATTCTTCATTTTCGTAAAAAAATAATTGTTGATTGATTGAAACACTTGGGTTTTTAGCCGTAATTTGACGGTGAAGAAGTTGGGTACCAAAATAAAAAATGTCAAAATAAATCATGCTAGATGTATGAATTTGATCATTCACAGAGACCAATTTTTTACTGATTTTCGTTGTCATCCGTTTTTCCTCCCAAGATTTTCATGTATTTATCAATCGCTTCTTCATATTTTGTTAACAATGCTTGTTTTTTCTCGCCGTTCATTTTGTTATTGGCTTTGGTTGCATCATATAATTTTGTATAGGCATGTAATATATATTGGTTATCGCCTAAATTTTGGGCAATATCTAATGATTTTTCAAAGTCTCCTTTGCCAATATAAATCCAATAAAGTAAGGTATTTTCACTAGATTTTTGAGATAAATTATTTAAAATTGCTGTTTTTTGTTCATTTGATAAATTATCTAGTTGGACAGAACTAACAGCAGCAACATACTTAGCTCCTATCGGTAATTCTTCTGGTGTATCTTCTTTTAATGTTTTCGTAACACTTGCATAGTCATTAGAAATATACTGCGCTTCTGCCAAACTCACTCGCTCTTGGGCTGGTAATTTTTTTAAGACATAAATCCCTGTTGTAGTTGCAAAAAGTAGCGTTAAAGCCAATAACACTAAGCTGGCCCATTTAAAGGTTAAATAACTTTTTTTACTCACTAATTTGGTTTCTGCTTCACGCTTGGCTTTTTGACGAATGACTTGTTCACCAATGATTTGCTCAATTTCATTGATTGTTTTCGCCTCTTGTAATTGTTTAGATAGCGTATCTTTCAGGGTGCCATTCCCTTGAATCAATTGTTCATACTCATACTTTGGATGTAAGATTGCTAAAATCAGCGCTCGATATTGTTTAAAAAATTCTCTTTCATCTGCTGAATAAGGCACAATGACCTGCATAAAACCACGATGAGCAATTAATAATTCTTCTCCCAAGATATAGATGTTTTCTGGATGAATAAAGGGTTGGACCGGTGTACCTAAGAAATCAACCAAATAATGAACTCTTTGCGCTAACAATAATCGCTCATATTGATCCATTTTTTTTATCGCTTGTAAAATGGATTGCATATATTGATCCTTATGGTATTGAATCACTAACGCTTCTTCCGTTGCTTGTATTATTTTTCCCGATAAAAATCCACGACTTGATTTTAAAAATTGTTGAAACTGTTCTAGTCTTTCTAACTGATATTGATTTGCTTGTAATGTCACTTGAACATATTCTTTTGTTGCTTCTAACGTGATTGTCTCTGAAATATCCTTTAACTCGCTCATCCATGTGTCTCCTTTATAATTTCTTTTACTACTAGTTGGTCGCCATTCCCTAATGGATAATCTGCAATTAATTGATTGTCAGCTAAATGAATTGGTTTATTCAAAACAACCAATTCAAATGATACTGGCAAACGGTTTGGCAACAGCTCAAACGATTCGAGTAACAATTCTTTTAAACGTGCAACTGATACCTGATTAGGGATTTGCAAATCAATAATTTGATTCGACACATGTAAGCCGATACCAATCGATGTTCTTTTGTTCATGTTTCTTTCACTCCTTAATTTCCGCTTTGTGCACGATGATATGAAAAACGGTTTCCTAGAAAAACACCAACGAATAAAATAACTATACTTCCTAAAAAAATACCACTGTACAACCAAAAGTTTATGGATATTTCTCGGTGAACCTCAAGAGATTCAACGCTTTCAGGAGGAGTGACCGTTTCCGTCTCTTTGAACAGAAAAGGCCTTACCTTTTTATCAACTGCTAATGTTTTTGCATTCTGTTCTGTCCTAAATACATCATTTTTTGCTTCGTTGATAACCATCGCTTTACTTTGATTGACTTCTTTTTCTCTCTCTGCTTTTATCGGTAAAAACAAATCCGGAATAACAAAATTCACTTCTACGTTTTTTTTCTGCTGATTGTCTTGGTAGATCACTTGATTATTTATTTTTAAAGCGCCTACTTCTTCTGCTTTTGTTTTTGTTGATGACAATGACAAATAGAGCATATTAACACTTAAAACAATCACTATTTTTATTATTTTTCTCATGGCTATTCCTCCGGTCGTACAAACAAATTAAGGACAACACCTAAAACAAGTAAAACGATTAAAATAAGGTAACTAACCCAACTAATTTGTACGCCATTTACTAAAGCAGTAAAGCCATTTTGGATATTTTGAAGCGGCGATAAACGATAGAGCCAATTGCTTAATGATCCTACCTTTGTTGCAATGCCTAATAAAGGTGTCAACATGAAAAATAACCCCAGCATAGCTCCATAAACATATAAAGTAAGTTTTTTAAATTGGCGCAAACAAGCACAAACCAAAAGTACACCGCTAGCAAATACTAAGAAACTATAGCTAAACCAAGCGAATCGATTTATTTGAGATACATTGAACACCAGTAGAAGTGAAAAGACACTCCCAAACAAAATAACCGTAATCAAAAGTAATAACAGATTTGGTATATTTTGCCAAACTCTGGTTGGTTCAACCAACGCATCCGCTACAGTAACTGTTCTTTTCTTCATAAAGCCTTGGAAAGTTAGCGCAATAACGAATGTTAGAATACTAACAATCAAGGTAGCGTAATAGGGAATTAAAGAGACATGTCGTGTTTCGCCAAAGATTCCTTCTCCTTGAATTGGGCTCGCAAGGAAACTAAATACCCGTGGATTATCAGCACCGCCGTCTCTTGTATTAGCCAATACTTTTTCAAATGTTTTCGCATACTCTTCATTTTCTTTGGTTGTTTTCTTTGACTCATCAATTGAATCATTTAAGTTTGCTAAGATATTTTGCACATGATCTTGAACTTTGGTTGTTGAGGCTTTCAATTCTTTGATAGTCGGGGCAACATCTTTGACTTTGGCTGCTGAATCAGCTGTTGTTAGACTAGTTTTTTTCGTTGTTTGCATTAACGTTTGCATCATTTTAACTAAATTTTCTGTTTCTACATCTAAAGTGCTGGTTTGATTTTCTTCTGGATGTGGATTTCTTTCATCAATTACAGAAGTAGCTCCCACTTTTCCAGATTCTTGCCAAGTAGCATATGTCGCATTGACTTGTTTTTTTGCTTCATCAAACCATGTATTTAATTTCTCTGCTTCTCGTAATAATTTTTCGGGGACTGTCATTAAATTTAATGTTCCGTAAAGTGTTGTAGGTTGTCCATCTGCATTTTGATCTGTCTCAGTACCAATTAATTGTTTTAATTGATTAATTTGTTCATCTGTTTCTCGATATAATTGATTTCCTGTTTTTTTATATTCGTCTAATAAATTATCTGTAATCATCATGGTTTGCTCGTTTTCAGTGATATTATCGTACATCCAGTAAATGGATGTCTCACCTGCTAACTCTTCAATTGTTTTATCCTGATTTTCAGGAGCAGTTAACATTGCTGCATACTCTTGAATAGATAGACTTTGATTAGGCGTACCATATAAAGTCACAATTTGTTGTGATACAGTATCTAAAAGTTGAAATTGCTTCATGATTTCAGGAATATCGGTTACTAATGGTTGGTCCATTGCAATATACACAGCGAACGAACGTGCATTTTGAAGCTCATTATTTACCCACCAAGAATAATCAATCTGATTAAATGCTGTTTTTTGTTGTTCTGGTGTCAGTTGCCAAGACATTGGTAAGTCAATCGTTAAGGAAAGTTTTTCTGGAAGTGAGAGCAAATCATTTACTGGCTCAGTTACTTTTTCAGATTCATCTTCGGATTCTTCTGCCAACTCTTCTTGCGTATTTTCTTCGTCCACTTCATCATTCTCAGGAATCTCAGCTTGTATTTTGACTGGTTTGGTAATTGTTAGCTGTGTTGGGGTAATTGCTGAAATATCAATGCTGTAACCTGTACCTGCTAACTGCTGATTCAAAGATGTTTTAATTGTTTGAACTTTTGAATCATCTAAAAGAAATGACAATTCGCCATTTTGTGTATTGGTTTGTCGTAATGAAATAACCGACTCTTGATTTGTCGCTAGTGAAAAAGTTACTTTTTCTTGTGGAATCGCTATAGTATCTTCATGAAGTTGTTTAGGTTCCAAATACATAAAGCGGCTTGAACTGGTGAAATCAAGTTCATGTTGTTCTGCATATCGCTGAATAATTTGTAACTCATCACGGAAAAGATTTCCTTGTTCAACTGAAATCCTATTATTCATTTCTAATTCACTAACGAGTCTTTCTAAACTTACAAAAGAAATTTCACTTAGTGATTCTTCCAATCTTTCCTGATAATTTTTATCTAAGTTAGGTATATTTTCTTTTTCGTTCGTAATTAACTGAATAATCGCTTGCTTAATTTGAGTGTCTGTTGCTATCTCAGGTGTTGCTTCAAGATCATTATAATATGTAGCCGCAATTTGCTTTTTTAACGCAGTTAATTGTTCTACTTGCATATGTAGTTCTGCGATTTCTTTTTGTAGTTCGCCAATGCGATTGCTTTGTGTTTCTTGAAATAATTTAGATTCTGATAAAAAGTCAGCATAAATCCCTGAGTTTCCTTGTTCACTTGGTGTGTAGAAGGAGCTAAACTGATTGATTACCATTCCATTTAGTTGATCGAATTGTTGTTTGTATACTGTCGTGTCACTTTCCCATTGATTAGTCAATTCTTGTTTTTGTCTCTCAAACTGTTCATTAAATTGTGCAATTGATTTTTTTATTTTTTCATTTGCTTCTTTCGAATACTCGTCCACTGATTTTTTCGTATCTTCCGTTGTCTTACTAGTTGATTCTAAGCTCCGATTGTTGCTTTCTAATAAGGTTTGTACTGATTTTACAAACGCTTCTTGCTCGTTTGTAAATAATTTATTGTCCTCATCTAAAATACTAGCCGTACTTAATACTGTCGTATAATTCATGGGAATTTCTTTAAATGGTTGCTGAATTGTTTCTTCTAATTGATTTTGATACAGCAACTGCGTATCAGTAATTTGGTTAACGTTTTGTTGTGCGATAACTAAATTTCCAACAATACTGGAAAAATACATCTGAATTACGCGTTGGTTAAAATCTTTCAAAATAGTATTTACTTTGTCTTGAATTGCTTGATTGGTCAATTCATTTTGTCCGTCTCGCACTTGGTATTCAACAGAAGCCTGCTCTGGACTAACAGCTTGTAGTGACAATAATTTCTCCGAAAAATCTTGCGGAATAATAATTTGAGCATCGAATTGTCCATTTTCAACCCCAGATGTTGCGATATTCCGAGTCGTTGTTTCCCATCGATTAGCTGTATCTTTGTTAATTAATGTGACAAAATCAGAACCTAATGCATAACGTTTTCCTTCAAAACTTGCGCCTTTATCTTCATTAACTAATGCGTACTGCATCTTTGTTGTCTGATCTTTGCTACTTCGAGTCACGTTCTCATCTTTAAACCCTAAATGAATGAAAAAAAGTAATAACAAGAAAGTTGCTCCAATTGCTAAGGCAAAAGGGATACCTTTTTTTATTTTCCCTTCCATTATCTTCTCTCCTTTAGAAAAAGCGCTAGTGCAATTCATTGCGCTAGCGCTTCAATCTTTGATCAATTAAAAGCCAAATGATCCTGCATCTTGACGGTCACGTTCTGCGACAGTATCTGCATATTTGTTTAATTGTTGATTAATACTAATCAATAATTCTTCCATCTGTTTGACATTACCTTCCAATTGATTATACTGTTCCAGATACGCTTGAAATGCTTGCCCTTTCCATTGTTGTGAAATTTGTTGGTTCATTGAATTCACTTTACGAATTGCATCTTGAATTTGAGACGATGCTTGCGAATATACTTTCGCTTGTGATTTCAGTTGTTCTGGTGTTACAGCAATTGATCCTGCCATAAGTAATCCCTCCACATTTTTTATAGTTTTATTACCTGTTACAAATATTATAACTATATATAAAAAATATAGTCAACAACTATTTAAAAATATACGTATTCGCATAAAAATAATTATAACAATAAAATAAACAAATAAAAACTCTTAAAAACAACATTGCAAAACCACCAAAATCAATATTTATTAAAATAAAAACAAAAATAACTGATAAATAAAAATTATTCAAAAAATATTTAAATAAAATTTTAAAAAATAAACAAATTCCATTAAATCGTTATTTTTTAACGTCAGATAAATTAATAAGTAAATATGCATTTTATTAAAAAAACAATTTATTTCTTTAGCAAAAAAAAATAAAAGATAGGAAAACTTATCACATTGATAAGTTTTCCTATCTTTTATTCATTCTTTTTCTCTACTTCTCTAAATAAAACTCAAATCGACTTCCTGCATACTGCGTACGAACATATTCAAAAGGTAGTCCGTTTTCAAAATAGGATACTTGGCGCACACGCAGAATCGCATCGCCTCGTTTAATCTCTAAATATTCTGCGATTTGTTCCGATGCTTGAACAGCAGAGATTGTTTGGTTAGAATGGCCAATTTTGTGGCCAGATTTGGCTTCAAGTGTTTTATAAAAAGAGTTCGTGATTTCAGATTTGCCATATTGCGAGACCAATGAATAAGGAATGCTCGCCACCTCAAAACAAATCGGAATGTCATCCGCAAAACGAATTCTTTCCATTCGTAAAATTGAATCTTCTGGACCTAGTTGTAATTTTTCCATCTCACTAGAACTAGGTTTCGCTACAAAATAAGACACCGTCCGACTAGAAGGAACGCGATTTTGAGACAAGGTAATTTCTGTAAAACTAGTGGTACCTGTCATTGTTTCTTGAACTTTCTTACGTGCTACATACGTTCCTGAACCAATTTTTCGTTCTAAAATCCCTTCGTCTGCTAAAGTCTGAATGGCTTGGCGTAAAGTCATTCGACTAACATCAAATTTCAAGGCTAATTCTCGCTCAGAGGGCAAACGATCCCCGATACTCCAGACACCTTTTTCAATATCTTCTTTGATTTTATCGTGAATTTGAATATAAATTGGTATATTTTGAACCATTTACGCTTCCTCCTCTTCGTTCATCTCCTCTTCTATTATAACTGGTATAGACCGTGTAAACAACCAAAAAATGATAAATAAAAGAGGAATTGGAATTTTTATCAAAGTTGGTCTAGTTGCATACTTTTTTTATAACAAAAACATTTGGCTTGGTCAGTAAAAAGTGACCAAGTCAAATGTTTTTAAACGAATTTCTATTAGTTATTATCTTTTTACATTTTCTTCTTTCATCAACTTGTTCGCTGTGGCCATCATCAAACGGATTCGGTTCAACTGATTGACCAAAGATACCCCAGGATCATAATCCACCGCCGCAATGTTTGCTTGCGGATATTGACGTCGTAGCTCTTTCACGACCCCTTTTCCAACAATATGGTTTGGTAAACATCCAAACGGCTGCATACAAACGATGTTCTTCACCTCATGTTTTAAGAGCTCAATCATTTCAGCTGTTAAAAACCAACCTTCACCCGTATGATTGCCAATTGATAAAATTTTACTTGCGTCTGCTGCCATATCATAAATGGAATGAATGCCATCAAAACGGACCGATTTTCTCAATGCCTTATCCATTGGTTTTTCTACCAATTCAATGATTTTTATCGCAAATTCTGCTAAACGTTTGCTTTGTTTTGACATGCCCATATTTTCGTATTTCCAAATTTGATTGTACAAAGAATAGTTCATAAAGCCAACAATATCTGGCACAACTGCTTCAGCACCTTCTTCTTCTAACAAACGCACAATATCATTATTCGCTGTCGGCGAATATTTCACTAAAATTTCCCCGACCACACCGACTTTTGGTTTTTTTATCTCTTGTAAAGGAATTTCATCAAACGTCCGAATAATTTTTTTCATGAAGTGATTAAATTGTGTCAGCGAACCATTCCGGACATTGGCTTCCACTCTTTTTAGCCAATCTTGGTGCAGTTGATCCACCATTCCTTTTTCTGTTTCATAAGGTCTTGTTCGATAAACTACTCGTTCGAATAAGTCACCATATAAAAAGGCAACTACTAAGCGTTTGATCATTGGCAACGTAAATTTAAATCCTGGATTAGATTCGACTCCTTTATTGCCCATCGAAACTGAAACTACAGGAACTTGAGAAAAACCAGCATCATTCAAGGCTTTTCGTAATAATGGAATGTAATTCGTTGCGCGACAACCGCCCCCTGTTTGCGTCATTAAAACACTGACATTATCCAAATCATATTGACCACTTTCCAAAGCTTCGACTAGTTGTCCGATAGAAATAATTGCTGGGTAACACGCATCATTATTGACATATTTTAACCCGACATTCACGGCTTCTTTATCCTGCGCAGGCAAACAGACGACATGATAGCCAGAAGCTTGTAATGCTACATCGACTAATCCAGATTGATGAATCGGGCTAAGCATTGGTAACAGTAAAGTATGTGTTTTTTTCATTTGTTTTGTAAACACAATTTTCTCTGGCTCTTCCATTTGTCTATGCGGAACAAACTGTTGCTTCTCCCGCTCATTGACAGCCGCTTTCAAGGAGCGCAACCGAATACGAATTGCGCCCAAATTCGCGCCTTCGTCGATTTTGAGGACTGTATAAATTTTGCCAGACCGATCCATGATTTCTTCTACTTGATCGGTTGTCACAGCATCTAAGCCGCAACCAAAGGAATTCAGTTGGACAAGTTCTAAATTTTTCGTCTTAGCCACTACTTTAGCCGCCGCATATAAGCGAGAATGATAGACCCATTGATTCACCACACGTAAATTCTGCACGTCTCCAAGATGCGAGATACTGTCTTCTGTCAAGACATGGAATCCTTCCTGTGTAATGACTTCGGCAATGCCGTGATTAATCTCTGGATCCAAGTGATACGGTCGCCCCGATAAGACAATCCCTCTCTGGCCTTTTTCAGTTAACATGGCTAACGTTTCTTCGCCTTTTTCTTTAATTTCTTTTTTAAAAGCTGCTAATTCTTGATAACCATGATGCAGCGCTGTTTGAATTTCTTCTAAGGAAATCCCTAAATCAGCAAAATTTTCAGCTAAAACTTTGGCAACTGCAGCTTCATTCGCTAGATTAAGATAGGGATTTCGATAATCCACTTGGCCCTCTCTGATGGCATCCACATTATTTCGAATGACATCTGGGTAGCTTTGCACAATTGGACAATTAAAATGATTATCCGCTTCCAATGTTTCTTGCTGTTCAAAAACGACACCAGGATAAAAGATGATTGGCACTTGCGCATCAATTAATGCTTGAATATGTCCATGCGCCATTTTCGCTGGGTAACAAACCGTATCACTGGGAATCGTTTCAAGGCCTTGTTCATAGATTTGTTTATTAGAACGTGGCGATAATTCGACCCGAAAGCCCAAGTCAGTAAAAAATGTATGCCACAAAGGATAATTTTCATACATGTTTAGGACTCTAGGGATACCCAAGCGCCCACGAAACGCTTTATTTTCCCGCAAAGGTCGGTACTTAAATAACTTGCGGTACTTATAATCAACCAAATTCACTTTGCGTTCTTCTCGTTTAATTTTAATTCGCACACCACGTTCACAGCGATTTCCCGTAATAAATTGACGCCCATCTGAAAACACTGTGACCGTTAACTGACAATTGTTTTCACACAAGCCGCAATGAGTAAATTCCTTTTCAGAGGTAAATGCCGCTAACTCTCCTAAAGAAAGAAGCGTGGTTTCTTCCCCAATTTCATAAGCGTCCAAAGCAATCAGCGCTGCCCCATAAGCCCCCATCAAACCAGCAATAGAAGGACGAACCACTTCACGACCGCTAATTTTTTCAAAAGCTCTCAAGACCGCTTCATTGTAAAATGTTCCTCCCTGGCAGACAATCTTTTCTCCCAACTCTTCAGGTCGGCGAACCTTAATGACTTTATAAATGGCATTTTTGATGACTGAATAAGATAGTCCAGCAGAAATATCGCCGACAGAGGCCCCTTCTTTTTGAACCTGTTTCACTTTTGAGTTCATAAAAACAGTACACCGAGAACCTAAATCAACAGGCGCTTGCGATTCTAAAGCCGCCAAAGCAAAATCCTTCACATTATATTTTAAAGATTGCGCAAAGGTTTCGATAAAAGAACCGCACCCAGAAGAACAAGCTTCATTTAATTGAATGGAGGAAAGCACGCCATTTTTAATGGTCATCGCTTTCATATCTTGTCCTCCGATATCCAAAATAAAATCCACACCTGGCTGAAAATGGTTGGCTGCTTTGTAATGGGCCATCGTTTCAACTTCACCAATATCGACTTTTAACGCATTTTTTATTAGCTGTTCTCCATATCCTGTAACAGCCGCTTTTCCGATAAAAACTTCTTCAGGCAGTTGTTGATAAAGTGATTTCAGTACTGTCATGGTGGTTTCTAAAGGTTGCCCTTGGTTATTACCATAAAAAGAAAACAACAAATGACCATCTTCATCAATCAATGTGACTTTTGTCGTTGTAGAGCCTGCATCAATCCCTAAAAAGGTCACGCCAGTATGTTGAGATAAAGGTTTCTCCGTTGCTTGAGCTTGCGCGTGTCTTTCTCGAAAATCTGCCAAATCTTCTGCGCTGTTAAATAACGGTGGTAACGTGTCGCTCGGCTGTAAATCAGTAGCCTGGCTGTTCACTAAGCGCTGAATTAATTCTTCCAATGTACATTCGGCTGCATCTTCTGAATAAAGTGCTGCACCCATTGCTACAAACAGTTGCGGTTGTTCTGGAAAAATAACATCTTCTGGCTGAATTGCTAAGGTTTCAATAAACCGTTTTCTCAATTCTGACATGAAAAATAAGGGTCCCCCTAAAAACGCTACTTTACCTTTAATTTTGCGACCAGCAGCTAACCCAGCGATTGTTTGATTAACTACCGCTTGAAAAATACTCGCCGCGATATCTTCTTTCGCTGCTCCTTCATTGATTAAAGGTTGAACATCCGTTTTAGCAAAAACCCCACAGCGGGAAGCAATCGGATAAATAGTTTGATAATTCTTCGCCAATTCATTCACTCCATTGGCATCCGTTTTAAGTAAAACAGCCATTTGATCGATGAAGGCGCCTGTCCCACCTGCACAACTACCATTCATTCGTTGCTCTAAAGCACCATCAAAAAAAGTGATTTTTGCATCTTCTCCGCCAAGTTCAATAGCAACATCCGTTTCTGGGATTATTGTTTCAACAGTTCGTGTACACGCGATAACTTCTTGAACAAAGGGAATCCCTAATACCTCAGCCAGCCCCATACCACCAGAGCCAGTTATGCTCATTGTCACAGGTTGGTCTGCACCGATCCTTGCTAGCCCTTCTTTTAAAATGCGTTCAGTTGCTGCTTTGACATCTGAAAAATGGCGTTCATATTTTGTAAAAATAGGCTGATTTTGTTTATTTAAAAATACTAATTTTACTGTCGTTGACCCAACATCAATCCCTGCTCTCATAACCATCAATTAAAATACCCCTTCATTTCCCAACAGTTTGTTGATTATTATACAAACTGTTTGTTATAATAGATATACCTATTTTAGAAAGGTTCTAAATGATTTGCAACAAGCAATTTACCCTATTTTGTGAGATAAACAACAAAGTTTCCACGAATGTTGACTATCTCGAAAGGAATTTATGATGGCAAAGAAAACAGACCTTAGAGTACAACGAACCAGAAAAATGATTATTGAAGCTTTTTTTAAACTTGTAGAAACGAAAGGCTACGAAGCGGTGACGATTCAGGATATTGCTGATGAAGCTATGATTAATCGTGCGACTTTTTATGCTCATTTTAAAGACAAACAGCATTTATATGATGCAATCTTCACCTTTACGCTTAGTGCTTTTACCGCTATTCTTGATTCGCAACAACTGGTTAATGGCAACCGTGTCCGCGTGAAGCACATTGAAGAACTTCTGACGCAACTCTACATCAACATTCAAGAGAACAAATCTTTCTTCTTAACTATCATGGACAATAATTTCGACGAACACTTTCGAAAACGCTTAGCTGAGATTATCGAAGAAAAATATGCGACGATTTTTTCGCAGTTGCGTATTACCGAAAATGATATTGATGTACCGATAGATTTTGTTATTGAATACATGACCTCTATCTTCATCGGTACCCTTCATTGGTGGATTACTAGCGAAACGGATATGACACCCAACCACTTAGCCCAATTAGTTATCAAATTAGTTGGTAATGGGCATTTAACTGTCTTAGGCATCGAATTAGAAAAATAAAAACACCGGAGTAGACAATAATTTTGTCTGCTCCGGTGTTTCTGTTAAAGACGAGTTAGTTTTTTGAACGCCATTTGATATTGTGGGCTGTATTTCTTGAAGAAGTGACTTTAACACCACTTTTGATGTTGCCTTTTTTACGAGGAATTAAGTCAACTTTGACATCATACTTACCATCGCGTGCTAAATCGTAAACATTTTCAACCATTTCTGTAATTTTTTCTTTAAAGTTCATTCTTATCAACTCCAGACTATTCTTTCTTAATACTTTAGCATATTCTTATATAAATGAAAACTTTTCTAGCCTGTACATGAGGAAAATCTTACCTCATTTTTGTTATATAATTATACAAAAAAAGAACATCTCTCTACCAGAAATGTTCTGAAAACTGGGGTAGCTGGATTCGAACCAACGCATGACGGAGTCAAAGTCCGTTGCCTTACCGCTTGGCTATACCCCAAAAAGAAAATGGAGGAAAGTGGATTCGAACCACTGAACCCTAAGGAACGGATTTACAGTCCGTCGCGTTTAGCCACTTCGCTATTCCTCCAAAAAGTCATTGTCGCTGTAACGACCTGACTTAGTTATAATACAATCTTTTCCAGAAAAAAGCAACCCTTTTTTTAAAAAAATTGTTATTTATTTTTTATTCACTTAAATTCCATTGACGAATAATTGTTTCAAAGGCTTCGTCCAGATTTTTTGCTGTACCTTCTTGCTTGCCATCAATTTCAATGATGAATTTTTTATCATTTTGCGGAATGACACGACCGATTTCTTTTTTACCAATAAATAATTTGTTCATTAAAACATTTGCTCCATTGTATTGGGCTTTTTCTTCTTCAACACGTACTTCAATATCTTTATTCTTTTTTGACATCTCTATCCCTCCAAGAACTCTATGTTATCAGAATCTTTGAAACAAAACAAGCACCCGCTATTTCTCTGTCAGATTGTTTGTTTATCGTTTCAATGCAGCATTAAGGAGTAACGAAATGCGATTCGCTACTCCTTAAAGGCTGATTTCTATTCTTTTTCTGAACCTTCTGTTGCATGATAGTTCACGCTATTTGAGGTACCTTTTTTAGAAAAGTTTTCAATTAGCTCTTTCACGTCGAGGCCCGTTGTTTCTTTTAGTGTTTCTTGTGTACCAGCCAACAAGTTTGTTGCATAATTGGTAATACGGTTGGCGCCAGAATTTTCGCCACCTGCGCCTGTATCTACCACTGAAATCTTGTCAATGTTGCCCAATGGTTGTGCTGCTTCTTTCATTAATTGTGGTAACATTTCCATCACCATACTTAACACAGCTGCTTCACCATATTCTTTAAAGGCATCAGCAATCTTTTGTTTGGCTTCGGCTTCCGCTGCACCACGAGCTAAAATAGCTTCGGCTTGCGCTTGACCTGTTAAACGCGTTTTGTTGGCTTCCGCTTCGGCTAATGCTTCAACTTTGAAACGTTCTGCTTCGGCTTCTGCCACTTCGCGTGCTTTTTGAGCAAGAGCTTCTTGTTCGCGTGCATAACGATCTGCATCGGCTTTTTTCTTCACTTCTGAGTCGTATTGTTTTTCACGACGCGTAATTTCTTTTTCTTCTAACTCAATTTGTTTTTGACGTTCAACGACTTTGACTTCCATTTCTTGTTCCACCACGTGTTGTTGTGCACGCGCGCTTTCCAAGTTATAGGCTTGGTCTGCTTTGGCTTTGGCAATGTCTTGTTCTTGTTTGTATAACGCTAATTTCAATTCTTTTTCTTTTGAAGCTTCTGCAATTTCTGTTTGACGTTGCAATTCCGCTTGTTGTGATTCTTTTTCTGCTTCCGCTTTTTTGATGCGAGTTTCTTTCAAAGCTTCTGCTTCAGCAATATCTGCATCACGTTTAACTTGAGCGATTCTTGGTTTCCCTAATGAATCCAAGTATCCATTTTTATCACGAACTTCTTTAATTGTGAACGACACAATAACTAAGCCCATTTTAGCTAAGTCAACACTGGCAACTTCTTGTACACTTTGGCTAAATTTATCACGATTTTGGTAAATTTCTTCCACTGTCATTGAACCTAAAATCGAACGTAAATGTCCTTCTAATACTTCACGTGCTTCATTTTCTAATTCTTCCGTTGTTTTTCCTAAAAATTGTTCCGCTGCTGTCGCAATTTCTTCAACCGACGAACCAATTTTAATGATTGATGTTCCATCACACATTACAGGAACCCCTTGTTCTGTATACACTTCTGGTGTAGAAACATCTAATTTACTTGAAAGCAAACTAATTCGATTTGAACGTTGGAACACTGGTAAGACAAACGCACCACCGCCACGAACGATTTTAATTTTGTTGCCACCTTCGTCTACATGAACATTTTTAGAGCCTAGATAGCTCCCGCTGATAATTAACGCTTCATCAGGTTTGGCGGTCTGATATTTAGAAACAAACACAATTAATAACATTAATAATACTAAAACTGCAATAATAATCGGTAACAAAATTCCCATTTTCTTCTCTCCTACTCTATATTTTTAGACTGCCTTCGTAAGGAATGACATAACAAACCCGTTCTTTCAATTCAATAATCAATACCTCACTACCTCTTGGCGCAGCCACTTCTTGTGGCACATAAAATGCTGCTGGTCGACTTAACGAACCTGTGACACTCTTCAATTGAATCTCGCCCATTCCCCGGACAGGAATTGGGGTAATCACAGTAGCAACACGACCCTCCATGTCTTTTTCCGAAATAGAAATTGTGGCCTCTGAATTTTTCAAAGGGACCAACACATAAAAATTTAGGAAGAAAACAATAATGGTTGAAAGAATACCACTGACAATTAAAATAAGCCAACTATTCACCGCTGTTAATTCTTCCCCAAGGTACCCAAACAGCGAGGTAAAAGCAATCCATGGAATAATCAGCATTGGGTCAACCGGTCCATCAAAATTAAAAACATCCCCAAAAATAATTAGTAAAAAAGCGAGGACCGCGCTCCCCACTAATGCATAAAAATAAACCGTTTCCAATGGTAGACCTTCTAACACTTTTCCCACACTCCTTTCTGTGCTATAACCTAGTAATAGTGTACCAATTTTTAAATAAAAAGAGTAGTAATTTCCAAATAAATCTCAAAAGATACATCTTAAGACCTATTTTTTCTTAATAAAAGAAGCAACAATAAACGAGCAGCCCTAGAATTATCGAACTTCTACGGACTCCTCGTTTTTTAAAATGTGCTATTCATTTGATTTTAACGCTTCAATCATATTGATTTTCTTCAATTTCCGATGCATAATGACCATCACAAACAACGTGAAACACATGGTGATGACTGCGGAATATAGATAACTTGGCCAATGAATAATTGGCGAAAACATAATTAAATCAACTTCAACGGTTGCTAAAATATACTGATGCAAAATTTTCCCAAAGAAGCAGCCAACAATAATACCAATGAACGTTAAAATAATGTTTTCACGGTAAACATAGGTGGTGACTTCACGATCGTAAAACCCTAAAACCTTAATCGTGGAAAGTTCTCGAATCCGTTCAGAAACATTAATGTTGGTTAAATTATATAACACAATTAACGCTAAAGAACCAGAAACAGCAATTAGTACCCAAATGACAATATCAAGGCTTTTCAGCATATCATCAAACGAACCTTTCATCGCAGTTAAAAACGTAATGTTCAACACTTTCGGCTGTTTTGTCAACGCCTCTCCGATTGAGGTTTCTTGTTTTGAGGATAACTTTTTGTCAAAAAGTAGGAATTCTGTATTATACTCCGGCTTCTGTTTCGTCATCGTCTGGTAGAGTTTCGGCGTCATATAGACAAAATGACCCGTGTAGTTCTCTGCAATCGCGGCAATTTTCACGTGATAGGTTTGATTATCACTATTTTCTAAATTTAATTGATCTCCGACTTTATAGCCAAATAATTTAGCTAATTTTTCATTAATGATTACACCGTTATCGTTGAGGGAATATTTTTCTCCAGTGACTCGATCATTAAATAACTGAAAATCAGCCATTTTCGAAGGATCTTGTGGCACATAAAGAGTAATATTTTGAGTTGGTGCACCTTGGCCCTTCGTTTTAAAGATTTCTGAATATAACGGAATTGTTTTATTCAAACCATCCAGTTTGCGCAACGTTTCTTGATACTCTTTTGTCTCTTCAGCTGTTGTTTGCTCTTTAAAAGTCACGACTGCTTGGTAATGCCAGATTTTATTGAATTGAATTGTAGCGACATCCACAATTGAATCGCGTAAACCAAAACCAACAATTAACAGCCCCATACAACCAGCTATTCCGATAACAGTCATCAGCATCCGTCGTTTATAGCGGAACAGATTTCTAGCGGTCACTTTTTGAATAAAGCTCATGCGTTGCCATAAAGGGCGGATTCGTTCTAGTAAAATCCGTTGTCCTGCTTTCGGCGCTTTGGGTCTTAGCAAGGTAGCTGGTGTACTTAATAAATCGATTCTTAATGTCACTAAGGCCGCTCCCACAGTACAAGCTAAGGCTACAATGATGCCCCATAAACTGTAATTTAAGTACCACGGTGTAACTAAATCAGGAATATTGTACATTTGACCGTAGGCATCAAAAATTATTTTAGGGAATAGATAATAGCCAACTGCCAATCCTAATAATGCACCTGTTAGGCTAGCAACCGTTGCATAGGTAATGAAAATCGAAGCAATTTCACGATTACGATAACCTAAAGCTTTCAAACTACCAATTTCCATTCTTTTTTCTTCCACCATACGTGTCATGGTAGTTAAGCTGACTAATGCCGCAATTAGGAAAAAGAACAACGGGAACAGCGTGGCTAAAGAAGAAATCCGATCAGCGTTATCTTGATATTCAGAAAATCCTGGATTGTCTTCCCTGGTAAAATAATAATACGTTGGGGCTTTCAAATTGGCTAGCTCTGTTTCTTTTTCAGTCAACAGTTGTTCTTGTTTAGCCAATTCGTCTTTTTGCTTTTCAAGCATCTCAGCTGGAATTCCTGGTTGTTGCTCCAACTGCGCAAGCGCTTGTTTTCCCGTTTCCAGCGCTTGGCGACCTTGGTTAATGTCCGGCTGAGCCGAATCACGCAGGGCGGCAACCTGTTCTTCTGGCCGATTTTTCAGTGCCTCTTTTACTTGATTTAAGGCCTGCTCTCTTTTCTTTTCATAATCAGAGGAATACGTATTTTGATGTTTTAATGAACGAAATGAGATTAGCAATTCTGGATACCGTTGACTGTCAAAGGCTTTTTCCGAGACCACGCCAAAAAAGTTTAACGTTCCAGAACCGACCGTTGTGGTTCCCCTGGATGTATTATCAATATATTCTGGTGAATTGATAAATCCGACAACAGTAAAATGGGTTTGCGTCAGTCCTTTTTCTTTAATCGCTGCATCGTTTAAAGTGATTTTATCACCCATTTTATAGTCATATCTAGTTTTCGCTAATGTATCTAATGCAATTTCATTTGTTTGTTTAGGTAACCGACCGTCAACTACTTGATAGTTAACCGATCCTGCTTGATTTTTTCGATAGCCAAACAATTTTACTGCATTATTTTGCGGCCCAATCGTGGCATCTATTGTATACCGCGGCACAACTGTTTCGACATCTTTTAAAGACTGTAGTGTTGTTAAATCTTTCTTTTCCAGTCCCATTGTAGAAATTATTCGCGCATCTGGAAGCTGCTCTTTCTGGTAATAATTATTCGCGGTTTTAATCATATCTGGTCCAGTAGCTTTCAAACCAACAAAGACCATTACACCAAGGAAAATAATCCCCATAATCGATAAAAACCGTGTAGTAGATTGTCTAATTTCACGTAAGCTTGTTTTAATTAGCGCTGTTTTCTTCATTTTAGGCACCTACCATTCAATTTCAGCAACCAATTTAGGCTGATCATTCACAGTCATTTCGCGAACTTTCGCATCATTAATTCGAATTACCCGATCGGCCATTTCTGCAATGGCTGAATTGTGGGTAATAATTAAGACGGTCGTTCCTGTTTCACGAGCAGTGTTTTGCAAAATGGTTAAAATTTGTTTCCCTGTTTCATAATCCAGTGCTCCTGTCGGTTCATCACATAAAAGTAACTTGGGCTTTTTAGCAATCGCACGGGCGATGGTTACTCGTTGTTGTTCACCACCAGAAAGTTGCGCTGGAAAATTATCTAAACGTTCCCCTAAACCCACCGATTGTAAAACAGTGGTCGAATCCAACGCATCCGCAACGATTTGCGAAGCCAATTCAACATTTTCTTTTGCCGTTAAATTTGGGACTAAATTGTAAAATTGGAAAACAAACCCGACATCATTGCGTCGATAAGTGGTTAATTGTTTCTCTGAAAACTGAGCGATATCTGTGCCATCAATAATAATTTTCCCTTCATCACAGCTGTCCATTCCACCAAGAATATTTAAAACAGTTGATTTTCCAGCACCGCTGGGGCCTAAAATAACCGCTACTTCTCCTTTTTCCACTTCAAAAGAAATGCCGTCATTCGCAGTAATAGTTGTCTCTCCCATTTGGTAACGCTTGTATTCATTTTTGACTTCAATATAGGCCATCCACTATCCCTTCCCTTCTACATTAAAATAGTAACATATCTGAGAAAACAAGTCTTTCAAAGAAAAGCCTTTTTTGATTTTTTAGCAAATTTACGTATAATAGAAAAGATGGTCCACTTAAATTTGGACTATTGCAAGTATAAAATTAGAGGAGCACGTTATGGCAAACAGAAAGAAGAAACCACCATTTAATTCAACCATCATGCTGATTGGCGCATTAATCATTTTAATTTTAGGCGCGGTTGGCGTTAAAGTTCCTGATGCTTTACAAGATTTATTTAATGTTCAACCACAAACAACCACCCCTTCAAGCACACCAGCACCAAAAGGAGATAATCCCGGACCCATTGAAAATGGTAAAGCCACATTTTCAGCAGAGGAATTAAAGGATAACTCAAACGGCTGGATTACTTATCATTCTCTAGATCGTCTAAGACGAGCGACAGGCGCTGATGCGCTATTAAAACCCGCAATGGTCAATACAGGAACTTCCGCTAATAAAGATATTCGACCAGCTGGTTTCATTTCAGGAAAAGCTAATCATTCGCGTGGCCACCTAATCGGCCGTCAAATGGGAGGCAGTGGTGATGATCCACGTAACTTAACCACCTTGTATCAGAATCCCGTCAACACTCCTTATATGACGAAATATGAAAATCAGATTCGGGCAGCTCTTGATCGCGGAGAAACCGTTCGCTATCGCGTGACACCTGTATATAACGGAAACGATTTGTTGGCTGAAAAAATCATCTTAGAAGCCAAAAGCCTTAAAACAAATTCACCCATTGATTTTTCAGTAACTATTTTAAACAAACAATAAGGAGGAACTTTCATTGGATTTTGAACAGCTAAAAGAAACATTACCCGATGCAAAACCACAAACATTTTTGCAAGCAATCCTCTCTCAACCTCAAGAAGAGGATGCTGAATTAACTTTCAGTGAAGAAATTGATGAACAGTTTGTCGAAAATTGTAAATTTTTAGCCTCTCCAGAAACCATTTCTGAAACAGATGTAGAACGTTGGCGCGAACAAGAATTTTTAGTTGTCGCCCAAAGTTTAGATGGCGATTATCTAGCAGGCACTCTAGAGCAAACCTTTGTGATTCCTAGCTCCCTTTACAAAGAGGATATTGAGCAATTTGACAAGCAATTAATCGATTTTTTTATTGCCTACGAGAACAAAGAAATCACTTCTGCGATTTTACCAAAAGAATTATAAAAAAAGCTTGCGGATAAATTTCCGCAAGCTTTTTCTTGTGTCTTATGCTCGATAACGTTCTACGCCATCTAAATAAGTGGCTGCTAATTCCATGGTTGGTTCTAATACGATAAAGTCAGCATCGCGACCATTTGCAATCATGCCACATTGATCATCAATTTTACAGCTAATCGCAGGAACTAATGAAGCCATCATAATTGCTTGTGCAGGTGTTGCAATACCCCAATCAACTACATTTTTAATTGCTTCTTTTAGTTTTAAAATACTACCTGCTAAGTTCCCAGTATCCAAACGAGCCGTTCCTTCTGCTACCACAACAGGAAATTCACCTAAATTGTAGTTGCCATCTGGCATACCGCCAGCCATCATGCAGTCTGTAATTAACGCAACGTGATCATGGCCCGCTTTTTCCATCAATACTTCAGCCGCTTGCGGATGTACATGGTGTCCATCACAAATTAATTCAGAGAAAACGTGTTGTAACGTTAATAATGCACCAACCATTCCTGGTTCACGGTGATTTAAGCCGCGCATCCCATTATATGCATGAACAAAAACGCTAGCGCCTGCTTCAACTGCCACATCAGCTTCTTCTAAGGTCGCATTACTATGGCCTAAAGCAACAACGACACCTTCATCTGTAACGGTTTCAACAAATTCTTTCACACCATTACGTTCTGGTGCCAACGCAATTTTCTTAATAATTCCGCCTGAAGCTTCTTGCCATTCGTGGAATGTATCAAGGTCTGGATCTCCAAAATAACTTGGATTTTGTGCGCCTTTATGTTCTTCAGTAAAGAAAGGTCCTTCAAAGTAAATCCCTTGAATTTTTGCACCAGGTACTTCTTGGTAGACTTGACCAATCGTACGTGCAACATCTGTTAAACGTTCTTTACTTGAAGTTAACGTTGTTGGTAAAAATGAAGTTACACCACAAGATAATAAGCCTTCAGACATCACTTTAATGCCTTCTGCATCGTTATCCATTACGTCATGATTCATGTAACCATGAATATGAGTATCCACTAAACCTGGGGCAATCCATTTGCCTTCCTCACGAATAATTTTTACGTCCCCTTGCGGTTCATCTTTTGTATAATTACCAAAGATACCATCCGTGATTTCTAAATAACCAGGTCCTTTAACATCGCTTTTTAAAAAGAACTTGTCTGCAAAGATAAATGTTTTCATCTTCATCCTTCTTTCTTTATTTTACTTACTTCAAAAGTACTCTTAATCAGTACAAAAGTCAAGAAATGGTGTAGACCTTTTAAGCAATTCTGAGGATTTTTTAAAGATTGCCACTTTCCACATTTTTCATTTGTTGTGCTAAGTTCAGATAACGTTCCGCTTCTTCATGTTTATTCTTTCTCATTAAAACTAAATATTTTAGATTTAATAATTCACTTAAATAATAATAACTATTTTTTTTGCGAGCCCAAGTAATTCCTTGATCCACATAAATTTCGGCATCTTTTTCTGTATAATTTTTGAATAAGAAATCAGCATAATTAAAAAATATTTTCGTTAACTCTGCATTACTGCGTTCATTTGGCAATTGATTAAAATAATGAATACTCAAACTTAAAAATCGTTCTGCCTCTACTCGATTGCCCATGTAACCATAAGTAGCACCTAGACAACTAATTAATTGAATCTCTAAATCAGAAACATTTAATTTATCGGCTTTATAGGTGAAAGATAATCCTTTACGCAAACTAGCAATAGCTTTTTCGTAATCATTTAGAACAAACAATTCACAACTACCTAAATAATAATAATATTTTTGCCAGTCCGTATCTAAATACAATTGTTCTTCAATACGATTTTCCTTTAAATAATTTAATAATAATTGATATTTTTTATGGCGAAAATATTCAGCCATTTTTTCAAATGAATACGTAACAACGTGCACATCACCAGATTTATAACGCATAATCTGGTCAACCGTCACACCTAAACGATCACAAAGTTGTTGCATTACGAGGACATTCGGCAACTCTTCATTGTTTTCAATGCGGCTTAAAACACTTTGCGAACAGATGTCTTCTGATAACATTTTCTGTGTCAATTTTCTATTTTTTCTAATTTCTTTAATAACTGCACCTAAAGAATTCATCACAATAGCTCCTATTTATATCGGCCATTTTCCTTGCAAAATGGGGATTTTGTCAAAATATGCGAATTCGCATTATGCTTTTATTGTACTTTATTGCATAATATACTGCAAGAACATTATCTAAGGTTTTCTTAGAAAATAAATAGGTTCATTTTTATTAAAAAGGAGTGTTATTGTATGGCCGAAGAGAAAAAGGTTCACTTCATTTGGGAAAAAACAAATTATTCAGGCTTTGTGGAGAAGGAGTATGAAAATTCTTATCTCATCGTAGTAGCAAATCCTAGTCCTGATATGGAAGAAAAATATACCAACCGAATGATTATTAGTAAAAAAGCATGTGAAACCGCAGAATAGTATTGTTGATAAAACAAGAACTACCAAAAAATAGCTTCGTTAGAGGCTATTTTTTGGTAGTTCTTTTATTTTTGTTTGTAGGTACTTAAAAATTCACGCATTTTATCTGCTGTAGTTTTTAAGTCTTCCATCTTCGGTAAATAAACAATACGGAAGTGATCTGGTTGTTGCCAGTTGAACCCACCACCATGGACTAATAAAATATGATGTTTGTGTAAGAAATCTAAAACAAATTTTTCATCATCATAAATGTCAAATTTGGCCGTATCAATTTTCGGGAAAATATAGAAAGCTGCTTTAGGCTTCACGGCTGATAAACCAGGAATATCATTTATCGCATTGTAAATAAATTCTCGTTGTTCGTAAATTCTGCCACCTGGTAAAAGTAAGTCATCGACACTTTGATAGCCGCCTAATGCGGTTTGAATGATTTGTTGTGACA
This sequence comes from Enterococcus sp. C102(2024), assembly GCF_040888205.1. Lineage (NCBI taxonomy): Bacteria > Bacillati > Bacillota > Bacilli > Lactobacillales > Enterococcaceae > Enterococcus > Enterococcus sp. C102(2024). The sequence goes on along the minus strand of NZ_JBFOHH010000001.1, from coordinate 301,921 downwards.
ACACATTCGAGCATAACCGCATGGAAGCAAGCATATTTAGCCCTTCGATATACCCTTTTACTCGTGATTTATCTCCACTCAACACCATCCAACCGCATCGGAAGCCTGCCACTCGATGTGATTTTGACAAACCATTCAATGTTACGACAAATAAATCAGGTGCTAATGTAGCAATCGGTACATGAACCAAACCATCCATGACCAAACGATCATAAATTTCATCGGAGTAAATAATTAAATCATTTTGACGTGCCACTTCGACAATTTCTAATAATAACTCTTTCGGATATAAAGCACCAGTCGGATTATTGGGATTTATAATAACGATTGCTTTTGTATTCGAAGTTATTTTTGATTTTATATCATCAATGTCTGGATACCATTCTGCTTGCTCATCACAAATATAATGGACGGGCGTACCGCCTGCCAAAGAAACAGACGCAGTCCATAAAGGATAGTCTGGCATTGGCACAAGTACTTCATCGCCGTTATTTAACAAGCCTTGCATACACATGGTAATTAATTCACTCACGCCATTACCAGTGTAAATATCATTAATCGTTACATTAGGAAATTTTTTTAATTGGCAATATTGTTCAATCGCTTTTCTTGCAGAAAAAATACCTTTTGAATCGGAATAACCTTCTGAATCGCGAACATTCACAATCATGTCGCGCACAATTTCATTTGGGGCATCAAAACCAAATGGCGCTGGATTCCCTGTATTTAATTTCAAAATACGTATGCCCTCTTCTTGCATGCGTTCTGCTTCTTCTAAAACAGGACCACGGACATCGTAACTTACGTTATTTAATTTATCGGATTTTTTAAAATTTCTCACACGGACTCCCTCGCTTCACAAATTTATACTCTAAAGTTACGCCAACTATAATGAAAAAGCAATAATAAATATCAGAATTTAATAAAAAATTGATGGTTTTTCCGTAATAAACAAGAGCGTGGGACAAAAATCACTTTGGATTTTTGCTCCACGCTCAAAAACTGATAAACGGCGGGAACAGAAGCAACTCCTTCTTATTTCTCGGAGTTAAACACTTCTGTCCCGACCTCTTGTTATACTAGTTGATGCAGATGATGGGACTCGAACCCACACGGACATCTGTCCACATGACCCTCAATCATGCTTGTCTGCCAATTCCAACACATCTGCATTTTAAGAGCACTTATTTATCCTAAAATAATTACTGGTCTTTGTCAAGATAACAAAGACCAGAATTGTTAGATTTGTTCTTTTTTCGCTTGCCAGGACAAACGCCCATGACATTTTCCGCAGACATATCGTGTCGTATCAATTCGTCGTTTTCTGAGGATGACTTCTCCACAAGACTGACATTGGTACTGATGGAAAACTGCTTTTTTCCGTTCTACTAGAGGCGGTGCGTAACGGGCACCGCCAGTCTTAGCCAATAACTCTTTAAAGTCCTTATCTTTATGCTGATAGCCTTTGCCAGCTAAATGTAAATGATAGTGACATAACTCATGCTTAATGACTTTTTCCAGTTCCTCTTGTCCATACTTTAAAAAAACAGTTGGATTAAAATCCAGGTGATGCGAAGCTAAATGATAGCGACCGCCCGTAGTTTTTAACCGCCGATTAAATGTAGCTTGATGCAGAAAAGGTTTCTGAAAAAATACGATTGAAATTTTTTCCACTAGCGTTTGAAGCGCTTGATCTGTCATCAAGACTGGTTGAGACTCTTTCATTGCTACTCTTTTCTATCAGCCCGAGGCAACATAGTTAAACTAATACGCCCCTTTTTCAAGTCAACATCTTCTACCCAAACTGTGACTACATCCCCCACCGCAACAACATCCGTTGGGTGCTTAACAAATTTAGGACTTAACTTAGAAATGTGGACTAAGCCATCTTGCTTCACACCAATATCGACAAACGCGCCAAAGTCAATTACGTTTCGAACAGTCCCTTGCATTTCCATTCCTGGTTTCAAATCTTCCATTGTCAACACGTCTTTACGTAAAAGTGGCGCGGACATCTCATCGCGCATATCACGACCTGGTTGGATTAAACTAGCAATAATATCTGTGAGTGTTTCTGAACCTACTTCTAACTCAGTAGCTAATTGATTCACTGGTAACTGTTTCAATTTTTCGATAGCTTCTGCTGTCCCTAATTCTTTAGAAGCAATCTCTGCTTTTTCTAAAATTGCTTGTGCTACTGGATAACTTTCTGGGTGAATGCCAGTGTTATCTAACACATTTTTGCCATTAGGAATTCGTAAAAAGCCAATTGCTTGTTCAAATGCTTTTGGTCCTAAACGAGGTACTTTTTTGACTTGATTTCGTGCTGTGAAGACACCATTTTCATCACGATAAGTGACTAAGTTTTGCGCCGTTGTTTTATTTAAGCCAGAAATATGTTGTAAAAGTTGAGCACTCGCTGTATTCACATCAACACCAACTTGGTTTACTGCAGTTTCCACAACAAAATCCAATTGCTCGGCAAGACGTTTTTGCGATACGTCATGCTGATATTGACCAACCCCGACTGCTTTGGGATCAATTTTTACTAATTCTGCCAGCGGATCTTGTAAACGACGTGCAATGCTGACCGCACTTCGTTCTTCGACTTGTAAATCAGGAAACTCTTTACGAGCCACTTCACTCGCAGAGTAAACGGAAGCCCCTGCTTCATTAACAATCACGTAAAAGACGTCCCGTTTCACCGCTTTTAATTGCTCTGCCACAAACAATTCAGATTCACGACTTGCCGTTCCGTTTCCAATAGCTACCATGTCCACTTGATAGTCTTCAATGATTTTTTTAAAGGCTGGACCAGCGGCTTCACGTTTCGCAGCAGTCGCTGGTTTATGTGGATAAATCACTTGAATTGCTAAAACTTTACCCGTTTCATCGACAACTGCTAATTTACAACCTGTCCGATAAGCCGGGTCAAATCCTAGAACAACTTTTCCTTTAAGTGGTGACTGTAATAATAAATTACGTAAATTTTCACCGAAAATTGCAATCGCTTGTTCATCAGCTTTTTCTGTTAATTCATTGCGGATCTCCCGTTCAATCGCTGGTCCAATAAATCGTTTATAGCTATCTAAATAAGCAGCCTCAATGTATGGAGCAGCAAAACTTGTTGCTTGTTTGCCGATTAGTTGACGTTGGAAATAATCATTAATTTTTGTTTCATCAGCGACAAGGGAAACCTTTAAAATGTCTTCTTTTTCACCACGATTCGTTGCTAAGACACGGTGCGGCACCATTTTGCTAACTGGTTCTGCAAAATCGTAATACATTTCATAGGTCTGCTTTTCGTCTTTTTCTTCGTCCTTAACTACGCTAACGTATTGCGCATGTTTAACCATATAATCACGTAACCATGTTCGGTATTTTGGTTCATCGCTAATGCGTTCTGCTAAAATTTCATGAGCACCTTGCAAGGCTATCTCGGCGGTTGCAACTTCTTTTTCTTCATTAATAAAAGTAGCCGCTTTAGCTAAGATATCCGCGTTTTCAGGTAAAGAGAGCAACCAATCTGCTAATGGTTCCAACCCTTTTTCTTTCGCGATAGTCGCTTTAGTCCGACGTTTTTGTTTATATGGTCGATATAAATCTTCCACTTGTTGCATTTTTACTGCTTTTTGAATATCTGTTTTGAGTTCTTTTGTTAGTTTTCCTTGCTCTTCAATTAAACGGAGAACTTCTTCTTTCCGCTTTTTCAAGTTTTGTAAATAATGATAACGTTCTTCTATTTCACGGATTTGGACTTCATCTAAACTTCCAGTCATTTCTTTCCGGTAACGGGCAATAAAAGGAACTGTATTTCCTTCATTTAATAAAGTTAAAACCGTTGTTATTTGTTTTGAACGATACGTTGTCAATTCTTTTTGAAGTAGCGCTACTACTTCTTCGTTATAAGCTTCTGCCATTAACTAGATACCTCTTTTCTTATGCATACTTATCTATTTTAGCATATTTTTGCTTCTAAATATAGAAGTGAGGTAACTGATTCGTGCGATTAAGGAATCAAAATTCTGGTTGCCACGCAGGGGTGCGTTTTTGATATTCGATATCTTGGACAATGCCTTTTTCATTAAAAATCACACCATGTACAGAGCCGCCAAAAATAGCACCACCATCTATCCCAATTTTTCCATCACTTTGCCAAAGGTCCGTGGTCTGCATATCACCATGTAACATCGGGGTAATGGTATGACCAAAAACAATGGTCTTGCCTGTATTATTTTTCCCTTGATGAAAGGGTTCGCGAATCCACAAAAAATCCTTAGGTGCTGTTTGCCGCCAATCTTCCATCGTTAAATCAACCCCAGCATGCACAAATAAGTAATGCTGCCATTCAAAATAAAGTGGTCGTTTTGTTAAAAAATCAATTAACTCTGGATAGCGACTACGGATCATTAAGGCCATTTCTGTTGGTGAGTATTCTGCAGTAGCTCCTGGATGCAAGAGGCTTTCAATCGTTTCCTTGCCGCCATTGCGAACATATCCTGCAAACCAGTCCTCTGGATTTTGAAGAAACTGCAAAAAATATTCTTCATGATTGCCTCGTAAATAAACAGCGCCGTGTTGCTCGACAAGTTCTTTTCCTTTGAGAAAACAGGCTTTAGAATGCGGACCACGGTCGTTTAAATCACCAATTAAAACTAGCTGATGCTCAACTGGGTCATAGTCTGTGAGTAAGGCATCAAACAAATCTGCTTGTCCATGAATATCACTGATTACATAAACATATGGTTTCATAAATAAGCCCTCCTAACTTGCTTATATTAAGTATACGCTAAATTTTAAAATATTCTCGTAAAATGTTTGGAAATAAGAAACGAAAATAGGACATAAGTCAAAACGACTTATGTCCCACTCTCTAAATCTTAAGATAATCAATTGAACAAAAGCAGCACCTACAATTACTCGTTGCAATTTAGCCTTCGAGAGTGATGAACACTTGGAGCTAACTGCTTTTGTCTCTGACTCTTTTGGTTTATTTTTTCTTCTTACCGCCAAACGCATCTTTCATTTTATCAAAGAAGCCTTCTTCTTGTTGTTCAGTTACATTCTGTCCGCCAGCTTTTGCAAAAGCTCGTAGGGCATCCTTTTGTTCTTCATTAAGATTTTTTGGTGTTATTAATTTCACCTTCACGTGTTGATCACCATTGCCCCCACCACGTAAACGTGGCGCACCTTTGCCTCTTAAGCGGAAGTTTGTGCCAGTTTGTGTTCCAGCCGGAATTTTTAATTTCACGTCACCATGAACAGTTGGGACAGTTACTTCGTCCCCTAGAGCCGCTTGGACGAAACTTACTGGTAAATCATAGTAGATTTCTGCGCCATCTCGGTCGAAAATGTCACTATCTTCAACACGAAAGACTACATATAAATCACCATAAGGTCCACCATTGGTACCCGCTTCTCCTTGGTTAGCTAAGCGCATTTGTTGGCCGTCTTCTACTCCAGCAGGCACATTTACTTTGACAGTATGTGCTTTTTTCTCATGACCTGTGCCATGACAAGTTGGACATGGTTCTTTAATTTCTTTCCCTGTGCCATGACACACATCACAAGTTTGACGACTCATCATACGACCTAATGGCGTTTGACGTTCAACATTGATTGTTCCAGAGCCATGACATTTATGACAAGTTTCTGGGTGCGTGCCTGGTTTGGCGCCATTACCGCCACAGGTTGCACAAGTATCTTCTCGATTGTACTTAATCTCTTTTTCGACACCGAAAATAGCTTCTTCAAATTTCAATTGAATTGTATATTGTAAATCGGCGCCTTGTCTTGGTGCGTTTGGATCAACAGAACGGCCACCGCCGCCGCCAAAGAATGAATCGAAAATATCTTCGAATCCACCAAAACCACTACTGCTAAATCCGCCGCCACCGAAACCGCCAAAGCCACCAGCGCCGCCACCGTAATTAGGATCAGTTCCTGCATGGCCATATTGGTCATAGGCCGCTTTTTTCTGTGGATCACTTAATACTTCATACGCTTCAGAAACTTCTTTAAATTTTTCTTCCGCATCGGCTTCTTTGTTAATATCTGGATGGTACTTTTTGGAAAGTTTGCGGTATGCTTTTTTAATTTCATCATCTGAAGCACCTTTTGCTAATCCTAGCACTTCATAATAATCTCGTTTCGTCGCCATTGACTTCCCTCCAACTTTCTTCAAACTTTACAATGTGTTTAGAACCAGCCAAATTCATCGATTGCTTTCGGTCTCTCTGGTTGGATTATCTGTCACACCTTGAATCAGTGTTACTAGCTGTGAATAGGTATTTTCAGCTTGTTTAACATCGTTGTAATCATACCACAGTTCTTTCAAAACCTAAATAGTTTCTTGCTAACTTGATTGTGGTTGATTTTCTCACAAAAGACAAGGGACTGGGACATTAGTCATTGTACTAATGATCCAGTCCCTAAAATCAATTGTTATTGATTATTTGTCATCACCATTTACTTCTTCAAAATCAGCATCAACAACATCATCAGCGCCACCTTGGGCAGCTTCAGGATTTTCTTGTGCTTGTTGTTGCGCAGCTTGTTCGTAAAGTTTTACTGTTAAGTTTTGGACGATTTCATTCAATGAATCACGTTTTGCTTTCATTTGTTCGATATCGTTTGCTTCGATGGCTGCTTTTAATTCATCACGCGCATCTTCTGCTTTTTTCACTTCTTCAGCGTCTACTTTGCCTTCTAATTCTTTCAATGTTTTATCAACAGTGAATAATAAAGCATCTGCATCGTTACGTAAGTCAACTTCTTCTTTACGTTGTTTATCTGCTTCAGCGTTTGCTTCAGCATCTTTCACCATACGTTCGATTTCATCATCAGATAAACCTGAAGAAGATTTAATCGTGATTGTTTGTTCTTTTTGAGTGCCTAAGTCTTTCGCACGAACATTTACAATCCCGTTTTTATCAATGTCAAAGCTTACTTCAATTTGTGGCACACCACGAGGAGCCGCAGGAATATCTGTTAATTGGAAACGACCTAATGTTTTATTATCAGCGGCCATTGGACGTTCACCTTGTAAAACGTGAATATCAACAGCTGGTTGATTGTCAGCAGCAGTTGAGAAGACTTGTGATTTACTTGTTGGAATCGTAGTGTTACGATCAATTAATTTTGTAAATACGCCACCCATTGTTTCAATACCTAATGACAACGGTGTTACGTCTAATAAGACAACGTCTTTAACATCACCAGTGATTACGCCACCTTGGATGGCAGCACCCATTGCTACTACTTCGTCAGGGTTAACTGATTTGTTTGGTTCTTTGTTTGTTTCTTTGCGAACAGCTTCAACTACAGCTGGAATACGTGTTGAACCACCAACTAGGATAACTTCGTCGATTTCAGAAGGATTTAAACCAGCATCTTTCAAGGCTTGACGTACTGGTACTTTTGTACGTTCAACTAAATCACTTGTTAATTCATCAAATTTTGCACGAGTTAAGTTCATTTCTAAGTGCAATGGTCCTGCTTCGCCAGCAGTAATAAATGGCAAGCTGATTTGTGTGCTTGTTACACCTGATAAGTCTTTTTTCGCTTTTTCAGCAGCATCTTTCAAACGTTGTAATGCCATTTTATCGTTAGCTAAGTCAATGCCATTTTCTTTTTTAAATTCTGCAACCATGTAGTCAATGATTTTATTATCAAAGTCATCCCCACCTAGGTTGTTATCACCGGCTGTTGATAATACATCGAAAACGCCATCGCCTAATTCAAGGATTGACACGTCGAATGTACCACCACCAAGGTCAAAGACAAGAATTTTTTCATCTTTGTCTGTTTTATCTAAACCATAAGCTAAAGCTGCTGCTGTTGGTTCGTTAACGATCCGTTCTACTTCTAAACCAGCAATTTTACCAGCATCTTTTGTTGCTTGACGTTGCGCATCGTTGAAATATGCAGGAACTGTAATAACTGCTTTTTCAACTTTTTCACCTAAATAGTCTTCAGCAAAACCTTTTAAATATTGTAAGATCATTGCAGAAACTTCTTGTGGTGTATATGATTTTCCTTCAACATCAACTTTGTAGCCAGCTTCACCCATGTGACGTTTAATAGATGAAATCGTGTTAGGATTTGTAACAGCTTGACGTTTTGCTACTTCGCCCACTTGAATTTCACCGTTTTTGAATGAAACGACAGAAGGAGTTGTGCGGTTACCTTCTGGGTTTGCAATAATTTTTGCTTCGCCGCCTTCTAGCACTGCGACAGCTGAGTTTGTTGTTCCTAAGTCAATACCAATAATTTTACTCATAGTGAATATCTCCAATCTGTATTAGTTTTCTATAATAATATAATTTTAATTAACGTTTGTTATTGTGCAACAATGACCATTGATGGTCGTAACACACGATCTTGTAATTTGTACCCTTTTTGTAGAACTTCAACAATGGTATCTGCTGGGGTTTCTTCAGAAGCAGGGACTGTTTGAACGGCTTGATGTAAATTTGGATCAAAGGTTTCACCCATTGCTGGGATTTCTTCAATTCCTTCTTCTTTTAAAGCCACAGTAATACTTTCTAGCACCATCGAAATACCTTTTTTCAAGCTTTCACCTTGTTCATCTGATACTTCAATGGCCATTGCTCGTTCTAAATTATCAATAGATGGTAAAATCTTTTTACCTAAATCTTGTGAGCGGTAACGAACTAATAATTCTCGTTCGTTTTTATTTCGATTGCTCATATTAGCAATTTCGGCTCTTGCCCGCAAGAACTTGTCTTCCATTTCGGAAAGCTCTGCTTTAAGATTTTCAATCTCTGTTGCTTCAACTTCTACTTCAGAAACGCCAGCAGCATCAACAGCTTCCATTTCTTCTTGTAATTCTTCTTGCTTCTCTTCTTTTTTACTCACTTCAGCAACTTCCTTTCTCTTTATGCATCTACTTCTTATCCTAACAAGGTTTGCTTAATTACCTAAAAAACGGTAATAGTCACCTAGTTGTGAAGCTAGCTCATGTCGAAACGTGTCTACCAAACCGAATATTTTTGAATACGGCATACTGGTTGGTCCTAGCAGGGCAATTGTTCCTTTGCCATGTCCTGATACTTCATACGTAGCAGTGATCATGCTCATATCTTCTAAGAGATTGTTGCCAATTTCTGAGCCGATACGAAAAACAATTGGATTTTCTGTTGTTGCAGAACCATTTAATAAATGCGTCAGCTCATCAGAATTTTGCATAAAGGAATAGACAGATTTCAATTGTTCAATATCTTGTTTGATGCCAAAATCTAACAAATTCATGCGACCACCGACAAAGACTTTTTCTTCAAAGGCATGTCCTAACATCTCATCGAATAAGTTCATCATTCCTTCTGGCGTTTGGAAATAGCGATGTAAAATCATCGGAATCTCCGTCCGCAAACGATGATAAACGGTCAACAAAGGTTGTCCAACCAACTTATCATTGATGATTTGTGTCATTTTTTCAAGATCTTGGCTAGAAACAGCGGCAGGAATGGCAAATACTTGGTTTTCAACATTGCCTTTATCTGTCACTATAATAGCAAGGACTTGCCGATCATTCAAAGGAACCATTCGAAAGCCGGTTAATTTCCGTTCTTTCACTTCAGGTCCTAATGAAAAAGCAGTATAACTTGTCAATTCTGATAGAATTTCAGCTGATTGTCGAATAATATCATTAATCTCATGAAATTCTTTTCCAAAAGATTGACGAATCCTTCTAAGTTCGTTCTCTTCTACTTGTGTTGGTTGTAAAAGATGATCCACGTAGTAACGATAACCAGCCATTGAGGGGATTCGCCCTGAAGAAGAATGAGTCTTAGCTAATAAGCCGTATTCTTCTAATGCTTTCATATCATTACGAATTGTGGCAGAACTAGAGGCAATGCCATCCTCCATCAATTTTTTAGAACCGACAGGTAAGCCCGTGTTCGTGTAATTTTGGATGATAAGTCTCAAGATATTTTGTTGTCTTTCTGTAATCATCGTTATTACCACCCTTCATTAGCACTCTTAACATCTAAGTGCTAACTACATATACTAATATAACAAGTCCTTACCTTTTTGTCAAGGGAAATACGCAACTTTTTAGCACTCTTAACACAAGAGTGCTAATTACTGCAAATCACCTTCAAAACCCACTAATACCAGCCTTTGTGATAAAAAAACCATCGAAATGCTTTGTCACACTTCGATGATTTTTTTATTTTTTTACTCTTTTTCACTTAACAAAAATGCTTCAAAAACATTATTCCCCACAAATAGTCCTTTTTTCGTTAAACGTAAGATATCTGCTTCTTCAATTAATAATTCTTCTTTGATTAAGCGTTGAATGACCTCTCCATAAATTGCTTCAATTGGTTCATGAAATTTTTGTTGGAATTTTTGTTTAGAAATACCTACTTTTTTACGTAAGCCTAAAAATAGCTCCTCTTCTATTTGATTTAGACGAGTTAATTCTTCGGTCTCCACAATTGGCAATTGATTTTCTCGCAAGGGTTTCAAATAATGTTGGATTGGACCGTGATTTTTGTAACGAGTTTGTCCAAGATAGCCGCTGGCACCTGCGCCAAATCCATAGTAGTGGTCATTATTCCAATAAGCTAGATTATGCTGGCTTTCTTTTCCTGTTAAAGCAAAATTACTGACTTCATATTGGTGACGTCCTTTTTTCTCCATTGCTTCAATCGTTTCGTCAAACATCTGTGCTTCGATTTCTTCTTCAGGCAGCTGTAACCGTCCTTGACGAACCCAGTTCATGAACATTGTTTTATTTTCAAGAATTAATGAATAAAGCGAATAGTGCGGCAAGTCCAATGCTAAGGCTCTTGTCAAAGTATCGCGAAAACTTTCCAATGTTTGTCCAGGTAAAGCATAGATTAAGTCAATACTGACATTGGTAAAATTTTCTTTCTCTAAAAATTTCATTGTTTCATAAACATCTGCAGCGGTGTGCTTGCGACCGATTTTTTTGAGCAAACGATCATCAAATGTCTGAACGCCCATCGAAAGACGATTGACGCCATAGTTTTTCATGACTTGTAATTTTTCTTGGGTTAAATCACCAGGGTTTGCTTCCACCGTAAATTCATTTCGGTCATCAAACGTTAGCTGTTCGCGAACCCCTTTTAGTAGCACATCTAACTGTTTCGCTGATAATGAAGTTGGCGTGCCTCCGCCAATATAGATGGTTTTCATTTCTTGTTCCGGATACAATGCTTGCGTAAGTTGAATTTCTTTTAATAAACTCTGAATATATTCATCAACTGGTTGTCCTTCTAAAAAGACCTTGTTAAAATCGCAATAATAACAAATATGCTCACAAAATGGAATATGAATATAGGCCGACCGATCGAACATCGGCGTTGAAGTTGAAAGTTGGTTTGTTTTGGTCATTAGCTCGTTTTATCTCCTTATTACCAAAAAGCTCGTTCTTTTTGGTAAGTCTCTACTAGCCATACTAACTGTAAATGACAAATAAATCCATAAAAAAATTCGCACAGTCACTTAAAACAACAACGAGGAGCTGTCATAAAAACCGACACCTCCTCAACCTTGAAAGAAAAGTAAAAAAATTTTTCTATATATAATAGTACAAATCAGTTACAGTAATTGACCGTAACGTTTGACGTATAAAACTTTAATGAACGCAACCAGTGCTAAATAAGCAACAATTGTCGGGATTAAATACAAGAAATAGCTTGGTGATAAACCGACAAATCCTAGTTCTGCACCGAAAGCGGTAAAAGGTAAAACAGTTCCGAGAACAATCCCTGCTGTAGTGACTAACGTCATAATTCCAGAAGCACTACTTTGAAGGAAAGGCATTTTTTCTGTTCGTAGGAAATGCAAGACGAGCATTTGGGACCATAAGGACTCAATGAACCACCCTGCATGGAAAATACCGATAAAGAGCAATTGATCTGCTCCATTTAATTCAAAGAATGAACCACCTAGGATAGCCGGACACACAATGAAATACATAAATAAATAGGTAACAATATCAAAAATAGAACTCGTTGGACCAAACCAACGCATAAAATTACCAATTGATTTTGGTTCCCATTTTTTTGGTTTTTCTACGTATTCTTCATCTACTTTGTCCCAAGGAACTGACATACACGAAGTATCGTAAATAAGATTTAATAATAGCGATTGAATCGGAGCAATCGGTAAAAATGGTAAAAAGATACTTGCTGGGATCACGGAAAAAACATTGCCAAAATTAGAACTTGCTGTTAATTTGACGTACTTCATCGTGTTCGTAAACACGCGCCGTCCAGATAAAATTCCTTTTTCCAAAACCATTAAATCTTTTCTCAATAAAATTACATCCGCCGATTCTTTCGCCACATCGACAGCTGTATCAACAGAGATTCCTACATCAGCAGCACGCATTGCTCCAGCATCATTTATTCCATCACCTAAAAAGCCAACAGTTTGACCATTTTCAGTTAACGCATTTACAATACGAACTTTTTGGTCAGGTGTAATTTTGGCGAAAATATTATACGCTTGAACGGTTTTTCTTAATTCTTCTTGGTTTAATTGTTGAAGTTCATTTCCTGTAATAATTTTTTCGCCAGCCAGACCAACTTCTTTACAAACAGAATGCGTCACATACTGATTGTCCCCCGTTAATACTTTCACAGCTACATTATGTTGATGCAAGGCGTGAATAGCTGCCGCTGCTGTTTCTTTTGGCGGATCCAAGAAGGCAAGATAACCTTGTAAAATCAACTCTGATTCATCTTTAGTTGTATACTCCCATTCAGCCGCTTCGACTTTTTTATCGGCAATTGCTAGAACGCGCAAACCATCTCGATTTAAAGCTTCAACGTCTTTGGTAATTTTTTGACGCAGCGTCTCTGTTAAAGGCACAATTTCGCCATCTAAAAGTACCTGTGTGCAGACCAAGAGCATTTCTTCAACCGCACCTTTGGTAATTAAGCGTGTTTCTCGCGTTTTAAACTCTTTGATAATCACGCTCATTCGACGTCGATTGAAATCGAAAGGAATTTCATCTACTTTATAAAAATCATCTGATTGTATATCACTTTCTTGTGTCGCCGCTTGAATAACGGCGTTATCCATTAAATTACGCAAACCTGTTTGAAAATAACTGTTTAGAAATGCTAAATCCAAGACTTTTTGATCTTCTTGGCAACCAATATTATAGTGGTATTCTAAAATTACTTTATCTTGTGTTAAGGTACCTGTTTTATCCGTACAAAGTACATCCATCCCGCCAAAATTTTGAATGGCATTGACATTTTTCATAATCGTGCCTTCTTTAGCCATTTCTCGAGAACCTTTGACTAAATTGGTTGTTACAATCATAGGTAACATTTCTGGTGTCAAGCCGACAGCTGTGGCAATCGCGAACATTAATGCTTCCACCCAATCGCCTTTTGTTAACCCATTAATTAGAAAAACAGTCGGCGTAATGACCAACATAAAGCGAATCAGCACCCACGTTGTTTTATTAATTCCTGTTTCAAAACTCGTCTGCTGCTGCTCTTCTCCGTTATCAGAAGCCATCCGTCCGAATAAAGTTTGATTACCAACTTTAATGACAATGCCTAAACCAGTGCCACTAATTACATTTGTTCCTAAAAACAAAAGATTGTCGTATTCTGTATCAATTTGATCACTATCTTTTTGATGAGTCGCGTGTTTTTCAATGGGAAAACTCTCTCCAGTCAGGGATGATTGGGAAACAAATAAGTCCTTAGATTGGATTAAACGTAAATCGGCTGGAATCATATCGCCAGCGGATAGTTGGACTAAGTCGCCACACACAACTTCCTCAATAGGAATTTCCATTTGCTTCTTGTCACGAATGACTGTCGCTGTAACTTTAATCATATTTTGTAATTTTTCAACTGCATTGCTTGATTTGACTGATTGAACAAAACTCATCGTGCCGCTTAATATGACCATCGCTAACATAATTAACACGCCAGTAACATCTTTTTCCTCTGGCGCAGCATAGACATATTCTGTAAAAAATGAAATCGTGGCTAGTGCTAATAACACCAAAGTAAACGGCGTGATATACGATTTTATAAAAAGTCGCAGCCGTGAAGCTTTTTTTTCACTCATAATTTTGTTGCGGCCATAACGTTCTTGTAATTCTTCAATATCTTGGTGTTTAATGCCATCCCAAGTTGAGCCGAAACGTTGTAAAACTTTTTCTACTTCTGAATGGGCAAACTTTTTGTAACTATAGTCATGGCCCAAGTGACGCATTTTCTTTTCCATTTTCTTTCACCTCATTTATCTGTTGTTGACTTGAATTGACAATCGGTTCATCTTCCATTTTCCTCACCCTTTCCACAAAAAAAGACACGCTGAAAACTCAACGTGTCAAAGAATAATCGTTCTTATCGTTGAGCTTTAGCACTATACAACGTAAAAAGCGATTGCTTTTAGCTACCTTAAGAAAAGCCTTCATTCGACAGTTCCTGTTCTACCCATTGGCGTCTCTCGACATTTTTGGGCAGTAGCCTATGTTTGTATAGGAGCCTCACCTAACAAATCTTATTTAATTACAATAGCAAGTATAATTCTTCCTTAAAAAAATAACGATATAGAAAAAGTTTTTAGCAGATAACTTTTTGTCCATTCGGTAACAAAAAGAAAAATAATCCGCTTATTTACTATGGTTTTCTGGTATGATTCGTATTTATTCATAGAATCATAACTGGTTAAATTAATCTAAAGACCGTCAGATAGCCTTGTCGAGAAGCTTTTCTTCTGCTATTTTTTGTATAGTTAAAGAAACGGCGGTGAGGAAAATGAAATTACAACAACTAGAATATTTTATGGCAGTTTCAAAGTATGCGAGTTTTACTTTAGCTTCTCAAAAGCTCCATACGAGTCAACCTTATTTAAGTACCCAACTCAAGGAGTTGGAACGTGAATTAGGTGCTTCATTAATTTTAAGAGACAAAAAACATTGTCGGCTTTCTCCAGCAGGCGAAGTCGTCGCCAAGCGAACAGAGATGATTTTTGCACTCATTAAGGAAGCACAAGAAGAGATTAATGAATTAGTGACCCAAGGATCGACAACGACCATTCGGATTGGAACAAACTTAATTGATATAGATAAAGCATTTGGAGAAGTCTTGTTGTTATTTAATCAATCCTATCCGTATGTAAGTATTGATTTTAAGTATTATTACGATCTTGAAACAGCCCTGGAAACAGATTTAATTGACATTGGGATTGGGATATTTTTGGATACCTCGATTCCATTAGAGAAAGAATTAATTTATACAGAAAGCTATCTCCTTTGTGTCAATAAAAATCATCCTTTAGCCCATGCCGATAGCGTGACGATTGACGAAATTCGTTCTTTACCTTTTGCTGCATATTCCGATCAAGTATATGAAAAAAAAGTGTTTAAACGTTGGGAACGTAAAATCAATTGGGAAAATCGGCAAATCGTCATCGAACTCCCTTCTCTTCATTTAGTCTTGGACATGGTCCAACGAGAAAAAGCCTGTAGCATCCTTCCCTATTCACTCACTGATGAACTAAACAGACGTAACTTAGTTGGTATTCCTCTGGAAGATAGTCCAGAACGAGCCATCTATTTAGTTCAGAATAATCATCACGGACATTGTGAAGCACACCGTTATTTATTCGAACAATTACGTTATTTATTCTAGGAATAGAAAAAGGAGGAATTCCCATGGAACTATTTCGTTTACATTATTTTTTAGAGTTATGCAAAGTGAAACAATTTACTAAAGCAGCCGAAAATTTAGCAATTTCTCAAGCTGCATTAAGTAAGCAAATAAAAATTCTTGAAGCAACGTTAGGCGCTGAACTTTTTAATCGCCAAGGTCAAACTACCACCTTAACACCAGCTGGATTAATTTTAGAAAAATATTGTTGGCGCATCACCAATGAGTTGGTCTCAATTGAAGAAGAGCTAAAAGAAATTAATCATTCTTCCAACCATATTTATGTAGCCACTTATCTCTGTGATTTAGAATATAAATTGAATGACTTACTAATGACAACATTAACGGATCGTTCATCCAACTTACAAGTCCACACTATTATTACAGAAAATATTCTTCAATCCTTGGAAACAATGGATGCAGATTTTGGTATTTCCTTTGCTGACTTACCATTACCTGAACATATTGGTAAAATTGATTTATTTACAGCAAATTATCAATTCATTTTAAGAAACGATCATCCAGCTTTGGCCAAAGCCACGACGGAAGAAATTTTAAAAGAACTAACAATGTACCCCTTCGTCCGTTTAAATACCGAATTTTCCGAGCAAAACAAATTAACCAATTGGCTAGATACTACGTTTTCTAATTTTTCTCCAGAGAAAGTCATTCAAGTGGATACTCTTTCACTTATTACTCACTTGGTGTCTCATTCCGATAGTTTCGCTATTGTCCCCGAATACACAAATATTCAACTTTTAGACAATTCGATTCATACACTAACTTACCAAGAACTACCTAAACGAAACATGGCAGTTTATTATTTAAAAGAACGTTACATGAGTCGACAACTTCAACAACTTTTAGCTGAATGCCAAAAACAATTTCAATAGTAAAAACCAAGACTAGAGCTTGTCGGCAAGCGAGTTCCAGTCTTGGTTTTTATTTGTGTTTTCAGGTAGTGACTTCTCTTCCTTTAACAAATCCTAAAGAAGTGATAGCCATCACTAACGAAGTGCCTCCTTGACTTAAAAACGGAAGCGGAATACCTTTTAACGGCAACAGTCCAATCACCGCACCGATATTCTCCACCGTTTGAAAAACCAGCGAAAAAATGAGGGCGACACAGATGTACATACAAAAACGCGAATTGCTCCGCAAGCCAGCTACTAAAACTTGATAAAACAAGTAAAAATAGAGAAAAACAACAGTGGCACTGCCCACAAAGCCCCAGGCTTCCCCGATAAAAGTAAAAACCATATCAGACTCACGAACAGGAACATACACTTCAATCCCATGCACACCTTTGCCAAATAAACCACCCGAACCAATTGCCAATAAGCCTTGTACTTGTTGATAGGAGATTTTATCGACATAATCATAGGGATGAATCCATGCTAAAATTCGATCCAATTGATATTGTTTAAAATGTAAAAAGAAGAGTACTTTGTGCCCCCACTCTGTAAAGACTAACAGAATCAAGACCACGCCTAACGTTGCTAAAGCACTGAAAATAATGATTAAAATTTTACGATCAATTCCTGAAATAACTAAAAGAGATAGGATAATCGTTACGAAAACAAGGGATGTCCCAAAATCTTTTTGTACCGCCATCAAGAAAAAAACAGGGACACTAACCGCAACGATTTTTTTTAGAAGTTGCTTGTCTGAACGCCATTTATCAGACCAGTCTTGTTGCTCATGTTGGACAATAATTTTTGCCAACATTAAAATAAACGCAATTTTCGCAATTTCTGATGGCTGAAATTTAATAAACCCTAAATCTAACCAGCGCTTTGTGCCCGTCAATAAATACATTCCTTTGTCATAGGAAAAATACAAAGCACTCATTAAGATTAATGAAAACCCATAGAAAAAAGGAGCTACTTTCCAAATAAACTTCTGTGACAGCCGACTAGCTAAAAACATGCCTGCATAGCCAACAAAAATAAAGAAGAGTTGTTTTAATGCTGGCACAGTTCCGTCTTTTCCTTCATTAACGGCAATCCAATATTGCACACCAGAAGATAAAAGTGTGAGTAAAAAAATGGGCAATAATAAATCATAATTAAGATGTAAGTTGAATTTTTTTGTATTGACCATTTAACTGCCGCCTTTCGTTTGCAATAATTTTAATGACGATTCCTAATGCCACTGAAAAGATTAAATAACTTGTCCCACCGTAACTAACAAACGGTAAAGGAATTCCCGTCATTGGAATCAAACCCAAAACGCCACCAATGTTAATCGCCGTTTGAGCTAAAATCAAGGTCCCGACCCCTAACAAAAACAAGCCGTAACAATGATTTTTTATTACACAACTACTCCGCAAAATCGAGGCCGCTAAAAATAACAAAAGAAATAGCAATAGTAAGCCGCCAATCAAACCAAGTTCTTCCACAATCACCGCAAAGATAAAATCGGTTTGACCTTCTGGCAAGCCACCTTTTTTTACCATACCATTGGCTAATCCAGTGCCCCAAAACCCACCGTTATACATCGCTAAATAGGCCATTGAAGGCTGAAATCCGCGATCATGAAAGGATAAAAACGGATTTTTCAAAACAACTAAGCGGTCATACACATGCGCAAAAAAATGTGGTAAGTAGCGGTGATCGCCTAGAAAAATAATTATTTTAGAAAGAAGCGCCGCGCTAGCAACGACAATCCCCGCAGCAATTACACTAAATTTTGCATGAATACTTGCTGAGAAAATTAAGACACTGCCAATAACTAAAATAAGAATAGCCCCGCCAACTTTGGGTTGAATCAAAACTAAAAATGCAACGACCAAAACAAACAGCCATTGTTTCCTTAACTGCTTCGTTGTCAAGCCATTTTCTTTTTCACCTAAATAACAGCTCAAGTAATAAATAATCGCAAAATTACAAAGTTCTGATGGCTGAAATTGGATTCCAAAGAGAGAAATCCAACGTTGTGCGCCATTCGCTGCTACACCAAAAAAAGGTAGTCGAACCATTAGCAGTAATAGTACCGAAACTAAAAGCAGTCCAATCGCAATTTTCTTATTAAATAACACTTCTAATCGAACTTTGTAGATCACGAACATTAGCACCCAGCTGAGACACATAATAATGCCTTGTTTAATAAACACAGCAGTGGGCTTCACACCTTGCATCAGCAAGTCATAGCTACTGGCGCTATAAATCATTAACGCGCCAATAATACTTAATATAATAAAGGTCAAAAGAATTTTTGTTAGACCTAAAGTACGTAGATTCATTCTCTCACCTCTATCTTTTTCTAATTAAATCAATCTTACCAGTCTGAGTTAGAAAACAAATAGAGAGTTTTTTATAGAACTATTACTAAGCTTACATAACAAAAAGTAGCTAGACTTGGTTCATTTCACCTAGTTTCGCTACTTTTAAAAAAAGACATTTATATAATTTTTGTGTGTTGCTCACATTTCTGATAAATTTTTCCAAACTTATCTCTTTCTAAATACTGATAATCTACTAAATACCGTCTCAAAAGTGCATAATCTTCATAGATTTCTCTAAGTCGCTGATTGACTTCTTTTTCCGTATATTCTTTCCCAAATTCAAATTGGTTGGCCACACGTTGAAACACTTGGACTTTTTTCGCATTTTTCTTGGGAATAACCAGCAACTTTCCTTCTTTAAAAAAATTTTCAACCATGTTTATTCTCCTTTTTTTGTTTTGACTATTGTTTAGAAAATTGATGATTCAGTTTTTCTTTCTGTTTATCAGTCCATTTGCCAGCGACTTCATTGACAATTGTTTCAGCAAAATCACCTACTTTTTCTCCCGTAATATTTTTGATAGGTGTTCCGTTAGCAGCTCCTTCTTCAAACAGATCAAGTAAATCAGTCAACGCATTGAACATATTGGCTCCGCTATGATCTGAAAAATGCCATGCATATTTTTCAATTTCTTGAAATACTTGTCGATACTCTGCTGGTAATGCTGCAATCCGTCGTTTATATTCTTTGTACTCTTTTTTATCCCCAACAACTTTTTTGATCAACGCTTTAAAATCTGACATGCTCTATCCCTCCATTTTTTTCATCTTGTTTACTTGTTTTGAAAGCAACGTCCAACGCTGCCAAAAATCAGCGAGTTCTGCTTCTCCTGATGAGGTTAAGCGATAGAACTTCCGCATTGGTCCTTTTTCTGAAGGCTTTTTTTCAGCTATAACCCATTGATTTTTTTCTAAACGCAGTAAAATCGTATAAACGGTTCCTTCAACAATTTCAGTAAACCCTTGGTCATTTAAAATTTTTGTAATTTCATAACCATATGTTTCTTTCCTTTGGATGATGGCTAAAACTAAACCTTCTAAAATGCCTTTTAGCAACTCTGTCTGCTTCACTGCTTTTCCTCCCCAAACTACTCTTTAGTACTATGTACCACTACATAATAGTACTAAGTACCGGTTCTGTCAACTACTTTGTAATAAAAAGTAGTAAAGGAGCGTGGGACAAAAATCACTTTGGATTTTTGCTCCACGCTCAAAAACTAATAAACGGCGGGAACAGAAGCAACACTACGCGTTGCTCCGATCTCAACAACTTCTAAGGTGTTTTCTCGACTTGCGTCTCGTCACAGTACAGCCTTCAAAAGAGCTACAGCTCTAAGAGTTGCGATGTTTCACTGTGAAGCATGAACAGATGAAATCATCGTACCTACTTGGTGAAGGTCCTTCGGAAATAAGCCGAAATTGTTGAGAATCACGAAGAACGTAGTGATTCGATGATGAACAATACCTACTTGGTCTCCAAAAATTATAGAACAATTTTCGGAAATTCCTTCTTATTTCTCGGAGTTAAACACTTCTGTCCCGACCTCCTTATTATTCTTTATTCATTTATTCCGAGTTCTGCTTCAAAGGCTTCTAATTCTGCAAGGTGTGTTTCTGGATAAGCAAAGCATGTTGAAAAATGCCACTCCCCACCACTTGTGCCAAAATAACCTGGCAGTAATTCCAAAGCCAATAATGCTTCTGATGTTTCTTTTTCAGGTAACGTAATCTGAAAAGTAGTCGCTGGAACAAAACCGAACTTCGTATAGTAAGTTGGATGGCCCAGGATAATCAATCCACCGATCCCTAATTCTTTGGCCTTCTGCACAGAATGCTTAATTAATGCTGAGCCTACGCCCTTGTTCTGAGCTTCTGGATGGACACTTAACGGCCCAACGGTCAAAACAGCCTTTTCTGTATGATCAGGTAATCGTAGTTTGGCTTTTGAAGACATAATATGACCCGTTAAATTTCCTTGATCAGTTTCTGAAACTAAGGACAACTCCGGAATAAAGTCGGCACTTTCTCTTAATAAATGCACGATAAAATGCTCTGTGGGACACCAGTTTTCGGTCAAGTTTAATTCCTTAAACGCTTGATACGTTAAACGTTCTACAGCTTGATACTCTGCAGGTCTTTCTTGACGAATCTTCATTATTTGTCCTCAGATTGTTGGAAATAGTCAGCCGTATCTCGTTCATCTTGTTTTAATTGGTCGATCAAGGCTTCAGCCCCATTAAATTTCACTTGGTCACGTAAATAATGATTCCAACGAACCACCACTTGTTCACCATAGATGTCTTGATGGAAGTCCAAAATATAGACTTCCACGGTTAAATCGCGTCCTTCTCCAAAGGTGTCATTATGACCGATTGAGCCCATGCCGACATACCATTTGCCACCGACTTCGATTTGTACAGCATAGACGCCAATTCTTGGTAAGCGCACGGTGCTTTTCACTTTGACATTAGCGGTCGGGAAACCTAATAAACGGCCACGAGCATCGCCATGGACAACTGTTCCTTCTGTTTCATAAATATATCCTAACAACTCCGTGACCTCCTCCATTTCGCCGGCTTCCATTTTTTCGCGAATTCTTGTTGAGCTAATTTTGGCACCAGTCATTTCTTCTTTTGGTACTGTCACCACTTCAAAACGGCCTTGCGCATAAGTTGGTAACTGTTTGACTCCAGCGATTTCTTTAGGACCATACGTATAATCAAACCCAGAGACTGCCACTGCACTATTTAAATTAACGATATACTGATCGACAAAATCTTGCGGTTTTAATTGAGCAAACGCTGAAGTAAATTCGACAATATATAAAATATCAACGCCCAAGTTGGCCATTAGGCGTTCTTTTTGTTCCAAGCTAGTTAAATATTTCATATTTTCTGGTAAAACTTTTTGAAAAACGATTGACGGGTGTTGGTTGAAGGTCATCACAGCTAACTTCAAGCCTTTTTCCTCCGCAATCTTTTTACCTGTTTCAATTACTTTTTGGTGGCCTTTGTGAACACCGTCAAAGAAGCCTAGGACCATCACGACTTCTTCATTAGGAATTTGATTGGGTTCATAGGGATGATGTAGTTGAATAACTTGCATGTGCAAAAACTTCCTTCTTTTTTATTTAATTGTTCCGTAGAACTTTACTTGGTTTCAATAATTTATCATGCGTTGGGTGTGGCATGTATAAACTAACCACTTGATTTTGGTAAAATAAGGCGACTAAGGATTCTGGCATTGCCTTTATTCCTAATTCTTTTTTGTGCAAACGCATGCCATTTTTTACTTTTTGATACAACTCATCTGATAAATCAATTCGTGGGAATTGTTCTACTGCTGTCTCAATGGGCAACAGGCATTGATCAATTGTTTCAGCAGCCATTTGTTTGGCTACTTCTTCTAACGTTAAGCATTGCGCAGCTTGCAAACCGCCACTTGCCGTTCTCGTTAAATCCGACATATGGGCAGGATAGCCTAATTTTTTGCCAGTATCCACGGATAGTGTCCGCACATAGGTTCCTTTGCCACAGACCACTTTAAACCGCCAACTTTGTGTTTGAGCGGATTCGTTAAAAATTGGTTCACTAGTACGTTCAAATGAATAAATCATAGCTTTTCGTTGGGGCCGTTCAACTTCTTCCCCATTCCTCGCATATTCATATAAACGTTTGCCATTGACTTTCACCGCAGAAAACATCGGTGGGATTTGCGTGATTTCCCCCGTCATTTCGGCCATTGCTTGATCAATTTGTTCAGTTGACAGAGGTGTTGTAACTGGTTTTTTTTCAACAATTTCGCCACTAACATCTTCGGTTGTCGTAGCAAATCCAAGTGTAATTTCACCTTCATAGGTTTTGCCAGAATCTACCATGTATTCGATCACTTTCGTTCCTTTGCCAACGCAGATGGGTAAGACCCCTTCGACATCTGGATCTAACGTACCACCATGACCAATTTTTTTGGTATGTAAAATTTTTCTCAATTTAAATACGCAGTCATGACTTGTCATGCCACGTTCTTTCCATAACGGTAAAATGCCGTCCATTATAGTTCCTCCAGTTCCGATAATACTAACTTTGTCATTATAGCATAAAAGTACCTAGCTTCGCAGTCTCCGTTGCTTATTCCCTTTGGCAAAATCTCTGCTAAATGCAAAAAAAGCCACAAACTCTGCTTTTATCAGAGTTTGTGGCTTTTTTTAGCTAGTAAATGATCCCCATGTATTCTGTGCGTTGCCATCGTTTGGTCCGATTGGCAAATAAATTCTCGCGCCTGTTGTATCTGTTCCACCAATAAAAACATACCCATCTGCAATATAAAACGCATCGTAATAAAAGCGAGTATTTTTAGGCCAAATACCATAAATTGGGGCTGACAGGCTAGGTTGTCCTGCTCTTAAAACAATGCCTTCGTCCACACTAATTAGAAATGATTTCTTCTTTTGTGGGCGCCAAAGTTCAGCAATGTCGCCGTCGTTCACATAACCTAACAAATGTCCGCTATTTTCAATACGGTAAAGGTTTTGTCGGTCGGGTAATTTCGCTGTAATTGTTCCTACTTGTGTCCAAAGTGCCTCTGCTGATAGATGTTCATTGATTAAAGCATCTGGTGTTGGATAGATTGAAGTGAAACGAATTGCTTGTCCTACTTGATATTTTGGCGCATTAGGTTTACCAGGCTGAATAATGACAGTCTCACCTGTTTCAGAAACGCCCGTTTGTAAATCTTGTGCCAACTGCGCTTTACTAATCCCCCAACGCGCTAAATAACCATAAGGATCTGTATGATCTCCCCACCAATTTTTTGTAATCCAATCATGAGTGACTATTCCATAACCTGTTCCATCGTCCAGCGAAAAATCAGCACCAATGTTCTGAGCCAAATCACGGGCCAAATTAACATAGGCAGCATAATCTTTTTTAAACGTCGCCGCATTATTCGTGCGAGCCAATTCGATTTGCGCATAGGCTTTTTGATTAGCTAAAGAACCTGCGCCATATTGAATTTGGCCAGCAGGAGCTAATTGTTTCACTCGTCCACCAGATCCGACAAAATATGAGACATAAGCATTTGACCAATTTCGTTTCATATAGGCCACTTCATTGTCTAAACTGTGTGGTCCTAGGTTCCGCTCGTTTCCTGATTCATGTAAAACAATTAATTCATTGCTTGAAGAGCCTATAAAATAAGTAAAGTTGATTGGATCCGCTTCGATGGTATAAGCGCAAGCCGTCATCGGAATCGTTAAACTTAAGCCAATCACTAAAGCAAGTTGAATCATTAATTTTTTAAACATAGCATACTCCTTTCTAAAAAAAGCCATGAAAGGAAAGTCAAAATAACTTCCCTTTCATGGCTTAAACCTGCAGATAAATGGCGGGACAGAAGTAATTTCTTCGGCAATCAGCCGAAAGTTCTACGTTTGTCCCGACCACTTCTACTTAATCATCTTTATTTTTTAACTGAATAAATAACTCTTTTAACTTTTTCGGCATAGGAATAAAGGTCGCAATGTTTTCAAAAAAAGAAAGTCCTTCGTTCGCAATGTAAAAAATCAGAACCATTTCCCGAATTGGCAAATTGTTCCCCACAACTTTTTCAACACGAACCGCTACAGCAACCACAAATAACATCGTCACTTTTTTCGCAATTCCGAGCATACCAATCCGACTGGACAATTCTTTTGTGGCGATTGCCTTAATCCAACCTGTGATGAAATCGACAATAATTAAAAAGAGGAAGACATCCAACAATTGATCTAATCCACCTAATAAACGTACGACAATCCCACCGAAAATGCTTAAAAGCATTGTTATTGTGTTGAGATAACGTTCCATAAAAAGACTCCTAAACTAGTTTGTTATTTTGTTGGAAACGGATCGTCCGTATACCAACTTCCTTGTAGGTAAATATTTCCACCACGGCTAGAACAAAATATAATTCCCTTATTATCCATCTCATACAAGGCTGTACAAATTGGTTGAGGAAAATTATATTGAACTGCTGTTAAAGGAATATTCCAAGTATTTCTTTTGATAACAGAGTTTATACTATAACCTGTGGGAACATTAAAAACTTTGACTACCTGGTTATTCAGTTTCGTTGGATCACTCAAATTACATCTTACGAATGCATCGACACGATTTCCTACCCTAATTAATACAAATTTCATATTATCCTTATTAAAGGCCGCCTGATATTTTGCCTCGACTTCACCGACTCCACTAGCTTCATAAATGGCCATTTTAGAGGATTCCAAAGGCACACCATTGACGGTTGGCATAGTTACAAAATTCTTCACCCCAGCAATCTCTTGATCACCTGTTTGTGTCACAGCTTGACCTTTAATCGCTTCCGCAACGTTTTTCGGGTGCATATATTTACTCGTTAAAGTTCCCGCGACTGCTTCGCTGTCTGATGCGAAGCCATAATTTTCTACATTGCCTAGCCCCACTTGTTCAGCGGTTACTTGGTGCGGATTATCCTGATTTTCCACATGGGAATTGAGTTGCTCTGCTTGAACAAAACCACTCTTCGCTAAAACCGCTTGGGCATCAACAGACAGACCAATATGAAGCCCCACGTAATCAACTTCTAAGCTAGCTGGCGTTACCCCATTTGATGAATCTGTATAGCTCATTAAATAAATGAAACCTTCATCTGTGATAAAATTCTGATCATTGATTTGAATTGAAAAATCGCCGAACTCTTTTGCTGATTCTTGGATTTGAGTTACCCAATTATCCGTAGTTGGTAAATACGTAGCGATTTTAATCGTTTGATTATTGGGCGCAGCGGCTTTCACACGTTGATTAATCGTAAAAAATTGAACGTTCTGGCGAATAAATGCTACCGCCTCGTCAGTTGTGAATGTTTCAAACATTTGTGGAATTAATTTTTTTGCGGCTTCAACGAGATTGAAGGCCGCTAATTGTTGTGGAATCACACCACTTTGGGTGGAACCTGTTTTCACACCCTCATCATCACGGCTGGCCATTTTATTGTAGTCCGCTTGGGAAACTTCCTCCCAAACGTCTGTTGGCTTCTTAAGAATTTTAGCCGTAAAATCAGTGGAATAACTGTTTGCATTGGTGGCTGTATTGCCGGCCGTTTTACCGTTAAAGTCTAACTTCAATTTGACAGTAGTTGGCTTAGCCAATAAAGAAATGCCATCTGCTTTTGTCATGCGGTCATTTAAATCAATTTGAAGACGATTCGCCAGAGTAGCTTGTTTGATGCCTTGTGTATCTGTGCGTGCTTGGACAATTTCTGGATTACTATCACCCGCTTCTGCTACTAATTGATCGAAATCATTTCGTAAAGTATCAAATTCTTGTTTATTATTATTTGCCGTTGAAACTGCATTTCCTGCAATCGTGATGGCTGTTTTGGCATTGTTCATCGCTTGGTTGGCTGTTTCATTTGCTTGATTGCCTGCATCGGTGGCAATTTGTACGGCTTCTTTGCCAGCTTCATCTGCGATGTTTTTCGCTTCAGAAATTCCATTCGTTAACTGGACTTGGTAAGCATCTACTTTCTCAGCTGATGCATTCGACTGATCCAAGATTGCATTGATTTTAAGGCGACCTTGATTCAGGGTATCTAATTCTTCAATATGTTCTACTGACATTTCGTCACACTCCTCTAGTTTTCATTATTTTATTAAAACTGGCCCCCCAATTGGGATTGAATATACACACGACAGATGACCGAAGCATCCAACCATAGTGGCTGATGAGAGAAAAATTGAAGCGTGTGATTACCGCGTTCGATTTTTCCATCTGTTGTTTTTCGTAAATAACTCAAAATGTTTAGCCGTTGTTGTTGCAATGATAGTTGGGGTAATTTTTTGCCATCCACTACCAAATCAATGTTCGTTACAGAATGCGAAGGTCCTTTAGCAGTTGCCTTGAACGTTAATTCTGCGGTGTTTATATAAAGAATGTCCTCGTCAAAGTATAAATTCAGCTCCACTGGCTGTGTCTTGCTAAGTTCTCCTTGTATTGAACGATTTAAAAGTGTCGTCGCCCCTTGTGCGTAAGTTTCGCTAATCTCTTGTTTCCGACTGAAAGCTGTCATGGTACTATGAATTGTTTCTTGCAGATTTCCCAACTCTAGCTGAATGTCTTGGGGGGCACCAAAGACATCTTTTTTACTTTCTTTTTTGATACGAAGGTTGACACTCCCAAACTCATTCGTATTAATCATGATAACCGTGCCCAACCGCAAACGATCGATTGCTAAAGGTTGATCTGTTAATTTAATTAAATCAGCTGCAGTCACTACCCAAGAAACTTGTGGCTTGGTCCATTCTTCTAACATTCGCAAAGCATTTTCCTTCAATGCCTTGGGATCAGAAAAACGCTGTTCCACCCAAATTGACTCCAATAAACCATAGCGGTCAATTGCGGCCTTGTTCTCTAAATACGGAACCCCTTGATTGACCGAGCGAATATTGACTTTGTTAACACCTTCGCCTGAACCTAATGGATAAATCCGATTGATTAGCATCTTGGGATTACGTTCTATTTCAAATCCTTGCATGTTGTAACCTTCTTGAATTCGCGCAACTGGTTCTGTTGGCGGTTTGACTAATGAAAGTTCAAAAGGATAGACCTCTGTATTCCATTGCCAAAGATATTCCTCTTCGAAATCGGCTGGGATGCTAAATAAAGGCTCGACTAGCCCATTTTCATTCTCCCATTTATAGGTTAATTTCCTTGAAAAATCACATTTTTTCAGGACCCAATGCTTTGTTTTTTGTTTATTCAATAGAAATTGAATGGCTTCTTTCGTTGTTTTGTTTTTAATTTCGTGACAACCAAATAGGACAGTATCGCCTAAGGTACATAATGCTTCTGTGGCAGAGTAGTGAATTTGATTATTGTTCGCATCTTTCTTAATTGTGGTTGGCATCACGCGATATAAACCAATATATTCATTCTCATTGTCGGTCAGTTCCACCCATTGCATTTCTGCAATAAATTCATTTTTAGGATCATCTAGCGGCATGGTAAAATCTAAACTGCCAATTTTGTTCTCTATTTTTTCATAACTGACTTGATAGGCATTATCCAAGATTGCCGTATATGTTCTTTTCAAATCCAGCGCCATTAACATTTAATCACCCTCCTACACAAATCGGTTAGGATAGCGAATCGTCAAGCGGAAGTCGCTATCTTTGGCTTGAATATACAGCGGTTCATTGGGATATAGATAAAAATCGTTCATTGGTCGAATCATCGGTGCACCATTTTTTGTCAGATAAAAATTTTCAGTATCAATGATAATTTCCGAACGATCAAAGTCTCCTAAGTTAATTGTATCGTTCCGTGTTTTAATCCAAACACCACGTCCGGTTCCTGATAAAATAATGGTCGGTTTGACTTTTAATCCTTCGACCGTAGGATAAATTTCAATTGGCCGAACTTCTTTGCCTAAATCCCCCATCGTGTAGGCCCGATTTTGAAAGGTAATCATGGTTGATCCCCAATAAGCCCCGCCTTCAATTAAAATTGGAAAATCAACTGCACCTGAGCCTGTATTCCCCATTAAGTAATTCGCTTGAAATGTAATGGTTGGCGAACCCCACATCACACTAGTCGCATCACTCCGTGTATATTTATACGGATCAGAAAGCAATAAAGTAAAGGTGCCTGTTACTTGATTAACACCTTCGGGTACATCACTCACTGAAGACTTACTGCCAAACCACAGCATTTCCGGTTCATCGTTAAACCAAATAGAAACGTCTTTTTCCGTAAACAAAGCAACGTTTAAATGATTAAATGCATCTCGAAACGCTTCATTATTCACAGCTGAAAGGCGATATTTGACTGTTAATTCTCGTTCTGGAATTCGCGCATAAACGTGACGTTTACCATCACGAATCCCTAATTGATAGCTTTCAATTTCGCTTGGAACTAATTCTCGTCCTGAAACTGATAATGTTTGATAACCAGGGATGACTTTTTCTAAAAATTGGCCGTTAAAATTCAACGCTTCTGAAGGAAGAGGCGTTGAATGAGTTGCTTGATTGGTATCAACAAATTTATACATGTTATCCTCTCCTTCCTAAGCGGTTATTTTGTTTCACTTGTTGTCGTTGTAACTCCGTTGCTAAATAAGGCGCCGTAGTAGCTGCGACAACTTTTCCATCTAACGTTGACTCTACTGTCACAAATAATGGTCGATTGTATGCATCATTTTCTAAACGATGGTCAATCGTTGCCGTGAAGTTTCCTCGACCAGCTAAGTCCAAGGCAAAATCATTTAACAGCGGTAAGTCTAAAATAGAAGCCATTGCTCTACTAACGGCTGTTTCGCCTGCATAAATCCCCGTGGCAATCGTGCCGCCGAAATTCAATTTATGCAAATCAGATAAGGGACCTTCTTTTGCTGGTGAAAATGGTAAAAAGTTACGAATTTTACTGACGACCCCATCGATTGCTTCTTTGGCTTTTCCAATTGCGCCTGTAATTCCATCAGCAATCATACCGACAATATTCGCACCGGCATCGGTGAATTTTGAAAACCAACCTTGGATTGCTTGCCAAGCACCTTCAATTACAGAACCAATGGCATTTTTTACCTGATCGGCTGCATTGGTAACCCCATTTTTGATATTTTCAACTAACTGTCCGCCCGAAGCTAACAGTTGACCAAAATAAGAACCAATCTTCGTGATCATTTGTGAGATTAATGTTCCTGCTGCGGACAACAAGGCACCCAATAGACTGAGTACACCATTAATTAAGGCTTGAATCAGTTGAATCCCAGCACTTAATAACTGTGGCAACGCATTGATTAACGCACCCATTAAAGCGGTAATGAGCGTAATTGCTGCAGTAACCAATTGCGGTAAAATTGAAATAATCCCTTGGATCAAGGCCATTAGCAATTTAACACCTGCGCTGATGATTTGTGGTAAGGCACCAATTAAGGCATTTACCAATGTCAAAATTAAGGTAATAGCTGCCGCAACTAAGGCTGGTAAAATCGAAATAATCCCTTGAATTAACGCCATTAACAATTTGACACCTGCGCTGATAATCTGTGGTAAGGCACCTACCAACGCAGTCACTAACGCTAGAATAATCGTCAGCGCTGATTGAATTAACTGAGGTAAAATCGTCATAATCCCAGTGATTAATGCCATCAAAATTTGTAAACCAGCAGTCAAAATCAACGGTAACATAGTAATAAATGCATTGACTAAGGCCGTGATAATTGAAACACCTGCTGTAACTAGCATTGGTAACGCTGTGACAAACGCTGTCACTAATGTAGTGATGATATTAATCGCTGCAGTTGTAATTGTTGGCAAGGCGGTGACAATCGCATTAACTAAAGTCATTAATAAGCTCAAACCAACTTCTATCAACATTGGTAAGACTGTTGTAATCCCCTGAATCAACGTAGTAATAATTTGCGTTGCCGCTTCAATTAAGACTGGCAAATTGGCAACGATCGCACCAACAATTAACGTAATTAAACTAGATAACGCGGTTACGATGCTTGGAATAGCTTCTGTTATTTTCCCGAGAATACTGGTTAAGACGGTTGTAAAAAGTTGTATAACTTTCGGTAGATTAGCCGCAAGCATTGTTGTAACCGATGTAATCGTGTTACCTAAATTATCAAAGACTTGGGTAATACCACCCGCACTCAAATCACCGGTTTTCATCCAGGCCGTCACGAATGAAACAATCAAGGAAATAATTAGACCAAACGGACCAGAAATTCCTAATGCAGCCAGTGCAACTTTTGTCAGAACTTTTACCAAAAGACCAACCGCTAAACCAGCTTTGTCAAAGGTGCCACCAAATTGCCCTAATAAGTTACTACCTAATTGCAAACCGCTGGCAAAAACGCCTGCTAGCACACGACCAATTGTTGAAAAAATAGTCGCCATTTTCTCTAAGCCTACTGCAAAAAATTGTTTAAAAACTGCCATTACTTGCTGAAAGGCCGGCTGGATCTGTTGTAGCAATCCTACCAATTTGCCAAACGCCGCTGAAACAGCTCCTTGAATGGCACTAGCTAAGCTATTGATACTATTTCTAAATGTTTCATTGGTTTTATAGAAATAAACAAACGCTGCTACCGCTGCTAAAACGGCTGCTACAATTAAAATTAATGGTCCTCCACTTAAGGCACTAAAACTAGCACTTAGTTTTGATAAGCCACCACCTAACTTCCCAATGTTTCCTTTTACAAGAACCAAACCATCACTAAACTGTTGAAATTTTTGCTGAGCCATCGTTACCATAATCAACATGGGCCCAATGGCGGCTAAAATGCCCATAATGGCAACAATAAAAACTTGGACGGGTTTTGGTAATTTGATAAATAAATTCACCAAAGCTGTAATGCCTTTGACGACTGTGATAACCACTTGAACCAAAATTTCCATTCCTGGAGCCATCACGCTTTGAATCACTTGTGCCGCCGCTTCAAATGATTGATTCATCTGAGTCAATGCCCCTTGCAACTCGCCTTGCAATGAATCAGAAATCCCTCCTGCACTGGCCATAATCAGTCCTTGCATTCCTTGAAATTCGCCACTGACCCCAGCACCGACGCCCATAGCTGTTTTTAAAACGTTCAGCATAGGTAAGGAAACGGCACTAGTCATGGCCGTCCCAAAGCTCAGCATATTATTTTGTGCATTAGTAAAGCCATCAGAGGTTTCTTTCCCCGCTTTTTTAGCTGCTTCACCGGCTTGTTCAGCAGAATCTGTTAACGCTGTGTTCATTTGATCTGCTGCCTTTGCTGTTTCGTCTCCTGTTTTTTTCACTGTTTCTCCAGATTGTTGCATGACGGTTTTAAATGTGTTCATGACCGTGGCTGACTGATTGACACCCGCACTAATTTTCCCTAAATATCCACTTAATAAGGCATACTCACCGCTCATACTTTTTAATGCTTGTTGGACGCCTGCAAGGCTTTTCTTTGCCTCCGACAACGGCGTTTTTTCTTTGTCATTCTCCATCTACTCTCCTCCCTTCTCGATAGCGGCGTAGACGCTCTGCCACAGTGGCAAGTTGCGTTTTTTTCCGCTCATTTAATTTCGTTCGTTGTGGCTGGTTAGCTGCCAGAACTTCAGCAACTCGTTTTTCATAATCATAGAAACTTTTAAAGCTTTCAAAAACGGGTTTTCCTTTTTTATTTGTCGCTTGCGCTTTAACATTTAAGTAGGCAAGCTCGTGCCTTTTCCGCTCTTCATCTACTTCTGCTAAATTAAAAGCAATCATTCGTAATTCAAATTCAGACATGGTCATCCGGTCCACTTCTTCAAATGAACGACAGCCTAAGTAGCGAAAAGCAGAAAGAGCGATGTCGTGATACACGTCATCGCTCGTTTTAATTAGTTGTTTGCTTGCGCTTCTGCTTTCTTCGCTTCTTTGCTGAACTGATCGATCATTGGTTTTGTAAGAGGTTGCTTTCCCATTTCTTTAAGCAAATCATCTGAAAGTTTTTTGACATCTTGGGTCATTAACCATGCTTCAATTTCCGACTTACCTATTTTTAATTGCCCACTTTGTAAAGCTTCCATGATGTCAACTAAGATTACTGGATTGTATTGGCGTAAATAAATCATTGCTGAACTGATGCCCATGCCGAATTTGGCAGTGCCATTTTCAATTTGGTAACGTTTATCTAATTCGCGAATCGCGCCAATCGTAAATTTCACTTCAATTGTTTTTCCGTTAATCTCTAAATTCATTTTTTATCCTCCTAAAATTCAACACTTTTTGATTATTCGCCAGGTTGTGGTGCTTTATCTGGAACAGTATCTTGGAACGCGTATTGTGCTTCCGCAATAATATCTGCTTCTACTGTTGCAAAACCATCTTGTGGTTTGCCATTAATAGAGGCTTCTGTTTCGATTTCTACTAATTCTTCTACATTGGCTGGTAAACTCCATGAATTTACATAACCTTGGGCATAAATTGCTGGATATTTACCTTCCGCATTTTTTTCACCTTTTAAATCAACGTCCCAAAATTCCATTAAGATGCCATCTTCAACTGCGTCTTTCATGTATAAATTTTCATCATCTCGAGAGGCTAAACCGCTTAACGATAACGTAACTTCTAAACCAGATACAGCATTCGCAACGCCATCTTTTGTTTGCGTACCGCTCGATTCACGTGAGAATTCCCATTCATGTTCAATTTGAAATAAGGGTTTCATTGCTTTCTTTGTCGCTGCTTCATCCAAGCGACGAACTAATAAAATACGGTCTTTTCCTTGCATAACTTCTCCCATTGATAATTCCTCCTAGTAAAATTGCATGTGTAATGGTAGTACAGCATGCCAAATTGTTTTTTTCATTTGTTTGGTATCTTTTACCATTTGTGCTTTGACTTCTTGATGTTTGATACCCCAATTAAAATGAGCCGTTCGTTTTAAGTTACTAGTTGCCTGCCGTAAAATCGTTCCTTTAATTGTAGAAATTTGTTGTCGTTCAGATAACGCACCATAAACATGCATTATTAATTCAATCTCTCCCAAAATAGCTGATTTAGTTGGCTTAGGTAATTCTTTACTATCACCTAAGTAAACAAATGGCTGATCTGGTAAATCTGTCGGCAGTTCCTCTAGCAACAAAAATCCTGACGTCTGGCAGATTGCAACAAGGGCTTCATATAACTCTTGTTCCGCTTCATTCATTTTTAGCGCCACCTTTCCATTCAAAAAATTCAGGATTGGTTAACAAATTGGCTCTCTTCTAGTCAAAATGAAGGATCTTGAAAGTAGCCGGCATTTTCTGCTCCTTCATAGCTGACACAAGAAAGCAGTCAAAATCATAGAATTCCGTGTCTTCATTTTTTTGGTTGCCTCACGTTTATCTATCTCTTTCGACACTATTAATTTACCATGTTGACACCTGAAAAAATTCCACGCTTTTTCCATGTTTACATCCCTAGTTCATCCGCCACCGCTTCAAAGAAATGATTTCTTAATTTATAGGCTTGGCTTTTACTAATAAATAATTGCTGGGCAAGTCCAATTAATGTTAAAGAGGGCCGTTTTTTCATATATAGTTCTTCAATAATCACGCGCGTTTGTTCATCCGCTTCAGCTAAACAATTTTTGATAATGTCTCGATTTCTCTCTAAGTTCCACAGACGACGATCCATAGCTATCGTAATCGCCATTCGTTCGGTCACTACAGAGTGAAGTCCTTGTCCTCTAATACCAGCATTTAAATCTGCTTCTTGATAAGGGTGCCGTAATTCTTCTTCCCGTTGACGGATATACTCATCTGTTTTATAAAAGTCTGCTAAAATATCTTTGATATAATTAAATGTTGACGTACGCATTGGTTAATCTCCTTTACTTTTATTCATTTAAAAGTGTTAATCGATAAATAAAATAACACTCTTTCGACATGTCTAAGCCGTGACGAATCGCTTCATCTGAATAACCGAGCCAAATTAAATAGAGATACTCGCTTTTTGTAAACGATGCGGCCTTGATGGATTGGATGGGTCTTGATTGATCCATCGACCAATTACCGATTGCTTGTCCTAATTCTTGAATTTCCTGCATAATAAGTTTATTTTTTTGACTTGCCCAATCGGGATATTGATTCATTAGTTGTAAGAGTCGTTTTCTTTTTTGTGCTTTTTCGCTTTGTTGCTTTGAAATATCTTTAAATACAACGCTTTTCATTTCAAATAAATCTTTTTTACGTTTTGTTAAATTACTCATGTTTACGGCCTTCTCTTTCACCAATTAGATAACCTAACATTAGTGTCATTGTCCAAAAGATAAACCCAATAATAATTGTTAACATATTTATTTCACACTCCTCATTCGTTTGTCTGTTGTGTCTTTATATTGGAAAACATAGCCACTGGCGTGCTTCATTAGACGAGAAATAATGCGTGTTCCATAGGCCTCCACCAGTTGTTTTCCAGAAAAATTAGTAGTAAAAATAGTTGCTTTATTCTGTCTAGCTTCTAAAATTCGATTTAAGATGTCATTATTAAAATCCGTACTAACTTTATTTTTAATTCCTAATTCAGCACCTAAGTCATCTAAGACCAAAACGTCTGCTTTTTTCATTCTAGTAATATACGCTTGAGCCTTTGCTTGGCTTTTGGTCGACTCATTCATGGACATTTTTAGTTTTTCTAATAACTCAGAGTAGCTGACAAATAAACAATACTTTTGATATGCAGAGCGTTCTAAGACTTCAACTAAAATACTGATAGCCAAATGACTTTTACCGACACCAGGTTTCCCTGAAAAAATAACGTGAATTGGCTTTTCTTCAACAATCGCTGAAACTGCTGCTAAGGCCCGTTCTTTTGCTTGTCTTGTTTCTAATTCAGTGGTTTGGTAATTGGTTAAACGACATTGCCGTAGCGCATCATCAGCAATTAAGGACCCTTGATGAAAAAATTTTTGTGTACGTGCCATAAAACTCTCTTGAGAACGTTGTTGATTGGCTTGTTGTTCATGTTTTTTTAGCATTTTATACCCACACGACCAACAAGTTGGGGCACAACGTTCTGTGCCATCTTTATTTTTTTGTTGCCAAACATATTGTTCACTGCCACATTCAGGACAACGGTCTTCAACTTTTTCTAACAATTGACTCAATAGTATTTGAAAAGTTTGATCTGTCGCATGCATACTGATTTCCTCCTTTCTTTAAAAACCTAACTCTTGATATTCTTCTGTCATTTGCGGCGCATGCTCCGACACTTGTTTTTTATCATTTACCAGAACTTCATGTACGGATAAATAATTTTGTTGCTCCCAACTTTTCAAAATAGCATTTACATAGCCGTAATTCCGTTTATTTCGATCGACGGCAATTCCTAAAGCATGCAAGATTAATTGGCATGCTTCCTCTTGGCTAGACCCTTTTTGTATAAAATCTTGCAACCAATACTTAAAATCTTGGCTTGTTTTTGAGGCCAGTGTACCAAAGCCGTTTTCCTCATAAAAATGATAAATCATCTTTAAACAATCGTTTTCTGAACTACTACCTTGACTCTGACCTAACTTAGACTGGACTATGCTTTCCTGTGGTAACCGTTGGTAGTCAGCTAGTTGACCACTGACAGACGATTCTGCTTTAAACGTATAAGCTTTGCTATTTTTTTCAATAATCTGATTTTTCTCTTCTTGATACAAGGTTGGTTTGTAACGATCACTGCGAATATAATTATGAATTTTCCAATGTTTGATAACGATCACACCACTTTCAAATACTAGAATAAATTTTTTAACCATTAGCAATTTTAGATCGTCTTCCCCACAACCAACCATTCGCTGCAATTTTTTGGGATTATTGATAAATCCATCATCATCGGCACGCATCGCTAAATGAAAATACAGGGCCTGACTTGATAAGGGCATATCTAAAAATGCATCACTATCAATAATCGTTTTTGCAAACATGCGTCGTTCTGCCAATCCTCTTCTCTCCTTTTGACTAAATTATTGTTACTCTGTTAGTAATTCCATGAGGCCAATCATACCAATCACGATGGCCCCAATTTTTATTGAGACACTGCTTATTAATAAAATAATTGCTAAAAGTAACATATCCGACAACGTTTTTTTATAGTTCTGACTCATTTCTTCACCCTTTCTACAAAAATACGGTTTTCCGAACAAAGTGTTCAAAAAAATAGTTCAGTTAACCGAACATTTGAATGGCTCTATCTTAGCATCAAATATTTTCACTGTCAACTCATAAGTTCGGTTTTATGAACCTCTAATTTTAATTGCGATTGTTACTTGCCTTCTCTAAACAGGTATAGTATACTTTGAGGCAATAGGAGGTTCGGAAATATGAACATTTTTGCTATCCGTTTAAAAGAGGCTTTAACAGCCAAGAACATCAAACCTAGTGAATTAGCGAAAAAAACTGGTATCGGTAAATCTTCAATCAGCGATTGGCTAGCTGGTCGTTACGAAGCAAAACAAGACAAAGTTTATCGCATTGCAGATGCATTAGACATTAATGAGGCCTGGTTGATGGGACAAGAAGTTCCCATGGAAAAAAATGCCTCAACTATCGACCGCATTTATAAAAAATTAGAGCCCCAACGACAAGCCATAGTTTATCAATTTGCCGAACAACAATTACACGAACAACAAACGCAAGCAGAAATTCTCTCATTCCCTCGCCGTGACGAAATGACACTGGCTGCCCACGCTGGGGATCCAGAAAAGATATTTTCAAAAGAAGAAATCGAGAAAATTCACGATTACTTGGATGAAATTGATGCCAAATATCAACAATCGATTTCTTCTGACAAAAAAGAGGATTAACTTCCCATCTACTCTTTTTATTAAGTAATGGCAGGTGAATGGTAAAGTGAATGATTATGAAAAACTCGTCAGTTCCATTCAAAAGGATGTGACGGTTTTAGAAATTGATTTATACAATCAAACAGGTTGTTATGGGTTGTATCGAAATGGCAAAATTTATATTGAAAAAACATTGAGTACCCGTCAAAAGAAGAATATTTTAGCCGAGGAATACGGGCATTATCAAACATCCGTTGGCACTATTTTAAATCAAAATTGTACAGAAAATCGGAAGCAAGAGTTGAAAGCCCGCAATGTGGCCTTAGAGCAATTAGTTACATTAGACGATTTAATTCGTTGCTCTGAAGCTGGCTTAAGCAACCATTATTCTTGTGCTGAATTTTTGGAAATCGATGTTGAAACATTAAAAAATGTGATTACGTACTATCGACAAAAGTATGGCGCCACTTATCTTTATAAAGGACGAATTTTTGAATTTAGGGATTATTCTGTGATGGTATTAAATACTGGGTTAACTTAAAAAGCATGGAACAAAATTAATAAGGATTTTGTTCCATGCTTAAAAGTATTCTGGAAAATTCAAGAGCGGTTTTTGTACCAATGATTAATATGTCCGACGCCAAGCATAAGATTTGGGACAAGTATGAGCACGAATATAAATGACGGCCAAAATCCGATGAACTGAATAATACGTTCTCGCATACTATGTAGTATAAAGAAGAAAAGAAAAAAGTACAGGGAACTTTTACCTGAACCCTTTTCTTTTAAATAGCGATCTCCATTTTTATAGAAAGCAACAATTCTTTTCATCTTTGCACCTCCATGACTATTTTATCAAGAAATCATGAAAAGAAAAAGCACACCAGACGAATGGTGTGCTTTTTCTTTTTAATTATTCACCTTGATTCAACTTACGAATCAACTCATCAATGTGATTTCCGTATTGGACAGATTCGTCTCTTTCAAAAATCAACTCTGGTGTTTTATACAAGGTTAACCGTTGTCCTAATTCTTTACGAATCAGTCCTTTGGCTTTGTCTAAGCCTTGTTGAGCTTTTTGTTGTTCGGAAGCTAAATCAGATAACAAGCTGTAATAAATCGTTGCTTGTTGTAAATCACCGGTCACACGAACATCTGTAATAGTGATGCCTTGGACGCGTGGATCTCTGATGCGTTTGTTCAAGATATCATTCACTTCACGCATGATTTCTTGGCCTACACGACGGTCACGATAATTTGCCATAGTGTCTTCCTCCAATTACTAAAATTATTGTTTGATTTCTTCCATAATGAAGCCTTCAATCGCATCATCTACACGTAAATCATTGAAGTTTTCAATCATAGCACCACATTCAAAACCAAGTTTAACTTCTTTCACGTCATCTTTAAAGCGTTTCAAGCTTGCTAATTTACCTTCATAAATAACAATACCATCACGAATGACACGCACGCCACTATCGCGGCGAATAAAGCCTTCCGTAACATAACAGCCAGCGATTGTGCCAACTTTAGATACTTTGTACAATTCACGAACCGTCATTTGACCCGTAATTTTTTCTTCAAATTCTGGATCTAATAACCCTTTCATCGCTGTTTCGATTTCTTCTAGGGCTTTATAGATAATACGGTGTAAACGAATATCAACTTCTTCTTGTTCTGCTTGTTGTTTCGCTTGTGGTGTTGGGCGAACGTTAAAGCCGATAATAATCGCATTACTTGCTGCGGCTAAAGTTACGTCGCTTTCATTGATGGCCCCAACTGCCGCGTGAACAATTTTCACACGAACACCTTCTACATCAATTTTTTGTAAACTTGCTGAAACGGCTTCGGCAGATCCTTGTACGTCTGCTTTGACAATAATATTAACTTCTTTTAATTCGCCTTCTTTTAGACTTTCAAATAAGTTATCCAATGTCACACGGCTACTTGCTGAACGTTGTTCAAGTAACGCACGTTTAGCTCGTTCTTCCCCTGCTTG
This sequence comes from Enterococcus sp. C102(2024), assembly GCF_040888205.1. NCBI lineage: Bacteria > Bacillati > Bacillota > Bacilli > Lactobacillales > Enterococcaceae > Enterococcus > Enterococcus sp. C102(2024). Next base: position 262,659 of record NZ_JBFOHH010000001.1, on the reverse strand, counting down.
ACGTGCTGTTTTTTCATCTTCAAAGACTACAAAACGATCACCCGCTTGAGGAACATCATTTAATCCGGTAATTTCCACAGGAGTTGCTGGTCCTGCTTCTTTATCACGGCGGCCCATGTCATTGGTCATCACACGAACACGTCCGTAAGTATTACCAACAACGATTGGATCACCAACATGTAAAGTTCCTTGTTGAACGAGTAATGTCGCAACCGGACCTTTACCTTTATCTAAGCGCGCTTCAATCACTGTTCCAATTGCTTTTTGCGTTGGATCAGCTTTTAAGTCTTCTACTTCAGCAATCAGTAAAATATTTTCCAATAGTTCATCAATGTTTTGATTGAATTTCGCTGAAATATTGACGAAAATCGTATCTCCGCCCCATTCTTCAGGAATTAATTCATGTTCACTTAATTCTTGTTTCACATGATCAGGGTTCGCACCAGGCTTATCAATTTTGTTAACTGCTACAATAATCGGCACTTTTGCCGCTTTGGCATGGTTAATCGCCTCGATTGTTTGTGGCATTACTCCATCGTCCGCTGCAACAACTAAGATGGTAATATCAGTGATGCTGGCACCACGCGCGCGCATACTTGTAAAGGCCGCATGTCCTGGTGTATCTAAGAACGTAATTGGTTTGCCATCAATATCTAACTGATAGGCCCCAATATGCTGCGTGATTCCGCCCGCTTCACCTGAAGTCACACGAGAATGGCGCAATGTATCTAATAATGTTGTTTTCCCGTGGTCTACGTGTCCCATGATTGTGACAACAGGGGGACGTGTAGTTAAGTTTTCTTCAACAACTGCTTCTGGTTCGAAGAATTTATCAATGTCCGCAATATCAACTTGGACTTTTTCTTGCGGTTCCATGCCATAGTCCACAGCTAATAATTCAATTGTATCTTTATCTAGGGCTTGGTTTTGGTTAACCATGACACCCATCATAAATAATTTTTTGATGATTTCCGCTGGTTCGCGGTGGATTTTTTTCGCAATATCCGCCACGTTCATACCTTCTGTATATTCTAAAACATCTGGTAATTCACGGAATTTACGTGCTGGTACTGCTGGCTTCGCTGATTCTTGTTGATGTTTGCCTTTTTTCCCTTTTTTATTGAAACGATTGCGGTTTTGGTTATTAAAGTTATTCCGGTTATTACGATTTTGACCGCCACCAAAATTGTTGTTACGGTTTTGGCCGCCACGGTTTTGGTTGTTCCCGCCATTGTTATTTTGGCTGGTCCGATTTTGATTCGTTGTAGAACCGTTATTGTTTTGGGTATTGCGGTTTTGATTGTTTGTATTTGTTTGATTGCTACGGTTTTGTGTGTTGCTTTGGCCGTGACGATTTTGGTTGTTGTTGTTTCTTTGTTGTCCATTCGTTGATTGATTGTTTGGACGATTTTGGTTATTTCTTTGTTCACCAGGTTTATTGTTCATTGGTTTCTTATTGGCTGGTTTATTTTGTGTTGTTTGTTGCTTTTGGTTGTTTGTTGCTTTTGATTGAGTATTTACGGTACTTCCTCCTCCGAATGCTTGACGAAGCTTTGTTTCTTGCTCGGAACTAATTGCGCCCATATGGTTTTTAACATCCATACCTAATTGATGCGCTTTATCGACAACGTCTTTGCTTGCTTTATTCATTTCTTTTGCTAGTTCATAAATTCTTTTTTTTCCCATGCAATCACCTTCCTAACCTTTTAGTAATTCCTTGATTTTGGTGGCAAATCCTGCATCAGTTACTCCGATAACCATTCGTGGTCGCCCAATCGCTTGGCTGAGCTCGAATTGACTGAACAGTTCGCTAACAGGAACATTATAATAAGAACTTTTGTCCTTGATTTTCTTTCTAGTATTCTCACTGGCATCTTGCGCAACAAACACAAATTTCGCTTTGTTTGCACGAATATCTTTAAGGGTTAATTCCTCGCCTGTGACTAATTTACCGGCGCGCATTGCTAAACCTAAAAGGTTCAAAATTTTGGTTTTATTTTCCATCGCCAAACAACTCTTTGCGGGCTTTTTGGTGCGTTACATAATCCAATAGTTCTTGATAAAATTCATCACTTAATTTTGTTTCTAAGACACGATCAAGAATTTTTTTATCCCAAGCTTTTTGGACTTCCGCAGGATCCAAATCAACGTAAGCGCCACGTCCAGGTAATTTACCAGTTGGATCTAAGGCCACTTCGCCTTCTTTGGAGCGAGTAATTCTGACTAATTCTTTTTTCGGTTTCATTTCGCCTGAAACAACCGATTTACGCATTGGAATTTTTCTCTTTTTCATTTTTTCACCCTCCAAAAACGTTATTCTTGTTCAGGTAATTCTTCTGTAATTTCTGCTTCAACAACTGCTTCTTCAGCAGCCAAGTTTTCGTAATCATCTGCCGTCATATCTGAATGGATAATTGCTTCATCCATTTCTTCTGCCACTTCGGCAACTTCTTGATTGGCTTGTTGTTCATAAAATTCAGCCATATCAGATTCTGATTTGATATCAATTTTATGGCCCGTTAATTTAGCAGCTAAGCGCGCATTTTGACCACGTTTACCAATTGCTAATGACAATTGATAATCAGGTACAACAACTGTACATGCTTTGCTATTTTCTGGATCAAAAATAACATCTAATACTTGAGCTGGATTCAAGGCATTACTAATATAAATAGCTGGATCTTCGTTCCATTCCACAATATCCATATTTTCGCCTTTTAATTCATTCACAATCGCTTGGACACGTTGGCCTTTTGGACCAACACAGGTACCCACTGGGTCAATATTAGGATCTGTTGAACGAACGGCTACTTTTGAACGATCGCCAGCTTCACGAGCGACGCTTACGATTTCAACAATTCCATCATAAACTTCTGGAATTTCTTGTTCAAAAAGACGTTTTAGTAAATCTGGATGACTACGGCTTACAAAAACTTGTGGGCCTTTTGATGTGTTTTCAACACGTGATACGTAAACTTTAATCCGATCATGCGGTTGGTAAAATTCATTTGGCATTTGATCTTGTTTTGATAAGACTGCTTCGATTTTACCTAAGTTTACATAAATATAACGACGATCTTGACGTTCAACAATTCCTTGCATGATGTCATTTTCATATTCGCTAAATTCATTATAAATAATTGTTCTTTCTGCTTCACGGACACGTTGTAAAATTACTTGCTTTGCTGTTTGGGCAGCAATGCGGCCAAAGTCTTTTGGCGTAACTTCAAAACGAATTTTGTCGCCGATTTCATATGCCCCATTTAATGCAACGGCATCTTTTAATGAAACTTCCAATTGTGAATCAAATACTTCTTCTGTTACTTCTTTGACAGCATACACGTGAATATTGCCTTTTTTTGGTTCAAATTCAACTTCGACGTTGCTTGCTTGTCCATAATGTCTTTTATATGCAGAAACTAAAGCTGCTTGTAACGCTTCAATCACCGTATCTTTAGGAATCCCTTTTTCAGCTTCTAATACGTCTAATGCATTTAACATTTCTTTGCTCATTGTTTTTCTTTTCCTCCTATGGATTCGTTAAAGCTGAACGAGTGGTTCTTCTTCCAAGGGAAAAACTTCTCGTTAAAACTTGTCACAGGCCCGGCTAAAAGTAAAACTTTTAGTGGACCTTTTTTTACATTCGAGTCTGTTGATTAAAATTGAATGGCTAAACGAGCTTTTGCGATATTTTTACGTTCAAAAGTCATTTCCTTCACTCTGGTTTTAATTTTTACACTTAATGTTAATTGTTCTGAATCAAGATGGACTAAGGTACCCTCAATCTGTTTTTCTCCATCAACTGCTTGATAAAGAGAAATATGAATGTACTTACCTACCGCTTGTTCATAATCGCTTTCTTTCTTTAACGGACGTTCTGCTCCCGGAGAAGAAACTTCCAGAAAGTACGCTTGCGGAATTGGATCTGGATCCATTGCATCTAGTTTTTCACTTAATTTTTCGCTGACAAAGGCACATTCCTCAATATCAATGCCACCTTCTTTATCGATAAATACTCGTAAAAACCAATTTTTTCCTTCCTTAACAAACTCTACTTCCACAAGTTCAAAATTTTGTTCTTCTAAGATTGGTGTGACTAACTTTGTTACAGTTTCCACAGCACTACTCAAAATTTTCGCCTCCTTCGAGATTGATGTAACGAACCGTGTCCTGATGACTTTTCCATCAAAAAGAGTGAGCAGAAATCCGCTCACTCCCAACTAGTATCATTACGCTAAAGATAGTATAGCACAGAACCTCTCCAAACTCAAATGAACAAGCTAAATCTCTCGAAATTTGCACATTTTGTCTCGATTACTGAAACTATCTAAGCGATTATTTTTTCGTTTTAAAATAGATAAATAATCCTTGAATCAAAAGAAGGCTACCCAAGAAAAGAAACGAGTTTTCTTTTGTTTCTCCTGTTTTTGGCAATTCCTTATTACGAATCGCCTGTTTTTCAATAGTTATTGAAGTAGTTTCTGTGGTTGAATTCGTAGTAGTATCTGTTGTCCCACTCGTTGGTGGTGTGGTACTTTCTATTGGTTTTTCTGGCGTATAGTGATTAGTAAATACTTGACCTCCATCATACTGAATAGTCGCCACGAGATTTCCTAAAAGCGCCTCGACGGTTACTTGGACTTGAAGGTTGTGCGTATCGTAGGAAACACCTGTCTGTTGCGTGTTTACTTCCCGAATGGTGTATTGATAGTTTCCAGGAGTTTCAAAGGTTAATGGTGAAAATTGAATTTTCCCTAAAGTATCGTTACTAACCGTTTCTAGTACTGTGCCTTTCTCATCTAACAATTCAAATTGAAACTCAGCATCCTTCAGTGGTTTTCCTAAAAGAACTTTTCCAGCTAAAAATGAAGCAGCGACTGGTTGATATGAAATCTTATGATTCACAACAGTTTTCAGTGCAACTAAGTTTTTACCAAAGTCTTCAGGTGTTATTGGAATCTTGTTTTGCGAAAGTTGGTAACCAATAGGTGCTTTGGTTTCTTCTAAAGTATAGTTATCTTTTAACAAGCCTTTAACAATCGCTGTTCCGTTTTGATCTGTTGTGATTTTGGCCACTGTTTGATTGGTTGAGTTACGAATGAGTTCAAATTCTGCACCTGCTAAACGCTGGCCTGCTTCATCTTCTTTATGAATTTCAACAACATATTGTTCACCATTAGCTTCTCCACCACCCGTTTGTGAGACACGACTCACTTCGACTTCTTCCACCACCGTTTGATTTTCTGTTAATTTTGCATAATTTGTGAAGGTTTCACCTTTTTCGGGAAGATGATCGATTTTGGTTTTATAGGTGATACGATATTCATTAGTCCCAATATTGCCAAAATGCACCGAAAAATTACGGTCATCAGGACCATACTGGACAGCCAACTGACCAGTTATATCTTCCTCTGGCGTGAACTGCCAAATAGCATTTCCATCCAGTGTCCATTGTCCTCGTTCAATTTTCATAGTGTCTTTCATATAACTTAAACTTTCTGTTTTTAGCACATCTTCCACTTCTAAATCAGTATACGTTTGCCCTGTTGGATTAATCCGTAGTACATTGTAAATTTCGGTTGGATCGTCTTCGATAAACCACGAATACTTGCTAAATTTTTCATTAACATCATCGCCTTCACCTTGGTAATCAAGATCGCCAGCAAATATTTTTTCTCCTTCAACCGTGACGTAAATAGGAATCTTGGATTCATTTTCCACATTTTCGAAATCAATCAAACTTGTAAAATATAAAGACCCACTAATATTGGCATGGTTTTCTACGTAATCTGTATACGTTAACGTGACCGTTTTATTTGCTACATCGGTCTGTGCAATTGCAACCACAGCACCTGTATCATCTACTACATTAAAGGTCATATTTTTCTCGAGACGTAGCTCTTCGGGTAAAGTAATCACACTCGTATCCCCACTATTAACGGTATTATCCGGTAAGTTGAACTCAATTCGGAGGTAGATGTCTGTATATTGATTAATGGTCCCAAGCGGGTTTCCCTCTTTGTCCGTTAGTTGAATCGCTGACACAATGTTGCCCACTTGTTTACGCGGCACTACATTTGGCGTAGCAGAAATTTGATTAGTTTCACTGGTACTAGTTGGTTCCGTTTGCGCATATCCTGTTTCAAGTTTCAGAAAAGGCGTTATCAGCGTCGACAAAAGAATGAAAAACATTCCCCAATAGACAAAACTTCTTTTTTTCATTTTTATTCAATCCTTCCTACCTAAAATAATTGGTTAGGTTTATACTATCAAGGATTAACTAGGTACAAGTGTTTTTATTTTTCTCAACAATAAAAAACAAAAAACACCGAACCAAAATAATTTTGGCTCGGTGTTTTGCTCCTAATGTCTTTTCTTATAAAACCATAATTGAACTTTTTCAGAAATGGTTGATAAATGTTGGAAAGTTGAGTCTGCTGCAAAGAAAAGAATGGCTAAAAGTAACAAGGCTGTTGGCGATACCGAAGTTAACGAGAACAAGTTTTTCATGGAAATACTTGTAATAACCATTCCGATTAAACAGCCAATCATTACGCGCTTGCGGTAACGATTCATTGGTGAACTAATTTTATAAAGAACCATAAAGCCGACTGAAACTAGCAACAATGTTGCAGTCGTTGAAATGTCCGTTTTTTGAAGTGCAAGAATATCACCACAAATTAGTAAGGCACCGACTACTAACATATCCGTTAACCCACCAGGAATTGCTTTTGATAACACATTGAAAAGAAATTTCCCTTCAATGCGACGATGATTTGGTTCCAAAGCTAGAAATGTCGAAGGAATCCCAATTGTAAATAAACTAATCAATGTGACTTGTGTCGGTTGTAAAGGATATGTCACGGCAAAAATCATAGCAAAGACAGACATCAGCAAGGAGAAAATATTTTTTACAAGGAATAAACTTGAAGAGCGTTCAATGTTATTAACTACTTGGCGGCCTTCAAAGACAACCTCCGGCATCGTTGAAAAATCAGAATCCAACAACACAACTTGCGAGGCTTGTGCTGTAGCTTGATTTCCTGAAGCCATGGCAATACTACAATCTGCTTCTTTCATGGCTAAAATATCATTGACTCCATCCCCTGTCATCGCCACTGTATGATCTAATTTTTTCAACAATAGCACAAATTGTTTCTTTTGTTCTGGCGTGACACGACCAAAAACGGTGTATTTTTCTAAAGCTTCTGTCTGGGCTTCCATTGTAGTTAATGTTCGCGCGTCCACGTAATTTTCAGCACCAATAATGCCTGCCGCTTGTGCTACATTGGATACTGTTAAAGGATTATCACCAGAAATGACCTTAATGGCCACATTTTGTTCAGCGAAATATTCAAAAGTTGCTTTGGCTTCTTTACGAATCGGATTCCAAAGAAGAATGTAGCCTAGAGGTTGAACCTCTGCTGTCAACGTTTCTTGAAATTCTCCTAAATACTTTCCGAACACCAATAAGCGATAGCCTTGACTTGTATAATGTTCCACTTCAGATTGATACATTTCATAATTGTCTCTCAAAATCATCTCTGGCGCCCCAAGAATATACGTCGCTTCTGGGAAAGTCACGCTACTAAATTTTTCGACAGACGAAAACGAGGTATAGCTAACGGCTTCCCTCTGATTATTAGTAACAAAAAATTCTTTCATCGCTTTCATCGTATCATTGTCAGCTGACATTGTTCGGCAAAAATCGCCAATTAATTTTTCGACATGGGTTAAGTCTGTACCATCATTTTCGATACTCACCACAGGAACCAACTCTTGGACTTCCATCGTGTTTTCAGTAATTGTTCCTGTTTTATCTACACATAACACATCGACACGTGCTAAGGATTCGATACTTTTCATGTTGTGCAATAAAACGCCGCGCTTCGCTAAGCGCATTGTGCTGGCAGCTAATGCAACGGTTGTTAAAAGGTACAACCCTTCTGGAATCATCCCAATCAAGGCAGCTTCCATGGAGACAATGCTGTCATGAAGCCCTTGATGGTTGATGAAATAACTTTGGAAAAATAGAACACAGCCGATCGGGATAATAATAATCCCTACCCATTTCACCAAACGGTTAATGGAACCGACCATCTCTGATTGTTCCCCTTTTTTAATTGACTTCGCTTCAAGCGTTAATTGATGAACATAGGCCTCAGCGCCAATTTTATCAATTCTTGCATAACAAGAACCTGACACAATAAAGCTACCTGACAAAAGTTGACTATCTGCTACTTTGGTAATCTCATCAGATTCCCCAGTTAACAAGGATTCATTCACACGGACTTCACCAGATAAGACAATTGCATCCCCAGAAATCTGTTCACCCGATTTAAAGAGCACCACATCGTCCAAAACCAGTTCATCTGGCGAAATTTCTTGTTCTTGGCCATCCCTTACAACGGTTACTTTTGTAGCGTTTAGAATATTTAAGCTATCTAATACTTTCTTCGACTTAATTTCTTGGTAAATTCCAATGACCGTATTAATGATTACTACTGGCAAAAAGGTCATATTTTTATAAGATTGTACCAGCATTAATAACACACCTAGTACCACAAAAATTAAGTTGAAATACGTAAATACGTTATTAATAACAATCTGTTTCGTTGTGATAAACTCTGTATCGACGGCAGCATTGACTAAGCCTTTTCGCTGTCTTTCTTCAACTTGTGTGGCCGTCAAGCCTTGTTTATCTTCTGGATAATAGCGTTCCGCGTTAGCAGTCACTGCTATTGGTTCATTTTCTTGCATTTCTTTTTTTCTTCTCAAACACATCACCCCTTGTTCTAGTCGACTCTTTCATCGTCTCCTTCTCTCCCACAGTATAGCACTGAATAAAAATTTAGATAACAACTAGCGCCCAACTATAGAAAAAAATTATACATTTCCTAAACATTGTCATTTTCAGGAACAAGCTAACGCAAAACCTTTTCATTTACTTGTTTTTCCTTTACTATAGTAAAGAAGAAATATCAAGAAATGAGGAACAATTGATGGCACAGAATCACGTAATTAAAGTTAGTAAAAAAACATTAGCAGAGATGACCACTGTTTATCAACCCAATCGTTTAAATAAAACGGTCCCTTATACTGTCTTTGTGGCCAAGGTTGGCACCACTACTATCACCGCTTATCAATCAGGTAAAGTCATGTTTCAGGGACCTCAAGCTGAAAAAGAGGCCGCTCGTTGGGAAGGAACGAGTACCACACCAAAGAAAAAAATTTCTCCCCAGACTACTACACTGCCTGCTGATTTTGGCAACTGGTCTGTGATAGGTTCCGATGAAGTCGGTAATGGTAGCTATTTTGGTCCTGTAACTGTCTGTGCTGCCTATGTTGACAAAAGCATGATTAGCAAACTAAAAGCATTGGGTGTTCGTGATTCCAAAGAATTAACCGACCCACAAATTATTCAATTGTCACATGTCATTAAAGAACTGATTCCTTACAAGTTATTGATCGTTGAACCAAAAAAATACAATGAGATCCAACCAAACTACAATGCTGTACACATGAAAGTCGCTTTGCATAACCAAGCGATTTATCTGTTGCTACAAGAGTTGGCTCCCACAAAGCCAGAAGGGATTTTGATTGACCAATTCACGCCTGAAAATAATTATCGGAAATATGTTCGTAATGAAAAAAATCAAGTCACTGAAAAATTGTTCTTCGTCACTAAAGGAGAGCAGTATCATGTTGCCGTTGCTGCCGCCTCTATTATTAGCCGCGCTGCTTTTTTAGAAGAGTTAGACAAAGAATCTGCAGAATTGGGTTTCTCTGTGCCCTCTGGTGCTGGCAGCAAATCAGACCAAATAGCCGCCCGTATTTTGAAAAAAGGCGGCCTAGACTTATTAGCGAATTACGCGAAGCTGCATTTTGCAAACACCCAAAAAGCCCAAAAGTTACTATAAAATAAACACTAAGCAAAAGTCCCAATGCCGATTAGCGGCGCTGGGACTTTGCTTGGTGTAAAAAATTATTTTTCAATTTCGATAAACAGGACTTTTAAGTAATTACCTTCTGGAAAATTAGGATTCACTTGAAAATCTGTCGGTAATTGATACGTGTCCGTAATCTTGTAACGAACATTTTTCTCTTGCAAGGCAGTAATCACCATTTTTTGATATTTGGCTAAGGATAAATTTGCCGCATTGGTTGAGGCAATAAGCGTTCCCTTATCCGTTAAAATATCAATAGAATCTTTCACTAGCTCCCCATAATTTTTAGCAACGGAAAAAACTTTCTTTTTGTTGCGAGCAAAACTTGGCGGATCCAAAATGATCATGTCATAACTCAAGCCTTTACGTGAAGCATATTTAAAGTAGTCAAAAACATCCATAACAATAATCTTTTGCGGGGCAAGATTTAAATGATTGACTTCAAATTGCTCAGTCGTTTTCGGCAAGCTTCGTTTAGCTAAATCCACACTAGTGGTGGCCACGGCACCTCCCATAGCGGCAGCTACTGAAAAAGCACCTGTATAACTAAACATATTTAAGACTGTTTTACCTACTGCAAAACCATCTACTAATCGACCACGAACTTCTTTTTGATCTAAAAAGATGCCTGTCATTAATCCTTCGTTTAAATAGGTAGCAAATTGAACGCCATTTTCAGTGACAAGTAATGGCTCGGGTGCTTGTTCGCCATACAAAAACTGTGATTCGGGTAAATCTTTTGTGGAAAAGCGAATCTTTTCGTAGGCACCAATAATGTCAGGGTAAACTGTGCGAAACGCCATCAAAAGTTCGGCTTTTTTCTGATAAAGGGTTTCATTATACCATGAAAAAACGGCGTAATCTGCATAGCGATCGATGATCACTCCCCCAATGCCATCCCCTTCTCCATTAAATAATCGATACGCGGTTGTCAGCGAATCCTTTTCAAAAGACGTCCGCTTCTCACGACTTATTTCAAAGAGTTGTTGAAAAAAAGATTGATTAATTGGTCCATGCCATGACAGCAACCAACCAATGCCTTTATTTTGTTCGCCTAAATATCCTTCAGCTAAGCGCTGGCCTTTACTATCAATCAAAGTAAGCCAATCTGTTGGCAACGGCGCCGGCACTTGTTGCAAATCTTCTTTTTGAATTAAAGGATATCCTTTTTTAAATTTATGTTCTGCTTTTTTAGTTACTTGAAGTTTCATTCTGTACACCTACTTTTCAAAGTCCTATCTAGTATAGCAAAAAAAGACCCATCTGTCTTTAAAGGATTCAAGCTTCACGTCATTTAACGAACTAAAAAGTTTAAGGAAATAGTAAGTTTTCTTTAACATCATCATTCCTCACTTCGGTAAGAATTGACATAAAATTTGTGAAAGAGTAAAATTAAAGCGATATTGTAAAATACGAAATTTACCTAATTTTACTTTTATAGAATCATCGTTTAGAAAGGACGTTTATTTTGAAAAAATTATTTAAAACAAATATTTTGAACACGCGACTGGGGTTATTCTCGCTAATCGCCATCTTACTGTGGCTAAAAAACCTCTTTGCGTACGCCGTTGATTTCCATTTACGTTTGGAAAATATTAACGAGTATTTCATACTCTTAATTAATCCAATTGCCACAACGGTCTTTTTATTAGCCATCGCTTTGTATGTTCGCCGTAAAAAAGCTTCTTATATTACAATGATGATTATTTACTTCTTGATGAGTTTACTGCTCTTCTCAAATGTCGTGTATTATCGAGAATTTACTGACTTCATCACAGTTAATACGATGCTTGGTGCTGGCAAAGTAGCTAGCGGTCTTGGCGAAAGTGCCTTACGTCTCTTTAGACCTTATGACGTCATTTATTTCTTAGACTTCATTATTATTGGCGTATTATTATTAACGAAAAAAATTAAAACAGATGCGCGTCCAGTCCGCGCACGTGTAGCAGTCTCTGTCACACTCCTTTCTGTTGTCTTTTTCTTATTCAATCTATTTATGGCTGAAACAGAACGTCCCCAATTATTAGGACGTCAATTCTCTCGTGACTATATCGTGAAATTCTTAGGCTTAAATGCCTTTACCGTATACGATGGCATTACAACTTACCAAACAAACCAAGTCCGTGCCGAAGCTAGTGCTAACGATATGAAACAAGTTGAAGATTACGTGAAACAACAATATGCGGCACCAGATGATAGTAAGTTTGGTATTGCAAAAGGCAAAAATGTAATTTATATCCATTTAGAAAGTTTCCAACAATTTTTAGTTAATTACAAATTAAAAGATGAAAATGGCGTAGAACACGAAGTCACACCATTTATCAATAGTCTTTACAATAGTAAAAGTACCTTTAGCTTTGATAACTTCTTCCACCAAGTTGGTCAAGGAAAAACAAGTGATGCCGAAACGTTACTTGAAAATTCACTATTTGGTTTAGACCAAGGTTCACTCTTTACACAAGTTGGTGGGAAAAATACGTTTGAAGCAGCACCCGATATTTTAAAACAAACGCAAGGTTACACTAGCGCTGCTTTCCACGGAAATGCCGGTAACTTCTGGAATCGAAATGAAACCTATAAACGTTTAGGCTATGACTATTTCTTTGATGCTAGTTATTATGATGTTAATTCAGATAACTCATTCCAATATGGGTTACACGATAAACCATTCTTTAATCAATCCGTTCAATATTTAGAACATTTACAACAACCCTTCTATTCTAAATTTATTGCTGTATCCAATCATTATCCTTATTCTCAATTTACAAACGATGAAGCAGGATTCCCAATTGCAAAAACCTCTGACGAAACAATTAATGGTTACTTTGCAACAGCGAATTATTTAGATAAAGCGGTCGAAGAATTCTTTAACTACTTGAAATCTTCAGGTCTCTATGAAAACTCAGTCATTGTTCTTTATGGCGATCACTATGGGGTTTCTAATTCAAGAAACCAAAACTTAGCAGAATTAGTAGGTAAAACCAAAGCAGATTGGAACGATTTTGACAACGCCAATATGCAACGTGTTCCTTATATGATTCACGTTCCTGGTCAAGAAAATGGCGGTGTGAACCATACGTATGGCGGCCAAGTTGATGCCTTACCAACCCTTCTACACTTGCTTGGTGTCGATACGAAAAACTACATTCAGTTAGGCCAAGATTTATTCTCTAAACAACACAATCAAATCGTTGCTTTCCGCAACGGCAATGTTGTAACACCTAAATATACTATTTTAGGTTCTAGCATTTACGATACTAAAACAGGCACTTTAATTACAGAGCCAACCGAAGAAGTTAAGAAAGAAATCGCTGATTTAAAAGCCAAAGCGACGAAACAATTAGAAACGTCTGACCAAATTACTAACGGTGACTTGCTTCGTTTCTATACCAATAGCGGCTTAAAACCAGTTAACCCAGAAGACTATGATTACAAGAACCAATTGCAACAACTGGAAGCAATTGAAAAAGAAAAAGGTGAAAAATCAACGAGTGTTTACAGTAAAAACAATAATAAATCAACCGTTGATGAATATCACACTGACAGTTATCAAGGCTATCAAAAAACTGGTAAATAAATCTTCAAAAAGCTTGAGCAATTTGCTCAAGCTTTTTTGCTACTTTTTCATAATTAATTCATATTATTTCACTATACTAAAGATAGTTTAGAGAGGTGAAAGTTGATGAGAAGTGTCCGTTACGCTACAGCTAGTAGTTTTTATCATAAAAAAATCACGTTAATCACTGCACTCTTCTTCTTCCTGTTCTCTTTCTTATTGACTGGGCTGTTTAACTTGATTGATTTTGAAAAAGAGTTTTTACGAACGATGCCAGACTTTGTCGATATTGAAAAACAAACTAGTTACCATTACCAACTGATTCAATACTATTGGCACCTCTATTTAGGTAGTGTCATTTTCTTTGGTGTTACTTTTCTTCTGTTGATGTATGTGACATTACGCATAAAAAAGGAAGAAATACATACATGGTATCACATGCACTTTTCAAATATGTATGTCACCAAACAGCTCTTACTAGAGTTATGTTTACCAGCTCTATTAGGAATTTTCAGTTTTTTACTTTTCACTTTAATGTTTCAAGAAACGTATAATACTGTTCTTTGGGCTGCTCGTGATGCTATTTTACAGTGGTCTCATTTGGAAACTCCAGCATTTTTAGCTAAAAGTACCGACCAGGATGTCACGATTACAAATATCCAGCATTTAGGGATTCAAACGATCCAAGCATTTTCTTTTGATTTTAAAAGTATGCAGTCGCTTTATACAATCCGTAATTGCTTTGTTAACTGCTTAATCTTGCTTGGCATTCCTCTTGTTTGCGGGACTCCTTTCACGTTGATTTATTTACGCACACATAAGAAATAAGGGAGGGATTTTCTATGAATGTCACACCATCATTCAAAAAAACAACCGAAAAAAAATCCTCATTCGACGCGTTAGCTTTGCGAGAAGTTTATGGAATCATTTATTCTGCTCCAGAACAAGAACTCGCATTGGCCGATTTTTTCCAAACAAACCAATTAACCATTACTAGGCTTTCTTCTAGTGAAACCTTTCTGCCCTACTTGCCATTAGAAGAAAATTTATTTATCGCTAGTACAATCAAAGAACGGGATCGAAAAGTAGTTCTAGCCGAAGCTTTCCAGATGTTCCAATTAGAACCTGCCTTACTTGGTCGTTCCTTTACTTCTTTTACGACTTTTGAAAAAATTAAAATGCGGATAATACAACTTTTGCTTTCAAAAACAAGTACGTTAGTGATTGATGACATCTTTTCTTCATTAACGATTGGACAACGTCAAGAAATTTTACCTCAATTAAAAATAGCAGTTCAAAAAAGAAACAAGCGCTTGCTATTTCTGACAAAAGATCCACAAATTATTGATAGTCCCTATGTGCACCCCCTGTCTCTACATGCGTTATTAAATTAAAGAAAACGTCTGGCACTGATTGTGACCAGACGTTTTCTTTAGTTTTCAGTAATTTCAACATCAGGAAATGAAATAATAAACGTGGTGCCTTTACCAAGTTCACTCTCAACATTGATTTTTCCTTTATGCAAGCGGACCAATTGTTGAACGATTGGTAAGCCTAATCCTGATTCTCCATATTTAGTATTTTTACGGGATGGATCTACTTTGTAATAACGATCCCAGATATTCAGAATTTGTTCTTCCGTCATGCCAATTCCTGTATCGGAAATACGGACAATGGTTTCTAAATAGCCTTTTTCTAAAGCAATATGAATTTCGCCATTTTCAGTAAATTGGATCGCATTTTGAACAATATTGACAACCACTTGAACGAAACGATCATAATCGGCATACACATCAATTGGTTCGGTGGTGTCTAAATACAATTGATTACCGGCGGCTTCAGCTTTGGCCGTTAGTTGAGTCACAATATTTTCTAAAGCTTCTGTTCCGTTGAACTTCTTCACAACAATTTGAATCTGGTTGGTCCGAATTTTTTCATAATCAAGATTTTCATTGACTAAGCGAATCAAGCGAGCGGTCTCATTTTGCATCAGTTTAATCGCATTCTCTTTTTGATTTTCAGGAATAGCATTATACTGCAATCCCTCTAACAAGCCATTAATAGTTGTTAAAGGCGTCCGCATTTCATGAGAGGCATCCGCCATAAATTGACGACGGCGCTCTTCTTGACGATTGATTTCTTCTTGTGATTCTTTTAAAGACGCGGCCATTTTATTAAAATCTTCTGCTAGGTCATCAAATTCATCTTTGTCATGAACCGGTAATTGAATATCAAAATTTCCACTAGTAATTTCTTTGGTGGCTTTACGCATCCGATTAATTCGTTTCACTTGGAAAGTCGCAAATAGATAACTTAGTAACAAGGCAATCACACCAGAAAAAATAAAGCCTTTAATCAAGTTTTGTGTCACGGACTGGACACTTCGGTCAACGTTTTTGGCAGGTTGTGTAATAATCATTGCACCAAACAGAGTTTTAGTAGTCTCATCGAGAACAGGCAACATCACGTAAGCTGAAGTATTCTTTTCCCCATAGATATCAATATTTTCTGTTGCATAAACATAGTTACCTTTCATAATTTGATCCCAATATTTATCGATTAAGGAAAAATCTAACTTTTTCTTACTATCAATTGTTGGGTATAGAACTTCTCGATTCTTTTTAATAAATACAAATTGTACATCTTGTTTTTGTAGCACTTGCTCAGTTAATTGTAACGAATAAGCAAAAGCATTTCGTTCTGATACTCCGGCTATATTGGTGAAAAATCCCCTTGTTTCTATCACTGATTCTGCATAACCAGATAATTGATCATAGTTGTTAGCTTGCATTGTGCGCTTGGTCAATTGTGTGAAAGACGTTCCGACAATGAGAATAATCAGAGCGATCACACCTATAAAAGCAAGTAATTGTTGATACAAATACTTCATTAAGCAACACCTGAATCGTCGAATTTATACCCTACGCCCCAAACCGTTTGGATGACTTGAGGACCCACTTTTTCAATTTTTTGTCGTAATTTTTTGATATGGGCATCAACTGTACGTTCATCGCCAAAGTATTGATAGTCCCAAACCAATTCTAGTAGTTGTTCGCGTGAAAAGACTTGGCGTGGTTTTTTTGCTAAAGTGTATAGCAAATCAAATTCTTTAGGTGTTAAGCCTTCAATTAATTGATTATCTAAATATGTTTCTCGTGTTTTCGTATTCATTTTAAAATGATCCGTAATCACATCAAACGTTTCATCTGTATTCTCAGACGTATCATGCGCAGCCTCTGCCACCTCGGCACGACGATGTAGAGCTTTCATCCGTGCAATCAAAGTTAATGGACTAAATGGTTTTGTCACATAATCATCCGCACCCATTTCAAGGCCAATTACTTGGTCACTTTCAGAATCACGAGCGGTCAACATAATAATGGGAACATTGGCTGAAACTTTGCGAATTTCACGACAAACAGCCATCCCATCCATACTAGGTAAGTTTAAGTCTAACGTAATCATGTCCCATTTTTCTGGCGAAGCAAGAAAGGTCGCCAATCCTTCTTTGCCATCATCTTTAAAGGTAGCTTCCCACCCTTCATTTAAGAAAAACATTTGCATCATTTCTGAGACGGATTCATTGTCTTCAATCATTAATATATTCATTTCATTCACTCCTTATTCACTTTTCATAAAACTGCTCTATTGTAGTATACTCTAAAATTGAATTTGTACCAACCGATTCTATATTTCTTCAAAAATCCTTTACAGAACCATCAAAAATCACTTTTTTTCCTGCTCTTTTAAAGAAAACGAAGGGAACCCATTGTCTTTTCAGAAAAGTTTGTTAAAATAACAAGCGTAGAGAGGATGTTAGGGTATGGATAAAATGAAAGCTATTACTTTTTTTGATTTAGATGGAACTTTGTTAGATGGAACATCGCAAATTACTCCTGAGATTACCGCAGCAGTGGCGGCCTTGAAAGACAATCAAATTTTACCTTTAATTGCGACAGGACGGACCTTGTGTGAGATTCAACCAATTATGAAAGCCAGTGGTATTGATTCTGCGATTGTAATGAACGGGCAATTTATTCATTATGAAGGAAAAACGATTTATTCAGATGAATTTACAACAGAGGAATGTGTTTCACTGCATGAACATGTCAAACATCGTGGTCATGAATTGGCTTTTTACAATGAGCGCCGTATTTTTTGTACAGGGCATACTGGCACAGTGAAACAAGCCTATGATTATATTCATTCAGCTGTTCCAGAAATTGATCCCACAGGTTATGAGAATGATGCCGTCAACATGATGTTGGTCTTAAGTCAACATGGCGATGATGATGAATATTACTATGAGCGGTTTCCTGAATTGACCTTTTATCGCAATGGTCCTTTTTCAATTGATATTGTTCGTAAAGGGGTCTCTAAAGGCTCTGGTGTCAAAAATCTTTTTAACACCTTGGGATTAAACGGCATTCCCACTTATGCCTTTGGTGATGGCATCAATGATTTGGCGCTGTTTGAGGCCTGTGATTATGGAATTGCCATGGGTAATGCGCGAGAAGAACTAAAAGAAAAAGCCACCTTTATTTCAACTAAAAATACTGAGAATGGCATTGTTAATGGCTTGAAAAAATTTGATTTACTATAAGAGAAAACTACCTTCTTCTATTGATGTACTTTAGAAGAAGGTAGTTCTTTTGTATGTTCATTTTTCTTTTTCTGCTGAGCACAGAGAGCTACTCCCACTACTTGAATCAGCAAAATCGCTCCCAACAAACAACTTAATACGATGTTTCCTGATAGGATTGTTCTTCTGATTAAAATAATTAATACGACACTGCTAATTCCGTAGAGTAACCATTGGTTGTCCATTTTTATTGACCCCTTTGTTTTTCTATGTTTAGGATAGGATGTTTCCTACTAAAATGCAAGGAAAGATCCTAGATTCTTACAACTAACCCATAATTTTTACTAATTCCTTATTTGTTTTCATTTATTCTTAAGATTCGTTTCATTTTTGTAAAAAATCACACTTTTTTTCTATCTCTGTTTTAAATTGCGTACAGTTCTTAAAAAAAATGATACACTAAAAGTGAACTCGAAATGAAAGGAGCCATTCCTTTGGTTAATAGCGAAAAAAGAAAACAATTAATTATTGATACATGCATTTTAGCTGGAAAAATTATGCTGGAAAGCGGATCTGAAGTATATAGAACCGAAGATACAATTACTCGGATTGCAGCAAATGCTGGTGAGCCAGAGAGCGTTTGTTACACGACGGCTACAGGGATTTTCGTGGGTTTTCGTTCCAGTAATTATACGCAATTAGAAAACATCCCCCAGCGCTCGATTAATTTGGAAAAAGTTAGCCTTGTCAATCAGTTATCAAGAGAATTTGCGCAAAAAGAGATTACTCTACCAGAGCTTTATCAGCGCTTAACTCTATTAGAAACAGATACCCCCACTTTTTCAATTTCGTTACGCTTGTTAGCAGCCGGAATTGTTAGTTGTACGTTAATGTACATTTTTGGTGGCACTTGGCAAGATTTTATTGCAACTTTTTTTGTTGGCGGGATTGGCTATGCCAGTTATCTTTTTACCCAAAAGTTATTCCAAGTTCCTTACCTCGATTCATTCGCAGCCGCTTTTGTCATTGGTTTGTTGGCCTATTTGGCTGTGCATTTTCGCTTAGCAGTCAACATCGATAATATTATTATTGGTGCGGTGATGCCGTTAGTTCCAGGTGTGGCGATTACGAACTCTTTTCGCGACATTTTAGCCGGCCACCTCATCAGCGGGACGGCGCGAGGGACAGAAGCTATTTTTATTGCTGGGTCTGTTGGCCTGGGAATTGCCTTGATTTTTAAATTATTTATGTAAGGAGTGTTCAAATGGAACTAATTTTTCATCTTCTCTTTAGTTTTTTAGCGACTGTGACGTTTGGTATTATCACGAACATTCCTCGTAAAGCACTGGTGGCTTGTGGCATTACTGGCATGACAGGCTGGATGATTTATTATCTCTTAACGCAAACTTTTGATGCTAGTCAAACCTTTGCAAACTTTTTAGGAACAGTCGGATTAGGAATCGCTAGTATCTTTTTTTCCCGTTACAAAAAAATGCCGATGATTATTTTTTATATTCCAAGTTTGGTTCCTTTAGTGCCAGGAGGCCCTGCCTATCAAGCGGTTCGGAGCATTTTATTAGGAAATATTGATGACGGTTTGCAGTTGATTTTAAAAGTTGTCTTTACTGCTGCAGCTATCGCAGCGGGCTTTATGGTGACCTCGCTACTGGAACGAATTGTCAAACGTTTTTTCCCCAAGCGACTCTTCCGATTGGTCAAAAAATAAAAAAACAAGCTCATTTTCTGAGCTTGTTTTTTTATTCTACTTCTTCAAAGAACAGCAACAAATCTTGTAGCGTTAATTGTGCTTTTTCAGCAGCGTTTAAATCTTGAACAATTTTACCTTTTTGTAAAACAATTAAACGATTGCCATATCGTAAAGCATCTTCCATTCGATGGGTAATCATCAAACAAGTTAAGTTCCCTTCTTCAATCCGTTGTTCCGTTAAGTGCATCAACTGCTTGGATGTTTTGGGATCTAAGGCAGCAGTATGTTCATCTAAAAGTAATAATTCTGGTTTTGTGATAGTGGCCATTAATAAACTTAAGGCTTGGCGTTGACCGCCAGAAAGGTTACCTGTCGGTGTATCCAAATGATTTTCCAAGCCATTGCCAACTTCTTGACAGATTTTTGTAAACAAGGCGCGTTGCTCATTTATCTTCCGTAATGTTAAGGGACGTTTTTGTCCGCGTTTCATGGCAAGCAATAAATTTTCTGCCACAGTCATTCTTGGTGCTGTCCCCATTTTAGGATCTTGAAAAACACGCGCTAGAGAATTGGCCCGTTTGACTTCAGAAAGATTGGTGCGATTGACTCCTTCAATTAAAAATTGTCCTTCTGTTAGTGTCAAAGTTCCTGCTAAACTATTGAATAGCGTACTCTTGCCTGCGCCATTTCCACCTAAAACAGTAATGAAGTCCCCAGGATAAATGGCTAAGTTCACATGATCCAAAATCACTTTTTTTTCATTCATCCCATTATCAATGATTTTTGTCGCATTTTTTAATTCAACAACTGGTTTCATTTCGTTCCCTCCTTATCAGAAAAGCCGTGTAGTCGTAATGCTTTTTTCAATTGTGGGATCATTAAACAGATTGCTAAAATCACTGCTGAGAAGATTTTCAAATACGTTGTATCAAAGCCTAATTTAATCACTAATAAAATCAATAGTTGATAAATAATACTGCCTACAACAATCGCCATCAACCGTTCACCAAACGTTAATTCTCCAAACAGTACTTCACCAATAATGAGTGAAGCCAAGCCAATCACAATGACGCCGGTTCCTTTACTTACATCCGCATATCCATCATTTTGAGCAATCAAAGCGCCAGATAAGCCAATCAAGCCATTCGATAAAACCAATCCTAAAATTTTCATGCGATCCGTTTGAATGCCAATCGAGCGAGCCATTTCTTCATTGTCACCTGTCGCAATATAGGCTTGTCCTAAACTAGTGTTAAAGAAAAATAACAGTAAAATCATTACCACAGCCAAAACACTAATCCCTAAAAAAATAGTATCATAATAATCTGGTAAGGCCATTTTTTGAAAAACATCTTGAATCTTCGGTTGGTTTAGTAAAGACTTATTTGGCGATTTCATCACAAATAAAATCACGGAATTTAAACCAGACATCACTAAAATTCCTGCTAAAATAATTGGAATTTTTCCTTTTGTAAATAGTAAACCAGTCACTAAACCGGCAAGCATTCCTGCGCCGACCCCTAAAAGAGTCGCTACAAATGGTGAAACCCCTGTTGTAATGGCAGTTACACAAACCGCCCCCCCTAACGGAAATGAACCTTCTGTGGTCATATCTGGAAAATTTAAAATACGATAAGTCATAAAAATACCTAGTCCTAACAAGGCCCATAACATTCCTTGTCCAATTGCTGAAACAATCATCGCTTCTCCTACTTTCTTTGATAATTAGTTAATCAATTTCGATTTTTTTGCTAACTCTGCGGGAATCGTAATTCCTAACTTTTGCGCTTGTTTTTCATTGATAATTGTGTCGCCTGTATTAAAGGTATAAATGGGTGTAGTTGCTGGCTGACTTTTTCCAGACAGAACCTCTGCTGCCATTTTGCCGGCTTGTACCCCCAACGCATGTTGATTAATCCCAACAGTTGCTAAACCGCCTTGTTCTACCATTGTATCCACCGAAGGAATAATCGGCGTCTTAGTTCGATTTGCTTCTCCGACTACCGTTTGCATGGCATTAGCAATCGTATTATCAGTTGGTATATAAATCACATCTGTTTCCTTAGTCATCACTTGAACCGTTTGTGCAATTTCATTACTTGATGGCACAGCATATGTTTTCACTGTCAATCCTTTGGCTTCAGCTGCTTTCTGCGCTTCAGCTACTTGGTATCGAGAGTTTTCTTCTGAGGAAGCATAGAGAATACCTATTTTTTTGGCAGCTGGTATCAATTCTTTTAGTAAATCCATCTGGGCTGACAAAGGAGATTGATCACTAACACCCGTAATATTACCGCCTGGCTTTTGATTGTCTTTCACCAATCCTGCACTAACAGGGTCCGTAATGGCGCCTAAAATGATCGGGATTTCTTGGGTAGTGTTGGCTAACGCTTGCGCAGCTGGCGTGGCGATGCCAATTAAAACGTCTGCCTTTTTTTGTACTAATTGTTGACTCATGATTGTTAACTTACTCTGGTCGGCTTGACCATTTTGAAAAATAATTTCTAAGTTTTTGCCTTTGTCATAGCCATTTTCCTTTAACCCTTCCTCAACACCTTTATAAATTTCATCCAATGCGGGGTGACTGACAAACTGCAAAACCCCTACAGTAACTATGTCTTTCTTTGAATTCGTCACTTTTTGATTCACAAAAAAAGCACCAATTAAATAAATAGCTAATAAAGACACGACAAACGTTAAACGTTTATTTTTCATTTTGCATTCTCCTAACTGCCCTTTTGTTTGGCAACTTTTTCTTTTTAATAATAAAACCATTATCTATAGGGCGTTTCTTCCGTTGAAAGTGAAACTGAGATTCATAATCCTCTGCTTAGTCAAAATCCTAGGAACACTTTTTTACAAATGTCAGGATTTAGCTGCGACGAGGATCGCAATTTTGGTGAGAATCGCAGGAGCACTTTTCTACGATTGTGACAACGTTCTCTTCGCTCACCTTGTACTACTCATCACTCTTGAAGGCCAAACTGCGGCGAGTATACGCAGCCTGCATCTACTCTGTCACTTTGTGCCAATCGTAGTGCTTGTCAGGATTTAACTGCGACGAGGATCGCAACTTTGGTGAGAATCGCAGGAGCACTTTTCTACGAATGGGACAACGTTCTCTTCGTTCACCTTGTACTACTCATCATCTACTCTGTCACTTCGTGCCAATCGTAGTGATTCGTAGCAAAAAAACAACGACTTATCCTAAGTGTTTAGGAGTGGTCGTTGTTTTTATGCAAAACAAAAACCACATAGATGGGTCCTCTATGTGGTCGTTTTTTCTTCTTGAATATAACCAGCATAGATACACTTTTTAGAATAAGTCTTCTAAAGTTGTATCTATGAAAGAATCATACATACAACTATCTACGCCAGTTTTGCCATGATTGGTGCATTTCTTTTACGTTAGATAATTGTGTCATGTATTTTCCCTCCTAGTTATGTTATTAAAGGTAGTCTACACTATATTGATTTTGTTCGTCAAGAAAAAGTTTTTATTTTCTTGCATTTCTTTTACTTCTAAAAAACGAGCCACTCTTATGAGAGGCTCGTTTTTCTTTATTTCAGCATATTTACCACTTAATTGTTTCGGTTTCTTTCAATTCTAACGGGAACTTTAACTGCTTGTTTTTGCGATTGAATCAGCCATAAACTTACTAAAATCGTCATTGAAATTACTAATGCCATCGAAAATCCCCTCTTTCTAATTCCTTAAAACTTTCTACAATCTAAGTTTAACATAGCTAGCTATTATTCACCAGTTTCTGGTACTGTAGCAGTGCTTTCTGTCGTCGTTTCAGTAGATTGAGCAACGCCAGTCGTGCTGGTCGTCGTCTGTGTTTCAGCGGTCTTTGCTGCTTCTTTTTCAGCTTCTTGGGCTGCCTTTTGTTGGTCTTTCAAAACGCCAGCCATCGGTAATCGATTTAATTCTGGTATTAATTGCGTTTTTAAATCCATAGATTTTTCGACAACCGTCCGTGTCTTTTCTTTGCCGTTTTCAAAGAAAATAAGCGTAATCTCATCGCCGCTAACATTGTATTGCTCTTGTGCTTTGCCAGCATTATAAATTAACGGATAGATATACAGCGAACGATGAAATTCATTCATTTTATCTGAATTAAACAGCTTCACCATTTGATCGTATTGCTTGCCAGATGGTTTAGCAAACATGACTGACATGGCTCCTGTTTCTTGGATTTTCTTGTCTGCTGTTTTGTAATCTAAGACACTGACTTTCTCTGATTTGATGGATCCTGCGACTAACGATTCAACTTGAGCAGCTCGAATATTTTTTTGCATCGTTGGAATAAAAATGATTGAGCCAATTATTAATACTAATGCTACAATAGCGGTAATCATTAACAGTTTTCTTTGTCTTAATTCATAAAGTGCCTCTTTTAGTTCTTCCATAAAATTATTCAACTTCTAATCGCTCCTCGCTTTTAGTTCTTATCTATTATACTAATCATTTTCTTTCTTGCCTACCCTTGCGCTTTAATTACTAAAAAAACCAGCAAACTTCCCCAGCTTTCTAAGGAAAACCCAACTCCTTTTTAACAAGCTTCTTTCTTAAATTCAAAAACTCCGCTATAATAAAGCTATTAGTCGGAAAGAAACGAGGGATTTATTATGTCATTTGATGGCGTATTTACTCATAGCATGGTTCATGAGTTGACAGAAACACTCGTAAGTGGCCGGATTTCAAAAATCCATCAGCCTTATGAAAACGAAGTCGTTTTAGTCATTCGTGCGAAAGGTAAAAACCATAAATTATTATTATCAGCACATCCTAGTTATGCGCGCATACAACTATCTACAATTACCTATAGCAATCCGGAAACACCTCCTAATTTTGTGATGATGTTACGAAAATTTCTGGACGGTGCCATTTTAGAAACGATTCAACAAATAGAAAATGATCGCGTGATTCACTTCACCTTTTCAAAAAGAGATGAACTAGGTGACTTACAAAATATTGTTTTGATTGTTGAATTAATGGGACGTCACAGTACAATCGTTTTAGTTAACCAATCTTCTGGAAAAATCTTAGATGCGATAAAACACATTGGAATGAGCCAAAATAGTTATCGTTCGTTGCTTCCTGGAGCAACTTATATTGAACCGCCAAAACCAATGGGACTTAATCCTCTCACGGCCTCAAAAGAAGAAGTCTTTGCGCTTCTTTCTACAGCTCCTGAATTAAACGGACGCTATTTACAACAACATTTCCAAGGTCTAGGCAAAGATACAGCAGACGAATTAAGTGCCCGTTTACTTGCACAACCAAATGAAAAAATGGCCATCTGGACGGAATTTTGGTCCTCAGTCACTGAAGCTGTTGTACCGACATTAACAGTCACTGAAAAAAAAGAATATTTTACGCCCATTCCTTATCAATCATTAGCTGGTGAACAAACAACATATCCGACACTCAGTGAATTACTAGATGCCTTTTATTCTGGTAAAGCAGAGAAAGACCGTGTCAAACAACAAGGCGGCGAACTAATTCGCAAAATTGAAAATGAACTAAAAAGAAATCAAAAGAAACTTAAAAAATTACAGCAAACCTTAGCCGATACAGAAAACGCTGAAAATTACCGTCGCGACGGAGAACTATTAACAACCTTCATGGCACAAGTCCCAAAAGGAGCCACCGAGGTGGAATTACCAAATTATTATGAAGAAAATGCACCGTTGCGTATCTCGCTAAATCCTGCACTTTCACCTAATCAAAATGCACAAAAATATTTTCAAAAATACCAAAAATTGAAAAATGCTGTCCGAGTTGTTAAGACACAAATTCAGCAAACACAACAAGAAATTTCTTATTTAGAGTCAGTTGTGGCACAACTTGAAATTGCGACACCAATGGACATTGAAGTGATTCGTGAAGAACTGATTGAGCAAGGCTATTTAAAACGTAAAAAAAATAAAAAACAAAAACAGCCGAAAAAAAGCCAACCCGATCTTTTTTATGCCACAGATGGCACACCTATTCTCGTTGGAAAAAACAATTTGCAAAATGATCAATTGACTTTACGAACCGCTAAAAAAACTGATTATTGGCTCCATGCCAAAGATATTCCTGGATCTCATGTAATTATTCGTGACGCACATCCTAGCGAAGAAACTCTTACTGAAGCCGCACTTCTAGCAGCTTATTTTTCAAAATATCGACTTTCTTCACAAGTGCCTGTTGACTATGTCCAAGTAAAACATGTGCATAAACCCAATGGAGCAAAACCAGGTTATGTGATTTATGAAAACCAACGAACGTTATATGTGACGCCAACAGAAGAATCGATCAAAAAAATCCAGCAAAATAAGGCTTCTGCTTCCTAATTATATTAAACTAAAAAACAACGTACTGCCGATTGATCGTACGTTGTTTTTTTGCATTGGCAAAGATATTTATCAAGTGATAAATAACACAAGTAAGCTCAATTAGTTTACAAACTAGCTATTTCTCTCTATACTGACTGTTGGAGGTGAAATTCATGGTCTTTTTACACATTATTTTTGGGATGTTTGCCTTTATTGGCGCTTTAGGTTTAGGTGTCGCCTTCCGCGATAGCTTTACAGAACTTTCAACACCAAAGAAAGTAGCGATTATTTTATCTTACGTAGGTGCGATTGGTTCAACAGTCCTAGGGTTCACATCAGCAACAAAAAATCCATTTGTTTTAGCTGCAACAGTTGTCTTAGTTGTCGCCTTTTCTATTGCTCTTTTCAAAAAAAGCAGTAAAGAAACAAGCAAATAACAAAACCTTTGAAGAGCGGCATAGCGACAAGCTACCCTCTTCCTTTTACATACTATTTAAAGGAGTGAGGCAAATGTCTCTGACTATTTCTGAAGAAGTAAAACAACGTTTAGCCCCTTTCTTAACTGAAACGAACACCTTCTTATTGGTAGCAAATGACGGCTCTAATCCTTATTCTTCCGCAGAAGGTTGTTGTATGATTGGCGATCGTTTCATTATCGTTCCTGTTGATCAAGCAGAAGCGCCTTATACCGAAACAATTGCTAATGATTCTTTTCACGTCTATACTTCGACGTATGACCAAATGTTTTTAACAGGGCATTTACAGCTAGTGATTCATCCGAATGCGGGAACCATTACTTTAAAAAATGAAAGTGGCATATTAGATAGTAATGTGGACATTTATCAACACTAAAAAAGCAAACAAAACGTTTACGCGTTTTGTTTGCTTTTTTAGTGTTGAAAGGCTTGAAAGGTAGTAATGATTACGTACATCATCCCCGATGCAATAATCGGACCAGCTGCAATTCCTTTTAAAAAAACGACGCCAAGAATCGTTCCAAAAACTAAGGCCACCGTAATCTCTGGCGATTGATTAATTAAACCTACTCCTTTTGAGGATAAAACAGCCACCAGA
This sequence comes from Enterococcus sp. C102(2024), assembly GCF_040888205.1. Lineage (NCBI taxonomy): Bacteria > Bacillati > Bacillota > Bacilli > Lactobacillales > Enterococcaceae > Enterococcus > Enterococcus sp. C102(2024). Next base: position 235,465 of record NZ_JBFOHH010000001.1, on the reverse strand, counting down.
ATTCCACAAAGTATCCCCAGCCATCCCATCGGTGTTTTGAATGATTGAATTAAATCCTTTAAGCCAATTTGTCCTGTAGCAATCGGGACTAAAATGGTAATTGAAATAATTGTGACGCCTAAATTAATGCCTTTATCTGACAACCACGACATGATTTTCGCACTATTTGGTAAAGCTTTTAAAGCAAGCACAACAACTGACGCAATTAATAAACTTTGATTTTTTGCAACAAACGCAATCAAGGCAATCAGTAGTAAAAAAAGCCAACTTTCCACTGGTTGTCCTCCTTTCTGATTTGTTTCTTTCGTTAACCAAACTTTCTTGTCTTTCCTATTTTAGCAAAGAACCTCTTTAATTACCATTCAGCTTCAGTAATTATTGTCTTTTTCACCTAAATCTTGCTTAGAAAAAACGAGTTAAAAATTAATTTTTTCTCATAACAAGCCTTTTTCTCTTTGAAAAATTATTTTATGAAGTATACTAATATTAACTATAAAGTAGTTTACTTGCATTTATACTGGATATTCGATATCCTATTTAAGGCTCTTCAATTGAGCGAGCATCACAAAAGACATTTTAGTAGCAATTCTTGGGGAAGTAGTGCTACTAAGATGTCTTTCCTTTTTTTATTTTTACTAACAATATACGTTTCTTATATTAAAATTCACAACTCTTTATAAATAAAAGCGCCTGCCCCACAGTTGTCTGGACTGTGGGGCAGGCGCTTTTCAAGTCATTTAAACACGCTTTAGTTTTCTTTCAAGCGATAAACACTTGGACTTGGGTTAAGAAAACCTGCTTCTAAAATTTCGATGTTAGTTAATGCTTGATCTTTAGTTACTAGTTGCGGTGCACCATTTTTCAACGTTTCATAGACGGCATCATAATAACGACCGTAATCACCTACAGGCGTTTTAATTTGTTTTTTAATCCAGTCGCCATTGCCATTACGGTAAGTCACTTCTCCATAATACATTGGTGAATCTTCTCCAAAGCCTGGTGCATCTGGCATGATTCCGGCTTTTAAATCATTTTCTTGTTGATCTTCGCCATATTTGATGAACGAGCCATTGCTGCCATGAACAATAAAACGTGGATACGGACTAGCGACAGAATGATTCGTTTTAACTTTTACTTTTAATTTTGAACCATAATGTAAATCAACGTCAAAATAATTATCGACTGCCTCACTCACTTCATTATTACGAATATCATAAGTGACTTGATCTGGACGCCCGAAAAGAGCAATCATGCGATCCATTAAATGAATGCCTAGTCCGTAAAACGAACCATTTTCTTTAGGTCCTTGTTCCGTGATACTTCCTGGTCGATAATAATCAATATGTGTTTCCACTTCATTGATTTCTCCTAAAAAGCCTTGCTCTACTACTTGCTTCATCGCTAGGTAATCGCCGTCGAAACGTCGATTTTGATAAGGCATCACTACTACCCCTTTTTCTTGCCCTAAAGCAAATAATTCCTCTGCGTGTTCTAACGTATCACAAAATGGTTTTTCCACAATCACTGATTTACCAGCTAAAATGGCTTGTTTGGCTAAATCATAATGTGTATGCGCCGGCGTACAGATTGTGATCAATTCAATTTCTGGATCCGTCAATAATTCATTAAGGTCAGTGGTAAAATTTACGCCTTTTTCTTTAAAGGGCGCTGCTGCTTTTTCATTAACATGTAAATCGAAAATCGTTTTCACTTCTAGTGTTTCTCGAATCATTACGTAAGGTAAATGGTAACGATTGGCACTTTTACCAAATCCAATAAACCCCATTTTTACTGTCATATTTTCCACACTCTTTTCTTATAATTAGATAAGTCCATTTGTTTCAATGACTTTTTGATACCAATAATAACTGTCTTTCGGGATTCTTTCTAAGGAACCTTTTTGTGTTTCATCTTGATCCACATAGACAAAACCATAACGCTTTTGATAGCCGTTGAGCCACGACAGTAAATCGGTGTAACTCCATGTACAATAACCAATAACTGAAACGCCATCCGTAATCGCCTCTTGAATCGCTTGGATATGGCTTCGTAAATAATCAATGCGATACGTATCATGAATTTGTTTATCTTCTGTTAAGGTATCATATTCGCCTAACCCATTTTCAGTTATTAAAATAGGCACTTGATAGCGACTAGCTAATCGTCGTAAGGCAATTCTCAAACCTTGCGGGTCAATGGCCCAATCCCAGTTCGTTCGTTCAACATATGGATTATTTACTTTTTTAAATAATCCCGGTACCCCAGATTCCGTTTCAGACCCCTTTTCACCCGTTGTATTCATCTTCCCTATTCCGACGCCATCTAATGGATTAGCAGCAACCGTATCCGTCCGATAATAATTAATACCTAGAAAATCAGGTTTGGCTGAACGTAGTAACGCTAAATCGCCCTCTTTTATCGTTGGGGCCACACCTTGCTCCTGTAAGTAATTTAATGCGGCAATTGGGTATTCTCCCCAAAGATAGACATCTAACCAAAAATGCGACAACAAATCTTCTGCATTTTCAGCCGCTAAAACATTGGCAGGATGCGCATCAACGGCATAAACAGGCGTATAAGCAAAGCTAGGGCCAATTTTGCCAGGCATTTCTAATTCATGAAACGCATTAATCACTGCTGCATTGGCTAAATTAGCAATATGATTGGCCTCATACATCCGTTTATTGTCTGTTACGCCGGGAGGATGCACGGCTAATTGATAACCTAACGAAGTAAACACATTTTGTTCATTTAAACTAATCCAATAGCGAACTTTGCCACGGAAAGCGTCAAATAAAATTTTCGCATAGGCCACAAAATCAGCAATAATTTTTCTTGATTCCCAGCCACCATATTCTTTTTGCAAAACAGCTGGCAAATCCCAATGATATAAAGTTACCATTGGTTCAATTCCTGCCGCTAATAACTCATCAATTAAATCTGAATAAAATTTCAGTCCCGCTTGATTTACTTGACCACGCCCTTCAGGTAAAATTCGTGTCCATGCAATCGAGAAACGATATGCTTTTAAACCTTGTTGTTTCATTAAAGCCACATCTTCTTTGAAACGATGATAATGATCGACGGCTAAATCGCCAGTTGTCTCTTTGAACGTTTTTCCTGGTAGCCGAACAAATTCATCCCAAACAGATGCGCCTTTGCCGTCTTCATTCCAAGCACCTTCTACTTGATAAGCTGCCGAAGCAGAGCCCCATAAAAAATCTTGCGGAAATGCTTTTAGTTGGTGATGTTCCATTGTCATACCTCCCTCTTTTCTGTGCTTCCCTTTTATTGTAAAAGGTTTTCACAAAAAGTACCAATCAGATCAATAAGTTCTTCTGTTTACTTTTAAAACTATATAGTTTTAAAAGTAATAAGTCAACTACTTTTATTTAAGTACTTGATTATTAAGTGGTTACGTTAAAAATAAATATATAGTTTTAACACGTTAAATTCATGGTATAATGAGAGAAATACTGGTGATAAAGGAGTACTCTGATGCGGACAAATACACGTTATAAAGAAATTTATGCAGCTATAAAACAGGATATCGAAGCAGGTGTTTATCCAATTAATCAAAAGTTACCCCAAGGTCGTCTTCTTGCAGAAAAATATCAGGTCAGCGAACTAACCATTACAAAAGCCTTACATTTGCTTGTGCAAGAAGGTTATGTTGTCAGACGACGTGGCTCGGGCAGCTTTGTTCAAGACTTTCAAAATCGAACTATTACTAAATTTTCTCCGTTAACCGGCACTTACTCAACCTACGATGGAAAAGTTGAATCCGTGGTTTTAGGCTTTGCAACAGAAGTACCTGAGCCTTGGGTGACTGAAAAATTAAGTATTACAGAAGAAGAGTTAGTCTACAAAATTATTCGCTTACGGATTATCGAAGATGTGCCCTCAATTATTGAATACACTTGGATGCCCGTTGCTTTAATTCCGAACTTGACAATGAAAGAATTGAAAGTCTCCATTTATCAATATATTTCGGAACAATTGCATCAAAAAATTCAAAGTGCGCGGGTCAGCATTTCTGGGATTCGTCCTTCTGCGTTGGAAAAAAAATATTTAAACTTAACCGATAATGATTTCCTGATGCGTGCAGAACAAATTGCTTACCTAGGCAATGGGCATATTTTTGAATACTCAATTGCGAATCATATTCCTAGTGAATTCACTTTTGAAACTGTCTTAATTGCAGAAAAATAGAAAACTTTTATGTTGCCATTTCTCATTTCTAACAAAACGATCTCTTTACTTTGAGCCAATACTTTTTGTTAGAAATGTTTTTCTGCTAGTTAAAAATATTTTTCAAATTATATTTCCAAACATGAATTTTGATAAAAGTATTGCTATTTACTAGAACTACGATTAAAATATTGCTTGTGGCACTCTTTTTTATATAGATACAAGCAATTTGTTTTTTACATAGTCAATCAACCAAAGTGAGGACTTTATATGAGGAAACCCTACATTTTAATGAGCTTACTCGTTCTAAGTACCTTATTAAGTGCTTGTTCAACTGTAAGTGGCAACCCAGCAAGTCAAAGTGCGCCCGCACCTGATGAAGTGTTGGCGACAAGTATTGGGACGTATGAAAATCGAACATTGTTGGTTCCAGATGGGCGTTTAGCCTTAACTGCCTTGCATAAAGGAAAAGATTATCAAGGCAAACCAATGTTTTATGTCCTGTTTGAATTAACCAATACAACCGAAAAAACACAAAATATTCAGCTAATGATTCAAAGTTTTATGGAAGTTAGTCAAACTGTCCACGGAAAAGCCCAAAATTTACAATATGCAGTCTTAACAGATTCACCTTTCCAAGACAAATTAGATCGTTTAGCAGATGAAATCAATCCTGGTGAAACAATCCAAGGCGCTTACCCGTATGAATTTATTAATGAGAATAAGCCGGTCCATTTTAAATTTAGAGATCGCCTTCTCAGTCTGGATGAACCCATTGCATCAGAAGAAATTACCATTACAGAAAAAAGTTTGGTCCGCTAGCTTAGCTAGCATTGGACCAAACTTTTTATTTATTATTCAGACGGAAAAGATTCTCCTTCTATAAAACGTGTGTAAATGTGTTCGCTCTCAGCAGCTTCTCCCCGCATTAAATGAATAATTTTCTCTGCAGCCACCATGCCCCATCGATGTTTAGAATAGGCAATTGTTGCTAATCGCGGTTGCACAAACGCACCTAGTTCAGAATTATCAAAACCAATAATCCGAATGTCTTTCCCCATTTGGTAATTTGTTTCTGCAACATATTTATAGACACCAATCGCCATTTCATCATTAAAAGCAAAAACATCGACTGGTTCTGTCTGTGGTTGACTCAAAATTTTTTTAGCAGCCGCATAGCCAGAAGGTTCGGTAAAATCGCCTTGGATAATTTCATAAGGTATCCCAAAACGAGTTAATTCTCGTGTACTAACAGCCAATCGTTCTTGGCTATCATAACCTTTTTCTGGTCCAGAAAGCAGAAGAACTTTTTTTGAACCCACATTGACAAATTGCTCAATTGCCTGCGTGGCACCGCCACGATTATCCAAGAGAACTTGCCGGATATTCCTATGCTCAGTGGTTCGATCAAGGACAACGATCGAATGGCCTCGTTCAGCAAACTTTTCAATTTCTTTTGTTGGAAATGTCCAATCTAAAATAATTGCCCCATCCACCATTTTTTCAGGAATGAAAAGATGTGACTTTTTACCGCTGCAGACAATCATCTCATAATCAAACAGTGCTAAGCCTTTCTTAATTCCCTCCAACAATTCACCATAAAAACTACCGCCATAATCGGCCAAATAGACACCAATAATATTGGTTTGACGACGTTTTAATGTGCGAGCGGCCATGTTAGGAACATAGTTTAGCTCTTCAGCAATTGCTTGGATGCGCGTTCGTGTTTCTTCAGTTACCTTTGAACTACCATTCAATGCGTAAGAAACGGTCGAGATTGATACGCCTGCTTTTTTTGCAATATCTTTAATTCCTACCATGGACTACTCTCCTTTCTAATGGTAAATTTCAATAACACTTGCTTCATTTAATAATGAAAGCACCTCGTCTTTTTGAACTTCCATTCCCCCTTCTCGATAAGGGTTTTCTTCAAACTTAAACGGAACTTCTTGACCATCAATAACTATTTTCGCTGACTGATTTGGGTAAAATTTATATGTGACAGGTTTATCAAACAATTGGTAAGTTAGTGTTAAACCAGACAATTTTTCTGGTAACATGGGATCAAAAACCACGCTTTGTGCCTTTTGCCGAATCCCTAAAACAGCTGTAATTAATTGATTTAAATAAATTCCCGGCCCGCTTGAATAAATTCGCCAACCACCTTTTACCCCAATACTTCCATCTTTTAGTTTACCAAAATTTTCTTGTGATTCATACCTTGTTTTAAAATCGCCATCGGAGCTACTAAAATAGGCATTGGCTTGACGTAACTCTGCATTGTGAACCACTTCTTTTAATTGAACTGGATTGATTTGCATTAATGCTTGCCAGGTTTTGTCTCGCTGACCAATTTTCGCCATCGCTTCTGTATAGCGAATGTGCGCATGAACATACTGTAAACCAATTTCGCGACCAAAATTAGCCGCCTGTTCTGCTCGTTTAAAATTAGTGCTCACACCGCCTCGATAGTTCGCTGGTTTGTTCATTAAACGCACGCCATCAGGAAACGTTAATTCTTTTTCAATAATTTCTAAATGATGACTTACTTGTTCCGGTGTTAATAATTCAGCTAACATACTACGAGTCATTGGCAATAACCGATATTGAATCCCTGTTTTTTGGTCATTTGGGTGAATCATTTGTTCAAAAGTTTCTGGCGTTTCCATATAAATAAACCCTGGAATCGTTTCATCCGCCAACATATATTTTTGAAAATCGTTCTTTATTCCTGCGACTAAAATTGCTAAGTGCTGACTATAAGTAGCATCGATTTCCGTAATTAAAGCCGCAAATTTTTTCAATACTTGATACGTTAAGGCAACGGTCCAACTACTAGCCATTTGCTCTTTAAGACGATTATCATAAGGTTGTAACGTGTCATCCCAATCGCCGTCACCGTAACAGGATAGAAAAGTTTCTGGTAAAAAATGTTGTTCAATATAATTTATTTCTTTTTTCAAATGTTCAAATAAAGATGCTGTTTCTTTTGTTTTGTGATTATCTTTGCGACTTGTATAAGGGATTTCCGTAGCTAAGATTGAATAATCTGCGGTTTGTTCCAAATAATCAGTCACTACTTTCAATGGCCAGACGATAATATCGCCATGGCTTTCACTGGCTTTTTGTTCTTCGTATCGGTCAAACATAAACCATTGCGGCCAGTTGCCATCGTCCTCAAATTGATTTTCAAATAGATGCTGAATAATGGAGGCCACGATCTTAGGCTGTTGCGTCGCAAAGAAAAATTCTGTCGGTCCTTGCGACACATCTCGTGTGCCCCAAGCTGCTCCACCATACTGTTCTAAGCCATGTGGCGACAAATAATGAACGAGCATATTATGAGTATACCAACGAGTTAATTGATTCATTTGCTGCACACTTGAGTCTGTGTGTGTTAACTCAAAATGATGCAACAAGCCATTAATGAATGCCAAATATTGACTTTCTGCTTTTTCAAAATCTAATGGTGTATTGACTAATGATTGGTCCTCTATACTGCCCGTAATAAGTAGTGAAAATTTTTGGGTCTTTTCGATTGCCAAGACTAATAAGTCCGCTTCAGCTCCACCAAATAATGTGCTATCGGTTACTTGAAATGATTTATCAACTGTCAATGCATAGGTTAGTTCTGGGTAATAATTTTCTGTAGCAGAATGATTTCCCGTCACTCGAAGCGTTTTGCCAGTTTGTTCTAATTGATAGGTTGGTACTTCTTCAGGTCCTAATAACAAATGGTTAGAAACAGCCCACATATACGCATCCTTTTGACTGGTCACTTCCAATTGAATCACTCTTGAATCAGGCGAAGTGAAGGTGCGTACCCGAATTGTATCCTTTGGCAACTTATAATACCACGTAGCAGAGTTCAACCCCATTTCAAAAGCAGAAGGCATTGTTAGTAAGCGCCATAAGCCATTCTCTAAAATGTAGATTCGTTGACCAGAGCGTTTCATAACGTTTAAAGCGTTTCGGCTATTACTCATTAATTTGTTCATGGTCGTATTTCCTAAAACTACTTGTGAATTGAAAATGCCATACATATACACTGTCGTACTAAGCAAAGGTTCGTCAACCGTTAAACCTTTACCACTTAATAAAATGTGGCCATGCGCTCTTTCCATGGCAATTTCTTTTTCTTGAAGAACAACATGATGGTAATTTTCCGTGAAAAAGGAATACGTCTGACCTGCTACTTTTTCAATTTGTGTCTGAAGGGGATAAAGTGCAGCCAACTCTTCTTCTGTTAATGGATTTCCTGTGATAGGTTCTCCTAAAAGTTTCGGAGGATAGTCCTGTGTTCCTTCTAATGAATCGAATGTCACAGTTTCATAAATAGCTTGTAAGGCTTCTTTCGATAAAAAAGGTTCAGCTAATGCTTGCGGATGTGTTTCTGTTACCGCACCATAAAAAACAAATTCCTTACTTTCATTCGTTAATTGGACGGCTTCCGTTTGTAAAGCGGTGTAAGCAAATTCATATTGATAGACTTCATTTGCTAAATATCTTTTCCCCAATGCTTCTGGTGTGTTTGTTTGTTTAAATGAACGTCCGAAAAATTGATAGCCGTCCGTTGAGTAGCCTACTAATTTTTGAAAACTCCCTTGAATAAGGGCTGGAAACTTCTCATTTTGCGGTTGATTTTGTCTTGATAAAACAACAAGCTCTTCGCCCTCTTGCCAAATGTGATGATCAAGATACTGCGACACATACGCTTCATTTGACTGAACGGCTCCTTTTGTCGCTAAGCCAATATCTTGACCATAAACAATATCTACTAAGCCAGTTCCAGTGACATTAACCCGCCAGAACCATTGATTGCTTGGCCCCAAACGAAAGTCAACTTGGTAACGAACCGCTTCAAATTCACCCCGCCATGTCAATTGATTATCTGAAAGATAAAAATCACTTTGACTGTTGGAACCAATCATTGGTCGATAATTAATTGTGTCCCCTGTAATTATCCGCAAATAGAGTTGGTTCATACTGCCGTCTAAAGGATTACCTTCTAATTGATTAATCATCATGCCACAGCTATTCAATTCTTTTAAATCACCTGTCTCTAGAAATGTAGCGACTGTGTCTGCTTGCTTAAGCTTCTTTATCTGCATAACTTATCCTTCCCATCTTATTCATTTAACGTGACTGTTGCGGTTTGTACATCGCGACTATTTCCACCAATCATTACGATAAATTCACCTGCATCACTGGTTACCTGATTGTCTGAATGAACATAGCGCACCATATCCTCTGAAAGAAGAAACTGAACTTCTTTTTCTTCCTTTGGTTCCAGCCAAACTTTTTGGAAATCTTTTAACTCTTTAATTGGGCGAACCACTTGTCCCACCAAATCACGTACATAAAATTGCACGGTTTCCTCTCCAGCGATTGGACTGTCATTTCTTACTAAAACAGAGACCGTGACTGGTTGTTCTTTGGTAAATGTTAATGCACTTAGTTGAATTGGTTGATAAGAGAAATGACTATAACTTAAGCCAAATCCAAAGGGATATTTAGCGTAATTAGAGACATCTAAATATTTAGAAACATATTTTTCTTCTGGTGCTGACTCATAAGGACGCCCAGTATTGTCGACATTGTAAAAAATTGGCACTTGACCAACCGTTTCTGGAAACGACATACTTAAACGACCACTTGGATTGTACTGTCCCCACAAAATTTCTGCTAGCGCATTGCCCCCTTCTGTTCCAGGTTGCCAAGCTTGCACAATTCCTTTTGCAACATCTATCCCTTGTAAATCTAAGGGCCGGCCACTGTAGACCGTGACAACAACATTGGGATTTTTCTCAATAATTTGTGCCACTACTGCTAATTGTTTTTCGGGTAGACGAATATCACTGCGACTGGCAGCTTCCCCACTCATCCAATCTGTTTCGCCTAGTGCCACTACTACTTTATCTGCTTGACTAGCTAACGTTAGAGCCTCTTCAATGGCCGCCGCGGTCGGTTCAAAGTAATCAAAGGGTTCTTGGGCAACTAGAAGATTTGTGGTTAATTTTTGGGCCCCAGCCACGAGGGAAATGGCTTCTTCTTTCTTTCCTTGCCATGACCAAGCCCCTAAAATATCTTGTGATTGGGCCCCTGGGCCGACAAGCGCGATTTTTTCTTGCGGTGTAAAAGGCAAAATATTTTCATTTTTTAAAAGAACCATTGATTTTTGAGCAATCTTTTTAGCTATTTCTCGATGTTCTTTGCTTAAAATCACTTCTGCTTCCGCTTGTTCATCCGCACCACGATAGGGATTTTCAAATAAGCCTAGCTCATTTTTTAGTTTTAAAATTCGCATAACTGCTTCATCAATAAGTGTTTCAGCAATCCGGCCTTCTTCAAGTAATTCTTTTAAATAATCTGGATAACACGTGGTCATCATTTCAATATCTACACCAGCTTTGATAGCCAATTCTGCTGCCTGTTTTTCATCTTTGGCAACACCATGAGGAATTAATTCTTTAATCGCTCCCCAGTCTGAAATCACAACTCCTTCAAAGCCAAATTCATTTCGTAATACGTCTCTAAACAGCCATTGGTTGCCTGTAGCAGGAATCCCATCCACTGTATTGAAGGACGTCATGACAAGTTTTGCACCCGCATCTAATCCAGCTTTATAGCCAGGTAAATACATTTCTCTTAGCTGCCGTTCAGACATATCTACCGTATTATAATCCCGACCAGCTAAGGCACCACCATATGCCGCAAAATGCTTCACGCACGCGGCTACTCGCCAATTGTCTTCTTTTAAATTTTCTCCTTGGTAACCTCTAACCATTGCAGCAGCTAAGCGGCTGTTGAGTAATGGATCTTCACCTGTTGACTCCATGACACGTCCCCAACGTGGATCGCGCACTAAATCAACCATTGGTGAAAAGGTTACATGTAATCCTGAAACAGCAGCTTCTTTTGCTGAAATCTCCGCCATTTTTTCAACCGCTGCTTCATCCCAAGTGCTTCCTAAAGCCAAAGGAATCGGAAAGATGGTTCTGAAACCATGAATAATATCCGCCATTAAAAGTGTTGGAATATTTAATCGATGATTTTGCATATATTCTTTTTGAACACGTTTTGCTTCGTTTGCACCGGAAACACCCAGTGTTGTCCCCGCCGTATCAATCGTTTCTTGACTTAGTCCTAGCTCTGACATAGGGCCGGTCTTTTCTTCTGCTTTATCTGAATAAAACGCTGCTGCTAATTGTAATAATTGATTAATTTTCTCATCAATCGTCATTTCTTCGACTAATTGAATCAGTTGATTTTCTTTCATACTCTCACCTTTCTTCAATACATACTTCTGCTTCTAAAGGAAAATGGTCGGAGGGAAAACGTCCATCGATACTATCTGTTAAACTTGCGGTTTGCTGTACTTGCCAACCTTTTACATAAATATAATCAATTTCTTCTAATTCCGCCCAAGGTTTTGTGTAAGTAAAATTTTGAAATGTTCCTCTTGGGCCATAATGAGTAGCTAAATTTTTGCTATCTTGAAATTTTTTTTGAACAAGTTGATGAACTGCTTCCTCCGACTCTGCATTAAAATCGCCCATTAATAAAGTTGGATACTGTGCAATTTTGTCATGTAACTCCTCTAAGATAACGGTCATTCCTGCTAAACGAGCATGAGCTGAAATATGATCCAAATGAACATTGATGACTAAAAAAGGCGTATTTTGAGTCGTTTCCTTAAATAGTCCCCACAAAGCAATTCTTGGACAGCCAGCTTCAGGATGGATACTTGGCTGCTGAGGTGTTTCAGATAACCAAAAATACCCTGTATCAATAGCCTGAACTTTTTGTTCGTTATAGAGAATCGCTAGTCCTTCTCCTTGACCATCCCCTTCTCTTTCCGCAGAAAGACAGGTGAATGTTGTATACGCCTTTAAATCCCTGACTTGATTCGGTCGTACTTCTTGAATACAACAAAGGCTCCAATCATGAAAATTGATTAACTGACAAACAGCCTCTTTACGAAAAGACCATTGCCAATCTTGGTCATACTCTGTATCTACCCGGACATTATACGTAGCTATTTTCATTTTTAACCTCCTGCAATAGTTGTTGAATTTGACGCATTTCACGACGAATCTGGGTTGTTTCACCGCCACCATGGCCTTTTTTCCAATACACTCTGACTGCTTTTCTTGCCTTTAACTGATGATAAGAAGGGAAAAAATCTTTCATTGGACATATCGGATCGTGACTCCCAACAGAAGCAAAGACTGGATTTTTAATTTGCGAAACAAAGTGGCGACTATCAAAATAAGGAAGAACCGCGGCAATTTTTTCATGCGCTTGAGGATGCTCTTGTAAGTACTGATGAATAATTTGATACGAACCCGTTCCTTCTGCTACTCGATTTTCTAAACAAGAATGACTTGGAACATCTGCAAAAGTAGCTAAAATCGGGAAGTCGACTAAACTGTTCACCATTAACACTACGCCACCCCCTTGGGAACCACCACGAAGAATGATTTGGTCCTGATTAATTTCAGTAAAGGTCCGCACCACTTCTACGCTACGTAAATGGTCGGCAAACAAACGGCGTTGGTACCAATCTTCTTTGTCTAGAAATCCTCGTCCCATTGGTGCTTCATGCCAAATTGTTTGATATGGCACGCGATCTTTGGTTAATCCCCCTTGACCTCGATTATCAATGACAAAACAAGCACAACCAATTTGTGTCCAATGAGCAAATTGCCAAGGTTCTTGAATATGATTCATATAGCCTAAACAGTCAATCACTATTGGCTGTTTTCCCGCCGTTTTAGGAAGTAACAAATAGCCAAAGATGCGCTCACCTAGGAAACTTAAAAAGTCGACCTGTTCCACTTGAACATTCTCCAATGGATAGTCAATGACCCGCCGATGTATATCTAGCGGTATTTTTTGAAGTTCTTCCTTAGTCTTTTCCCAAAACTCAAAATACTCATTCATGTTCCACACCTAACACTTTCTGAAAAAACGCAACTTGAAGAAAAGCCGTTGTCCCGAATCCTAACGCAATATATAAAAACAAATTAAGCTTATAGAAAAAAACAAACGTTAAAAGAGGTAAAATAAACAAAATAATCGCATTGGCACTATTACTTAAGACCACATAAACCGTCTCACCTAGTGTCTTTTTAACGGACCAATTAAAAACGGAAAAGAGAAAAAGAAAACTCGTCAAAAATAATGCAACAAAACTTAATAGAAAAATAGCTAAGAAACCTAAACTAGTGGCTATTTTAAATAAACTTGTTACGACAATACCGCCCAGTAAAAAAGCAACGAACAAGACACCTGTTAAAATAAAGCCTCGCATGATATTATTTTTTAACGCTGTCCAAAACGTTCGTAAAACAGGAATATCTTTTTCACGATACAAACGATAAATCGTTCGATACAACGCAATTAAGCCGACACCGCTAAAGATGCCTGTTATACAGGTAATTAAAAAGAGAAAATTAATAATGATCAAGTTGGCAATAAAAGAAAAAATCCGATAATACCAACCTTCATATGCAAATAGCTTATTCATATTAAAAGAGAAAAGCGGATTTCTCGTTGCTTTATCCGCTTTTCTCTCCTCCTCTCTTACTTAAGTTTGTCTCTGTTTTCTGCCATTTTCTCAGATTTTATTTTTTCAATTGCATCCCATTTATTTGATTTTAAGAATGCTTTGTAGTCTTCTAAAGATTTGTCAAAGGCTTTATCATCTTTCGCACGAATCATTGAAATAACGGTTGTATTTAGTTTGGTTTCAATCGCTTCATTCGCCCGAGCTTCCGGCGTTCCTGCATCTGGATTAATATTTTCAATTACGAAATGTGGGACTAATTTTCCTTTGCCCCATTCTTGCATTTGCGTTAAAGCACTTTCCATTGGCACTTTTAGTTTATTGACACGGTCATTGTTAAAGTATAGGAAACGACTAATGCCATATTTTTTGTTGTAGGCATCATTGTCTGTTTGTTCTAATTTTTTCACTTCTGGTAAATAATCAATTTTTCCTTGATCATTGTACGCATAAGTAACTCCTTCAACGCCATATTTTGTTAAAATTTGTCCCGGTTCATCAATTAAATATGTGAATAGTTGAGTGACTTTCGCTGGATCTTTCGCATCTTTCGTAATGTAATTACTTAACCAACCTGAAATGCCGGTTTGATTTAATGTTGGTTTTCGGCCAGAAGTACTACTTGGTCCATCAATGGCTATATAACGTGTGCCAGATTTTTTCATAAATTCTGTAAAGTTTCCACCTTGACCACTAGTTCCAGCAACGAGCATGGTTGCATAATTTCCTTGTTTCACTTTTTCATCAAACGTTGCTCCATCATCTGTGAAGCTATCATCACTAATATTGCCTGCTCGGTAAACATCATTAAATGTTTTTAACCATTCTAAGTATTCTTTATCTAAATTTCGATCATAGTATTTACCATTTTTATCCTCTAAAGGAACACCTAAGAAGTCTTGTAATTTGTCTAAAAATGGTCCTGCACCATCGCCCACTGTGGTGAAGCCCATTGGGGTCATCTCAGGATATTTTTCTTTAATCTGTTGCATGACTTTTTCAAAATTTTCTGGTGTTGAAACGTCTGGCTTGCCTAATGCATTATAGACATCTTCACGAATAACAAAATTATCATTTACTGGGATATTTCCACTTTCATAATCCGCTTTTGTATTAGAGTAATTAGGATAACCATATGTTTTTCCATCCTCTAAGGCATACCATTTAAACGTATCTTGGTTAACAACTTTCATTAAATAGGGGTCATATTTTTTAGCTAAATCGTTTAAAGAATAGGCCCAAGAATCTGCTTTCAATGCTGCTTGTCCAGTTTTTTCAGTTAATGTCACGATATCAGGCATATCTCCACTTGAAATCATGGCATTTAATTTTGAATCATCGCCGGAAATAAATTCAATATCCACATTTAAATCTTTTTTAATCTGCGCAGTGGTCACATCTTTTCCAAAAGGCAATGCCGTCCAATCTGAGTTAATATACCATTTAATCTTGGTCGGTTCTTTCTTCTTATCTAACTTCCAAGCAGGCGTCTTTTCATCTAATTCATACCGATCCTTAATTGAGACATCTGAGCTAGCTTTCTTTTCCCCACCGCTACAGGCCGCTAAACTAACGACCGCCGTTGCCACCAATAAACCGCCTAAAACTTTTTTCATATTGTTCCCTACTTTCTTTATTCTTTTACTGCACCGGCCATCATACCGCCGATAAAGTGTTTTTGTAGTAATGGATAAATGATTAAAATTGGTATCGTTGTAATGACAATTGTTGCCAGCTGAACACCACGTGTCGTTGCCTGCACCACCATATCTGTACTGCCGCTCTCTGTCATGGTACTCAAGTTTGATTGAACAATAATTTCATAAATTTTCATCTGCAATGGATACAGATATTCTTTGGTAATATATAATTTCGTGGTCATAAAGTCATTCCATTGACCTACCCCATTAAATAAAATAATGGTGGCTAATGCCGGTTTTGTTAAAGGTAAAAAGATTTTATAAAAAATTTGAAACTCACTGGCGCCGTCTATTTTGGCGGATTCTTCTAAAGATGGTGGAATTTCTCGGAAAAAGTTCATTAAGATAACTACATCATAATAGCTAAATAAAGCTGGAATGATATATACCCAGAAGGTATCTAAGAGTCCTAATGACTTAATCAAAAGATACGTGGGAATCATGCCCCCACCAAAGTACATTGTAATGACACCCATCGTTGTATAAATGTTACGCCCGACTAGTCTAGATTTACTAAGTCCATAGGCGACAATTGCACAGAACAGCGTATGCGTCGACGCACCGATGACTGTTTTTAAAACAGAAATCAAAAACGCTCGCGGAATGCTACTATCCGAAAAAACTTTCCGATAATTTTCTAGCGTAAATCCTTTCGGCCATAAAACCAAGCCTTTACCGGCTAAACCCGAACTTGACGAAACTGAGGAAACTAAAATATTCCAAATTGGCACGATAATTAATAAAGAAAACAACACAAGAATTAACGTATTGAAAAAGTAAAACCATTTGTTTTCTTTTGATTTTCTTTTAATCACAGCTGTTGCCTCCTTTATAAAATAACCGACCGACCATTGTTCATTTTTCTAGTAATGCGATCTGTAATGACTAATAAAACAATTGAAATAACAGAAATCCCTAAACCAACTGCCGTCGCATAAGAAAAGTCCCCTTGCGTTAGCCCCATACGATAAACAAATGAATTAATTACTTCTGATTTGTTTTGGTTTTGAGCATTCATTAAAACCAACGTTTGATCTAAGTTCGATCCCAATAAACCGCTAACATTTAGAATTAAGTTCAACGAAATAATCGGCGCTAATAAGGGCAAAGTAATCGTTCGGATTTGTGTTAATTTTGAAGCACCATCAATTCTCGCGGCTTCATAAAACGTTGGATCAATGCGAGACATGCCAGCAAGATAGAGAATCGTTCCCCAACCTACTTCTTTCCACAAATCAGAAAGAACAGCAATCCACCAATACTTATCAGGATCTAACAAATGATTGACGCCCTGATTCATTAAGCCTAACGACATCATGACTTGGTTGATAAAGCCATTTGTTGAAAGCCACGAAATCAACATCCCACCTAAAACGATCCAAGAAAAAAAGTGCGGAATATAAGAAATCGTCTGAATCACTTTTTTCAAATGTCCATCTCTCATTTCAAAAATCATTACCGCTAAGATAATCGGAATAGCGAATCCTAAAAAAAGTTTCATTAAACTAATCGCTAAGGTATTACGAACTGCTTCCCAAAAAAAACTATCTTCCATAATGATTCGAAAATTTTCAAGTCCAACCCATGGTGCAGAAGAAACCGTATCAACAATCGTATAATTTTTAAAAGCAATGATAATTCCATAAATTGGAATGTAGTTAAAGACAATCATGAATGCTACACCCGGAAGTACCATCCAATGCAATTGCCGCTGATCATAAAACTTTTTTAGTTTTTTCATAAGCAGGGTTCCTTTCTTTTTAGTGAAACGTTTCTACAAACAGATTATACATTCACTTCAAACGGTTGTAAACCCTTACATTATGGTTTTGTTTAAAAATAACAGCATTAAAAAGCGCTATAGACCATTTATAAAGAAATTATTTTCCCTGCTTCTTTTTCCATAAAAATACTCTTTTCTAGATATTTTAAAGCATTTTATAGAAACGTTTCACCAAAATATGAGCATCTTTTTATTAAAAATAATTCTGTTAAATAACAGAAAAAAGTCTGGTCGGATTGACCAGACTTTTTAAATATAGATAGTAAAATGTGTAATTTCAGGGATCACCCCAAAACGGGCATGAATGGCGGTCGTTCCTAAGCCTGTATTAACATATAGTTGCGTTTCTTGGTCCAACTGATACAATCCTCTGGTATATTTTTCTGCTAAAACATTTGTGATTGGATAAAAAGGAATCCAAATTTGTCCGCCATGGCTATGTCCTGCTAAAACTAACTGTGTACCCGTACCAACAAATGCATCCGCGACATCTGGTTCATGGGTCATTAATAACGCATAGTCATACGTTTCTCGATAGGACAATGTTTCTGAAACGGAAGGATTTCCTAATAACGAGTCATCTAAACCACCAATAAAAAGACGGCGTCCATCTGCTAAGGTTACTGTTTCTCCTTGGTTTTTCATAACGGTAAAGCCACTGGCCTCCATGACTTCATCATACACCGCAGAAGCACCGCCACCGTAATCATGATTTCCCCAAACTGCATATTTTCCAATTGTCGCTTGCAACTGTTTTAATTTTTCAATCATCGGTTCTTTTTGTTGCGGATTTTTGGCATAATTGTCAAATAAATCACCTGTAAAAACGATAATATCTGGTTTTTCACGATTGACTTTTTTTATGACTTTATCTAACCGCTTCGTCTCATAAAATTCTGAAACTTGTATATCCGAAAGTTGCACAACATTCAATGGTTCTCGTTGATTTTTCTTTCCCAAAGTCACCTGATTAACGTGAACTAAATTCGGCTCAATCTTCCACGCATAGATTGGGAGTGCGATAATTAAGAAAAAAAATAAGAGCATTATACTTAAACCAATTTTTTTAACCACATCACTCGCTCCTTTCTTTTCTTTGATTTCCGAAAACTTAGTATAGAGAAAAATCTTCTTAACCACAATCTAAAACAAAGGAAATTAAGGCTTTGTTAAACAACCTAAAGAATTTCCACAATCTCTTATCCTTTTCTTAGCTTTTTTATAAAAAAAAGCTAGATAATTTCATCTGTCGATGAAATTATCTAGCTAGAACATTCTTCTCTTAATGATGATGTTTTCGAAACGTTTGATAACCAATTAAGCAAAATAAAATCCCCAATAAAATCATTCCAGTTACTGAAAATAAGCCTGCTAACATCTTTCGCATCCTCTCTGTTGCTAAACTTCCTTATTTGTAGTCACTATTTCTTGTTTTAAAATTGGTTGAAATAGACGACGTTCTGCTAATTTTCTTGCTAAAATTGCTTCACTTTTTTCCGTAAAGATACCTAAGTTATGGCGCTTGCCTTTCAAAGAGATATAAGCCAGCCATTTCCCAGAAGCGGTCTGGCTCACTCCTTTGTGTCCGCTGCTATTATTTTTAGGGCGTTTACTTTGCAACTTCCCTGGAATTACGCCAGCAACTCTTTGTCGGTAATCCTTCTTTTTACGATGACCGCAACTTTTGGTATGGCCATTCAACAAATTTTCACAGCGAACCCAGCAAGATTGTCCGCACGAACACAGACAATACGCTTTCATTGTCTGTTGAATACTTTCAATCCGTACCACGACTAATTCATGATAGTTTTTTTTCAACATTGTTTGATAGCGATGGTGCGCACATTTGGTTCGATATCCACGAATTAGTTGTCTTCTTGAAGCTTCTGTATAGCTCCCACAAGAACAGCGACAGGCCCAAACAATCAGCCCTTCTTTTCTTTTTGCCGTTGGTGCTACTACTGTCAACTCACCAAACTTTTGACCAGTTAAGTCTTTATAGTTACCTGCTTGTCTCAATTGACTATCCTTCGTATTCTTGTTCTCGCCACATCTCGATTGGGTTTCTCTCATAGTGCTCATTTTTCTGAGTCTCTCCCTTTCTTAGTTCTCTGACTACCTCAGCAAATACTTGCCAATCTTTTGTTTCCGGCAAATGACGCCATGTCAATTGACGACACCGTACTTTCGAACTATAAAAATCGGACAAATACAAATCGGTTTCTAAGGTTAATTTGTGATCAATCATGACATCCATATAATTGAAAGAAGCAATAATTTTTGCAATAAAGCGGTTATAATCCTCCCCACCAGAAAAATCAACAAATACATGAATCGTTTTTTCAATTGCGCAAAAAGACCGATCATTTAACAAACAAAACATAAAATCATAATATAGATGCACGCGTTCATACATTAAAAATCGTTTTTGATGCAGCGACTCTGTCTTTTGTATAAAACCATCTAAGGCGCGATGAATTTGAGGAAACCGCTCTTCAAAGAAACTGCTCTGCTTGGCGGGAATAAATGCAGCCACCGAAAAGTATAGGCGGTCCCAGCGATAACAAATCAACTTTAATTTTTCTTTTGTTTCCACCGTAATTCGCTTTTCAAAGAAAGGAATAACACTATTCATATGATCAATAAATTCGTCTAACATGGTTAACTTATCTGGAAAAACAATCGGACTATCAATGTATTCATTTAAACTTAAAAAAAGAAAAATATATGAAGTCTCTTTGCCAAAATCCTCTTTAAAAAGAGGGGTTTCGCTTGTATAGATTTTTTCAAACGCGTGCTGTAAACAGCTAGGCACATGAACTTCCGTAAAAGAGTCCACTACATGATCAGAAAACACACGAAAACGTTGGATCGTTAAAAGAATAAATAGTTGTGCGCTTTGATTAAGACTAAACGTTTTTTGATACATCAGTTGTAGATCGTTTATAAATCGTTTAATACCAGGACTATTTTCCAGCAAAATGTTAGGCAGCCTTTCTTGATTACTTCCATAAAAATAATACAAGCATTGAAAACAAAAACTTCGGATATTTTTCTCTTCTCCAACCAAGCCTGTTGACTTTAATTTAATACGCCAATTAGCTAAAATCAGATTTAGCTTATACGAGAAGGCATAAATTTTGCTTTTGCTCATAAAATGAATTTGAGAAAATTCTTGAATCGTGTGCTTTTGATAGAGGCCCACATCAAGAAGCAACTTGGCCATTAGTGATTGATCAAAATAATATTTTCTTAAGGCTTGATAATCAATTTGCGATAATTTTTGCGCACTAATCAGTCCTTTAGCTGGAAAAAGAATTTGACTTCTTGAAGAAATCTGTGTACATTCATAATTTATTTGACGGCACAACGATTCTAACTTTTGAGTGGATAAATCAAAATATCCATAAAATTCTTCTTTTAATAATGGACCTTCACTATTCATAAAAGTTTGATAAATAAGTAATTTATCTCGGAATTCTTGGTCTAATAATTCATCTAACAAAGTAGTCACATTTTCAACTCCAAACTATCACGCCTTAAGTATCTATTTTTTTAACAAGACGTGAGTGTCAATCTTGCTTATTTTTTCCACAAATTTAAAAATGATTCTTTCGATATTTAGGAATCTTCATAGAAAAGTATTATTTTAACCAAAAAAAGCCCCCTTGCGTCACCAAGGAGGCTTTTTTTGTTATTTTTTTACTTTAAATTTAAAGAAAAGCTGATTTGTTTGACTAATTTTCTGTTTCTTTTCTAGCCTATTCGTCAAAAATGATTGAAACTTTTGGTTCGTCTTCTATACTATCTTCCTATAAAGTTCTTACTCTTTTAAGTATCAGCTTCTGTCAATAAAAGTCCTCATTTGGCATTGCTAATCTGAATACAGTATGACTACTTGTTGCCGCTATTTTTTGCTGTTATTTTACTCTTTAATCGAAGCACTGGAAACGCTGTCAACTGTTGGCTTTTCGGTCGCTGACTCTTCTTCATGGACTGATGCACTTGAGACACTATCTGCCGTTTCTGGCGCTTCTTTTTTGGAGGCACCACTGACTGCATCGACGTTTTTTCCACCGACTAATTCTTGCCCAGTTTGTTTTAAATACCAATCAACAATTGGTTTAAAGTCTAAAATATACTCATTAATTCCCGCGTAATTTCCATTATCATCATACATCGCTTGATAGTTATGCACTACATAGGTATCTGGTCCGTGCATTGGAACATGAACGCGAATAGCATCTGTTTTTCCTGACCGTAATTGTTGAATCACCCATTCTACATTTTTCAATGCTTTTGGTGGATGGCAATTCGCTAATGGATTACCAACTTGTCCTGGTTGCCGTTTAGCAAACATTTCTTCAGCAGCCATTTTTTTATTGTAATATAAAAATTGATTGTTACTGTCTGCATAAGTCAATTCCATTGGCATTGATTTTAAGAAATAATTTAGCTGATCTACGGTTAAAATGCCTCGATCTAATTTTACGTATGTGTCGCCTTCCACAGCCTGAACCGCTTCTGCTGCTTGTTCTACCCAATCATCTGCTGCCATATCAACCCCTTCGATCGTTGTTTCAATGGTTCCTTTTGCATGTAAATCTTCAGGTAAGTCTTTTGGCTTAGCCCCTTCTAATTTTGAAATCACATCAATGAATTCCACGAATTTTTGTAATGTGCTTTCTAAAAATTGACGTGTTCCCTCCGCAATTAAGTTGCCGTTTTCATCAAATGCTTCTTTCGCTTTCCCTAATAAAAACTCGTTCCCAGGCATCACGATTGCATTGACACCAGGTGCATCAAGAATTTGACGGAGATGTAATTGCGCACGCGAGGTTCCTTGATCATAATAAGAGCAACCAACAATCATTACTGGTTTATTTTCCAGCGGATGAATTTTGAAAGATAACCATTCTAACACACTTTTCAAACCGGCAGGAATGGTATGGTTATGTTCGGGCGTCGCAATAATTACGCCGTCTGCTTGTAAAATTTTGCGATTCATATTCTGAATCAAGACACTGTTCGTTTGATCCTTACTTTGATTAAACATTGGAATATCTTTAATTTCTAGAATTTCCAAGTCGAACATTTTATAAAACTCTTTGCCAATATATTGCAGTAGTAACCGATTATAAGAAGAATCAGCGTTTGATCCGACAATCCCAATTAATTTCATTTTATTCACTCCATTTCGTTAAATCGTTTCCCATGAGAAATTTTCTGCTTCTTTTTTATTTTGCGCATGCGCATGTTTCAGCTGTTCTGTAATTTCAATAAATACACAAAAATCTGCAAACAAACCAGCTAGTTTATCTATTTGTTCTGAATCTTTTAACGCATTGTTTTCATCAAAAGCTTGTAAGGAATGCGCTAATAGAAATTCAGAGCTTGGCATAATTCGTGCTTTCAATTCAGGAGCATCTAAAATTTGACGCAGATGCGCTTGTGCTCTAGAGGAACCTAACGTGCCATAGGATGCACCAGTAATCATAACTGGTTTATCAACAAACGGAAAAATCCCGTAAGATAACCAACTTAGGGCATTCATCAAAGAAGCCGGCACCGCATGGTCATATTCAGGCGTACTGATAATGACGCCATCTGCTGCTTCAATTTTTTCAGCAACCGTTTTAACTATTTCTGGCAAAACTTTGTCTTCTGGCTTGTTAAACATAGGAAAGTCAACAATTTCAACTAGTTCAATGTCAGCCTCCTGCGCAAAATAGTGTTGCATAAATTGCAAAAGTTGACGATTGGTTGATTGCTCTGAGTTCGTTCCTACTAAGCCGATAATTTTTTTCATAATGAGCTGTCCTTCCTTTTTCGGTTCTATGAATTGATAATGTGAAGAGTATCTGCTAACCCACTGCTATATAAAATTTGCTGGTCTTGTGTAATGATGACTCCTTCAATCCCATCTAGTTGATTGAGGATTTCAAGCGCTTCTGGAATTGGATAACCAAATAAACGCGTTGTCCAAATCTCACCATCCACTGAAGCATCCGAGATAATTGTGATGCTGGCCATTTCAGTTTCCAATGGGTAACCGGTTGTCGGATCCAACAGATGGTGATAGACTCGCCCAGCTTCGGTTAAACTTCTTTCATAAATACCCGACGTCACAACCGATTGATTAGCCACTTCGACAAGTAAGCTGATTGTTTCTCTGGATTCTTGCGGATTGCGAATACCAATTCGCCATTTTTTGTTTTGATGCGTAGAGGGCCCCAACGTCACAATATTGCCGCCCAGATTAATCAAAGCAGACGTCACATGGACTTCTTTCAAATAGGCAATTAGTAAATCAGCGATATAGCCCTTTGCTAAAGCCCCCAGATCTAATTTCATTCCTTCTTCTTCCAAAAAAACCGTTTGTTTTAATGGATTTAAGTGAATCTTTTCTGGATTAATTTTTTTCAAACAGGCTTTAATTTCCTCTTCTGACGGGACACGGGCATCTTTAAAACCGATTCGCCACGTTTGAACTAACGGGCCAATGGTAACATTCAAATGACTAGCTGGATCACAACTATGTTTTTTCCCTAATGCAATTAATTGATACAACTCTGGATGAACGCTAACTGATTTTTGCCCAGCTTGTTGATTGACAGCCATCAGTTCCGAAGTTGAATCATTTGCACTAAAACGTTGTTCATAAGTGATCAATCGTTGATGCACTTCTTCTAGAATTTTTTTAGGTTCTTCATGGTCTACAAATACATCTATTACTGTGCCCATCAAATAAATAGCTTGACTTTGTTGCACCTCAAGACTTCCTCTCCACGAAAGATTGTGTTTTATTTCACATTTATTCACAAATGAATCATACGCCTTTATTTGATGCCAGTCAAGTCGTTTATATATTTTTTTATATAAAATAACGACCTTAAAATTTTCATTTAAGGTCGTAATGTGTCTTGAACTCTTTTAAAAAACGCTTTTTTTATTATATTTTTAAAATAAATATATAATTTTCTATATAAACTAATTCCCCTTAGATAAAATTGTTTCTTTCAATGTTTGAATTGCTTCCAACAAGATGCGATTTTTATTGATTTTTGCATACGCGCGGGCATCTTGTAGTAGTTCTAAAATTTGCTCTTGCGGCTTTTCTTCAGCTAAGGCATTTTTCGCAAGCTGGAAAGCTGCTCTTGCCAAGTAATACGTGACGTGATTATCAGAACAGATGGAAATCGCATACTCTAACAAAGCATCACTTGTTTCTAAATCGCCTTTTTCTGCATAAAAAACACCACAGTGAAAGACAACATTTAATACTCGCCAAGTATCTTCCATTGATTGAATAGTATAAAGATATATTTCCTTGAAGACCTTATTGAAATAAAATTCCGCTTTCTCAATTTCGCCTTCTTTGGCATAGGCCATGCCAATTCCAGTAAAAGCTAACAAACGGTAAATATCGCTCGTGTATTTTTGCTCTTCAAACAGAAGTTTTTCAAAGGTAAATAAGCAATCCATCAACGAAGCATTTTGAAAAATCATGACAAAGCCTTGTAAATAATAATATTCTAATAACAGTTGGGAATCTTTGATTTCATCAAAAGGAATATTTTTTAAAATTGTTTGCAATTGGTCATGTTCGCTGGTAATCAAGAAGAATTCTGCTTCTTCCATTTTTTCAAGAATTTCAGGTTGTTTAATCCCCACGCGCGGGAAGAGTTCCCCCAAAGGTAGCTCTAAACGATTACATAGTTGGATCAATATTTTTAAAGTTGGGACTTGACCATTCTTTTCAAAGCGACTAACCGTAACTTGCGTACAAATCCCTTTAGCTAATTCACTTTGCGACAAACCACGTGCTTTGCGTTTTTCTATAAACCGTTGTATATTCATTGCTTTTCCTCTCATTCTCATCTTCTCAAACTTACTATAATACAACTTACCTTAAAAATATATATAGAAAAAGAAAAATGTTTATAACAAAAAAGAACACAGACAACTCTTTCATTAAAAGTTTGTCTGCGCTCTATTAGAACCTGAATCACTAAACGTCAATTCAGCGTTATTTAATCAATCCGATACGTCATACTTGCTTTGTTTAGAGAGCAGCTCTTTTTTTAGCTTCTTTCACAAACGTATTCATGGCCTGATATAATTTTTCCTTGATTTCTTTGAGATTAGCTTGTTGTAATTCTTTATTGGCAACTAACTGTTGACCGTTCACCCAAACAGCTTCAACATTGCTAGCATTTGCTGAATAAACCAACGCTGAATAGGCATCAAAAATCGGAAACATATTAACTGATTGCGTTTCAATTAATGTTATATCCGCTTTTTTGCCCACTTCCAATGAGCCGACTTGCTCCGCCAAGCCTAACGTTTTAGCGCCCCCCATTGTTGCCAGATAAACAATTTCTTTCGCAGGAAACAAGGAGCGATCTTGGTGTGCTGTCTTATGAAAATTCGCAACCATGCGCATTTGGGTGAATAAATCTAATGTATTCCCACTACTAGGTCCATCCGTGCCTAAACCGACAATAATCCCTTGATCAAGCATTTGCTTAATCGGCGCTACGCCTTTGGCTGATTTAGTATTCGCACCGATACAATGAGCGACACGCGCTTTTCCATTAGTAGCAGCTAAACTCGCAAGATCTTCATCTGTTGCCAAAATACAATGCGCTAAAATAAACGGCTCGCTCAAATAACCCAGTTCTTCTAAGAAAGCAATTGGTGTTTTTTGATAGGTTTTTTCAAACTCAGCCATTTCGTAAGTCATTTCAGCAACGTGCATGGTCACAGGAACTTGGTATCGCCGACTAAGTTCAATAATTTTTGCCAACACTTCTGGTGAGTTGGTATTCGGTGCATGTGGCGCAAGTATAGGCGTAATCAACGGATGGCCTTGCCACTTGCGAATAAAGGTTTCCGCGTAAAAAAGACCGCCTGAAGGCTCCGGACTATCACAAGTGGGCATATCAATGATCGTCTCTCCTAGCAAAGCACGAACACTCATTTTTTCACAACTTTTAGCAATTTCATCTTCAAAATAATACATATCACAGAAGCTCGTAATACCACTCAGTAACATTTCGGCAATTGCATAATCACTACTGCATCCTACTAATTCTTTTGTCATGAATTGTTCTAATGGAAAAAGAAAACGCCGGAGTCGATCTGGCACATCGTCTCCTAACGAACGAAACGGAATCATGCCTACATGGGTATGGGTGTTAATCATCCCAGGCATTAAAATTCCATTTTGACCATCGATTACTTGATTTGCAGCCATTCGCTTTTCATCAAGTGTGGTCATTGGTGCTAATTCAACAATTGTGTCTTCTTCAATCACTAAATAGCCGGCTTTGATTTCTGAAAATTGCTCATCCATTGTTAGTATATGCACATTTTTAATGAGTGTTTTCATGCAAAAGAACTCCATCCTCTGGAAAAACTAATGGATAGAAACGTTGTGACTTCGTATCCATCATCCCAAAATCTGTCACTTTAATGGCTGGCGAGACAGGCAATGATAGTGTAGAAAAGGACATGATTTCATTCATATTTTGATAGCCTAACGCTTGCATAGCTTGTCGGACTTTTTGTAAAGAAGCGCCTAATTGTTCAATCGGTGCTTGCGATAAAATCCCACCAATTGGTAAAGGACAAGTTGCCATCACTTGCTGATCCGAAGCAACCAAATAGCCGCCTTGCATCGCTAATAATTCATTCTGCGCTAATAAAATATCCTCAATCGTATTACCCATCACCATTAAATTATGATGATCATGGGCCCAGGTTGTCGCAATGGCTCCTTTCTCGGAAAGGGGTTGATCCATTAAAGAAAAAGAAATATTGCCATTTTTTCCGTAACGTTCCATCACAATTAATAAGGCACAGTTGGCTTTTTGCCATTGCAACAATCCATTTTCAACAGGAATTTCTTTTGTAATTCGCTCTGTAAATGTGCCAATTTCTTGTTTTTGAATCACATTACAACGAACTGTTTCTTTTGTTGTAGCCACCTTTAAAAGTAAATCTTCTTCTGTTAACTTTTTACATTGGATGGTTTGTTGGTAAGCGCCTGGAAACTCTTCAATTTTTTCTGGATAATGGAAGGGCTCACCTTTTTCAAAAACGACCTTTCCAGATTTATAAACCGTATTAATATCAAAACTTTCTAAGTCATTTAATAACAAAAAGTCAGCTTTTTTACCAGGTGCAATTTCGCCACGATCATGGAGACCCATTCGTTTGGCCGGCGTATAAGTTGCCATATAAATGGCTTTTTCGATAGGCAATCCTGCATGAACGGCTTTTTTGACATTTTCATTTAAATGACCTTTTAGCAAATCATCAGCCATCACGTCATCCGTGATAATACTTGCATAATTGTAGAAATCATTGTCTACTATCACCTGAATGTTTTCAGGAGTGATTGATTTATTTTGAAATTGAATAAAGACACCCGCTTCAATTTTTTCTTTTAACGTTTTAGGAAATTGATGGGTATGATCTGAAGTGATACCACTATATAGAAAATCTGCTAACTCTTGATCTTCGATTTTAGGACAGTGGCCTTCTAAAGGCATGGTTGGTCGTTGTTTTTGGCACAAATCGATAATTTGACGAATTAAAGAATCTGGCTCATAGGAAATCCCTTTAAAATTCATGGCTTCCCCTAAACAAATCACTTTTGGCTCTTTGAGTAATTCTGCTACTTCTGCTAAGCCGATAATCCCACCAGTTGTTTCTAATTCGGGAGTGGTCGAAGGAACCGAGGAAGGAATTGCGTGAAAGATATCTAGTTCTGTTTCAGCGGCCATAAAAGCTTTTAAGCCTTCTAAGCCAAATACGTTAGCCATTTCATGGGCATCGGCAATCACCGTTGTCACACCGTAACGCACTACTGCTTTGGAAAAAATAGTAGGTGTAGTCATGGAACTTTCAATATGCATGTGTGCATCAATTAAGCCGGGAATCATCCATTGATTCTCGGCATTAATTGTTTTTTTAGGCTGCAAATTGACGTTCTCTTCTTCATAAATGTAATAAAATTTATCATTTTTAATTGCAACATTTCGTTGAACGAATGTTTGAGTGACTGTTTGATACAGCCACACATTTTTTAGTAATACATCGACGTTCATTTTGTCCCTCTTTTCTAAAACTATTGATTCATCGTCCGATTCCATTGATCAATCCAATCCGCTAGTTGACTATTAATAAAATTAAAATCGACTGTTTTGGCACGTTCGGCAATGGCACCATATGTTTTATTTTTCGCTTCTTTTTCGCTTAGCGTTACTTGTTGATTTGTAGGTCCTTCATTTAATGAAATCGCTTTGGCCTTTTGTGATTCTTCACTAATCCGTGCGTTAACAAATTTAAAGGCGGTTTCTTTGTTTTGTGCTTTTTTAGGAATATTGACTGTATTATAGTTGGCATACGTGCCGCTTTCTGGGACGACATACGTCACGTTTTCTGCTGCGCCTTGAATAATATCAACCGCAAAATCAGCAACCACAGCTGCTTCAATTTCACCAGATTGGAACATATTAGCTAAGTCTGACGATTTTGAATACGTTTTAACAACGTTTGGTTTTAATTCTTTCATCGCTTCAAAAGCGGCCTTCCCGTTATCTTTTGTAATATCTTGACCAGCATGTTCACTAGCAACGTATAACATTAAAGGACCTGCCGTCGTGGCAACGTCTGGAACAGAAATTTTACCTTTCAAATCAGCTGACCATAAGTCATCCCAGTTCTTAATTTCTTTGCCTAATTTTTCTTTGTTGTAAACAATCCCGATACTGTTTACAGCGATTGGTACGCCAGCACCACTTTCAAAAACCTCTTTTGCTCCTGGTGTTAACTGACTTAAATTAGGTACTTCTTTTTCTGTAATTTTTTCAAATAACCCTTCTTTTCCACCTTGTGCAGCATTTGCTTGTGCTAATTCAATGACATCAATTCCCGCATTGGGATTATTTTTTAATTTCGTAAAGCGGTCTGCGCTATTGCCTACTTCTAAGGTAACTTTCGCTTCATTCTCTTTTTCAAACGGAGTGATAATATCTTTTTTGACAATATCTTCACTTAATCCGAAAGTTGAAACGACTAAAGCATTACTTCCACCTTTGCTCTCGCTTTTCGTAGTTGCTTCGCTGTTTCCACAAGCAGTCATTAATAACGTTGCAGCGACTAATGTCCCTAAAATTACGCGTTTTTTCATTTTTAAATCTTCCTCCAAAATGGTTTTTATTTTTCTAAAATAACTAATTTCTCAGCTGGAAAAGCCAAGTGAATGGTTTCGTTTGTTTCATATAACTGTTCACTTGTTCCATTAACCAGCAATGTACCTAGCGCTGTTTCCACTTCATATTGATAGCTTTTCCCTAAAAATGTTCGGACAGCGACAGTACCTGCGACAGTATTAGTAGCAGCTTCTGAAACAATCTCAATGTCCTCTGGACGAATCGTTGCCACCGTCGTTGTAACATTTGGTTCAGGATTAGTCGTTTTCACTATTTGATTTGTTTGTGTCCGATAATGACCAGCTTCCATTTTTTCGACAGAGAAAAAGTTTTCAAAACCGATAAATTCAGCGACAAACTTAGTACGAGGCAAACGATAAATCGTTTCTGGTGAATCATATTGTTCAATCACGCCATTATTCATAATGGCCACTTTATCTGAAATAGAAAAACATTCTTCTTGGTCATGTGTGACAAAAACTGTCGTAATGCCTAATTGCTGTTGAATCCGTTTGATTTCAATCCGCATTGCCACTCGCAATTTTGCATCTAAATTACTCAACGGTTCATCTAGTAGTAATAGTTTAGGTTCGATAATCAGAGCACGTGCTAGCGCAACCCGCTGTCTTTGACCACCAGATAATTGTTTTGGATAACGGTCGCCTAAACTTTCTAAACCACATACTTTTAGCATTTCCGTGACTTTTTGGTCCATGGTTTGTTTGCTTTCTTTGCGTAATTTCAACCCAAAAGCGACATTTTCTGCAATCGTTAAATGAGGGAATAACGCATAACTTTGAAAAACCATCCCGAAGTTTCTTTTATGGACAGGAACCTTTGTTAGTTCTTCTTGATCAACGAAAAACTGTCCGTCGTTTGGCTTAATTAATCCAGCAATCACTCTTAGCGTAGTCGTTTTACCACAACCACTCGGTCCTAATAAAGAAACTAACTCTCCTTTTTCCATTGAAATATTTAAATCTTTTAAAATATCTTGTTTTCCGTCATAGCTGACGCGAATATCTTTTAAATCCACAAAAGTCAAAATTTTCTCCTCTTTCTATCTCGTGCTTCTTCCATGTTTTAGGCAATGGAAGCTAGTCCCAACGTTTTTTCAATTAAAAACATTAAGCCCATTGTTAGTAGCATCAACAATACAGAAATTGCTGAAACAGTTGGATCATAATTGTATTCCATATAACTTAATAAAGAAGTAGGCAGCATCGTCACACCGGGACCTGATAAAAACATCGATACAGGAACATTGTTAAACGAATTGACAAATGCTAACATAAAGGCTGCAAAAATTCCTGAAGACACATTGGGTAAAACAATTTGAATGAATGCTCGCAATCTTGTACAACCTAATGTCCAAGCTACTTCTTCCATTGAATAATCTAGTTGTTCCATACTTGACCCAACCACTCGAATAATATAAGGCAAACTAATTAAAAAATGCCCCATTAATAATCCTTGAAAGACAGGCAAACCTAATTTAATAACAATATATTGAAATAACGTATACCCGACCACAATTCCTGGAATCACAGTTGGGGATAAGAAAAAGCTTTTAATAAAGTTGCGCCCACGAACGGAATAACGTGCCAGCGCATAGGAAGCCGGAATCCCTACTATTAATGCTAAAACAGTCGCTAATACCCCAATCAACAAGCTTAACTTAAAACTGTCCATAAACGTTTCCGATTGTAAGGCTTTGGCGTACCAATCTAAAGTAAATCCTTTAATCGGAAATTGAATCGCTGCGGCTGTTCCAAAAGAAGTCACCACAATCAAACATAATGGTAAAAATAAAAACAGAAAAACTAGAATTGCAATAACAGATAGTCCTTTTTGCTTACGCATGATTTGCTTCTCTCCGATCTACTTTCTTAGCGACCATGTCTAGGCCTTTCATCACAATTAATGTCGTTAAAATCATAATAAATGCAAGAACACTCGCCGATTGCCAATCACCTAAAGTATTAGCCTTTTGATATAAGAAGGTCGACATCATCATTTTTTGGTTACCACCTAACAGCTGTGGCGTCGTATAAGCCGTTAAAGTTCCTGTAAACACTAATATACTTCCTACAATGGTGCCTGGAATTGATAAAGGTAAAACAATTTTCCGAAAAGCCGTCATTGGATTGGCACCTAGCGTCTCAGCCGCTTCTAGCATTTCTCCTTCAATGTTTTCCATAACCCCAACTAAGGTCATAATCATTGTTGGTAAAAATAAATACACTGAACCGATAATAATTGCAAATTCTGTATACAATAAATTCAGCGGTTGCTCAATTAAGCCTGTTTTTAATAACAACGTATTCACTACACCGTTTTTTCCTAAAATGTTAATCCAAGCAAAACTTCGAATAACTGAATTGGTTAATAGTGGAAACAAGGTCATAGCCATTAAAAAGCCACGCCATTTTTTGGAAACTCCAGCAATAAAGTATGCCGTTGGAATGCCCAACACAATTGAAATACCCGTCACAATTAACGAAACTCTTATCGTTCGCCAGAAAATTGAAACATTATAGTCATCTTTAAAAAAAGTAACATACTGATTTAGTGTCAAGCCATGATCAGTAAAAATGGTTGGCAAAATGCTAGTAATTAATGGAATCATTAAGAAAAATAATAATAGTACTAGCCCCGGTGCCACAATTAAATAAGGAACTTTCTTGTTCATTCGTACACTCCTCGTTCGTTTTTTCACTTCATCAGTATACGCAAGGAAAACGTATATTTCAACACATTTTCATCTTTTTGTTCGTTTTTAAACCCGAACGTTCGTATATTTTTTCGGAAAAGGTTATTAAAAAATAAAACACGAACATTAAACAAAAAAACACAAACAAAACTGTTTGTGTTTTTTGTCAACTTTTTTATTTATCATTTAATTTTCTTGGAACGTTTGATCCTTTTCCATCATTTTCACTATAATACCATCTTGATACACCTGATAATATCCGAACAATTCATTCTCTTTTGAGACACTATTCTTTTCAGATATAATTTGAACAACATAACTTCCTTTATTTGACTGCTTAAACGTATAATGAAACGCCGAGTCATTCGTTGGTATCCCTAAACCATTTTGTAAAAATTCAATCGCTTCCTGTTTAGTATAAGATTCTGCTTCTAATTGCGTTCCTAAATGCGGATTTTTTTGATCAACAAATTGTCTTGCTTTGTCATTATTAGCAGACCTTTCTATAACGACTTCCTGTTGCGAATTCCTACTTCCTGAACAGCCAGATAATACAAATAAAATCATCAACAACCCGAAACACTTACTCAATTTTTCTCCTCCTCTCCATTTTGATTAGCGATACTTGATGATTTCTTTTATATTTTAGCATGCTTGATATAACGAATTGTGCTCAAAAAAGACAGAATCAACAAGTAAAAATTGTCGACTCATCTTTCTCTACTAATATTAAACACTATCTATCTCAATATTTTCGAATTACCTGTAAATTACTGATAAATAAAAACAGCTCCTTTTGCGTATACTTAGATTATCAGCGCCTAAAGGAGGAACTTTCTTGAAGCAAAACAATCTACTCACTTATCAATCACTTGCCGTCTTGTTGCTAGTATTCAGTCTCTTTAGTTTTGACCCATCGGTTTCTTTTGCCACCCGTTCTGGAAAAACGCCTGTTTCAGTTAAACTAGAACTTGGAGGGCTGCCTGGCGATGAATCGGTTGACGATGCCATTGATCCTGATTTAGAAAATCCTAACACTAGTTTTGACTTGCTCTTTATTCCGAAAGAATTTACTTTTGAAACCCAAGCGATTTCTGGTGATTTAACGGCAGTTCCTATCCGACCTTCTGAAGGCAATACTCATACAATGAGACACTTCGGGATGGGGGATGTTCGCGGAGCCTTAACTGGTTGGCATGTCACTGCTGAAATCCCACACATGCGAAACGAAGCTCATTCTTTACTAGGCATCATTACGTTTCAATTAACAGGCGGCTATGCCCGCTATGACAAAACGTTAAGGCGTTTCTTTATGACAAATACAATGTATGGACTGGATTTTTCAGAAGATCCTGCTGCACCCGACTTCCCGACCAACCCAATTATTATCGGTAACGGTGCGACTTTAATGAGTAACGCTGGTGATAGAAAAGGACAAGGAATGTGGTGCGGCCGCATGACCGATATTTCTCTTGCAATCCAAACCCCTGTTTCACAATTATTTCCTGGCGCATATACAGGTTCGATTATCTGGAATTTAATCTCTGGACCTGCATAAAATAAAAAAGCGCTTAGAAAACTAGCGGAATCACTACTCTTCTAAGCGTTTTTTTATATCATAAGGACTATTTGCTCCTTCTATTTGTCTAAGCATGCTTTACCGCTTTTCGTTTAACGAATCACTTGGCCCCAACGGTAATCAAACTGATACTCTTGATTACCATTATTCAGGTTAATTTTGTATAAATAACGCGGGACTTTAATGAATAACGCATCCTCTACTTGAAAAGCTTCAATAGGTACATTTTCTTTAGTTAAAAGCAACGATGTTTGCCACTCGTATGTTTTTTTCTGCCAATTGTATAAGCCAACTATCGCTTGATTACTTTGTCTTTTCTTGTATGACAGAACATAATAATTTGCTTCATCTTTCTTGCCTAGTAAAATTGGTGCTATTAGTTGCTCTTCTAGTTTTCCTTGCACTGTTGTACGCTCTTCCGATGACAGCTCTTGACCAATTTGACTCTCATTTGAATCTACCGTCCATTTAGGCGCTTCTTGTGTTTGAAAGACTTCTTTGAAAGTTGGGTCTTGTTTTAACTGCCAATTTTTCAAATCTAATTGATAATATCGATTGTTTAATCCATAAATATAGAGATAGCGATTATCCATAAAACGATAATCAACGAAATTAGAGCTTAAATAGTCTTTTAATTCAGGGAATTTCTTCACTAAATCCGCTTCGGAAAACTCTTTTTTCCCTGTTTTTGTATCTAGTAAGTAAATGGCCTCGTTATCAGCATTATTCAAAACCACATATTGATCTGTTTGACCAATTAAATAATCACGCCAGCCTAAACGTTTACTCCACATTCGTTCGCCCGTCTGACTATTAACAGAAATCACTTGGAACAATGAGTTACTAGTGCTAATGCCATTCGTTCGTCCATTTGGAATAATCATTCGCTCTATAGAAGTTAATCCTTTCGTTTTTTCAGAATAAAACGTCGCACTTTTCTCTTCAATCGTTACTGAACGAAACATTCCGAAAAAGATTAAACCAGCAAAATGTACCACTGCAAGATAAACCAACAAAATTAACGCATAGGGAACCAGTCTCCTTGTACTCCGCCTTCTTATTAAGGAAATAACCAAAATACCACTAATTACTATAAAAATAATTGCTACAATGATAACAAAAATATCATGATAGAGCCAACCAGACAATTGCCAACTTCTATAAAGTGTGTCCATTACGCCATCCTTTCCAATTGTTATTTGCTTATTATAAAAAGGATACTATTTTTTTTTGAAAAATAACAACAAAAAGCGACGAACAGCAATAAGCCCATTCAAGTTGACTAACTAGGTCAACTTGAATGGGCGTGGAGAAATGTGCCTTGTTATTCAGTTATTCCGCTTCTTCAATTGCGGACAAAGCTTTTGCAATATCAATTTCTTTATTCCGATAATCAGCATCATGAACTGGAAAATGCTGCCGCAATTCAGCTGTTTCCATCCACGAAACAGTCCCTTGTTTAATGCCAAAATCAAGAATGTGCCCACCAAATTGGTGATCCTCACTGATAAAGTGCAAATGAAACCCTGCGGCAGAGGCACCATGAAATAATTTAGGTGTAAAGAACCCTACAACTGTTCCCTGAATATTCTCCGCTGTAAATTCAGGTTGATTGCGTGCTGCTTCTACAAATGGTGGATACGGTTTTTCTTGTTTAGGTGCCACACGGACATGCATCTTCGCAAAAAGACCGCTAATTTTAATTGCCGCAAAAAAATTAGGACTAATTTTTTCTAAAATTTGTGCTTTAATATTTTCATTGGTTTCCGTTGATACAGGGAATGCGCCATCTTCTTGAAAACGAGTAACTGCGGCATATGGCGTTAATTCTTCGCCTTCTAGAATAGTAATTTCGCCAGTTTGATTTGCATGATACAATGTACCGTCCAATAAAATAATTTCGCCATTTGATCCTTCTAATGTCCCAATTCCAAAATCACCTTGCGTGAGTAACGTACCAATTTCTGCCGTTCCTGCCATCAAACTTTCCATTAAACCGCCTAGCGTACCATGTTGATAAACATATTGTTCGCTCATTTTTCCATCTCCTAATAAAGTTGATCTGGTAACAATGTTTTACCTAATTCTTGATTATCTGAATAATCCACAGGAACATCAATAATCACTGGGCCTTCTGTTTGCATTCCTTCTTCTAAAGCTGCGGCAAATTCTGTTTGTGAATGCACTCGAACCCCTTTGGCTCCAAAAGCTTCAGCATATTTCACAAAATCAACTGGACCAAAATCTACGCCAGAGGATCGATTATATTTCATTTCTTCTTGGAATTTAACCATATCATAACTACCATCATTCCAAATAATATGCACGATATTTTGCTTTAAACGAACCGCGGTTTCTAATTCTTGCGCTGAAAATAGGAAACCGCCGTCCCCAGAAACAGAGATAATTTGTGTATTCGGACGAACCAGCGCAGCCGAGATTGCCCAAGGCAAAGCGACACCTAATGTTTGCATACCGTTACTAAATAATAAATGACGCGGTTCATAACTTCTAAAGTGGCGAGCCATCCAAATATAGTGACTCCCTACATCAACAGTAACTGTCATTTCATTCGTGGTTTTTTCTTGAAGCGTTTGAACAATTTCTAATGGATGTAATCGATTTTCAATTGTACTTGTTTTTACTTCTTTAATCGTTAATTTTTCTTGAAGCGTTTCTAAATAATCTTGCGCATCTTCTGTTAATATTGGTTCACTAAATGCTTCTGATAATTTCAAAATATTTTTAGACATATCACCAATTAGCTCTTCTTCCGGTTGCATATATTGGTCAATTTCCATTTGAACTTCATCAATGACAATAACGCGCGCATCTTTTTCTGCGTTCCAATTACGTGCCTCATATTCAATTGGATCATAACCAATCGCAATCACTAAATCACTTCTTTTTAACAAACGATCCCCAGGTTGGTTTCGAAATAAACCAACACGCCCAAAGAAATGTTCTTCTAATTCTTTTGAAATAATTCCTGCTCCTTGGAACGTTTCCACGACTGGCAAACCAGTTATAGCAACCAATTCACGAATGGCTGCGGTAACTTTTCGTGCAGAGGCCCGCATTCCTAAAAGTAAAACAGGTAATTTCGCTTGCTTGATTCGTTCAGCTAAAGCTGCGATTGTTTCTGCTGATGCATGGCCCAGTTTCGGAGCCGACAAAGGCTTAATTGCTTCGCCTGTCACCGGACTATCTGTGACATCTTGTGGGATCGATAAGAATGTTGCACCTTTTTTCGCTGTTTTGGCGATACGGTAAGCATTGGCAATATTTTCAGATAATGTTTCTGGATCTTGAATTTCTGTACTGAATTTTGTTATTGGGCTAAATAATGCAGCATTATTCATGCTTTGGTGAGTTAATTTTGACAAATCGGACCGTTTCACCTGTCCAGCCAATGCTAAAACAGGGTCCCCTTCTGCAGTCGCAGTTACTAACCCAGTTGCTAAATTGCTGGCACCAGGTCCACTAGTTGCAATAACTAAGCCAGGCTCTCCCGTCAAACGACCAATCCCTTGTGCCATAAAGGCTGCATTTTGTTCATGTCGAGCTAAAATTAATTCTGGACCTTTGTCAACTAATGCATCAAAAACCCCATCAATTTTTGCACCGGGAATCCCAAAAATATAGGGCACTTCGTGATTGATTAAACTTTCTACTATGATATCTGATCCTTTTTTACTCACTGTTATACCTCCGATTAAAATCTGTACTAATTACAAATACAAAAATACCACTAAAATTCTAATTAATCAACAATGAAACACCTTGAAAACGTGTAATATACTAATTCGCATATTTTAATAGAATTGAGATATTTCAAAAGATTAAGCAAAAATAATGCAAAATACCTTAAAGTTTTATAGTCTTTCAACAATTATTATATACTTCTTCACTAAAAATTAGTAAGATTAACCTATAAGAAAAAAATCACAACCTGTGATAAATTATTGGAGGAAAAATATGTCAAAAGGGAAGAAAATTTTTGCCATTATCTTTGGAATTATCTTGGTTCTATTTCTTGCAGTTGTTGGAATGGGAGCAAAACTTTATTGGGATGTTTCTAAATCAATGGATAAAACCTATGAAACAGTAGAACGATCTAAAAAAAGTCAGGTCAATTTAAACAATAAGGAGCCTTTTTCTGTTTTATTATTAGGGATCGATACAGGCGATGATGGGCGTGTCGAGCAAGGTCGTTCGGATACAACAATTGTTGCAACAGTTAATCCTCGTGACAAGCAAACAACCTTAGTCAGTCTTGCTCGCGATACCTATGTAGATATTCCAGGTCAAGGAAAACAAGATAAATTGAATCACGCCTATGCTTTTGGTGGGGCATCTTTAGCAATGGACACAGTTGAAAACTATTTAAACATACCTATTAATCATTATGTTTCAATTAATATGGCTGGTTTAAAAGAATTAGTCAACGCGGTTGGCGGAATCGAAGTGAACAATAATCTGACTTTTTCTCAAGACGGGTATGATTTTACGATTGGTAAAATTTCATTGGATGGTGAACAAGCACTCTCCTATTCAAGAATGCGTTACGAAGATCCTAATGGTGACTACGGCCGCCAAGAACGTCAAAGAAAAGTGATTGAAGGCATCGTCCAAAAAGTCTTAAGTCTTAATAGCGTGAGCAACTATCAAGAAATTTTAACAGCTGTTTCTGATAATATGAAGACAGATTTAAGTTTTGATGACATGAAAAAAATTGCCTTAGATTATCGCAGTGCCTTTGGTAAAGTGAAACAAGACCAACTTCAAGGTACTGGTTTTATGCAAGATGGTGTTTCCTATCAACGTGTGGATGAACAAGAATTAAATCGTGTCCAACAAGAGTTGAAAAATCAATTGAATAACTAAGTAAAAGCATGTATCAGACAATAAAATACGTCTGATACATGCTTTTAAAATCTTAAATCGAACTATCCTTACTCAAAAATCAATTCGTAGTATTTTCCAATGATTTATTCCGTATAACACTAGTATGCTTACTAAACAATAAAATAATTCATCCATCGTTCCTGAACCCATCCCTAAAAATGTTAAAATGTAAAAAGGAGACTGCAAAAGAACGACCCATCCGATAGTTGATGCTCCAATATTTATTAAAATAGGAACAATCATCACAAAAACTAAATTAAAGATCGTTAAAGTCACTCCCTGTATATGAAAGAATAAATACATTGTTATACCTAAAACTAAGTAGAATAACGGCAACAGTATATAAGAAGCTAATAGGACAGTCAACACTTTCCATGAAATAGCTACTGAAAGAACCATGCTTAAAAGAGCACAAACACCGATTAATAAAAATCCAGCTAACAAGCCCAAACATAGTCCACAAATCAACAGCGAGAACAAATAAAGATGGCGACCTTGCCTCGTTTTAAAATAATAATCACTAATTCGTGAGCCTTGATCGTCAACAACAAAGGACACTACTAAAATCGGTAATAGCAAGCTGTTAATAAAATTCATCGCACTGATATAATCATTTACATCAAACATATCGCCAAAAAAATAATTTAAAAATGGTGGAACTAACCCTAAAATGGCAAACATAATGAGATAGCTTCCAGAAAACAAAAAAATTCTGCGCTGAATATCTTGTTTTAACACAGCTTTTACTTTCATCTCTTACTCCCCTTCTACTAATGAAAAATAAACATCTTCTAAATTTAGTGCATGTTTTTTCATTTCTAATGGAATGATGTCGTTTAAAACCAACTCTTTCAAGAACAACGGATAATCTTCTTCCGAAATTAACCAAAGAGGATGTCTTTGTTCTACGCCATCAAAAAGAGCACTAATTTCACTCACTTTGTCTTCGTTTTCTTCATCAAAGGTAAATTGATAGACTGATACTTCTTTTCCTAAAGTGACTGTTTGAATAATTGCTCCATTTTTAATAAAATACGCTCGATCGCACAACTTATCTAGATCCCCTAAAATATGACTGGAAATGACAATCCCTATATGTAACTCTTTTGCTAAGTGCTTTAGTGTCTGAATGGTCGCTTGTATGACATCTGGATCTAAACCGTTCATTGGTTCATCTAAAATAAGCAGCTCATTTTTGTTAATTAAAGCTAACGCCATTCCTAAGCGCTGCTTCATACCTAAAGAAAAATCTTTGACTTTCTTTTTCCCGTAATTTTTCATATCAAATAGTGATTCTACGTAATCAACTGAATAACTCTCTTTTGAAAGAGCACGAAAATAATTAAGATTTTCTCTTGCTGTTCTATTTGGAAAATATTTAGGTCCATCAATTAAAACACCAATCCGTTCTTGTCCAACGACTTTACCTTGAAAATTAACAATTAACCAACTCATGATTTTCATTGTAGTCGTTTTACCTGCACCATTTGGACCAATTAAACCTACAATTTCACCTGGTTCTACAGTAATTGAAATATTTGTTAGAATTTCTTTTTTATCAATGGTTTTTGAAATATTTTCTAATTGCATTAGCAACACTCCTTAACTACAATTTTTTTCAGCCTTTAGTTCGTAATAGCAAAACAAGCCAATCCCTATTAATTTAACACTAATTACTACCATACCAAATGCAACCATTACTACCCGCTCCTTTCTATACTTTCAATTACTAGCATAGCAAGAAAAATAATCATTTTTTAGTGTAAAAAAATCCGCTATTTGGAAAAAAAATAAAAGAAACAGCGCCGGCAATTATCCTTCAGCGCTGTTTCTAAACTGACTAAAATTGTCTGTTAGCCAATGTTGCTTTTGTAAGTAAACAAAATTAATAGTAGTCGATATGTTATTAATTTAAAATGTAAAGCTCGCAAAAAAGTAGCTTTATTTATCATTGCAATGGGTTATTTTATAAAGAATTTTCTCTAAATTCCGCCAGTTGCGTTCTGTTGGTATATTTTTCATCAGTAGTAAAGTCGTTCCTTTTGTATCAAAATAATAGTTAGAAATCACTAAATCGACTTCAGATGCATCTACTTCATAATCATAAAAAGCCAAGGGATAAGCTTTACCAAAATAATTTTTTATTTTATTCATCAACCATAATCGATGAGTATGATGTAAATCGTCTGCAATTAAAATCTTAATGGGCGTCAATTTCTTTAACAACAAATCATAATAATCTAAAACATAGTAATAGTTTAAGAAAAGTTGTTCCCAATTTTTTAAAATTTCTTTGACCTCTTTTGTTGCCTGCTCTTGCAAATCTCGATGAAAGTTCTCCATCAGTTGGGCTATTTCCGTATTTTGTCTTTTAATTTCATTAATATAAGACTGATTGAAAAATAAATCAGTATTACCGAAAAAGAATTGACTTCGCTCGTGGAATGCCACAAAGTTAAAAATTAATTCAGAATCTGACAAATCCAATTGAAATTGATAGTCTTTTTGCGTGAGGTTATTTAATAGCAATACAGCTTGGTAAGACGTAGTATGATGCAATTTATGTGCTAA
This sequence comes from Enterococcus sp. C102(2024), assembly GCF_040888205.1. NCBI lineage: Bacteria > Bacillati > Bacillota > Bacilli > Lactobacillales > Enterococcaceae > Enterococcus > Enterococcus sp. C102(2024). The sequence goes on along the minus strand of NZ_JBFOHH010000001.1, from coordinate 194,225 downwards.
TGCATGACTAACTTCATAGCGAGGATTACCATCAATCACTCCAAACGAGTAGATAATTCGATATATAAAATAGATCTCTTCTTCAGGCAGCGATAAGTTACACTTCTTCAGCCACATTTTTACTAAAGGAAAAGCTTTATCAGAATCAGCTACCTGTTTAATTTCATCTAAAAGTTCCACTCTTTTTTGTGGTGCACGTTCTAATACAATTGCTAGCCAATAAGAAAAAATTCGTTTCGGCAAACGTAACAATTCAATATCGTATACCTCTTCAAATTGTTCAATATATTGTTCAATCAACTTTTCAGAAATCGTAAATGGCCAGTCACCTGTACGTGAAGATTGCCAATAAAAATAATAATAAAAAGAACGACTCATGCTTTCTTGATTCTCTAGTTCTAAAGAGAACGTATGAAAGGTCATTTGATATCTTTTAAAATATTTTACTAATAATTTGGCATACCGAAAAACAGTCGAAACACTTGTAAATTGCGCATCTGCATAGTCTTCTAAATTTCTGTCTGGGTATTTGTACATATAATCAATCAAATTGAAATTATAAGATTGACGATAGTAATGCAAGTAAACATTATAGATAGGAAAATTAGCATCTTTATACATATAAAATCGTTGATTATTTTCATTTTTCAGTACAATTTTCCCATTAAATTGTTTAAAAATGTCTGATAATTCTTCTACATACAATAGAATAGATTTTGAAGAAGCATTCAGTAAGTCTTTTAAATCTGCAATGGTTCGCCACTTGTTTTTTTCTAAGAGATAATTAAATAGACGAATTTTCTTTTGAGAAGATTTCGTTAAAAATGTATGCACTTTATCAACCTCCTGTATTTCTAAATTTTTATAAATAACTTAGTCATATTAATTATACGACTTTCTTTTTGCAAGAGGTAAATTTTTGCCCCCAAAAAAACAGGTGCTAAAGAAGTTCCTTAGCACCTGTGCTTGATTTCAATTGATTCAATTATTAAGTCATGTTTAACGGAAATTTTATCTAGCTTTAAATAGGGGCATCTTCTAAGTTCCAAACTAATTGACCTTGATAGCTACCCGCGACATCGCTTGGAACTAAAGTTAATTCAAGTGTATTTGCTAAATTCAACATTTGACTTCCACTGCCACTAGCAATAGTTTGTTCGACGTCATTAATCGGTGTCCGTTTGCCCTCTTTAATAAAGCTTAAACCTTTTGACAATGTTTGATTATTTTGATTTTTCATCATTTGTTGCATTTTAACTTTGACTTTCCATTGACTTTTATCTAACTGGCTTTCATCAGTGATAGCCAGTTCTGCTTCTTGTGGCAGCTTGACATAGCTATCTTTTACAGGGATTTCTAGTTGTCCAAAAGAAAGAACGTCAGGTAATTTTAATTGCGGCCCCTTTTCCAGACTGACTATCTTTTTTTCATTATTTGAAACTTGTCCAGTTTCATTCATTGCGTAAAATTCAACTTCTTGGTCAAGCCAATTATCTGGTATCTTCATTTTCACTTGATCGTCAACAGTCTCTGGTGCTGTTGGATACTCTTTTACTAATTGTTCCTCTCCACCGAAACGTGCCATTACGCGAATCGTTTTTCCTGCTTCGTGTTTTAAAGAATACGCCACCTCAGCTTCTTTAGTAAAGCGAGAAACCGGTATTGCCTCTACTGAATTTTTCAATTGAAATTCCAAATTTTTACGATACCGATGAACGATTGTTTGTTCTTCTTGTTTAAACGTTCCTTGATCTTGTTCCACTGGATTTTTAACTGGATAATATCCAGGGATTTCAGGATACTCAGATGATACATCAAATGCTTGTGTTAAAATACCTGGCTGACTCATTGGCTCTTTCAATGGTTGATTATTTTCGTCGACAAAAAGAAGATTCACTTTGCTGTTATAATTCACTTTCAACATGCCTTCGGTCGCTTGATTAAACACTTTATCTCTATTGGTGGCCTTTGTTTGGATTGTATAAGGTAATGTCAGATTTCCTTCTGTATCAATGAAACGATTATCTACTGCTGGGGCATCTTCACGCCATTTCACGGCGACTGTATAAAGTAAAGTCGTGGCAGTTAACCGGCTATCTTGTGGTTGTAAGGCAGTCAATACTAATTCTTCGCCTTGCATCTCTTGTGAGAACAAAGCCGTTACATCTTCACCATTAAAGTTTTGAATGTTGATATTACCTGGCTCGTATTGCTGTGATTGCAAGAGATTTGTTAAGTTAAAACGTACTTCTAAATTACTTAATTTACGATCCTCTGCAACATTCGGCATGATTTGTTGGGCCTTTAATTCACTAACAGGTTGCGGCTTCTCTAACGTTAAAGAATTTGCTAAGGCCCCGCCAAACTCAGGTTTTGCCACAAAGTCTGTACGATAAGGAATTTCTAATGGCTGATTGTTATTCCAATTTCGATAAATAAAGGTTAATTTTTCTTTTGGTCGAGTTAAAATTTGTAGCTGTTGCTTTTGACTATTGATGGCATCGGTTTCCGTTTCGTTATGATAAGTTACCCAATAACCACCACTTTCATCATTCCATGTTCTAGAAAAAATATTGGTTGGATTAGATGAATAGAGTGATTGAATAGGAAATTGTACGCCAAAATAGTATTTTTTACTCAAATCATAAGTATTTACTGCTGTTGTTACTTGTATCGGTTGATTTTCTTCGTCAAAAAATTCATATGTCACTTTCACATCTCCAAGGAGAGATAGTGTTAAGAAACGTTCTTTTTCAAAAAAGATTGTTCCCCCCGCTCGATTTGACAAATTTTTCAACAGTGAAACTTTAATGCTGACCTTTTTCCCTTGATACCATCCCACATTACGAATCATGGCACTCCCTGCAGGAGAATTTTCATCAACTGTTAATTGACTACTGTTCACATTGCCTTCAAGTGGAATGACTTCTGTTTCTGCCCCAGATTGCATGACAAAAGTATGGGAAGCTGGCGTATAGACACCTGGCAAGGCCTTAAAGTAACCATAATCAGACAATTTTGTGTGATTTGAAATTTTCTTGACTAACTCAGTTGCTTCACCAATTTGCGGTCCTAAAGCAAACCCAATCAACGTGATTATAAAAACGAATGAGGTTTTAGCAATCTTATTCATCTGCTTTCCATCCTTTCTTTCGTCTTCGAGCCACTACAAACAGGATGATGCTTATAAGAAGTAAACCGATAGTTAGTAATTCCAATTGCTGTTTTTCTCCCGTATTGGGTAAAAGTTGATTGATTAATCCTTTATCAGAGTTAATCGTTTCTCGATTGGGTTGTTTGGCTTCATTAACTGGGGTTATTTTTTCAAAAGGCACTACCTGATCCTTATAATTTTTCTGATAAAATGTTATGCCTACTTCTGAATCTACTTGCTGCGCATGTACACTATTAGCACTTGCTAAAAAAAAGAGTGCTAGCATGAACACAAGATACCCACTTCTTTTTTTCATTTTAAAGCCTCCCTATTTATGATTTATTTTGGCGTAGTTTTAAAATATAAATAAATAACGCCAAAATAATTAAGATACAGCTTCCTATCACAAGATACAGAAGAATATTCGAAGCAGGTCGGGTGACTTTGACTGCCTCCTCATTCAATTTTTCATCTTCACCTTTAATTTCAAACGCTTTTTTCAATGTCCACTTTTTACTGTTTTGATCTTCCAACTGAATCGTCAACTCATATAAACCTTTTTTTAAGGCTTCATCATTCCAACTAATTGGAAGTTCAAATTGACTACGTGGTGCCACAGAAATTTGTTTTGATAACTCACGAATTTTCTCACTTTTTCCTTTTTTAGTAACAAAGGCGTTCATTTTCAATTGGCTCATTAAAACTGGTTCTGGATTTTCAATTGTCGCGAACAGTGTTAAATAACCATTTTCTAAACCTGGTTTCACCTTTGTTAACTGAAATGCTGGTTCCATTTTTTTATTTTCAACAACAAGTTTTGCTCCGATTGTGTAAGCAAATTTATTCGTTAAACTAAATCCTTTTATTTCCTTCTCTTTTCCATCTGTTAATTCATAACAATAAAATCCACCTAAAATCGTTCCTTCAAAACCATTTTTAGGGACATTTAATTGAAATGAAACTTCTTTTGTTTCTTTTCCTTGTAATTCGACTGTTTGTGACGGCGAAATCAATTCTTCAAATGTAGGACTACCTAATAATTTTTTTCCATGTTGCGAATAGTCTAAAGCGCCATTTTTATTGGTCAGCCCATTATTTGCATCGACACGCACTTTAATCGGTTGATCACTTACATTTTTCAAGCGTAATTTAAACTCTTGTGTGCTTCCAGGGGAGACTTTCAAATCGTAATAACTGACGGAAGATTGCTGGTTTTCTGGTAAAATAGCTTCTGCTTCAAAATTAATCTGATTTTCCTCAGCAGAAGCCGGTGCAGACCACAGAACCAACCAGCTAACTAAACTAAGAAAAAAGATGGGAATAAAAGTTCCCCATCTTTTTAAAGTCTTACGCTGGCGCATCAGATAAACCCCATGTAATCGTTGCTGTGTAGGCTTGTGCTTCAACACCTGCACGTGGTACAAAAAGTTTTACATTTTCATTTTTACCTTTTTCCCCTTGGAATAAGGCAGCCCAGGCGCCTGCACCTTTGCCTTTTTCAGCTGACATTACTGGTTGTAGTGAATCATTTAGTGTTAAACTATTTGATGCAATTGTTGGTGCTTCTGATTGGTTACTTTCTGTAGTTACTTGACCATTTGCCAAGGTTAATTGTGCACCTTTTAAAACGTTTTGATTTGTTACACCTTTAAATTCTGATATGGATGCGGATAATGCCCAGCCTTCTGCACCTCCACGAGTATCATTAACTTGGACAAATGGTTTTTCATTTTGTGCAAAGTAAGTGGCATCCCCTTGTTGGATTTCTTGTTCACCAAAGCTAATACTTGAAGCGTACGGGATTGATAACGCGCCTTCTGCGCCCGTAGCTGGATCTTCATCTGTATCGCCTGTTGGATCAACGACAGGTTTGACATCTTTCCCAGAACCTGCTTTTAAAGTTACATCAGCTTGCGTGTCTTGTAAGTTTGCTTCATTTGCATAAACTGCTTGTCCTGCAATACTTAATGTTAATGCACTTAATGCAACACTTGCTAAAATTTGTTTTTTCATTCTAAAATTCCTCCTAAAATTTCTTGGTCACTTGCGACCTGCTTTTATTTTTACATCATTTTGAAATTTTAGTAAGAGTAAAAAAATTCTTTGTTTTAGAAAAAAAGTAAAAGTTCGTTGTTATTTTTTTGAAAATATACAAAAAGAACGATACTATTTTTCAGCATCGTTCTTGTCTTGTTTTATTAACGTTCTTGTTTCACCGCTTCTAAAGCCGCTGTATTAATAATGTTCCAAGGTTTGTCAAACGCTGGTTGGAAGAAGAAGTCCGCATAGGCTAAGTCTTCAATCGTCATTTTGGCTTGAATCGCTAATGAAATAGCATTAATGTTTGCAGTTAAATCTGCTTTCGACATTAATTGAGCGCCTAAAATTTGTGTTGTTTCAGGATCATACACTAATTTAAACCAAGCTTTTTGTTTATCTGGATTAAAGTCCATCAAGTAGTCTTCTACTACTGTCACCGCTTTTGTTTCTTTTCCTAATTTTTGAGCCATGACTTCGTTAATCCCTGTTGAAGCAAATTTATAATCAAAGACGGCCAAGCCAGAAGATCCTTGAACACCAGGGAAAGGTTTAACTGGTTCCTCTAGGTTTTTCACAGCAAAGCGACCTTGTTTACGAGCATTCGTTGCTAAGGCAATATTTACTTCTGTGCCTGCAGGATTGTATTTAATTAACGTAGCATCCCCTACTGCAAATACATCTGGCTCACTTGTCCGCATGTATTCATCCGTCTTGATTAGGCCATTCGGATGTAATTCTAAGGTACCTTTTAACCAAGCAGTGTTTGGACGGACGCCAACCGCTACAACGACCAAATCAGCATCGTACGCATTTTTATCTGTAACGACTTTTTGCACACGACCGTCGCCTTCGTAACGTTCAACTGTTTCACCAGTTGCAATGGTAATATTATTGGCTTCCATTTCTTCTGTTAAAACATCTGTAAATTCTTTATCTAGATATACCCCTAATGGACGATCTAAAATGTCAATAACAGTAACCTTTTTGCCGGCTTTTGCAAATGCTTCGGCAGCTTCAATCCCAATATAACCACTACCAATCACAACCACATTATTGACTTCTGGATCTACTGTTTTTTGTTTTAATTTAATGGCCCATTGACGACCACGCATCAAGTAAATATTATCCAAATCTTTACCTGGAATATCTAATTCAAATGGGACAGCTCCGGGACTGATGATTAATTTATCATAATTTTCAACACGTTCTTCACCTGACACTAAATCTTTCACTGTCACTTGATGTTCTTTTGGTTGAATCGCTGTAATTTCAGTATTAGAAAAGACATTTACACCACGGCTCTCCATTTTTTCGCCAGTCATATAGCGAACAGAATTAACATCTTTCACTTTTCCTTCTAGGTACAACTGCATGCCACAAGACAAGAATGAGATAAAATCACCTTTCTCATACCATTGAATTTCTGCATCAGGATGAAGATTTAGTAATTCCTCTACCGCTTCATAACCTCCATGTGATGATCCTAAAACAATAACTTTCATCGCTCGTTCCTCCCATATAATATTATTTCTTACATAATAAAGAATATCATATATTCTCAAAAAATAACAAATAATATCCTCTTTTCCATTCTCAATTAAGTTCTTTAAATGAGAATAAAAAGGAGTATCCTCTGTATTTCACCACTTTTCAATTACTTTTTTATTTACTAAAAAATAAAAAATACTAAATTCTCCGATACGATTGATAGGGACGCCCCACTTTTAAATAGCTATTTTTACTTTCTAAAAGGTTATTTTTTTCTAGAAACAACACATATTTGCGAACAGAAACATGTGAAAGCTGACTCGCTTCTGATAATTCTTGAATCGTAAAATAGTCGGTAAATTCGTCTATTTTTTTTAACAATAATTGTAATGTTGCTTGTGTTAGTCCTTTTTCTAAAGACAGGTTTTGAAGATCTTGTTCATTTTTACGTGCGTTTGTCTGTAAAGAATGAAACAATTGGTCCACTTTTGTTTGCGAAAGCTCCTCCGTTTCCAGCGTGAATTGAGCAGCTTTTTTCTGATAGTTTTCGATACTTTGTTGAAATCGTTCAAAAGAGAAGGGTTTAACTAAATAGTCTAAAACGCCTAAATGTAAGCTTCGTTTAACGTTTTCCAACTCGTTGGCAGCCGTAATCAGGATGACTTCTGTATCAATTTTTTCATCTCTAATTGTTGCCAGATAGGTCAAGCCGTTGCCATCTTTCAAATGAACGTCTAATAAAACAAGTGCTGGTTGTTTTTCTTCCGTTAGTTGTAGACCTTCAGCAATTGTTGCCGCCGTAAAAATAGTCGGTTGGTGAATTAATTTTTCAAGATATTTTTGATGTATATATGCAACCATAGGATCGTCTTCAATAATCAATAGGTTCATTTTCCTCTGCTCCTTCGTAATGAACATTTATGCGAATGACAAGCCAATTGTTTTGTTGGTTTTCCCAAGTCAATGTCGCTTCCGCATTCTCTAATAATCTTGCCAAATAAGAAGTGAAAAACTCTTGCTCAAAGCGTTCCAGTTGTTCTTTTGGATAAGCAAACGAATAAGTCGTCGTCAAACTTCCTGGCTGATAATCAATGGTTTCAATGATCTCTTCTGGTAACGGTTGTTCCATCAGGAAACGATGAATATAACGGTAGATAGCAATCAAATTTTGCGTATCTTCATCTCGTTTATTTGGTGGAATTTCTGGATAAATTTCAATAGCTAATTGTGTTTTAATTTCTGCAAACTTGATTCTTTCCCCACTTAAAAAACCTGCTAGAATAGGATTCCTAACCAAAATAGCTAAGCGCTGTGCAAATTCCTTTTCTGGTTTCAATAAATCGGCTAGATAATGTTTTAGCGCCTCATAATCTTCTAAATCTACTAAGCCATAAATGACATGCATCTTATTCATAAATTCGTGTGATTGACTTTGTAATGCCGAAGCATATGTTGTTGTGCTGACAAGCTGTTCTGCGACAATAAACGTTTCCGTCGCATTTTTCAGAAAGATAACATGCCCAATTGTTTTTTTACTGACATTAATCGGGGCGATTGAGACGAAATAATCCTGGCCATTTTGACGATAGAATTGCTCTGTTTTTGAATGTACGATTAATTTTTCAGGAGATAAAACCAATGCTGAAAGTTTCTTTCCTAGTAAATTTTCTTCACTATTTGTTATATTATGATACATTTTAGTTGCTTCAATATTTGCTAATAAAATATTTTGATCGGTATCAATCACAAGGATTGCGTCTTTCGTTTCCTCAAGCATGGCGTTTCGCTCTTCTAATAGACGAGCAATTTCTCTTGGCTCTAAATCGTGAAGTTGTTTTTTTAAATAATAAGAAACCACGATGGCTAATATAAAGCCAAAACCAACACTTAAAAGGACACTCACTGTGTAATCATTTTTTGTTCGTTCAATCAATTGTGAAAGCGAGGTCATTTTAATGCCCATTGCCACAACCCCAATTTGTTTTCCTTGATCATAGACTGGGACAAAACCTCGTAATGATTCTCCTAAACTCCCTTGACTAACAGATAAATGTTCCTCCCCTTTTAATGCTCGCACTTCATCGCCACCTTCAAAATGCTTACCTATTTTTTGGCGATCAGGATGTGTTAAACGAATCCCCTGCATATTCATAATCACGATAAAATCCAACTGATGGATTTCACCTAAACGAACCGTATACGCTTCCAATTCATCTGAATAGTGATCATTCTTTAAGGCTTCAATAACATTCGGTTCAATAGCCAACTGTTCCCCGACGGCTAAAAGTGCTTGCTCTTGGTTTTTACGAACTTCTTTAATTGTTTGGACCGTCGTTACTCCGTAAAAGAAAGTAATCATAATAATTAATGTTGCAATAAAAATCACTGATAAGAAGCACCATAATTTCCCGCCACGCTTCATTCCATCCCTCTTTTCTCTTCAAATAAAGTATAGCATAGGAGGATTTGGTTAAAAAACTTTTCTTTAGTTAAATTAATTAAATAATCTACTCTACAGAAAACGTTTACATTATGATGAATATAGATTAAAGTTATAGGAGGAAATAGCATGGAAAAGAAATTGCACGCAACAGCTGCTAACGAAACAGATTGGCGCAACAAATTAACCAAAACGAGGATTGGTTCGGTTACGTTACCTGTTTATCTTGTAACAGCTAGCATTATTCTTGTTACGGCTCTATTAGAACAACTACCAGTCAATATGTTAGGTGGTTTTGCCGTAATTTTAACAATGGGTTGGTTACTTGGAACAATTGGCGGAAATATTCCTATTTTGAAACATTTTGGCGGTCCCGCAATTTTATCTTTATTAGTACCATCAATTATGGTCTTTTTCAATTTACTCAACCAAAATGTCTTAGACTCAACAGATATTTTAATGAAACAAGCAAACTTTCTCTATTTCTATATTGCTTGTTTAGTTTGTGGAAGTATCCTTGGAATGAACCGCAAAATTTTAGTCCAAGGTTTAATGCGCATGATTGTCCCGATGGCATTAGGAATGATTTTAGCAATGGGCGTTGGGACCCTTGTTGGAACGCTGTTAGGTCTCGGTTGGAAACATAGCCTTTTCTATATTGTCACTCCTGTTTTAGCTGGTGGAATTGGTGAAGGCATTCTTCCTTTATCCCTTGGTTATGGTGCCATTACTGGATTGCCAAGTGAACAATTAGTGGGGCAATTAATTCCCGCAACCATTATTGGTAATTTTTTTGCTATTATGTGTTCAGGTTTACTTAGTCGTTTAGGAGAAAAACGCCCTGAACTTTCTGGACAAGGTCAGTTGATTAAAATTACCAATTCAGATGATTTAAGTGATGCTTTAGAAGAAGACAAAGCACCAATTGATGTAAAATTAATGGGCGCTGGTGTTTTAATTGCGTGTACCTTATTTATTACAGGCGGTTTATTGCAACACTTAACAGGCTTTCCTGGTCCTGTTTTGATGATTGTTGTCGCAGCCTTTTTAAAATACTTAAACGTAGTACCGAAAGAAACCCAACGCGGATCAAAACAGCTTTATAAATTTATCTCTGGCAATTTTACGTTCCCGTTAATGGTCGGCTTAGGTATGTTATATATTCCTTTAAAAGATGTCGTAGGAATGCTTAGCTGGCAATATTTTGTTGTGGTAATTAGTGTCGTTTTCACTGTTATTGCTACAGGATTTTTCGTTTCACGCTTCATGAATATGAATCCCGTTGAGGCTGCCATTGTCTCCGCTTGCCAGAGTGGTATGGGTGGGACTGGCGATGTGGCTATTTTAAGTACAGCCAATCGAATGAACTTAATGCCGTTTGCACAAGTTGCGACACGTTTAGGCGGTGCCATTACAGTAATAACAATGACTGCTATTTTTAGAATGCTTTTTTAACTATAAGTGAATTATTTAGGAGGAAAATGATATGTCAACAAAAGATGTAAAAGAATTAGCGATTGAGCAAGCAAAAAAATTTGGGGGGAAATTAGAAGTCTGCCCTAAAGTTCCGATTGAAACAAAAGCAGATTTAGGAATTGCCTACACACCAGGTGTTGCGGCTGTTTCTTCTGCCATACATGAAAAAAAAGAACGCGCTTACGAATTAACAACAAAGAAAAACACCGTCGCCGTTATCAGTGATGGTTCAGCAGTTTTAGGTTTAGGTAACATTGGTCCTGAAGCAGCGATGCCTGTCATGGAAGGAAAAGCTGCATTGTTTAAACGCTTTGCTGGTGTGGATTCGATTCCCCTTGTTTTAGATACACAAGATACTGAAGAAATCATCCAAACAGTGAAGTTTTTGGCTCCAACCTTTGGAGGGATTAACTTGGAAGATATCAGCGCTCCTCGTTGTTTTGAAATTGAAGAGCGTTTAATCGATGAACTAGATATTCCCGTTTTCCATGATGATCAACACGGGACAGCGATTGTTGTTCTAGCGGCTTTGTACAACAGCTTAAAATTAATCAACAAGAAAATAGAGGACATTCATGTGGTAATCAACGGCGGTGGCTCCGCTGGTCTTTCGATCACAAGAAAATTTTTAGCTGCTGGTGTAAAACATATTATCATTGTTGACCGTACAGGGATTCTGAGCGAAACAGATACAGCTCTGCCACCACACCACGCAGAAATTGCGAAGCTAACCAATCGGGAACACCGTACCGGTGATTTAGCTACTGCTCTTGAAGGCGCTGATGTCTTTGTTGGTGTTTCGGCACCAGGTGTTTTAAAACCTGAGTGGATTCAACAGATGAATGAGCAGCCAGTTATTTTTGCAATGGCTAACCCAGTTCCTGAAATTTTTCCTGATGAAGCTTTAGCGGCAGGCGCTTATATTGTCGGAACTGGTCGTAGTGACTTTCCGAATCAAATTAATAATGTGTTGGCCTTCCCTGGTATCTTCCGCGGTGCCTTAGATGCTCGGGCGAAAAAGATTACGATTGAAATGCAAATTGCCGCTGCCAAAGGTATTGCAAAATTGATTCCCGATAATGAACTCACGCCGACCAATATTATTCCCGATCCATTCCAAGAAGGAGTCGCAAAAGTCGTCGCCGAAAGCGTCCGTAACGCTATCAAAGAAACAAATTAAAAAGAGAAAAAAGGAACAACCTAACTCCTCTTGAGTTAGGTCGTTCTTTTTAAAATCTGAAACAATAATTTATTATTTAAAACTGATGTTAAACTCTTGCATATCTTTTTCAATATAAGTAAGTAATTTTTTATTTTCAAAGAAACGTGTAAAGTAGTATGCAATACGATAATCTTCAACAGCATCTAGTCCTAGCATTTGTTTATTAAAAGCTTTTTCGTATAATAAGCAATCTAAAGAGTAAATAGAACTGTGCGTCCGATTAATTTCGATTCCTTTATCACTTAATTCAATACTCTTTGCATAGTCTTTAATTAATGAATAGAATTTTGCGGTATTATAATAAATACGGCATTGCTCTAATGGATAATCTAATTTGAATTCGCTTAGCAATTGTAAAGATTTATCGTAATAAACTTTTGCTTTTTCAATATCATCTTCTAATTCATATAAAATACCGATCGCATTCATACTCAAAATATTATAAATATTAATATCACGACTAATTTCAGAACCACGATGTAAATAGAACAATGCTTCGCTATTATTTTTCTTACCTAATAAACTCGTAATTCCTTTATAATAGAAAAATTTTGTTTCTAAAATTCTGTTTGAACTTTCGATATCATCTGGATAGTCTTTCAACAAATCATAGGCTTCATCGTGCTTAAAGTAAAAGCATAATTCTTCTACTTTATTTAATAAGCTTTCGAGTTTTTTCTCACTAGAACCTTCGATACATTCTTCTACTTGTAAGTCTAAACGTAGACATACAGATGAGAAAATGTCTAAACTGTCACACACATTTTTGTTTTCAATGTTACTAATTGTTGCTTGTGTACAAATTCCTTTTGCCAATTCAGCTTGCGATAATTTTTTCTTTTTACGCGCTGTTTTGATTTTTTCTCCCGCTACTCTCACAGTCAAAACTCCAATCTTTCTATTTTTTTTGTATTAAACATACCATCATTTTACAGATAATGTTATAATGAAGCTATCATAATAAAGGAGGTGAAATATATGTTTGATTTACTTGCTTTATTAACTGGAATTTCAGTTCGTGGCAATGCACCACACCAATAATTACGTGTTTGTTTAACTGAATTTCTGACGGCTCTACCTATGCCAGTAGGTGGAGCCATTTTTTTATTTAATATTATAAAATTAACAGTATTTCCAAAACCTCATACTTAGTATAACACAAATTATAAATTATGCTAGATAGTTACCAAATTAACGTCATTACAAGGATGTTACGTTTTTACAACATCTTGTAAAACTAGACATTACTGTTCTTCTTTATTCACCACACTCAATGATAGCGATAGTATCTTATGATAGAAACAACATGCACATTATAACAATTATTATTAAGAAAGCTACTTCTCAATAGGAGAAGTAGCGCTTCTCTCGTTACAGTTTTACTCTTCTTCTTCAGCCATGAATGTATTGAAAACTTCTTCAATCATATCCCATTCAGCGTCTGTTTCGATTTGCTGTAAATCGCCTTCTGTACCTTCTGCGTTTTCCACATATGAGTAAGCTTGCAATTCAACATCTTCATCCTCAGGAATTCCTGCTGGATATAATAAAACATAATTTTTACCGAATTCTTCTTGACCGTCAACAGTTAGTAAGATCTCGTATAATGTTTCATTTCCTTGTTCGTCTACTAAAGTAATGTGTTCATGTCCTTCGTGATCATGATCGTGGTTGTGTTCTGTCATTCTTCTTCTCTCCCTTGATGTATTCAAAGCTCGATAATTATCGGCTATGTGCATCTAAATAATTTTGTAGAATCATTACTGCCGCTAGTTTATCAATCACTTTTTTTCTTTTGGCTCTTGAAGCATCTGCTTGTTCCACCAAGAAACGCTCTGCTTGGACAGTTGTTAATCGTTCATCTTGATAGTCAACAGGTAATTGAAATAATTCTTGAATCTTATCACCATATGCCATGGATGCTTCAGCTCTAGGACCGATGGAATTATTCATGTTTTTCGGTAAACCTACGACAAATTTTGTGACTTCGTATTCTTTCACCAATTCACCTAATCGCTCAAAACCGAAGTTCTCTTCCTCTTCATTGATGCGAATAATTTCGATGCCTTGTGCTGTCCAACCTAATAAATCACTAACAGCCACACCGACTGTCCGTGAACCTACATCTAGCCCCATGATCCTCATTTGATATCGATTCCGTGGTTCGCTAAGTAATATTTGGTTAATTCTTCCATGATTTCATCACGTTCATGACGACGAATTAAGTTTCGAGCATCTTGATAACGAGGAATGTAAGCCGGGTCCCCAGAAAGTAAATACCCTACTATTTGGTTAATAGGATTGTATCCCTTTTCTTCTAATGCCCGATATACGGTTTCTAACGTTTCACTGATTGCTTTTTTTCGATTATCATCAAAATCAAAGCGTACTGTTTCGTCTGTAAAACCCATTTTACTACACCTCACTTCTACTTTTATACAATTTCATTTTACTAGAAAAGAACCGAAACTACAAACAAAATTTCTTCTCCTTCTCTCTTTTTTGTTATTTCTTAGTCTTTTATTAATAAAGGCTTCGTAAAAAAATGACAGCCATCGATAATTTTAAAATTATAAAAACAAATACACAACTTTATAAAACAAGAATAAAGGTCTGCTAAATCGCCAGAATATCACCTTTCCCTTCAATTCATTTTGCGAAAAAATCGACGTTTTTCTTTTGAAAACTTTTAAATATCTATGATTAAATAATATCAGCCTTTTAATGTTACAATTCGCTAACAATCTGTTTACGATGTAAATTTTCGATTGCAGCTGTTATTTATTTCCTCTTTTTGGTTCGTTTGTAGTACACTAGAAGAAAATACATAAAGTGAGGCTTGCTCAATGACTCCTGCTCATTTGGATTTACTTTTAGAAACCTGTTTGTTAGCTGGTAAAATTATGATAGAAAGCGATGCAGAAATGTACCGTGTTGAAGATACAATGAGCCGAATTGCGCTTGCTTCTGGCAACTATCGAATGGTTAGCTATGTGACACAAACCGGGTTATTTGTTGGCATAGATGGAACCTCCACGATTCGTATGGTTCAAGTAATGAAACGTGGCATTGATTTAGAAAAAATCTCTCGTGTGAATCAGCTGTCTCGTGCTTATGTGGCTGGTGATTTTTCTTTAGAGGAATTACTGAATAAACTAAAAGTGATTGATAGTGAACACCGACATTTTCCAATTAGCGCACGCATTGTTAGTGCGGCCGTTGTCAGCGCTACAATTATGATTCTTTTTGGTGGCGTCTGGTCCGATTTGTTCTTGACTTTTCTGATTGGTGGTTGCGGCTATAGTCTTTATTATTTTAGTTTAAAGTTTCTCAAGATTAAATTTTTATCTGAATTTTTAGCTTCGCTGTTCATTGGTGCAGCCGCTATTCTTTCAGTCAAATTGGGACTTGGACAATCACAAGATTTAATCATCATTGGTTGTGTCATGCCTTTAGTGCCTGGTGTGCAAATTACCAATGCTCTTCGCGATTTGCTAGCTGGACACTACTTATCGGGTGTTTCTCGTGGGACTGAAGCATTAATGACTTCAGGAATGATTGGTTTTGGCATTGCTTTTGTCTTTCAACTTTTCTATTAAAAGGAGTGACTTACTTGCTAGGAATCGTTTTGGTACAATTTATCTTTAGTTTTTTAGCTTCTGCGGCGTTTGCAATTATTATTAATGTTCCTCGACGATCACTGGTAGCTTGTGGTCTAACTGGTAGTGTAAGCTGGATGCTTTATTGGGTAATCGTTGAAGTTTTTAGTGGAAATGCGGCATTAGGTTCCCTTATCGGTGCTGTCGGTGTTGCGGCAGTAAGCTACCTATTCTCAAAAATATTGAAAATGCCTGTCACGATTTTTAATATTCCTGGTATTGTTCCATTGGTACCTGGTGGCTTAGCTTATCAAGCTGTTCGGAATATCGTAATTGGCAATTATGAAAAAGGTGCCTATTTTACCGTGCAAGCTGTAATGATTGCTGGGGCAATTGCGTTAGGCTTAGTCGCTTCTGAGGTTTTCAATCAGAATATCCGCAGCTTTCGGGAAAAAAGAGAATCTTTGGGTTTTACTCGTCGTAAGCGCAACAAAATTAAAAAATAGACAGCAAAAAAGTTGGTTGCTTCCATTTGATAAGGAAGCAACTAACTTTTTTTTAAAAGGAACGATAGACATATTGATTTTTTGGTGCTTGATCTGCTTTGACTTTCTCCACTTGCACAGTTGGTATTTGCCGTTTAAACGGTGGATAATAGGATAACTCAACCGTTCCGGTAATCGTTACCCAATCATTGTTTTGAAATTGAGTATGTTCAGGAAAATGAACCAACAAGCCAAAAACGCCAGAATCAGCGACACAATGAATAATCCCAAAACGGAAGACAAACTGGTCAACACTTTCTTCTCGTTTTGAATTATAGACAAAGCCTTTATAAGAAATCCTTTTCCCTGCAAATTGACTTGGATAATTATAGATTAGTTCCATAATTTCCAAATAGTTTTCATCCGTAATTGAAATCACAGATTGGCCATCATATTGTTTCATGGCTTTTGCCATCTGCTTGTCATAATCCGTCTTATTGAAATACATACTTGTATCAGGTTTCAAATATTGCGTTTGCATATCAGGATCCCCTACTGATTCTTTACTTACTGGAAAGTTAAATCCTTTTGCTTCAACAATTGTTGTGTCTAAACTAACTGTCGGAAATAATAAGCCAACAATCAACGGTAAAGAAAGTAGTAAATAGGCAAGCCCTCTTTGGCTGGGTTTTTCCAAATTATGCTGATGGCCATGATGTTCATGTCCCCCATGTTGGTGCATGTCTTCATGTTTTTTTTGCATTGATGGATCTGCTTGGTTCCACAAAATCAATTGGACAATCGCCATAATAAAAGCTAAAACCATTGATAAAACAGCTAAGTAATTATAATGAATATTGATATATTGGTTCAGTTCACCTGAAATTTGAAGATACATCATCAACCCCATATATCCAATTAAAATAATAAATCGTATCATCGATTGTAGGCCTCCTTTCTAAACTACTGCCGCATAAATAGTTACGACAAGCGCCACTATCAAAACAAATTGTACAATGAATGACATCTTAAAATAACGTTTCATCATCAATAAATTTTTAATATCTACCATTGGACCAAAAACTAAGAAGGCGACAATTGGTCCTGTGCCAAATAAACTCAAAAGAGAAGAACCAATAAATGCATCTGCTTCTGAACAAAGTGATAGAGTGGCAGCGATGACTAACATGACTAGAATCGCTAAAATCTTTGAATGGCCCAATTGCATAAGTGCACCAGTTGGGATATACGTTTGCATGATTGCTGCTAACAAAGAACCAAAAATTAAATAACGACCCGTATCAAAAAATTCATCAATACTATGGGTTAACGCTGACCAGCCGTTTTTCCAAAATGAACGAGCTTCATCAACGTGTTCATGCGTATGAGCAACCTGCTCTTCTTTAATCTGCGCCAACTCTTTTTCTGTTAAAATTGATTCTTTTCGAAAATAAGCTAACCAAATGCCGATAACCCACGCGACAATCATACTGCCTAAAACTCGCCAAATCACAAATTTTGTTGCGCCACTAAAGGCTACGTATGTTGAGAATAGCACAATTGGATTAATGATTGGTGCCGTTAACATAAAAGCAAAAGCGGTATGTGTTGGTACATCTTTTTTAACAAATTGATGCACAATGGGTACGATCCCACATTCACAAGAAGGGAAGAAAAACCCTAGGAAACTCCCTACACAAATTGATAAAAATTTATTTTTAGGTAACACTTTTTTTACTCGTTCTGGTGTTAAAAAAACATGTAAAGCGCCTGAAATCAAGCAACCTAACATGACAAAAGGCAATGCTTCGATAATAATCGAAAGAAAAATAGTGCTCATCTGTAAAACAGAGTTTGGTAAAAATTGAAACATTATAGACCTCCCACTAGTAAAAATCTAGTTAACTATACTCCTAACACCAGACAAACACAAGTATTTGTCAAAAAATTAACTAAGAGTTTAAAAGTATTATCACCGATGTATCTGTCAAACCAACTAGATAAAAGAACAAAAAATGAGCATGGGACAAAAATCACTTTGGATTTTTGCTCCACGCTCAAAAACTGATAAACCACCATTATTCTAAATTTGAAATAACTCTGAGGCTGAATCGGGGTCTGTATCATATACCTTAAATGCTTCACCGACGCCTAAATCCTTTTGCTTCAAAGTAGACTCCATTGCCATTCGCGCATGAAGTTTCGTATTATTTTCTTTGCTAAGATGACCTAAATAAATGCGTTTTGTTTTATCACCTAACACATCCGCCATCACAAGAGCACCATCATCATTGGATAAATGGCCTTTATCTCCTAAAATCCGTTGTTTAAGACTCCATGGATAAGGTCCTGCTCGCAAAATTTCAATTTCATGATTGCTTTCGACTAAATAAGCATCTGCATTTTCAATCGTACCACGAATATGATCGCTACAATAACCTGTATCCGTTAGAACAACAAAGGAACGATTATTACGGTGAAAACGATAAAATTGAGGCGCAATCGCATCATGTGAGACACCAAAACTTTCAATGTCCATATCTCCCAAGGTCAAAACTTTGCCCATTTCAAAAATATGTTTTTGAGCGACATCGACTTTGCCAATCATGGGATCCATCGCTTGCCACGTTTTTTCATTGGCATAGACATCTAACTTATATTTTCGCGCTAACACGCCAACGCCATGAATGTGATCCCGATGTTCATGTGTAACTAAAATCGCATCTAAATCCTCTGGTTTGCGATTGACTTCTGCTAACAGTGAAGTGATCTTTTTGCCACTTAAACCCGCATCTACTAATACTTTCTTTTGGTTGGTTTCAATAAAAAGGGAATTGCCTGTACTGCCACTGGCAAGAACACTGATATTAAAAGCAAACTCTGAATCCATTTAAAACTCTTCCCTTCTACATTACAACATTAACGTGTTTCATTATACAACGGACCTTAATGTTTTTCCACCTTTGGCACAGTATTATTTGTGATGATGGTATTACTTACGGCATTCACCTGTTCAATTTCAACTGAATCTTCACCAGTAGAAATTCCTACAAACCAGACTGGAACGTATACATTTTTCTCACGAATTTTATAAATTCTTGAATAGGCCAATTTAATGAATGTTATTTTGGAATTACTAGGAATGCGGTTATTCATATAGAGCGTGTCTATCGCATCACGATTGGAATATAAATCCGTTTTGTCTCGTAATTCTTCAATATTTTCAATGTGCGTTTGCGAATATTTACTAATTTTCCATAATTCACCTGACGTATCTGCTAAAATACTTAATTTTGCCGTGTCATCTCTAAAGGGAATTCCTTTATACGATTGTGCAGCCACAATTTCTGCCGTCGGCTCTTTTAAATGAGAAAATTCTGGTAAGTATTGATATTCGTCTCCGAATAATAAAGCATTTTTTTCATTTAAAAAGGTACTTAAATCTTTATCAATTTTCTTAGGATCAATAAAATAGTTTTTACTAGGTACACTCGTTAAAGTATTATCCGCAATTTGCAGCCCATTTCTCAAAAAATTTTTATTCTTTTCACGTTGGATTTTTAAAGCAGCAGAAAAATTGGTTTGTTCGCCACTTAAATAATAACCTTCCAATCGTTCTGAAGAAAGTGTCCCTTTATACGAGATGTTATCTTTTTCCAACCGACTTTCAATCGATTCTGTTTGGCTGGAAGAAGAGACGTTGCTCTCTTCTTGTTGACCTTCCCGATAAATTCCAAATAAAAAGATATTTAATCCTAAAAATGCTAAGAAGAAAATCCACTCAATTCGTTTAAAATCCATTAGCCCACCTCCAAGCTTGGTAATTGTTTTACCAAGTCCGTTGCAGTGTACCAATTGTTGTTATAAAGGACATACCATTCCGGACTTAAATCAACGACTTGTTTGACTTCTTCAATTGTCTGCCACGTATAACCGATAACAGCCGATTGGATTTTTTCCTTTTTAGCACCAGCCGTTTCTAAACGCTTAATCAATTTTTCCGTGCTTTCCAGCGTCACTTCTTCTTCTGAAGGAATCGGTACTTGGATTGTATTCACACTTGTGTTAATGGTTACGCTTGGCGCAGCACCATCGTTGTTCGTGATGCGAATATCCACTTGGCCTTTTAAATCATTACCGAACACTGGGAAACCTTCCACAAAAGTCCGATAATTGACACTATCTTTCGTTCGATCAAAGTAACGTAAATTCCCCATATTGGTTCCTAAACGTTTTACATAAGAAAAGCTTTGATTATAGATTGAATCCCGTTTATTCTCTTCTGGCAAGGTCCCTTTAAAATCGATTTTTCCCAGTTTTTCTTCTGCAAACAATCGTTCTTCTTTACTCGTATAGGTTAAGTCTTGACTGTCTTCATTGGTTTGGATATCTTCCGTTTCATTGAAAAAAGCATTCCTAAAACGAGTAACTGGTTGCGAAGCTAAGATATAACTGTACTTTTTCAACTTCATATCATTGGTTAAATAACATTGCCCTTGTTTGGTTAGCGTATTTTCGGAAACGTCTTGATATTGCAATCCCTCTTTATTGATAATTCCCATTAAGCGCGCCTTATTGACAGTCATGGGCGCTTCATAGACGTTGGCTTGATCATAATCTAAAAAACGTATCTTATTTTCGTTAAAATCCAATTGAATTTTCGTAAAATACTGGTCCGTCAACTCATTAAAGTTAGTAAAATTAATGGATAGATTATAAATCGAAGCATAGTCCGAGATTAAAAAGGGACCTTGATAAAGAAGTTCAATGCCTTGTTCCATTTGGTTGTAGCGCTTAAGTTGCTCTGCATTTTTTGTCACAACTTGTGTCAATTTACCAAACGTAGCCATTTTAATATCATTTTGAACATTACTAATTAATGTTTCACGATTACTTTGCATCGCTTTTCCATCAGTTATTCGAATCAATTGCAAAGGTAAATAGACATCGCCAATGGCTTTTTCATTGACAGCTGTTGTGACTTGGCTTCCCGACTTCATTTCTGGTATTTTTTTGGCAGAATTCAGCCAGATATTGACTGAAAAATATATACTTAAAATGACCATTAAAATCAAGCCAATTCTTGTAATCCATTCTGATAATTTCATCATTCCCACCAATCCTCTTCATAAGGTTCATATGGTAGTGAAATATAGAAAGTCGATCCTTCACCTTCTGTACTTTCCACCCAAATACTCCCGTTATGGGCCCGAATTACTTCTTTAGAAATTGCTAAACCTAAACCAGTCCCACCTTGTGCTCGTGCACGTGCTTTATCCACACGATAAAAACGCTCGAAGACTTTCCCGAGATCTTTTTTAGGGATACCCAAACCTTGGTCCGAGATACTAAAGACGACATTATTATGTGTTTCAACTAGTCGGCAGGTAATGACGCCGCCATCTGGCGAATACTTAATCGCATTGTTCAAAATGTTGTCTAAAACCTGAATTACTTTGTCTGTATCTAACTCTACCCATAAATCGCGTTTAGTAAATTCACGGCAAATTTTGTAATTTTTTTGCTCATTTTCAATCATCATATCAAAGCGATCCAAGACAAAATTAATCAATTCGTTAAAATTCACATACTCTAATTGAAGATGTGTATTCCCAGAGTCCATCCGAGATAAATTTAACAAATCATTAATCATACGAATCATCCGGTCGGTTTCTTCTAACGTGACTTTTAAGAAATTCGGCGCAATCTCAGGGTTTTCCCAAGCTCCTTCACTCAAAGCCTCTATATAACTACGCATACTTGTCAAAGGCGTTCGCAACTCATGAGAAACATTGGAAACAAATTCCCGTCTTTCCCGTTCGTTTTTTTCCTGTTCTGTGACGTCATGAAGTACGCAAACTAAGCCAGTAATAAATCCTGATTCCCGACGAATCATCGTAAAGTCTACCCGGATAATCATTTGGTCTTCTTCACGATCAGACGTTGAGCGATCAATCAGCAGTTCATCTGGCTCTTCTAACAGCTTCCGCAATGTGTAATCTTCTTCAATATCTAACAACTCTAATAACGAGGTCCCAATCACATTTTCATTTTTTACATTTAATAATGAAAGGGCCATTTCATTAATCGTAATCACCTTTCCGCGGCGATCCGTCGCAATGACACCATCTGTCATATGCGTTAAGACACTATCTAAACGATTTCTTTCTGCTTCCATTGTTTCTTGTGCTTCTTCAATCCGTTCTGATAATTGATTAAATGTTTCTGCTAATTGGCCTAATTCATCTTTTCCATGGACTTCTACTTTTCCAGCGTAATCACCACGAGCGATTCGAATGGCTTGCTCGCGCATTTCACCAATCGGCTTCGTGATTGATCGTGCAATCAGTAGGGTCACAATAATCGAGATTGCTGCGGCAATAATAGAAGCAGTGAAAAAGATACTTGCTGTGTTAGTAATTTCTTGGTATTTATTTTCTAAATTACTTTTCACATAAAGGACACCAATCACTGTTTCTCCAGTAGGCGATTGAATCGGCTGGACATTCACATACACGCGTTTATCATTATCTAAAGCTTGATATTTTTTACTCGTAAAGTCATTTAAATCACGATAATCATTCTTTTTCCCAATAATATTTTGTTGATTTAAATCATTGGTTGCCCGAATAATCCCTTTATCATCGACAATTCTCGCTTCAGAAATGTCTGCATTTGAAAAATCAGATAACGCTTTTTTTAAATTTGCATCAACGTCACTACGTTCGAGATCTTTATTGCTCATCTGCGTGCTTAACGTATTTGACAATTGGACAACCTGGGAATCCATATTTTTCTTAAAATCGGAAATTGTAGTGGCTTCCAATTCACGAATGAAGTAGCCACCAATGATTTGAATCGCAATCAGTAACAGCAGAATAAATGATAAAGCAATCTTAAAATTAACAGATTGAAAAAAGTGAACTTTTTTCTTCATACCTGATTACTCCTGTTCAGGATTTCTTAGATAATAACCAACCCCACGACGAGTAACTAAATACGTTGGATGACTTGGACTATCTTCAATTTTTTCTCTTAAACGACGTACGGTTACGTCCACTGTCCGCACATCCCCAAAATAATCATAACCCCAAACGGTTTGTAATAAATGTTCACGAGTCATCACTTGTCCGATATGTTTTGCTAAGTAATAAAGTAACTCAAATTCACGGTGGGTTAATTCAATTTTTTCACCCCGTTTTGAGACCATGTATGCATCAGGATGAATGGTTAAATCACCAATCGTTAATTCAGATTGTGTTGTCACCTCAGCTTCTTTCGCATTGGTTGCACCTCGCCGTAAATTGGCTTTGACACGAGCAACTAATTCACGATTTGAAAATGGTTTCGTTACATAGTCATCGGCTCCTAATTCCAATCCTAAAACCTTATCAATTTCAGAATCTTTGGCAGTCACCATAATGATTGGCATATCATGTGTTTTGCGCACTTCTCGCGCGACTTCTAAGCCATCCATTTTAGGGAGCATTAAGTCTAAAATAATTAAGTCTGGTTCCACTTCTTCTACTTTTTCAAGTGCTTCTTCTCCATCGTAAGCAGTAAATACTTCATATCCTTCTTTAACCAAATTATATTTAACGATCTCTGAAATTGGCTTCTCGTCATCAACTACTAAAATTTTCTTCACAAAGAGACACCTCTTTTTCCTTCTAATCTTATTTGATACTTTCCTATTATACCTTATTTTGATGATGTTTTCATCTTTGGTTAAAAATGCGCCTTTAGGTTCTCCTAGTATAACAAAAAAAGAATCTCTGACAACAATTGACGCTTGTTATCAAAGATTCTTCTTTCGCTAATCTATTCTTCCGTATCTAAGACGAATTTTGCTACAAGAGCGGCTAATAATCCACCAATTAATGGCGCAACGATAAAAATCCACAACTCAGATAACGCTGAACCACCCGCAAAAACAGCTGGCGCGATGCTACGAGCTGGGTTGACAGAAGTTCCTGTCAAAGGAATACCGACTAAGTGAATCATTGTTAGTGTTAACCCAATTACGATTCCTGCTAATGAAGCATTGCCTTTCTTAGCACTTGTAACTGTCATGACAACTAAAACAAAAATAAATGTTAAAATAATTTCGACTGTCAATGCACCAGCAACACTTAATTCCCCTACGCCATTTTGACCTAAGTTCTCAATACTTTTACCAGCACCTTTTAGAATGCTTAATAATGCAAATGAGGCAATCAAGCCGCCAACAATTTGTCCCACTACATAGTAGATTAGTTCCATTGTTGTTATTCGTTTATTAAGCCACATTCCTATAGAAACAGCTGGATTTAGATGTGCACCTGAAATTGTGCCAATACTATAGGCAGCAGCAACGATTGTTAACCCAAATGCTAAGGCAATCCCCGTTGTTCCAATCCCTTCCATACCATTTCCTAGAACGGCTGTTCCTGTCCCAAAAAAGACAAGAATAAATGTTCCTAAACATTCTGCTATTGCTTTTTTCACAAAAAATTCCCCCTTTGTAGACAAATTGTAACACATTCGTGAAATTTTCAATATAATTTTCGTTGTTTTTTCAGCAAAATGATATTTCTATGAAAAAGAGAAATCTTAAATGAAAAATCCCCTCAAAAAAATTTGAGGAGATTTTTCATTTAATTAATCATTTAATAACTGTATGCCAACACCTAAAAGTCCTGGTCCTGTATGAACAACTAATGCCGGACTAATTGTTCCAAAGTAAATTTCTTCTGCTTGTGGAAAAGCTGCTTTCAAGCGTTCCATCATTGCTTTTGCTTCTTCCTCTGCCGCACCGTGAGCGACTGCCAAACGGAAACGGGGTGCCTCACCTATAAAGTTCGTCACCAACTCAAACGTTTTATCAAGACTTTTTTTACGGCCGCGAGACTTAGCCACCGTATAGTAAATGCCTTCTTCATTACAAGAAATAATGGGGTTTAATTTTAGCGCATTCCCTAAAATAGAAGTGACTAAACCAATTCGTCCACCTTTTTGTAGATATTCTAAAGTGGCTACATTAAAAAATACTTTTGCGTTGGCTACTTCTTCTGTTAATTTTTGTTGTAATTCTTGCCATCCTAATCCTGTTTCAATTAATTCTGCTGCTCGAATCGCTTGAATGCCAGCCCCGATACCAATGTTCTTTGTATCTAAGACAAATACATCTAGTCCTTCGGTTTGTTCTCCAAGCAAGCGAACCACATTATACGTTCCACTTAAACCACTAGAAATGGTCACCGCTAAGACTTTTTCGTAACCCGCTTCTTTAATTTTGTCAAAAATAGCTTGGATTGTTGCACCATCAGGTAATGAAGTACTAGGGATTTCTTTCTCTAAACGTTGATACACTTCTTCTGGTGTAATATCTACCTTATCTGTATAGGTTTTTTCAGGATAAATAATCTGTAAAGGCAAGACATACATGCCGTATTGTTTGACTAATGCCTCTGGAACATCTGTCCCAGAATCAACCAGTAGTGCGATCTTTTCTTTATTCATGTGTCATCTCATCCATTTCTTTTAAGTATTCTTGTTCCAATTCAATCACTTTTTCACTAAACATTTTAGTAGCAAAAGACATTGTCGCTGCTTTTACAGCCAAATATTCAATCCCCATAGGTTCTTGTGATTTGGCCTGAACTTCTTTTTCTTGCGCTTGAGCAGCAATCACATAAATCGCTCGTTCCTGTTCTTGACAAAATAAATTGTACGCTTCACGAATACCAACCGTAGCTCCTTGGAATAAAATGCCTTGCTTAATTTCTGGCAATGTTAACACTTGTTTCAACAACGTAATCGCAATTAAAAACGCTAAATGCTTTTGATTGTAGCGCTTTTTCACTGGGGCCGGGATTAACCCGTGTTTGACATAATTATTAACCATTGAGGACGTTAACAAAGTATGTTTTTCCAGTGTAATCAATGGGGATAAGTATTTTTCTATCAGAGTAATCACTTGATCCATATATAATTCAATATCTGGTAACTCATGCCATCTTGGCAAATGAACGTTTTCCAATTGTTGGCCCCAATCTTGTAGTGATTTTTCTATCTCGTCCATAAAAACCCTCCTAACCATTTCTAAAAAAGAATATCATACTTTTGACAATTATTCAATCTAGTTTTTAAAACTAGATTGAATAAAAAAGAAAAGCGAGCAATTTTGGAATTGTTCACTTTTCTCTCTTTATTTTTTTAAAGAACGCTTTCCGATTAAAATACCTATCAAAAACAGGCCTTCTAATAAAACAAAAAACAAGATAAAACAATGCATAAAGTAAGCTTCAGGTAAGGCATTGATAATCGGATCAGTCAGCGGATTAAATAACCAAGCATCATTGTTAAAAAATAATCCATGAAACGCAATAAAAAATTGATCAAAGCCAATCAGCATGAAAAAGCCAAAAAGCACAGGCAAAAACATTCCCCACTGAAATGGCCGTATCAATGTCCATAAACGCTGATTTTTTACCAAATATTTTAAATAAAGGACACTAGGCAACAACGTAACTAGTAAAACGCCATAGCACAATAAAAACAATTTTTTCACTTCATAAAAATGAAAAGCCGCGCTATCAGACATTGGAAAATCAGGAAATACTAATGTTTTTTCAAAAGGATTGTTTAAGTACATCATTAAATGATCGTAATTTTTAATCAAGGTCACACGATCAACCTCTACGTCTTTTAAAATATTTAAGTGTTGGATATCAAAAAGATACAATGGACGAAAATTAATCGTGATCGTGATACTTAAAGCCACAATCGTTAAAAACAAACAAATGAGTCCAAGCGTTTCCCTTAAACGCAATTTCGACCTCATCATACTCAAAAAGTCCATTCATCTAAGGAATCAACAACATAGGTTGGTGGCGTTGGCAAATTTGGAACAGCGGACTTAGGGGTAAAACCTGATGTAACTAACAAGCTATCAATACCATTTTGAATCCCTGATTGAATATCGGTTTCATAATTATCTCCAACCATAATTACTTGCTCTTTTTCCACGCCTAAATGCGCAATCGCTCGTTCCATAATAATCGCTTTTGGTTTGCCAATATAAACTGGTTTTGTTTGAGTAGCTGTCTCCACAAACGTCACAACTGAACCTGCACCAGGTAATAAGCCTCTTTCTGTCGGAATGTTCTTATCTGGATTGGTCCCAATAAACAACGCCCCTTTTTGAATGGCTAAGGTAGCTAAAACCACTTTTTCGTAAGATAATTCTGTATCAAGTCCTACGACAACATAATCAGGATTTGTTTCATCCCATTCAAAACCTGCTTCTAAAATTAAGTCAATTAAACCAGCCTCGCCGATGACGAAGACTTTCTTGCCCCGATTGGCTTCTTTCATGTAATCAATCGTCGCTAAAGTCGCTGTATAAACAAGGGATGCTGGGACATGAATATCAAATTCATTTGCTAAACGTTGTGCTACTGTTTCAGGAGATTTAGTGGTATTATTCGTTACAAATAAAAAAGGCAAATCTTTTTCCTGTAACTGCTCGACAAAACGTTTTCCGGCTGGAATTGGTTCTTTTCCTAAATAAATCGTTCCATCTAAATCAATTAAATATCCTTGATAGTCTTTTTTCACTCTGTTTACTCCTCACGTTGACGAATCGTAAAGCCTTTGCCAGATTTTTTGGGACTAGGCTGTTTGGGTGTAGTCGTTTTTTTATTTTCTTCTTTTCGCGTACGAATCACTGGCTTGCTATTTTTATTAGCGGGCGCACTCTTTTCCTCGACAAACGCGTTAGAACGATTATTCTTTTTATGGCGACGACGACGATGCGTTGTTTTTTCTTTACGTTCCCCTGTTCGTTCAATTACAAAATAGGCACAGCCAAAATTACAATATTCATACAAATAGTCTTCTAGTGTATCAATGCGTTGATCCGGCGCTGCCCGACGATTAGAAGTATCAAAAAAGCCACGCAAGCGTAACTGTTCATAGCCCCAGTCTCCTACGATATAATCATAACGCGCTAATACTTCACTAAACCGTTCACCTAAGCGTTCAGGATCAAAGGCATCACGATGATTTTTAACAATTCGGTACTCTCTTTCACCAATTTGAATATCTGTTTCATTCACAATGGTGACAATTTCCCCTTTTTTCTTTTCTTTTACAGGTTCTTCTTTTATTTCTTCAAGAACTGCTGTTAGTTCTTCTGTAAAGGTTGCAGCAGTTTCTGTTTCTTTTTCTTTTTTTTCGGTTGTCTTTTTGTCTGTCATTTTTTCACCACCTAGTTTTTATTATACCTTGTTTTTATTTGATTGGATAGTGGGCATGCAGATAGTTCGCCACGACAGTTCTTAAAACGTCTGGAAATAAAAATTCGACTTCTCCAACTAACTCAATCGTTGGGAAAAACGGAACAAATTGAAAGTGATCCACTGTTGTCAGCGTATACTTCTGCTCTGGCTGAATAGGTTTCCCTTGCCAAAAAACGGTCTGGCTATTTCGCTCAAAACGAATCCCATCATAACATAATTCGCCAAAAATTTTCCCGCGGAAGCCCATCCCGCGAATCGGAAATTTCCGCAGAAATTGACGACTTTTTTCCATTTCACGAATCAAACGGCTCATGTCTGACCCTTTCAAGGTAACCTTGATTAAATGCATTGGATGAGGCAAGGCCTCATGTAATTGGTCTGCATTGATTATTCCTTCTGGTAAATCTGCTAAAAACAACCCGTTGTTCAACACAGCCGCTTCGGTCTGCCCCGCTTCTTTTAACGCCTTCAAGGCAACAGTTATAAAGGCATGCGGTTGCCGTAAGTCCGTTGACAAGGTTTCAGGGATTTGTGCAATTTGCTGCGCTTGCAATAGTCGATGACCTTCCGTTAAGTAACCCGCAATTTCCTTGGCATCAGTTGCTTGCTCTTCTAAACTTGCTGTTTCAATCGTTTTTGCATAACTTGTGACTTGCTTCGTGTCGGCATCCACAAACAGATGCACTTCACCAATATACTGTCCATATTTGCCAGCAGCTGCTAGTTGCACATGATTAATTTTTTCACCATCTTTAAATAAATGATGTGTATGGGAACCTAAAATCACTTGAATTTCAGGATAATTCGCCGCAATCATAAAATCAGTATCTATCCCCAAGTGACTAAGCAAAATGAGAACATCACATTGAGGCGCAACTTCTGTAATCAGTTGAGGAAGGACTGCTTCCACTTGTTTGATTGTCCAGCCATTGGGATTATACGTTAAAGGAAATGGTGCGGTTAAGCCAATAAACCCTAACTTCGTGCCTTCTTTAGTTGTCATAATTTTATATGCTTGACAAAAATCTGGTAACGTTTGGGTTTTTGGATCTTCTAAATTAGCTAAGACCACTTCAAATGTTGCCTGATCATATAAATGCTCTAATTGTTTCTTTGAATTGCCGATTCCTTCATTATTTCCAATTGTAACCAGGTCATACGCTAATGTATTCATTATAGCTACATTTGCTCGACCATCTGTTGCTTCGGTCAAAGGATGACACCGATCTGAAAAGTCACCTAAATCAATGGTTACGACTGTTTTGCCCTCTTTTTGGTACAGCGAACGTTTGGCTTTAACCAGACGCCGTATTTTGGGCCAATTTTCAAAGTGAGAATGAAGATCATTGGTATGGAACAACACAATCTCTTCCACTAAAATCGCCTCCTTTATTCAGCGCTCTGATTAATAGTACCATATTTATAGAAGAAAGTTACAAAAAAGAACAGATGACTTTAGAAGAATTTCTCCTAAAATCACCTGCTTTTATCAGGACGAACTATGCATTATTTTTGGGACGCTTGCGTTGCGTCGCTTCCATGATAACTGGTAAGATCACAGGACGACGTTTGGTTTGTTCAAATAAATAACGGCTTAAGTTTTCGCGGATTTCTTGTTTCAGTTTGCTCCATTCAAAATCGTCACTTTCTAAATGTTTTTCAACAATTTCTGTAACAATATTGCTACTTTCTTTCATTAGGTCTTTACTTGTTTTAACGTAAACAAAACCTCTAGAAGTAATTTTAGCTGGGGAAACAATTCGTTTTTCTCGGCGATTAATTGTCACAACAGCCACAAAAATACCATCTTCGGAAAGAATACGACGATCTCGTAAAACGATATTACCAATATCGCCGACACCAATCCCGTCAATCATAATATTTTCGGCCGTTGTGCTGCCAGCTACCGACATTCTACCTTTTGTATACTCTAGAATGTCCCCACGACCTGTAATAAAGATATCTTTATAAGGCATGCCAATTTCGTGTGCTAAGTCCGCATGCGCAGCTAACTGGCGGTATTCACCTTGGACAGGAATGAAATATTTTGGTTTCATTAAGTTCAACATCAATTGCAAGTCATTCGGATTAGCGTGACCAGACACACGTAAATTGTCGGAAATTTGCTTCACCGTAGCACCGGCCCGATAGACAATATCCTCTGTTTTGGCAACCGTTGTTTCCATGGCCGTTGTCGGCGTTGTCGTAATATAAACTAAATCGCCTTCTTCAATTCGAACGACACCATGTGTATTATTAGCCATTTTTTGAAGTGACTTAATCGGTTCTCCCATCCGGCCTGTTTCTAAAATTAATAACTGTTCGGGTGCATATTTTTTCATTTCTTTTGGTTTCACTAATAGATCTTCGCTTGGCAATTGTAATTTTTCCAATTTCATCGCCGTCCGAATAATCCGTTCAAAATCTTGGCCTGTCAAAACGACTTTACGACCAGAACGATCCGCTGCATTCAATACTTGTTGGACCCGTTGCAAATTACTTGCCACACATGCCACGATGATTCGTCCTTCCCAATAGCGAATCGTGTCGAACACTTCATCAGCGATTTGGGCTTCCGATGCAACTTGGGCTGGGTTTTCAGCATTTGATGAATCACTAAGTAGCGCCAAGACGCCTTCTTTCCCAATTTCAGCCAAGCGGCCATAATCGGTTTGATACATCTCAATCGCACTTTGATCAAATTTAAAATCACCAGTATAAACAATGTTGCCTTCTTTTGTTTTGATGCTAACGCCAATCGAATCTGGAATGGTGTGCGTTGTTTTAAAGAAGCTCACCGTTGCTTGACCAAAATCAATTTCTGTATGCGGGTCAATCACATGGAAATCTTTAAATTTCTTCGTTTCCGCATGACTGTTGACACTTAGTTTTGCTAGTTCAATCGTTAATTCTGTCCCAAAAACAGGCACTTGAATTTTTGAAAGCAAATACGGTAAGGCCCCAATTGCATCTGCATGGCCATGTGTTAAAAAGACCCCTGCAATTCGTTCACTATTTTCTTCTAAATACGTAAAATCCGGAATGACGACGTCAATTCCTAAAAGTTCGTTCTCTGGATATTGTAATCCACAATCCAGTACAAAAATTTCATCTTCCACTTCAGCAACGTACATATTTTTTCCATTTTCACGAACGCCGCCTAATGGAACGATTTTTATTGTACTCACTCTTTTCACCTCTCTATGATTACACGTTCTTTAAATCTCTAACGTGCGAATAATTCTTTGCTCTTCTTCTGGTGTACAAGCAACTAGAGGTAAACGTAAATTTCCAACAGGAATACCTAAATGATTTAAGGCCGCTTTCACGGGTGCCGGCGAAGGCACTGAAAACAAGGCGTTCATTTTTGGTAATAACTGTCGTTGAATTTTAGCCGCTTCCGGCAAGTTCCCCTGCTCCAGCGCTTGATACATCTCATACATTGACGAACCGAAGACATGACTGGCTACCGAAATAACCCCTTGTCCGCCAAGTGCCTTGGTGGCAAAAGCCAACCCGTCTTCTCCAGTATACACTAGAAAGTCTTTTGGCGCTCTTTCAATCAACTCAGTAATTGCATCTAACCCTGCACATTCTTTAATTGCCACAATTTTTTCCAATTGTGCTAAGCGCAAAGTAGTTTCCACTTCTAGACATGCAGCCGTTCTACCAGGAACATTGTACAAAATAATTGGCAGTTCACTTGCTTCTGCGATGGTTTTAAAATGTTGATACATACCTTCTTGATTTGGTTTATTATAATAAGGAACAACCGCCAAAACAGCATCGATACCAGCGATTGTCGCTAACTCTTTCACAAAAGCGACTGAGTCACGTGTATCATTCGTACCTACACCACAAATAATCGGAATACGTCCATCGATCAGTTCAATAATTCGCTGGAATAATTGTAATTCTTCTTCATGAGTTAACGTGGGTGATTCACCAGTTGTTCCTGCTAAAATAACGCCTTCTGTATGATTGGCCAATAAATAGTCTACCAATTGCGGTAGTTTATCAAAATCTATTTCTCCCGATTCTTGAAACGGCGTAACCATTGCCGTAATAATTGTTGCATTCGTTAAATCCATCCTATTCCCTCCCGAGTATACAATACAAACCTTCTAGTCGTTTTCAGGTACACGAAGCAAATTCATTTCGTGTAGCGTTTCAGCAATTTGGACCGAGTTCCAAGCAGCTCCTTTTAATAGGTTGTCTGACACAATCCATAAATGGAAACCGTTCTTCACGTCAACGTCTTGACGAATACGGCCGACAAATGTTTCTTTCTGGTTGACGCTATTTAGCGCTTGTGGATATAGTTGTTCACTTGGCTCATCTTGCAAAATTACACCTGGAGCTTGCGCCATTAATTCTTGGATGGCTGAGACCGATGCATCTGCTTGTTTCACTTCTATATAAACAGATTCAGAATGTCCTGAAATTACCGGAATACGGACACAGGTGGCAACGACTTTTAGCTTGTTGTCTCCCATGATTTTTTTTGTTTCATTCATCATTTTCCATTCTTCGTAGGTATACCCTGCTTCTGAAAAAACATCAATTTGAGGCAACGCATTAAAAGCAATTGGATAATGTTTTTCGTCACTGCCAGCTGGTAAAATTTCAGCTGACCATTCACTGACAGGTTTTCCCTCTAAAAAATCTTCGGCTTGTTCTTTTAGCTCATTAATTGCACGGATACCTGCGCCACTCACAGCTTGATACGTTGAAACGATGATTCGTTCTAAGCCAAACGCTTGCCGAATTGGTTCCAAGGCCACCATCATTTGAATCGTAGAACAATTGGGATTTGCGATGATTCCCTGATGATTTTTCAAGGCTTCCGGGTTCACTTCTGGAACAACTAAAGGAACATCTTTTGCCATTCTAAAATGGCTAGTGTTGTCAACAACAACAGCTCCGCGCTTAACTGCTTCTGGTGCAAACTTTTCGGAAATACTCCCACCAGCACTAAATAATGCTAAATCGATTCCTTCAAATGATTCCGGGACTAATTCTTCCACGATAAGAGGTTGCCCTTTAAACTGAATCTCTTGTCCAGCAGAACGCTTAGACGCCAATAACCTCACACTGGCAATTGGCAAACTTGTCTCTGCTAACAATTCAATCATTCTTGTCCCGACAGCACCTGTTGCTCCTACCACGGCAACATGATATTCTTTTCCCATATTTTCATACTCCCCTCTTACCTTCTTGTAAAAGCTACTTGTCCTATTTTACCATAGTATTGAAAAAACCTACATAGTCAAAAAAATGATTTTTTTATTTTCCCATGATATTTTAAAACTATTACCCATCAAAGGACTATCCATTGACTTTTGACTTAAATTTGTTATAGTTAAAACGAATTTAATTATAAAGGGAGCGAAATTTCATGGCACGCGTAGAAAGTTTTGAATTAGATCACAACACAGTAAAAGCACCATATGTTCGCCTTGCTGGCACAGAACAAAATGGTGATGCGTTAGTCGAAAAATATGACTTACGTTTCTTACAACCAAACAAAGATGCCCTACCAACAGGCGCATTACACACGTTGGAACATTTATTAGCAGTTAACATGCGTGATGAATTAAAAGGAATCATTGACATTTCGCCAATGGGTTGCCGCACTGGTTTTTATATGATTATGTGGGATCAACATTCACCACAAGAAATCCGTGATGCATTAGTCAACGTTTTAAACAAAGTAATCAATACAGAAGTTGTTCCAGCAGTCTCTGCAAAAGAGTGCGGAAACTACAAAGATCATTCTTTATTTGCAGCGAAAGAATACGCAAAAATCGTCTTAGACCAAGGAATTAGTTTAGATCCATTTGAACGTATTCTGTAATCTTTAGCAATTAACGACAGAGAAACCCACTATTAAGCTGTGGGTTTTTCTGTTCTCTTTCTTAATTTAAACGGAGGTTTTTTATGAATCAAACAATCGAACAATTACTAAGTCACCGTTCCGTTCGTCATTTTAAAAAGCAAGCGTTAACGGACAAGCAGAAACAACAGTTAATTACTGCAGCTCAAGCAGGATCAAGCTCCAATTTTTTACAAGCTTATACAATTATAGAAATCAAAGATCCTGAGCTACGCAGAGAATTGGGACGTTTAGCGAATTGTGAAGACTATGTCGTTAACACTGGTGTGTTCTATGTTTTTGTTGCTGATTTGTATCGTCATGCAACGATTTTGTCAAAAGAGGGGCAATCATTGGAACCCTTAAAGACACCAGAATCATTATTAGTAGCTGCCGTTGATACAACGATTGCTGCGCAAAACATGGCCATTGCGGCTGAATCTATGGATTTAGGGATTTGTTATATTGGCGGCATTCGAAATGACTTAGACACAGTAGCCAAACGCTTATCTTTGCCTGAATTAACTGTACCACTTTTCGGATTAACAATCGGTGTACCAGAAACGTTAAATGGTGTAAAACCACGGATGCCTTTTGAAAATATTTTAAGCGAAAATCACTACCAATCAGACAAATTGACAGATATGCACACATATGATGAATTATTAAAAGATTATTATGCCAGCCGCTCAAGTAACGCCCAAACAGCGGATTGGTCACAGAAGTCTTTGTCCTATTTTTCTTATAATCGTCGCCCAGAAGTAAAAATTTTCTTGCAAAAACAAGGATTTGATGTCTAAACAAAAGAGCGTGGGCTTACGTTATTTCAACGTGAGCCCACGCTCTTTTGTTAATTTTTATTTATCTTTACTAAA
Source organism: Enterococcus sp. C102(2024) (assembly GCF_040888205.1). Taxonomy (NCBI): domain Bacteria; kingdom Bacillati; phylum Bacillota; class Bacilli; order Lactobacillales; family Enterococcaceae; genus Enterococcus; species Enterococcus sp. C102(2024). Next base: position 159,287 of record NZ_JBFOHH010000001.1, on the reverse strand, counting down.
TTTGTCTTTTAAGTCTTCAAAGCCTTCTTTAACTTTATCAGTTAATTTTTCAGCGCCTTCTTTAAGGTCGTCGCCGGCATCACGTGCTTTGTCTTTTACGTCAGCAAAGGTTGATTGAGCTTTTCCTTCAAGTTCTTTGCCTTTATCATCCGTAACTTTGCCTTGCGCTTCTTTTGCAGTACCTTCTACTTTATCTTTTGCATCGTCAAAACGTCCTTTTAAATCTGCCATGCTAATCCCTCCTAAATAATTAATTACATAATAAGAGTATCATTCTTAGCCATTTCCTTCAAATATAATGCATGAACTGCGAGTAAATGGTTATTTTTGAGCTATTAAAGCTTTTTTTGCCAAGGCAAAGCAACCAATTGTTCCTGGATTATCTTCTAAAAGAGGCGTCACCAAGTATTTTTCTAAAGGCGGTGTTTCCACATATCCATTGACTAATTCAGCAAATTTTTCACGAACTTTCGGCATCAAATGACGTTGTTTCATGACGCCGCCGCCTAAAATGATCACTTCTGGCGCTAATAATAAAGTCGTATTGTACGCTGCTTGCGCTAAATAATAAGCTTCTAGTTCCCAAGTTTTATGATCCTCTTCCAATAAATGTCCTTTTTTACCAGAACGACCTTCAACTGCTGGTCCTGCTGCAATCCCTTCTAAACAATCTCCATGATAAGGACAATTTCCTGCATACGTATCTTCAGGATGACGACGGACTAACGCATGCCCCATTTCTGGGTGGCTAAAGCCTTCAATAAACTCACCGTTTTGAATCGCTCCAGCGCCAACACCAGTTCCAATTGTATAATATACACAACTAGATGTATGTTGCCCATTTCCAGCAACATACTCACCATATGCCGCAGCATTCACATCCGTTGTCCAAGCCATTGGCACATCAAAATGTTGTTTCATAGTTCCTAACAAGTCAAAGTTACGCCAAGCTAATTTTGGTGTAGAAGTTATATAACCATACGTAGGAGAATCAACGTGAATATCAATCGGACCAAACGAACCAATCCCAATCGCTTTTAAAGGATATTGTTGGAAAAATTCTATTACCTTTTTCATTGTTTCTTCTGGGGTTGTTGTGGGAAAACTGACACGTTCCACAATGGTCAAATCATCTGTCCCAACGCCACATACAAATTTTGTGCCACCGGCTTCGATACTTCCTAAAAGTTTTTCTGTCATTGCAATATGCTCCTTCGTTTCCATTTTATAAGTAAGCGGATACATTACTTTTGATTAAATAACTAACATACACGTTTAGTTTACCACTTTTTTGTCGTTTCGACAGAACAATTTAACAATTTCAGTCAGGTTGCCCAATGAAATCTGGCAAGTTGCTAAAGAGCATTTTCCTAAAACAAAAAAACGAGCATTCACGGTTATCTAACAATGAATGCTCGTTTTTTGTTTATTGATTCTTTAGCGAAAAATATAACAATAGTCCGATTGTAATCCAGCCACCACTAAGTAAAAGCATTAACCAACTCAAAAGCGTTTCTTTTAGAATACTTCTGGGTTCTTTTGCATGCTGAATAAAACTCATACTAGTCAGCAAAGAAAAGAGGAAAAACATAAAACAAATGACCGCTAAACCGCCAGACAACCAAAACCAACTAGCCATTATTCTCACTCTCCTTTTCGCTTGTTTTTTGATAATTATTGCGCCAAATGACACTATAAATTGCCCCGATTGTGATTACTAACAACGTGTAGAAAGTCGGTAACCACCATGTGGGTAGGACCCATTTGACCGTAGCTTCTTGATTTAATTTTTTTGCTTCACGAGTGTTAATCGTAAATTCTTGTTGAAAAGGCCAAGACTGTTGTTCATCTTGTTGTAAAATAGCACGTCCTGTAAATATATAAGTCCCAGCATCTAGCGGTTGTTTACCCAAATCAAGATGAAAATTCATGGAACTATTTGGGGCAAAGCGAACATTCTTTAGTGTCCGTTGTGCAATTTTTTTAGAGGATCCTTTTTTTATCACTTGACCTTCTAAACGAACTTCTGGAAAAATAGCAGCATATGGATTTTGAATGACCGCCTTTAGTGATTTGGCCCCTAAAGCAATTGTAGGTGTTACTTTCGCTAATTTCAGTTGGTTCACCTCTGTTAAAGGAGCATTCTCAGCACTCCTCATGGCAATCGCAACATTAAACCCGTAGCGACTGGTTAATCCCGTTGTTTGGTTCTCTTCCTCTGTTTTTTCATCTTTGAGATGCGCGTAAACCCCGCCTAAAACAACTCCTTTGATAGGCTGATCAAGTCCCTTCACCTTCATCTTTGCTGATACTGTTTGATGAGGCGGCACACTCACTTCCTCATTTTCTAAAGTAACCAAGTCTGTCAGCGGAACCTTTAACGATGAATCAAGTGGTTTATCAAAATCATTGTACACAATCAACCCATTATCATTTGTTGATGCATTTGCTAGAGTCAATACGATGGACAATTTTTCGTCTGTCTTATTTTTTATGTCTAAGACAATAGTGGAAGATTGCTTTGGTGCCAGAATTAAATCATAATAACTAGATGTTCCTGACACTTGATTTTCTGGTAAAACAGGCGTTACTGTAAATTTAGTCTTCATTTCTTCTGTAGCTTCTACTTTTGGAACAATAATCAAAAATGTGAAAAACAGAAATAGACAGAAAACACCGACTTTTTTTCTACTCATTTCTTCAAGATCTCCTTTATAAAGCTTAATGTACCTACTAGTCTAACAAATCAGCGAAACAATGCTGATCAATCTTTGTCCTTTGGGAAGGATAATCTTGAAAAGAAAGAGGAAAAGATTGGTAAGTTGCTTTATTTCTTTTCTCTGAATTAAAACTACATATTTAACGCAAAAATAGAGGTTTCCCACCACAGTGGAAAACCTCTATAAACCTTGCCATAACAATGTTTTGAAAGACTATGCGTCTGGATTTGCGTTTTCGTCTTTGAGACCGTATTTTTTGTTGAAACGGTCCACACGTCCGTCGGCTTGTGTGAATTTTTGACGACCAGTGTAGAATGGGTGTGAGTCTGAAGTAACCTCAACACGTAATAATGGATAAGTGTTGCCATCTTCCCATTCAACAGTTTCTGAAGATCCTTTAGTTGAACCTGAAAGGAATTTGAAACCTGTTGTTGAATCCATGAATACTACTGGTTGGTAATTTGGATGGATATCTTGTTTCATACGTTTTTTTCGCTCCTTTGCCCTGATCCATTTGCTGTATCAGAGTTATTTTGTCGGTATACAACAATGCTATCTTACCATGTTTTCAGTTGGTATGCAATTATCTTTTTGGATTTCTTTTAATTTGTTTGCCAAACGAAACATCATGGAAAACTTCAAATAATTGTTGATTATTTTGGGTTCGTTTCAACATTTTTATGAATTGATCCGTATATTCCAGCGAGTCTCCTGACATATTATTTCTCAATTTCCACGTTTCTTCTAGTTGTTCTGGTGTCATTAACAACTCTTCTTTTCGCGTACTTGATTTTTTAATATCAATTGCTGGGAAAATACGGCGCTCTGCTAATTCACGAGATAAATGGAGCTCCATGTTGCCTGTGCCTTTGAATTCTTCATAGATGACATCATCCATTCGGCTACCTGTATCCACCAATGCCGTGGCTAAAATAGTCAGACTGCCCCCTTCTTCGATATTTCTGGCAGCACCAAAAAATCGTTTAGGTTTGAAAAACGCAGCTGGATCTATTCCGCCACTCAAGGTTCGACCACTAGGCGGGACCACTAAATTATAGGCCCTTGCTAAACGAGTGATGCTGTCCATTAAAATAACTACGTCCCGTTTGTCTTCAACTAAGCGCATTGCTCGATCCAGAACCAATTCAGCAACTCGCGTATGATTTTGTGGTTGTTGATCAAAAGTTGAAGAAACCACATCTCCTTTAACGCTTCGCTCTAAATCAGTCACTTCTTCAGGACGCTCGTCAATTAACAACAGAATCAATTCCACATCAGGATGATTTTCTGTAATCCCATTAGCAATTTCCTTTAAAACACTTGTTTTTCCCGCTTTTGGCGGCGCTACAATTAAACCACGTTGCCCAAAACCAATTGGTGCAAATACATCAATCATTCGTGTTGATAATCTGCCAGCCGTTGTTTCTAACGTTAATTGTTTTTCAGGATACAACGGTGTTAGCGCTGGAAAATGTGGCCGCTCTTTCGCTTCTTCAGGATCTTTCCCATTGACACTTTCAACATGCATGAGTCCATAGTAACGTTCTGATTCCTTTGGCGGACGCGCCTTGCCAGCTACTTTGTCCCCATTTCTCAATCCGAAACGACGAATTTGAGAAGAAGAAATATAAATGTCTTCTGCACTTGGTCCATAATTAATTGGCCGCAAAAAGCCATAACCATCCTGAGAAACAATATCTAAAATTCCTTCCATGAAGAAAAACCCTTGCTTCTCAGCTTGTGCACGAATCACAGCTAAAGACAATTCTTTTTTGTTCATTTGGCTATAATAAGGAATTTTAAACTCTTTCGCGTACGCATAAATATCTTTTAACGTACTGTTTTCCAATTCAGCCATTGTTAAATAGTCGCTCATTGATCCACCTCAAACGGACCTTCTTGTTCTTCGGTTTCTAGCATTTGAATATCAGCGCCTAAAGCAGTTAACTTTTCGATAATGTGGTCGTACCCACGTAAAATATATTCTACATTATAAATAGTGGTCGTACCTTCAGCCATCAAGCCGGCAGTGACTAGGCAAGCGCCTGCCCGTAAATCAGAGGCGACTACTTCTGCACCGTGCAATTGATTTGGGCCATTTAAGATAATCATATTGCCTTCAACCGAAGCATCAGCCCCCATCCGCACCAACTCAGGGATATGCTTATTTCGTTGAGCATAAATCGTATCAATAATTTCACCAGTTCCTTGCGCTTTTAAAAGTAATGGCGTTAACGGTTGTTGCAAGTCTGTGGCAAACCCAGGATACGGATAGGTTTTCACCGTCGTCATTTTCAGATCATGTGACGGATGAACTTCAATCATGTCTTCTTCAATTGTCATCTTAACGCCCATTTCTTGCAATTTCGCAATGAAGCTTTCTAAATGCTCATAAATAACATTTCGAACCTTGATTCCTTCACCCATAGCTGCTGCCATAGCTAAATAAGTCCCAGCTTCAATTCGATCTGGAATAATCGAGTGACGACAACCATGTAATTCTTCGACACCTTCAATCCGAATAACGTCCGTTCCAGCTCCTCGAACTTTTGCACCCATGTTATTTAATAATGTAGCAATATCAATAATTTCTGGCTCACGCGCAGCATTTTCAATAATCGTTTTGCCTTTGGCTTTAACTGCGGCTAACATGACATTGATTGTAGCGCCAATAGATACCATATCCATAAAAATTCGGGTTCCTTGTAAGCCAGCTTCGTCTGTTCTCAAGTACATCGCCCCATGTTCGTTGGTTACATGAGCGCCTAATGCTTCAAATCCTTTGATATGTAAATCAATTGGACGAGGTCCTAAGTAACAACCGCCAGGTAAGCCGACAACGCCTTCCCCAAATCGACCAAGAAGTGAGCCCATAAAATAATAGGACGCACGTAAGCTATTGATTTTTCCTTTTGGCATTGGCACAGAAACAACTTCTGTTGGGTCAATAATTAATGTATTATTTTCAAAAGTAATTTTAGCACCCATAATTTCTAAAATTTCAATTAATGAGTGAACATCCTGAATGTCAGGAACGCCATCTAAAGTCACGGGCGAATCTGCTAAAATAGCAGCTGGAATTAAAGCGACCACACTATTTTTAGCGCCGCTAATGGTTACTTCGCCCTTTAATGGACGATTCCCATTGATTACGATTTTTTTCATTTATATTCTCACCTATCTGTAATATACGTTTTCTAAATAAACTACCCAATCATTCTATCATAATCAAGCTTAAGAAAAAAGAAAACTTCTCAGGTATTTTAATAGAATGAAAAAATAACAAAAAATAAAAAAGACAGCCACGTGCTGTGGCTGTCTTTAACGTAACTAGTTGATTAAGCTTTGTTAGCTGAACCGAACCAATCAATGTGTTCTTCTGCATCTTTGATGATTGCAGCTTTACCTGGTGCTAATAATTTACGAGGGTCAAATCCTTTACCTTCTAAATCTTTACCAGCTTCAATATATTCGCGTGTTGCTTTAGCGAATGATAATTGGAATTCTGTATTTACGTTAACTTTTGAGATACCCATTGAAATTGCTTTTTCAATTTGTTCTTGAGGAATACCAGAACCTCCGTGTAATACTAGAGGTACATCAGAACCGACAGCTTCAGCAATCGCTTGTAAGTGATCAAATGCTAAACCTTTCCAGTTTTCTGGATATTGACCATGGATGTTACCGATACCACATGCTAAGTAGTCAATACCTGTAGCAACCATTTGTTTACATTCTTCGATATCAGCTAATTCGCCAGTACCGATGATTCCGTCTTCTTCACCACCGATTGAACCAACTTCACATTCGACAGAAATACCTTTAGCGTGAGCTTTTTCAACTACATCTTTCGCTAATTTTAAGTTTTCTTCGAATGGTAAGTGAGAACCATCAAACATGATTGAAGTATAGCCAACTTCGATACATTCTAAAGCAGCTTCGTAGTCACCGTGGTCTAAGTGAATTGCTACTGGAACTGTGATATTCATTGAGTCTACTAAATTAGTAATCATGTCTTTAGCTACTTTGTAGCCGCCCATGTATTTAGCAGCGCCCATTGATGTTTGGATTAGAACTGGTGCTTTTTTAGCTTCTGCTGCTTCTAAAATCGCTTGTGTCCATTCTAAGTTATTTGTGTTATAGCCACCTACTGCATAGCCGCCTTTACGTGCTGCTTTTAAGAATTCTGCTCCTGATACTACTGGCATAAAAAATTCCTCCTAAGTTTTTAAAAACTTTATTTGTTAGGTGTTCCCTAACCAACGGTTCTATTTTAGCAGAATTCCTGACACTTTTCTAGTAAAATTCCCTTTTTCAGAAAATTTTTGTCTATTCTTTCACATAACCTTCATTTTTATAAAAAAACCTCCAGTTTTCCCGTTAAGACTTTGGGACCTGAAGGCCGACTTGCTATTTTAATTTTTTCTTTGGTGGATAACGTTTCACCTTGTAAGATTGAAGCTCAGGAAATGTTCCTGTACTATGAAAAATCCGTTGTTCATCTTCATTGGCAAAACGCCCTAAAACCGATTGTGTTGGTAAAATATTTACAAAGGCATTCTCATCGATACTGTAAACTGCTTGTTCTAAATCATAGAGTTCGTAGCGAGTAATGACCATCATAATCATCCGACCTTCTGCACCTGAATAGCCGCCGATTGAAGGCAACAAGGTCATGCCACGAGCGATTTGTTGAGAAACTTCTAAGGCAACGGCTTCTGGTCTCGTGGTGACAATCATTGCTGTGACTTTTTGGTGACTGGTATGAATCATGTCGACCACCTGACTCAAACAGTAAATAGAAATAATAGTATACAACGCACTTTCCCAGTTAAATACAAAACCAGCCAACAGCACAATAATACCATTTAATAAGAACATAAAATTACCAACGGTTTTCCCTGTTGTTTTTGAAAGAATCAGTGAAATAATGTCCATGCCGCCAGTGTTAAAGCCCATTTTTAATGAAAGCCCTGCGCCAACGCCGACTAAGACACCACCCATAATTGCGTTCATCAAAGGATTCGTTGTGACTGTTACGATTGGCACAAACATAGTGACAACGGAAATGCCAATAACATTGATGAAACTAAGAATCGTTGATTGTTTCCCTAATTTTACAAACCCTAGAATGAAGACGGGAATGTTTAAAAATAAAATGAAGATCCCTGTATTAATATGGATTCCTAAATTTGTATATAATAATGTAGCAATGATTTGCGCAATTCCGTTCATCCCTGCCGAAAAAACTTTTGCCGGAATCAAAAAGAAATTCAAACCGACCGCAGAAGTCAAAGCGGTTATCGCCATCACTGCTATTTTTTTTATCGATTCATTTCTTTGGTAAGTACTAACCAATCGACTCATTTTTCTTCGCTCCTTCGCTATTCTTCTGACTTAGAATAACAGGTTCTATCCTAAAAGAAAAGGGGCTAAAAGCGAACATTGAAAAAAATTTTTTTGCAACGTTTCCATGAAAGAATGCGGGAAGATATCCCTAAAAATTGATCTTCTTATTTCTCTATTCAAAATGATTCTAGCCTAACCTTTTTTACTATTTCATGATATGATGAAGCAAAGAATATTTTAGGAGGTTTTTACATGGCTGCAAAAGAAGCAAGTTTTGATGTAGTTTCAGAGGTCAATATGGAGGAAGTCAAAAACGCGATTCAAATTGCCTTGAAAGAATTGAAAAATCGCTTTGACTTTAAAGGGTCAATTGCTGATATTAAATTGGAAAACGATAAATTAGTAGTCGTAGCTGAAGATGATTATAAAGTCGAGCAAGTGAAGGATATTTTATTTGGAAAATTAGTCAAACGCAATGTTCCGATTAAAAATATTCATTTCTCAGAAAGTGAAAAAGCCTTAGGCGGTACCGCTCGCCAATATGGTGATTTAATCAGTGGTATTGATAAAGAAAATGCAAAAAAAATCAACACAGCTATCAAAAACTCTGGGATTAAAGTTAAGTCACAAATCCAAGAAGACAAAATTCGGGTAACTGGAAAAAGTCGGGATGATTTACAAAAAGTCATGGCTCTTTTACGAGAATTAGATTTACCAATGGCTCTTGAGTTTAATAATTATCGCTAAAAAAATCCTTCAACTGTTAATGAACAGTTGAAGGATTTTTTTGTTTTGGTACCGGCCATTCTTGTTTATTCAATAAAACGATTGGTCGGCGTTGGATTTTTTCTGAAAAAGCGTCAATTGCTTTGAAGACCTTTGGCATAAAATAAAACGCATTTAATTCTTCTAAATCCAGTTCTTCTTCTGCCGTAAACGAGACACAAACCTCTTGTTCTGAAAGCATAATTTCAATTTTCTTTAAAAATTGAAATTGCCGCATTCCTGGCACGAAATAACCAGCCTTTGCAACACGAGAGGTTGTAATATCTAATTTATCACTAATGATTAGCGCTAGTGTCATTAACTCTTCCGAATCAAAGCCATTACTATGATTTTCTATAGAAGATAAAATTTCTTCTTGATAAGGCAAACAAATCTTTTGCTTACGAAAATATGCTTCTGCAAATTGTTTCCCCCGAAGCGCATGTCCTGCTTTTCCTTGTAGCGCACCCACATCATGGAGCAATGCCGCAATTTTTGCCGCTTCTAAATACTCCTCTGAAACAGCAAGTTGTTTCAAAATCATTTCCGTCATGGCCACGACATTGGTTACATGAAACCAATTGTGGTATGCCCACCCAGCTTCTTCATCTTCCATTTGACCAATTGCATCATAAATTTGTCGAATTTCAGTATCTTGATGAATGCGTTCAAACAGCTTCATTTATTTTCTCCTTAAAATTAGTTACTGTTCCAAAAATTCTTTTAACTCTGCAGGATTTTTTTCGCTGTTTAAACCAACAATTAAACGAATCCGCGCTTTCGGTCCGTTTAAACCACGGGCAAAAACGACCCCCATTTTTTTCAAGCCAACGCCACCACCAGCATAATCATAGATATCTTCAGCAATGCCATTAGAACAACGAGAAACTAAAACGACTGGAATCCCGTTGTCTAGCATCTTTTGTAATGCTGGGAGCGTTTCTGGCGGTAAATTACCCGCACCTAACGCTTCAATTACTAACCCATCCGTTTCTGGGGTGTTTAATAATTCAAACATCCGTTCACCCATCCCCGCATAGGCCTTCACTACGTGAACATTCCCTTTCACAGAAGAAACATCGCAGACTTCTTGCGGTAAGACCTCTTTCGCAAAAAAAGCACGTTCTTTCGCAATGGTTCCAATTGGTCCAAAAGTTGGCGTCCGAAATGTTGCTACGTTCGTTGTATGTGTTTTTGTCACATAACGCGCCGTATGAATTTCATCATTCATCACGACTAAAACACCTTTATCGTACGATTCGTCTGAACAAGCAGTCCAAATAGCACTGATGAAATTATACAAGCCATCACTACCGATTTCGTTACTTGACCGCATTGCTCCTGTTAAAACAATGGGGATTTTTTTCTCTAAGGTTATATCTAAAAAATAAGCTGTTTCTTCTAATGTATCTGTTCCATGCGTAATAACCACGCCATCAATTGGTTCAGAATAAGCTTTTTGAATCCGTTCTTTTAATTGAAACATCCGTTCTAAGGTCATGTGTGGTGAGGGAATATTAAAAATATCTTCGACAACTAAATGAACCTTGCCAGAAAATAATGCTTCTTGTTCCATCAACGGATTTTTTTCATTCGGGGCAACACTTCCTCCTGCTACTTTCGACATGGAAATGGTCCCACCTGTATGAAGGACTAAAATGGTCTTCATTTGTTTCCTCCTTTGTTTTCTTTATTTTTTAACCAAAATTGTTTCACTTGTTGAATGAGTTGTTCATTGGTGTTTGCCTTACGATGCGCCAACCAATGCGGCGGAAAGAAACGCTGGACACTTGGTAATTCAAATCGTTCGTCTAATAACAACACAAAGCCTTTATCTTGCGCATCTCGAATGACACGTCCAGCCGCTTGCAAGACTTTATTCATGCCAGGAATTTGATACGCAAATTGAAACCCTTGCCCTCGCTCTTCTTGATAAAAAGTGCGAATCAGTTCTTGCTCCGGATTCATTTGTGGTAGCCCGACACTAACAATTATCGTACCAATCAATCGGGTACCTTTCAAGTCAATTCCTTCTGAAAATATACCACCTAAAACACAAAAACCGATGAAAGTTTCTTGAGGATTCTCTTTAAATTCAGCTAAAAATGCTTCTCGCTCTTTTTCGTTTAAGTCCGTTCCCTGAATTTGAGTTTTTACTTGCGGGTAGCGTTGGCTAAATACTTGATAGACATCATCCATATAGGCATAAGAAGGGAAGAAAATTAAATAATTACCTGTTTTTGTTTCACTTAACTTCCCTAAAAGTTCACTAATCTGTGGATAACTTTTTTCACGGTTTTTATAGGTTGTTTGAAGATAACTACCAATCATCAACAATTGATTTTCTTCTGGAAAAGGATACGGAATCCGATAACGTAGGCTTTCTTCACCTCCACCAAGCACTTCTTGATAATAATTCAGAGGTGTTAAACTTGCCGAAAATAAGATACTCGCTTTCCCTTTATCTAATCGTTGTGACAATAAATAAGCCGGATCGACACAAAATTGTTTCACAACGCAGTCATAGTTTCGCAAAGAAATAGACGTATAAAAGCCGTTGTCATAATACTCGCTGATTCGAAGATAACTTAAACAATCAAAATAAAAACTGAGAATCGACGCCAATTCCTCAATGTGTTGATTTTCTGGCAACCATTCTGCAATTACTTCTGTTAATCGGTGTATCTGTTTAACTAATGAATCAATTGGCGCGCGTTGTGCAAAAAAATCCGTGTCTTTTTCTTCGCAGATTGCTTCAATATCATCAAACGTAGTTAAGACTTTTTGACAAGCTCTTTTTAATTGAACAGATTCTTTTTGCAATCTTTTTTGAATTTGCAAAACCGCATTCCTAGAAATAGCGGCCGAATACATCTCCCGTGAACGATTAACCAAATTATGGGTTTCATCCACTAAAAAAATATTCTCTTCTGCACTTTGGGGTTCTTCAAAGAAGCGCCGCAAATAAACCGTTGGATCAAATAGATAATTGTAATCGCCAATAATTAAATCACACCAAAGACTTGCATCTAGCGACAACTCGAATGGACACAATTGGTGCTTTTGTGCATACCGTTCAATAACCTCTCTCGTTAAATGATTTTCATGTTGCAATAAATCCCACAGTCCCTCATTTAAACGATCATAATAACCATCAGCAAACGGGCAATGTTCTGGTGTGCAATTTCGTTCAGTTAAAAAACAAATTTTATCTTTTGCTGTTAACGTAATACTCTTAGTTTGCGCTTGTTTTTCGGACAGCGCTTTGACAGCATCTTCAGCCACTTGCCGCGTGATGGTCTTAGCTGTTAAATAAAAAATCCGTTCACCTTCTTCTTCACCAATTGCTTTCATCGCTGGAAAAAGAGTGGACATTGTCTTGCCTGTTCCAGTTGGTGCTTCCACGAAGAGCCGCTGTTTACTAAGAATTGTTTTATAAACGGCTACCGCCAATTCTCGTTGCCCTTTGCGATACTCCCCGTAAGGAAAACTAAGATTTTTTAATGATTTATTTCTCAAAATACGCCACTCTTCTTTAAAAATTACCCACTGTTCATAGCGCTTCATCAAATCAGTAAAAAACTCCGCTAATGCAGCTTCTGTAAAATGGCGTTCTTGTCGTGTGATTTGTTTTGTAGTGGTCTGATAATAAGTGAGTTGCAGCATTATTTCAGAAAGTTGTTCTTGCTGGCAATACATGTGACCATAACACATCGCTTGATACCAAAACAATTCGACCTTTTCTGGCGGCAATTCTTCAAACGCTGGCTCGGATGTTTTAATTTCATCAATGACCACTTGCCCAGTTTCTTTCACAAAAATGCCGTCTGCACGACCTTCTACACAATAATTATGTCCATTTAAAGGCACCTCAATTTTTAAAGATACTTCCTTTTGATAAAGGCTCCCCGCTTCCTTTTGCAGCATTCGATGAAGGCGACTACCTTCTTGTGGTGTATGTTCACTCACATGGCGAGAATCGATACTTCCCCGCCTTAAAATAAATTCGACCACTTGACGCACCGCAATTTTTCTCGTTGATTTCACGTAATCCCACCTATCTGCCTCCCTATTATAGAACATACATTCGCTAAACAAAAGCAAAAAATCCAAAACGAACACAATCATGCGTTCATTCTGGATTTCTCTTTAGATTATCAACAATTAAAAACAACTTGTTTCTTCTAACTGTTTGGTTTCTTTTCCATTTGCTTTTGCCACGACCAATTGCGCCATTTGTTTAAACGAATTATTTAAACCAATGCCGCCCTTTTTGGGCATCTTCACAATCGGTACTTGCTGATAATAGTGACTAACTGCTGGATTTTCTTCTGCCATTGCTGCAATTGCAGGAATGCCCGCAGCATTAAACTTACAAGCTAGACTAGCGGCCATTTCTCCAAAATTAGGATAATACATGGCAGGTCCGCAAAGAACCGCATCGGCATGAAACTTTTTTGCAAAGCCAATAAATTTCTTTGCTACCTCTTCCTCGTTTTCCAAATAATATTGGTCTCCACAATAAAGTGTCGCAACAATTTCCGCTCCTTGCTTCTGTAAAAATGGTAGCAATGTTACCCCTGGGCCTAAGGGAGCTTTTTTACCACTTGGTTTCAGCTGAGCTTGTTCATCACTGCCAAATCCTGCTAAACTGTGGTTTAAGACTAAAAGGATTTTTTTCACGCCTATTTCCTCCTTATTTATAAATCATCGAAGTCAAAGGAATCAAAATCAATTTCTTCACTCTCTTCTTCTTGTGCTTTCCATTCTTCACGTAAATATTGGTCATCCATAACTCGAATAAAAGGATAGTAAATGAACATTCCTAGTACCAATAAGAGAGCTTGCAGAATTGATCCTTGCCAACCGCTGACTAAAAATCCTGAGATAATTGGTGGGGTCGTCCACGGCAATTGAATACCGTTCGTCAATGGAACTAAGCCCCAATCCATAGCAAAATAGGCAATAATAATATTAATTGCGGGTACTAAGACAAATGGAATTAAAAGGATTGGATTTAAAACAATTGGCAACCCAAAAATGATTGGTTCGTTAATCCCAAAAACACCAGGAATTAGTGAAAGTTGCGAAAGCTTTTTAATTCGTTGACTTTTACAGAATAAGACCATCACAATGATTAATGAGAGTGTGGAACCGGCGCCACCAAATGTTGCAAACATATCTTGAAATTGTCCAGTGATGATGTTGGGAATTTCATGACCGTCTTTAAATGCTTGTAAATTTTCAACAGACAATGCCCGCAAAACAGGATTAAAGACTGCGCCAACCACGCTACCTCCGTTAATGCCAAAGAACCAAAAGAAGTGTAAAAACAAATAAGCAATGCTCATTGCACCTAAGGTATTACCAAGACTCAATAAGGGCGTTTGTAGAAATTCAAAAATAACATCTTGTAAATTACCATAAGGAGTTAAAGCAGCCAGCCAATTGACTAAAAACATGAGAGTAACAACTAAAAAGCTCGGGATCAGGGCCTCAAAAGACTTAACCACTGTTGGTGGCACTCCTTCTGGCATTTTTATTGTCCACCCTTTACGAACAATGGCCACAAATAAACGAGTCGCAATTAATGCGACAATCATTCCTAAAAACAAGCCACTGGAACCCATCCATTTTAAAGGTAAACTGGTAACTTCATAGACCTTTGAACTATTTTCCGGTGTAAATAATGTTTGATAAGGCGTTACAATAAAAAATGAAACCAATGCGATAATTCCTGCTTGCATTGCATCCACATTGAATTGTTTCCCTAAACTATAGGCAATACCGACAACGGCCAGAATGGTCATTACATCAAAACTAGCACTAGCTGGAACAGACATCATTGTCGCCCAGTCTTTACCAAGCAAATGAGACATCCAAGTATCCCATTGCGGCAAAGGAAAATTAGCTATTAATAAGAAGACCGAACCAACAATCAACAAGGGCGTTGATAAAAGGAAGCCATCACGAATCGCTACTAAATACTTATTTTCTCCTATCACTTTTGCCAACGGGGTCAATACGCGCTCTAACCAATCCAAAAATTTTTGCACGGTCGTCACTCCTATCTATTATTTTTTATTTTGCTTAATTAACCGCAGCGCTTCTTTCAATGCTTTTTCGCCATCCATCATGCCATAAATTTCTGGCGCAATTGCAGCGACAGGAATATCTTGAGGAGCAAATTGTTCTTTTGTTTTTTCTAATAAAAAACGGACTTGTGGTCCTAATAAAATAGCAACAGGCTTCTCTGCTTCAACCACTTCTTGTGCTCTTGCAATAGGAAAAGCAGTAATCATTAAAGGCATTTGATGTTTTTCCACCACTTCCATCATTTTATTCACCATAATACTTGTAGACATCCCTGCATCACAAAAAAGATAAATTTGTTTTTTACTCATGTTCCTTCACTCTCCTCATTTATTCAATTGGTGCTTTAATTCTTTTTTCATAGGCCGCTAACCATTCTTGTGAAATTAGCTGAATCTTTGTGGTATGATTCTTGCCTGGATTTGCAATATAGATTTCTGGTTGCTGCATATCAGTACCAACCGTAAAAGTAAATTCCACATTCGTAGCTACGCCCCAGTCTCCCTGTTTGTTCATGGCCACTAGTGAAAAAGCTCCTGCTTTCCCATAACGTTGGGTCAATTTTTCATGAAAAGCATAGACCGCTTGATCACATGCTTGTTGTGGCGAGCGCCCTTCCCCCATTAAACGAACGATTTCATAAGAAAGACAGCCTTTCATTAAATCTTCACCTAATCCTGTAGCCGCAGCACCACCAATTTCGCTATCAACATAAAAACCAGAACCTGACAGTGGTGAATCACCAACACGTCCTGCTTTTTTCATGAAGAGTCCCGAACTGGAAGTGCCAGCTGCCATTGATCCTGTTTGGTCTAACGTAATAGCGCCGACAGTATCATGCCCATCATAGGGGTTCAACTGATTTTCCTGAATTTCTTTTAAACGCTTTTGCCACCATTGATTAGCGCGTTCTGTCAACATATTCTTTCTTTCAAAACCGTGCAACATTGAATATTTCGTTGCACCTGCGCCAACACGAAAACTATTAAACTTCTCTTTACTTAATGCTTTAGCCACTGAAATCGGATTTTTAACATCTGTAATTCCTGCCACAGCACCAATTGCAAATGTGTCTCCATCCATATAGGCAGCATCCATTTCTAAAATCCCTTCCTCATTAGGTAAACCGCCGTAGCCCACTGACTTATAAAAAGGATAGTCTTCTACTTCTTTAATTAATTGTTCCACGGCCGTGCCTGCAGCACCTCCTTGTTGTAATTCTTCTGCAGCTTTTAGTAACCCATCATGTGCCATCCGCCATGTCGCAATTGCACCCCAAGTCATTTTCCATCCGCCCTTTCGTTAACGCTTACATTTCTCCACCATTATAAACTAGTATATACTGTTTTGTATATACTGAAAATGAAATTTTATACAGAAAAATAGAAGATACACGTATGCGACCTCTACGAAACACATTGGTTTCTTCTCATACGTGTATCTTCTATTGGTTTTACGCTTCTGTTAATGCAATCATCGCTTGCATATAGATTTCCAGATTAAGCAGTAAATCTTTTTCATCCATATATTCATCTTGGTTATGCGCAATGCCTTTTTGACCAGGAAATGACGGACCAAAAGCAACGATATTCGGCATAAAGCGAGCATACGTAGCACCTGTAGTTGTAACTGGCGTCCCATCTAAGCCAGTAATTTGTTCATAAACCTTGGTTAATTTTTGAACATTGCGCTCATCTTTTGGAAACAACGTACTAGGGAGACGGCGGATGACAGTCACTTCACTTTCTGGAAATAGTGCCTTTGTTAGCTGCGTGGTTACTTCATTTTCTGTAATAGAAACAGGATAACGCACGGCCAATGATAACACCAATTGCTGTCCTCGTTTTTCCAACGCATAGGGCGTTAAAATCAATTGCCCACTATCCTGATCCTTAAAGTCTAGAGCTACTCCTTCCCCATAGTGCTTTTCGTGAAAACTAGCGGTTAACCAGTCGAAATACTGTAATAAATTTCCTTTGACTAACTGTTCCTCGCTAATTTTCTGTGCCAATAAAGTAATCGCGTTTTTGCCTAGTTCTGGCGCATTGGAAGGAGCACGTTTTCCCGTGATTGCTGTTGTTTTTCCTGCAATCACCACACTTAATTGATCAGGTACGTGGTCTTTTGCTTGATCACCCATAATCTGACCAATTTGTTCACTTGAATCATCTGGGATGGTCGTTGTGATTTCATAATTAACAATCCCTCGCTCCCCATAAACTACTGGATATTTACAATCTGGAGTAAATCCAAAAACGGGTGCGTTTTCCTTCTCTAAATATAAGGGGATATCTCCACTCCCACTTTCTTCATCCGTGCCAAACATTAAGCGAATGGTTTTCTTTGGTTGGTAACCAAGTTCTTTCAGTAATTTCATTCCATACAGGCAAGCCAATATAGGACCTTTATTATCTAGAATTCCTCTACCATACAAACGTTGATTTTTTTTCGTTAATTGAAAGGGCGGCACTGACCAGCCAGAACCTTCTGGTACTACGTCTAAATGACCAATAATCCCCAGATATTCTTCCGCTGTTCCCCATTGCGCGTAGCCAACTGCGTCATTGACAATCTCAGTTTGAAAGCCATAACGCTCTGCAAGTTTCAGCGTTTCTTCCAAGGCTCTTTTCGGTCCTTCGCCAAAAGGTGCCTCTTTTTTAGGCGACCCTTTCACACTTCGAATCGCCATAATTTTGTTTAAGTCTTCATAAAATAAATCTTTTTGAGCGGCTATTTCTTCTTTTATCTTCATTCGTTCCAAGAACCTCCTAGCTCCACTTGGTTGTTTTCAGACGGGCTATAGCGGGTCAGTGTGTTTTTAAACGTGTACCGATCTGCTCGATATAAAGAGACATCATATAAAATGGGGGTTGCATCAAGCGCATAGGTGATAGAGTGGACTTGTAAAAGTGGTTGGCCCACAGGAACATTCAATAATTCTGAAATTTCCGCTTCAACTAAGATTGCTTCAATTTCTTGATGCGAATAAGCAATCTCGACGTTCTTCTCGATTAAGCAGAAAAGAGAGCCCTCAAAGTCTTGCTTCGTATGGCCTTGTACGTATGCCTGTGGCAAATAAATTTTTTCAACTGTCATTGGCTCGCCGTCTAACATTCGGCGGCGAATCAGTTCATAAATCGCCTCATTTTTGCCCACTTGGAGCGCCTCCCGAATTTTCTCAGCGGGATGTACTACTTCTTCAAAGGAAATGACTTCTGTCTGGCTTTTTTTCCCGTAAGCTTTGGCTGCCTCAGTAAAACCTTGTAAGCCAGCACGACCACTTTGAATTTTCGCTTGCGACATCACATAACTACCTTTACCATGTCGTTTTACCAAAATATTTTTGCGAATCAAATCATCAATCGCTTTACGGATGGTCAAGCGACTGCAGTTATATTCTTTAGCTAAATCATATTCTGAAGGTAATTTTTGTGCACTTACATACAGACCGTCTCGAATCTTCTTTTCAATTTCTGCAGAAATTTGCTTAAATTTAGGTGCATTTTCTGTCATTTCATCGCCTATCTTTCTTCAAAAAAATAAATTTCCTAGTATATACCACACTGTCTATACTAAATCAATTTTTAAGAAACCGCAATCATTTGTTGCGTTTCTTAAACATCAAAAAAGAAAGCGAGCCACAAGTCGGTTGGACTTGTGACTCGCTTTCTTAGGAAAAAATGTGTTATTTCCCTTTCATCCGTTCTTTGCCTTCTTGACACATATAGAGTAGCGGACAGGCTTCACATTTAGGCGCTCTTGCTAGGCAGTGATAACGTCCAAAGAAAATCATGGTATGGTGCGTTTTCACCCAGAGTTCTTTCGGAACTTTACGCATTAAGGTTTGCTCAACTTCAGTAACATTCGCATTTAGCTTACAAATTCTAAGGCGCTTGGACACTCGTTCCACGTGTGTATCTACTGCAAAAGCCGGTTCGCCGAAAGCATCTCCCATTACTACATTGGCTGTTTTTCTCCCCACGCCAGGTAAACTGACCAGTTCATCTCTGGTTTGCGGAACTTCTCCATTGAAACGTTCTAAAAGTTGTTGTGCGCACGCTTTAATATTTTTTGCTTTATTGCGATATAAGCCAATGGTTTTTATTTTAGCAATAATCTCCTCCACCGGCGCAGCTGCTAAAGCTTCTGGTGTTGGAAAAGCTGCGAATAAACCAGGAGTCGCTTTATTTACCGATACATCGGTTGCTTGCGCACTTAAAATCACAGCAATTAATAATTCAAAAGGATTCTTATGTTTTAATTCACATTCTGCATTTGGAAACATCTCATACATAATTTCAATAGCTTCCATCGTTTTCTCTTTTGATAGCATGGCCCACCTCCTTTTTATTCACTGTCTTCTGGATTTAACCAATTGTGTAATGTAACCTTTGGTAGCGCTTCTTGTGTCTGACCTTGTTGTTCAATCTCATTTTGAATCATAGAATCTTTTCGTTTTTTCTGATCAGCAGCCACTTGTTCTTTGGTGGTAATATTTTTACGCTCCCACGCAAGTAAAATACGATCAATATATTTCAAACTATAGGCCTGATTTAAAACGGCTTCTCGCAACGCTAAACGGATTAATTCAGGGGAATAATGGTCCGTGTTCAACCACTGACCAATCATTTCTAATTCAATGGGTGAAAGTGGACGTCCGAATTCTTTTTCAAAGCCTTGATAAAGCTGTTTAATTTCATCTTCGTGATTTGCGACAACTTGTTTTTCTTTGCTCGTTTGTAAAAATAATTGAATCTTTTGAAAAACAGGCAGTAAATCATACGTATCCATCATTTGACCTTTTTGGTTTTGTTGTGTTTCAATTCGAATAAAACCGCGAGAAACCAATTGATTTAATAACTTATAAATCGTATCTGGCGTTTTGCCCATCGTCTCTGCAATCGCCATTAAGTCTGGAAATAAATCGCCTGCATTTTGCGAACGAAAAAGTTGCAGTAAAAAGAGAAATTCATCATCTTTCAAACCAATTTTTTGGTAATGATCAAATAGTAAGTTTGAGATTGTTGTTTCACCAGCTTCTAAATATTCACGAATTGATAACATTGTTGTTGTCCACTTCCCCTTGCTTGTTTCACTTATTGCACTTGATAAACATCAAAATAAATAGCTTTCATATAATCAATTAAATAACTAGGATTCAATTCTTCTCCCGTTGCATCATAAATTAATTGATTTGGTTTACGTGAAGCGCCGTACTGATGAATATGTTGTGTTAACCATTTACGGATATCAGAATAATCCTCCGAAGCTAAAATTTCATCAACAGATAATTCTTGTTTCATTGCGTGAAATAGTTGCGCGGCATACATATAACCCAAGGCATAAGATGGGAAATAACCAAAGCTACCTCCAGACCAATGAACATCTTGAAGGACACCTTCTAAGTCATTTTCAGGTGATATGCCTAAGTACTCTTGGTATTTTTCGTTCCACACTTTTGGCAAATCAGCGACTTCCAAAGAACCATTAAACAACATTTTCTCAATTTCATAACGAATAATGATATGCAAAGGATAGGTGAGACTATCGGAATCAATCCGAATCAAACTTGCTTTCGTTTCTTTTAAAGAAGCATAGAAATCTTCAAAAGCAATATCATCAAAAGTACCTTCTGCGCATTCTTGGAAAAACGGGTATTGTTTTTGCCAAAAAGCCCGGTTGCTACCAATGATAATTTCATTAAAGAGCGATTGTGATTCGTGAATCCCCATAGAGGCACCTTCGCTTAGCGGCGTAAAGTCAAATTTAGGATCAAAATTTTGTTCATACATCCCATGACCCGCTTCATGAATCACACCAAATGTTGCCATTGAGAAATTATTTTCTTCCCAGCGCGTAGTAATCCGCGCATCATTTCGATTTAGAGCTGTCATAAATGGATGAACTGTATCATCTAATCGGCCTTTTGAAAAATCATAGCCTAATTGCTCAACCACACCAATCACAAAACGGCGTTGTTGTTCTTTGGTCATTTTTCTAGATAAAAAGTCAGTTCTAGGCGGCGTACCTTTTTCTGCTAAAACGGTCCGAATCTCTTGAATCCCTTGTTTTACTTGGTCGAATACTTGGTCTAGTTTCTCAACCGTCATCCCTGGTTCAAATTGATTTAATAACACATCATACGGAGTTTTTTCTTCTTTTTGCCAATAAGGAATGAACTCTTTTTGGAACGCAACGACCTTCGTTAAGGTTTCTTCTAACAAGCCGAAATCTTGTGCAGCGCGTGCTTTTAGCCAATCTGTATGTGCTTGGTTTAATACTTTAACATATTCTTGCATACGTTCAGCTGGAACATTTTTATTCAAAGCATATTCTTCTTTTACTTTTTCAAAAACCAGTTTCCCTAATTCAGATAATTCTTCAGGGCGTGTCTCAAAATAGGCCAATGCTTCTTGAATAACTGGGCCAATACTTCGTTCAAAATATAATCCGGTTAAATACCCTTCTACTTCTCCTCGAAAAGGACTACTTTTTTCTGGCATCCCAGTTGATGAATCCCAGTCTAATAATGTCAAGGCATTTTTTAGTAATTGAATTTCTTTCACTTCTTGTAAAAATACAGCTTCCTTCATTTTTTTACACCAGCTTTCTTAGTCTTCCCGTGGTTTTCTTGGTGGACGTGTTCCCCAGTATTGGAATAAATCTGTTCGTAAGGCTCCGTTGTAAAGCTTCCGTTTTTTAGTAGCTTTGGCACCATAATATTCTTCAAAAGCAAGATCACTCGTCAGTATATACTTGCTCCAAGTAGTTAACGGACGGAAAACATGGCCCATTTCTTTATACAAACGACGAACACTTTCCTCTTCTCCTAAACGCTCACCATAAGGCGGGTTAGCTACCATTACACCATATTCCTTCTCGGTTGTAAAATCTTTTAAGGCCAATTGTTTAAAGGTAATTGAATCACCTAAACCAACTTCCTCAGCATTCGCTCGTGCGACTTCAATCATTCGCCCATCAACATCTGAACCACAGATATCTAACTCAACATCGTAGTCTGCCTTTGCCTCGGCTTCGTTACGTACTTTTTCAAAAATTGCTGGATCAACCCAATCCCATGTTTCACAAGTGAAACTACGATTAAAGCCAGGGGCAATGTTATGGCCAATTAATGCTGCTTCAATACAAATTGTTCCAGAACCACAAACTGGATCATAAAAAGGACGATCTTTGCGCCAATTGGTCAACATCACTAAAGCAGCTGCCATGTTTTCCTTAAGAGGTGCGCCCCCCTTTTCAATGCGATAGCCCCGTTTAAATAAACTTGGCCCAGTCGTGTCCAACGTCAACGTCACTTTATCTTTTAGAAGAGCCACTTCTAATTTAAACAAAGCTCCTGTTTCGGTTAAAGGCACCGTCGCTGGACGATGGTAAACTTCTCTTAAACGGTTAACAATGGCTTTTTTGGTGATGGCTTGGCAATCAGGAACACTATACAATTTTGACTTAATTGATTTACCTGCAACTGGAAATTCTGCATCTAAAGGCAAATAATCTTCCCAAGGAAGTGCTTTAACTTTTTCAAATAATTCATCAAAACTATAGGCGTTAAATTCGCCAACGACGATTTTAATCCGATCTGCTGTTCGTAGCCATAAATTGGCAGTGGCAATTGTTTCAACAGTGCCTTCAAAGACGGCCCGGCCATTTTCTACTTCACAGGGAATCCCTAAATCACGCAATTCTTTTCCAACTAATGCTTCTAAGCCACTAGCAGCCGTTGCAACAAGTTTGAATGTTTTTTCTTTCGTCATAAAAACTCCTTCTTGACTCTTTTTTATTGTCTGGAGCTAACAGTCCTGCCGACTACTGCTCCGCTTGTTTTTTGTAATTGTCCGCTTTCTCTGAACTAAACGGTCCTGTCCCAGCCTCTTTAGAACAGACAGCTTACTACTTTTATCTCAGCTTCTTTATTTTAACATTTTTTTATTCTTTTCGTAAAAAAAGCCTTCACAACTACGTTGGAAGGTCTTCCTGAATTACTTGTAATTTTCTATAAGCCATGTTCTGTATCACCAATTCTTCAGGAAAAATTGGTGACGGTCATCATCTATCTGCAGAGTAAACTCTGCCTCTTCTACTCGTTCATTTCCTTTAGAAGAGCGCCCCTACCATTGTTTGGGTTGCTCGCTCGAGGGGTTTACCGCGTTCCACCGATGGAGTTTCCCACATCGCTTCGTCACTGTGGCACTTTCAAGGATACTTTGACATAGTCGAAACCTTAGTCATTTTTCCTGCCGTTACTCTAAAAGAGTACCTTAGCTTATGATTTCGCTAAGCACGAACACTACAAGCATCTCAGCTTGTGCGAGCATGGACTTTCCTCAGCTTGCATAAGCAAACCGCGATCACCCGAAAATTACAAATCTGTTTAAACGAACAGCAAAAATTTACACACTACAACAAGTGTCCGCTATTCTAACAAATGCTTTTTGTTCCTCGTGAAAGCTTGACTTAAATTGTCTTGTTAAAATTGACGTGTTTGTGCATTATCAACATCATGGTTCGCTGGTTCTGCAGTCATTGACGGTGCAGAAGGCGTTACAGGTGTTGAAGGTGTTTCATCTAACTTTTTACCAAAAACTTCACGCTCTAAGTTTGATAAACGTTTTAAAATATCAAAGTTGGTCACTGCTGCACTTTTTGGTACTTCTTGAGCAACACGAGGCGTTGGTTGGGCTTTTGATAATTGGTCTAATTTTGCCATTAAGCGGCTGTTTTCTTCTTGCAAGCTTAATAATTCTTTATTATAAGCTTCGTAGTCTTTAATAACATTGTCTAAAAATTCGTCTACTTCAATTGGGTCATACCCGTTCATCATTTTCGTTTTAAATTCTTTTTGTAAAATGTCTTTAGGACTATATACTAAATTTGCCATGTTTACACCTCATTTGTTTATTTACGATAGAAAATTTCATAGTTCCACAAATACTATTGTAACGAAAAATAGCTAGAAAATCAAACAGATTCTCTAATCAATCACCGAGTTTTGTAAATCATCCATTGTAATTAAGCGAATATCATAGGGTTCTCGTTCCGAAAAATGTTGTGCGTCCTTTAAAAAATACTCCGTTTTGCCAGGGTACTCTTTGTCATAAATAAGTAAGCTGCCCCCAGAATGTTCCAAAAGAAATTTTGTATGCATTTTTAATTGTGCTGGCGATTGATAAGGTTGGTGACTTACTGAGTTGATATAATCAGCCAAACTTTCCGCTTTCGTTAACAGTTCTCGATTTTGTTCATTCCAATTATTGCCAAAGTCTTTAAATGGATAAAGCAAACCTAACTGAACTTCTGGATATTCCGTTTTTAATTCCCCAACTACTTCAGCTGTCCAAAGTTCAACACCTAAATTGCCAGAAATCAAAATCCATTCTACTCCTGCTTCAATATAACTGGCTAACTCTTTTTTTAAGACATTTTTAATAACTGTGATTTTCGGGTCTTTTCCTTGAAATATCCCCAATTCAAAGCTGCGATAACCGGTGACATAGAGGGTTTTTATCATTTCCATAAGTCATCCCTTTTCTTTCAGGTCTTTTTTTTGGTATAATACAGGCTAGGAGTGTGATAAACGTGACGTTCCATTATCCTAACGGAATACCTTATAATCATCATGAAGCACAATCACCAAAAAAACAAGTAAAAAAGAAACGCCCCGTTGAATTTGGTAATCGCGGGATGGATTTCGAAGAAGCGATCAATCAAAGCAATCAATATTATCTATTGAATAAGCAAGCAGTCGTTCATAAGAAACCCACTCCTGTTCAAATTGTTAAAGTAGATTATCCCAAACGAAGTGCGGCTGTTATTAAGGAGGCCTACTTTAGACAAGCTTCAACGACTGATTATAACGGTGTATATCAAGGCCGTTACATAGATTTTGAAGCGAAAGAAACGAAAAACACCACGTCCTTTCCCTTTAAAAATTTTCATCAACATCAAATTGATCATATGGAACAATGTATAGCACAACAAGGGATTTGTTTTGTGCTATTATGGTTTTCAAGCTTAAAACGCTGCTTCTTTTTTAGTGGTGAAAATCTAATAACGCATTGGAAAAACCAAGCAGTTACTGGAAAAAAATCTATGCCGCTTGCACTCATCGAGAAAGAAGGAATTGAATTATCTTTTGGAATCGCACCGCGAATCCCTTATCTCGACGCAGTGGAACAATATATTCAGACACACTAGATTCATAAAGTTTTGAAAGTATAACAAAGGAGTTGCTATTTATGCCAACCGCAAATTCAGGCTCGCGAGCTGCTAGACATGCATCCAACACCTCATCGAAGTCGAGTTACAAGAAAAAGACACAACCACCGAAAAAGAAAAAACGGCTTGTTTTAAAAATCTTTCTTGGCTTACTTATCGCTGGGATGGTCGCTTTTTTAGCAGGCGTTGGTCTTTTTTGGTTCTATGCACGACAAGCCCCAAAATTAGAAGATGACAAACTGAATGCGACAGTTTCATCGAAGCTTTACGATATTAATAATGAAATTTTTGAGGATTTAGGCGCAGAAAAGCGTGAATTAATTCAACCAAATGATGTGCCTCAATTATTAAAAGATGCCATTGTTTCTGTCGAAGACCGTCGTTTCTATAAACACATTGGTGTGGATCCGATTCGGATTATCGGTTCTGCCCTTTCAAATGTCAAAAATGGTGGATTACAAGGCGGAAGTACCTTAACCCAACAATTAATTAAATTGTCTTACTTCTCTACAAAAGAATCTGACCAAACCTTGAAACGGAAAGCACAAGAAGCATGGATGGCTGTTCGTTTAGAACGTGAAAAATCAAAAGAAGAAATTTTAACTTACTACATTAACAAAGTTTACATGGCGAATGGTTTCTATGGAATGGAAACAGCGGCTGAAAATTATTATGGTAAACATTTATCTGAACTTGATTTACCACAAACGGCCCTACTGGCAGGAATGCCACAAGCGCCAAACTCATACGATCCCTATACAAAACCAGATACTGCTAAAGAACGTCGGGATGTCGTACTCTACACAATGTACGACAATAAAAAAATCTCGAAAGCAGAGTACGAAAAAGCCAAAGCTACCCCAATCGATGAAGGCTTAGTGCCGTTAAAAGCCAGTGATGACAATCGAAAAGTCGTAGATAATTACGTCAAAGAAGTAATCAATGAAGTGAAAGCAAAAACTGGTAAAAATGTTTACACAGACGGACTAGATATCTACACAAACTTAGATATGAATGCCCAAAAACAACTTTACGATATTGTCAACAGTGATCAATACGTTGCGTTTCCAGATGATAAAATGCAAGTAGCTTCAACCGTTATTGATGTTGCCTCTGGACAAGTCCGAGCTCAGATTGGTGGTCGTCACATTCCTGATGATGTGCAATTAGGAAACAATTTAGCTGTTAACACCCAACGTGATGTTGGTTCAACCGTGAAACCAATCATGGATTATGGTCCCGCAATTGAGAATTTAAATTATTCGACGGGTCGCCTCATGGTGGATAAACCAACGAAATATCCTGGTACTGACATTGATGTCTTCAACTCTGATTTAACATATCAAGGCGTCATTACTATGCGCCGTGCGATTATGGGTTCTCGTAACACAACCGCGGTCCAGACGTTTGATGAAGTTGGTAAAGAAAACATCATGCCTTTCATTAAAGGACTAGGAATTGACTATAAAAACTTAGAAGCGTCAAATGCCATTTCAAGTAACACAAGCGATGTAGATGGCGATAAATACGGGATTTCCTCATTGAAATTAGCAGCAGCTTATGCGGCTTTCGCCAATAACGGGATTTACAACAAACCGTATTACGTAAACAAAGTCGTTTTCAATGATGGAACTAGCGTTGATTATCAACCTGATGGTAAACGTGCGATGAAAGACTCTACCGCCTATATGATGACGGATATGTTAAAAGATGTTTTAAACGGCGGAACAGGATTTAACGGCGCCATTCCAGGCTTAATCCAAGCGGCCAAAACAGGGACTTCTAACTATACTGATGAAGATTTAGCGCGAATGGGCACAACAGAAAAAGGAATTGCCCCTGATAGTACCTTTGTTGGTTATACAACACACTATGCCGTTTCTGTTTGGACTGGATACAATGATCGAAATACACCAATCTATCAAGAATACTATGGGATTGCCTCGGATGTTTATCGTGAAATAATGAGTTACTTGTCTCAAAATGTTTCAAACGATGACTGGGTGCAGCCAGACAGTGTTGTGCGGGTAGGTAATGAACTCTACGTGAAAGATGCCTATGAGGTACCAAATGTACAAGTTTTACCAAGTACTACCTCTTCAGCACCACAGCCGGAATCTAGCAGTACGGTGGAATCCTCTTCCACAAAAGAAGTGGAAAGTTCATCAAGTTCTAGTTCAGAAAGTGCGCCTTCTTCCTCTGAAGCGCCACCATCTACCGAACAACCGGCAAGCTCTTCCTCAGCAGAGCAACCGGCAACATCGGAACAACCACCTGAACCATCAAGTTCTAGTTCACAAGAACCGCCGCAACCACCTGAAAGTAGTTCTAAACCAGATGAAAATAAAGCAGCATAAAAAGTACGGGGCTCATGATGAGCCCCGTACTTTTTTAGATTAAAAATGGACGAAGTGAACTGAATCACTTCGTCCATTTTTACTTATTTACTTTCTTTATTTGCCAAAGCTGCACCAACAAATCCTTTGATTAAGCGTTGTGGGCGATTTGGACGAGAAATTAATTCTGGGTGGAATTGACAAGCCACAAAGAATTGTTTTTCAGGAATTTCAACAATCTCAACTAAACGATTATCTGGTGAAACTCCAGAGAAAACTAAGCCATTTTCTTCAAATAATTGACGGTATTTGTTGTTAAATTCATAACGATGACGGTGACGTTCTTGGACAACATCTTCATTTCCGTATGCTGCCGCAGTTTTCGTTCCTTTTTTCAATTTACATGGATATAAACCTAAACGTAGTGTGCCACCTAAATTCTCGATGTTTTCTTGATCTGCCATTAAATCAATAATGTTATTTGTCACGTCAGGATTAGTTTCTGCAGAACCAGCATCTTCTAAGCCCACAACGTTACGACCAAATTCTACACAGGCCATTTGCATACCTAAGCAAATGCCAAGGAATGGTACGTCATTTTCGCGAGCAAAACGAATCGCTTCAATTTTTCCTTCAATTCCACGATCACCAAAACCACCAGGAACCAAAATACCATCTGCTGAACCAATTCTTTCAGCGACATTTTCAGCAGTTAATTCTTGTGAATCAACCCAATCAATTTCGATATCTGAATCAAAATCAAATCCAGCATGTTTTAATGCTTCTACAACAGAAATATAAGCATCTGGTAATTCAACATATTTACCAACCAGCGCAATTTTTGTTTTCTTTTTCAAGTTAAGAACTTTTTCTTCTAATGCACGCCACTCAGTCATGTCTGCAGCCGGTGCGTCCAATTTTAAATGATCACAAACAATTTGATCCATGTTTTGTGCTTGAAGTGCTAATGGAATGGAGTATAACGTTTCAACATCACGAGATTCAATTACCGCTTCCGGATTAACATCACAGAATTGCGCTAATTTGTTTTTAGTGTTTTGAGAAACAGGTAATTCCGTACGGACCACTAAAATATTTGGTTGAATCCCTAAACTTCTTAATTCTTTGACACTATGTTGTGTTGGTTTAGTTTTCATTTCGCCAGCCGCTTTTAAGTAAGGAATCAAGGTTGTATGGATGTACATTACGTTGTCACTACCCATATCAGCTTTCATTTGACGCAATGCTTCTAGGAAAGGTAATGATTCGATGTCGCCGACAGTACCACCTACTTCTGTGATAATCACATCGGCATCCGTCATTTTCGCTGCACGCATAATTTTTTCTTTGATTTCATTGGTAATGTGTGGAATAACTTGTACTGTTGCACCTAAGTATTCCCCTTTACGTTCTTTACGTAAGACTTCTGAATAAATTTTCCCAGTGGTTACGTTTGAGTATTTATTTAAGTTAATATCAATAAAACGTTCATAGTGACCTAAGTCCAAATCTGTTTCGGCACCATCATCTGTGACAAAAACCTCTCCATGTTGGTAAGGACTCATTGTCCCCGGATCCACATTAATATATGGATCGAATTTTTGAATCGTTACTTTTAATCCACGATTTTTTAATAATCGTCCTAAAGATGCTGCGACAATCCCTTTTCCAATAGAAGAAACCACGCCACCTGTAACAAAGATGTATTTTGTCATAATAGTTAAAAACCCTTTCTTTGATAATATTTTGTAGAGAGAAGTAAAACAACTTTGAGACTCTTACGTTTCTCCAAATAAAAAAGAAACAAAAATAGAAAAGCTCCCTATCCATTACGAATAGGGAGCTTGTAAGTTCGTTCAAACTTCTGACCTTCTTAAAGGTGCCCAAGTAGTATAATACAAGCAAACGGACATCAGGTCAAGTACTTCTATTCAAGAAAATAATTTTTTCTATTTTCTCATTTTTCTTAAGCATTCAACTAAAAAGCTTGACTCCTTCTTAGGAATCAAGCTTTTTGGTTTCTTACTCTTCAGAATATTCGTCATCAAAATCGTCTTCATCTTCAACATCATCGTCATCAATGATTGTTAAATCTTCTTCGATTTGCGGAATGTCTTCTTCATCATCGTCTGAATCTGCACCAATCTCTTGTAAGTCAGAGTTGTATGCTTTGATTTCTTCATCTTCATCTTCTTCATCATCGTACAAGATGTCTTCTTCATCATCATTTGTTAATTCAGCATCTTCTGGATCGTCATCGTTATAGTCAATTACATCTTCATCGTTTGGATTAGTGATGAAGGCATTTACTTTTTTACGTTTTCTACGACGTGGTGCATCTTCTTCGTCTTCTTCCAAGCCATGTGTAACTTCTTCATCGATTGAATCGATTGGATACCATGAACGTAAGCCCCAACGATTGTCTCCCAATGAGATAAAGCTACCGTCGATGTTTAAATCTGTATAAAATTGTGCTAATTGGTCACGAATTTCACTATCAGACTTGCCAAGATAATTTTGGATTTGGTTAACTAAATCAGAAAAATCCATTACATCTGCATGTTGTTCTAAAATAGCGTGTGCTACTTCAATCATGGATAATTCTTTTTTGTTTAACCCTTCAAATACATTAATTTCCAAGAGGTACACGTCCTTTCACAGTCTACTCCTTATCATACAAAAACATTGAAAAAAAATCAATTCTATTCTGCAATATTTATGCAGTAAATTCTAATTCTAAATGATATTCTCCGATTCGCTCTGTTTGAGAGTATAAATCATAATCAACTAAAATCTTACCAGACATTGGTTGATCTTTTAAACTAACACGCAAATTATGGGTAAACGTACTAATCTGCAGCAAGCCATAAGGGGTTCGATAACTTGTATCTAATTTTTCCTGATAGCCAAATCTTAAACGCATCCGTAATTCGCCAGCACGAATCAGCTGAACATGCCCGTCTGGTTCAATTTTAATGGTCACGGGGGTTGGTTCTGTATCCTCTAATAATTCTTCTTTGTAACGAATGTATAATGTATCACCCATTTTTACTAATTGACCTTCTAAGTCAAAGAAAAAATCTTTTTGTTCGTTGCCTTGTTGGACAATCGTTTTTAGTTGAATCGATACAGGAACGCCTGTTGATAAATCCATAATGGTCACTCCTTTTCCAAAATATAACTTTCTTATTGTTGACTTTTTCAATGTATTTGTCAACTAAAGTCAATTTTTCCTTGCTTATGTACCTTTTCTTATTGTATAAGCTCTTTTCACGGGTTGCAAGCATTTGTTTCATCTATTTAATAAGAAAACCGTTTACTATTTTAGAGAATTCCTTCAGAATTCGTTTATATAACATGCTTTTTTGCATTTTTTGTATATAATATAAGAGAGAGTAAGAAAATAAACGTATTAAATGACGTAATTATAAATAGACAGGACGTTTTTTATGAGCACAACTTTTCCCCTTCACACTGAATCCTTTATGCTCCTTGATTCAGGTTGTTTAACAAACAGTGACTATTTTTTACCTTTTGCCTTGACCGATGTTTTAACCACTTTTTCAGGAATGCAGCACCAACCAATCATTCATTTCTGGCAATTGGATCAAGCAATGATTCTTGGCATGAAAGATACCCGTGTACCACATCTAAAAGAAGGCATCACTTCTCTGCAAGAAAACGATTATTCTGTAGTCGTTCGCAATGCCGGCGGTTTAGGGGTGATTGCCGATTCGGGTATTTTAAATGTTTCACTTATTTTACCAAATAATTCTGAACACAAATTAAGTATCGATGCGGCTTATGAATTAATGTGGGCTTGGCTCCGTCAGAGTTTTCCAGAGAAAGAGATTGCCGCCTTTGAAATTACTACATCCTATTGTCCCGGTACTTATGATTTAAGTATTGGCGATCAAAAGTTTGCAGGGATTGCCCAACGACGCGTCAAAGACGGTATTTCTGTCATGATTTACATCAGCGTTAACGGCAATCAACTTGCTCGTGGAGAAGTGGTTCGAGACTTTTACCTTGCTGGGTTACAAGAACAATTTGGTGAAAATGGCTATCCGCCCGTTGATCCAGCAGTGATGGCAAATTTAGAAACCCTGATTGAGACTCCATTAACAATAGACGCCGTAAAAACCCGTTTAATCGAAGCATTACCTCAACAATTTGAAAAATCTATTGATCCAAACTTAACCGAACCAATTATAACCTCAGAATGGTTCCAAACAAATTTAACTGTCCAGCTGGAAAAAATGGCGCAACGAAACGCCTTAATTAAAGGAGAGATCGTATGACGATTCCGTATAAAGAGCAACGATTACCAATCGAAAAAGTTTTTCGTGATCCCGTCCATAATTATATTCATGTCCAACATCAAGTGATTTTAGACCTTATTAATTCTGCTGAAGTGCAACGATTACGTCGCATTAAGCAACTAGGCACTTCTTCTTTTACGTTTCACGGTGCCGAACATAGTCGTTTTTCCCATTCTTTGGGTGTTTACGAAATTACACGTCGGATTTGTGAGATTTTCCAACGTAACTACTCTGTGGAACGATTAGGTGAAAACGGCTGGAATGATGACGAGCGCCTGATTACACTTTGCGCAGCTTTATTACATGATGTCGGTCATGGTCCTTATTCACATACATTCGAGCATATTTTTGATACAAACCATGAAGCAATCACGGTCCAAATCATCACCTCACCAGAAACGGAAGTCTATCAAATTTTAAATCGTGTTTCGGCAGATTTTCCTGAAAAAGTCGCCAGCGTTATTACTAAACAATACCCAAATCCTCAAGTGGTGCAAATGATTTCTAGTCAAATTGATGCCGATCGCATGGACTATCTGTTACGTGATGCTTACTTTACAGGGACGGAATACGGAACCTTCGATTTAACTAGAATCTTACGTGTGATTCGACCATACAAAGGAGGCATTGCCTTTGCTATGAATGGGATGCATGCGGTGGAAGACTATATCGTTAGTCGTTACCAAATGTATGTCCAAGTCTATTTCCACCCTGTTTCTCGTGGGATGGAAGTGATTCTTGATCATTTATTGCATCGGGCGAAAGAATTATTTGAAAACCCTGAATTTGACTATGATTTACAAGCCTCTCTGCTTGTACCATTCTTTAAAGGGGACTTCACCTTACAAGAATATTTAAAATTGGATGATGGCGTCCTCTCTACGTACTTTACACAATGGATGGATGTGCCTGATTCAATTCTAGGTGATTTAGCCAAACGTTTCCTTATGCGTAAGCCTCTGAAGTCAGCCACCTTTACGAACGAAAAAGAGAGCGCAGCAACGATTGCTTATTTAAGGGAATTGATTGAAAAAGTTGGTTTCAACCCTAAATATTATACTGCCATTAATTCAAGCTATGATTTACCTTACGATTTTTATCGTCCAAATAAAGACCGTCATCGTACACAAATTGAATTAATGCAAAAAGATGGCTCATTAGTGGAATTGGCAACGGTCAGTCCCCTAGTTGCAGCACTTGCTGGTCAGAGTCAAGGAGATGAACGTTTCTATTTCCCTAAAGAAATGCTTGACCAAGGAAATAAAAAACATTACGATTTATTTGATGAGACGTATCGTGAGTTTTCAAGTTACATTCATAATGGTGCGTTAGTTTTAAAAAAATAGGTTTTCTAGGAGGATTCTATGTCAATTAAGTTAGTTGCTATTGATATCGACGGAACATTGCTAAATTCACAACACAAGATTACCCCACGGGTCAAAGAAGCGCTCCAAAAAGCAAATGAGCAAGGTGTTCGTATTGTTTTATGTACAGGCCGTCCTTTGCCAGGCGTCAAAGAACAATTGGATGAATTAGCCTTATATGGTGAAAATGATTTCGTGATTACCTACAACGGTTCGCTTGTCCAAGCAACCAAAGATAATGCGATTATTTCACGCTATACCTTGAGTTATGAGGATTTTTTAGAAATTGAAATGTATTCTCGTAAAGTCGGCGCACACTTGCACACAATTGATGATTCCGCTATTTACACTGCCAATCGCAATATTGGTAAATATACGATTCACGAAGCATCTTTAGTGAACATGCCTTTAAAATATCGTACGGTGGATGAAATGACACCAGAGATGAACATTATTAAAATGATGATGATTGATGAGCCGGAAGTTTTAGATCCTGCCATTGCAAAATTACCATTACATTTTACCGAAAAATATACGACTGTTAAAAGTACGCCTTTTTACTATGAAATCATGAATAAAAATGCTAGCAAAGGCAATGCTCTAGCAAAATTGGCAGACCATTTAGGCTTAAATAAAGACGAAGTGATGGCCATTGGTGACAATGAAAATGACTTATCCATGATTGATTACGCTGGGATTGGTGTTGCGATGGGCAATGCGACAGAAAATGTTAAAACAATTGCCGATGTGCATACCACTAGTAATGACGAAGATGGTGTCGCTCAAATTATTGAAAAAATGGTTTTAATTTAAACATTCTTTTCAATAACAATAACCCTCAATCTAATCAACATAGATTGAGGGTTATTCGTTATTTTATGATGCTGCCGCTAGCCATTTTTCAACGGCCCAACGGTGGCTTCCTCTTTTTAATAAACGGACTGCTTCTTCTGGTGCAACCCAGTGTAAAGTATTGGTCCTTTCTAAGGGTTCGCTAAGTTGCCGCCAAGTATTCGCTACATAAAAATAGCCAGGATTATAATAGGCCGTTTGGCGATGGTTCGAATAAAAATATTCATCAGCTTCCCCTAAATAACGGCCAATTTCTACACTAATTCCCAATTCTTCTAGCACTTCTCGATGGATCGCTTCTTCTTTCGTTTCGGTGCCTTCAATTTCGCCTCCTGGTAAAAAATAAGCTCCATTTGGCGCTTGTACCAGAACCATTGTGTTATTTTCTGGCTTTGAAACAATAATGTATGCAGCATATCTTGTTTGATAGGTCAATGTCTCTTCTCTTTTTCCAAACGTTGGCGTTTTCATTGGCGCACCTCTTCTCTTTTCATCTATTTTACCTGAGAAATTCCTTTAGAACAAGTCAGAAACCAAGCGTTTTTCTCTACATTTCACGTTTATCTATGCTACTATTAACGTTGGAAATATAATTAAGTTTGAAAGGGAGTTTTTAACTATGAAAATGGCTCATACATGTGTGCGTGTAAAAGATTTAGAGGCATCATTAGATTTCTATCAAAAAGCCTTCAATTTTGAAGAAAGTCGCCGTCGTGATTTTCCAGAAAATAAATTTACTTTGGTTTATCTAACTTTACCAGGAGACGACTACGAACTAGAACTAACTTATAATTATGATCATGAAGCATACGATTTAGGAAACGGTTATGGTCATATCGCCATCAGTACAGATGATTTAGAAGGATTACACGAAAAACATCAAGCGGCTGGCTTAACTGTCACTGACTTAAAAGGCTTACCTGGAACTGCACCATCTTATTACTTTGTTGTCGACCCAGATGGGTATAAAATCGAAGTCATTCGTGAACGTTAAAAAGTTTCACTTGTTCACTTACTGAGCTTTTTGTGTTTGAGAGCTGTCCGAGACAAAACTTGTCTCGACTTCTTCTCAAACACTTTTTTCAAAAAAAGTGCTACAATAGAACGTATGAATTTATTGAGGATGTGATGTTATTATGACAAAAAAAATTATTGGAATCGCTGGCAATCAACTTTTGCAGGCAGCTGAAGTGTTTCACGGTAACCAAGTGACTTACACCCCACAAGGTTTTGTTAGCGCTGTTCAAGCCGCAGGTGGCGTTCCTCTCGTTTTGCCAATTGGCCCCAAAGAGTTAGCCGCTACGTATATACAACAAATTGATAAACTACTTTTAGCAGGCGGTCAAGATGTTGCCCCTGAATTTTACGGACAAGAACCCCATATAAAATTAGAAGAAACGAATCGTGATCGTGACGAGTTTGAGTTAGCCCTAATTGAAGAAGCCTTAAAACAAAACAAACCTATTTTTGCGGTTTGTCGTGGAATGCAATTAGTCAATGTTGCTTTAGGTGGCACATTATATCAAGATTTATCGATGTATCCACAATGGTCAGTTAAGCACGGACAACAACCCACTCAACCAATCTTTGCGACGCATCGTATTGATGTTGAACCAGACAGTCAATTATCAAACATATATGGTACAACTGGTCAAGTCAACTCGTACCATCACCAAGCACTACATACTTTAGGAAAAGATTTACGCGTTACTGCTTGGTCCTCTGATGGCCTTGCAGAAGCAGTGGAATCAACAAATGAACAGCAGCCTTTATTAGCTGTTCAATGGCATCCTGAACTAATGTACGCACGTGATGCCAAATCCCAAGCACTCTTTAACTACTTTGTTCAAAAATTATAGTAAAAACGGAGGGACGTCTTTCGCCCCTCCGTTTTTACTTGCTATCATACTTAAAAATCAAAATTATCTGGATCTGCACCAAAACGATGATCCTTATTTAACTGATTAATTGCGGTTATTTCTTCTGGTGTTAATTCAAAATCAAAGACAGCAAAATTTTCCTGAATTCTTTTTTCGTGAACAGATTTAGGAATCACGATAATATCATTTTGTAAGTGCCAACGAATAATCACTTGGGCTGCTGATTTGCCATATTTTTCACCAATTTTCACTAGTACTGGCTCAGATAATAAATTACCTTGTCCTAGAGGAGACCAAGCCTCCACGGCAATCTTATTTTCGGCTAAATATTTTCGTAGCGGTTCTTGTGTTAACGTAGGATGTAATTCAATTTGATCCACCATTGGCACAACATTTGCTTCTGTTAATAAATCTTCCAAATGATGTTGATGAAAATTGGAAACACCAATTGCTTTGGCACGACCACTTGCGTAAATTTCTTCTAATGCTTTCCATGATTCTTTATATTTACCAGCAACAGGCCAGTGAATTAAATATAAATCAACATAGTCTAGCCCTAATTTTTCTAAGCTTTTATCAAATGCTTTAATCGCATTTTCATAGCCTTGATCTTCATTCCATAATTTCGTCGTCACGAAAATTTCTTCGCGGGGAATACCCGATTGACGAATGCCTTCGCCCACCCCTACTTCGTTTTTATAAACGGCTGCCGTATCAATCAAGCGATAACCCGCTTCTAAAGCCCATTTTACTGAATTTGTTGCTTCTGAGCCATCTTCTACACGCCAAACACCTAAACCTAGGCGTGGCATTTCATTGCCGTTTGCTAATTTTTTTGTTTTATCCAAAGTCATGTGTTTCTTCAGTCCCTTCATTTTCATTACTTTTAGTATACTACGCATTCTTCTTTCACGAAACAATCACGACTCATCAGGTCATTTTCTTTATTTTTAATAAATAACGACGCCAATAGGTCAGCACTCCGATTAGTGCCACAACTACAATTGTTCGACCGCTAACGCTTCCAATCCACAGTTTAACTGCAAGTAACCAGATACAAAAGAGATAAACACAGGACCAATTAAAGGAAACTTTCAATGTACATGATTCCGCAATTTCGATTATCTGACTACTAAAAAAACGACTCCCTAATCGTAAAGCGACTGGATTATGGAAGATGAATGTTCGTCGCTTGTCAGCCGTCAAGCGAGTAGCACATCGTTCATCAATAAAAATTGTTACAGGTAATTTAGAAAGTAAATCATTTTTTGCCCATTCAATTGAAACTTTCACGCAGCACTCACAACCTTTAACAAAATTATAAAATATATTATTTATTTACAAAATTATAACATTCCTAAAAAAACATGTTAAGTCTTTAAAAAAACTTTCTATTTTCTTCCCCTTTCGCCGAGAGATTTAGTATACTAAAAGAAGAAATTTTAGAGAAAGTTGGATTTTTATGTTGATACTTGGGTTATCCAGTACTGAAACAGTTGATTCTTCTGCTCCTGATTTAGCAGAAGCGACCGTAAAAAAAGTGAGCGCGCTACAACGCTTTTGGAACAATATTAATTGGGATGCCATTGTCGCTACCTTAATTGAAAAAAGTTTATCAATTTTATTTTTAATTTTTCTATTTTTTATTATTCAGCGAATCGGGAAATATTTAATTGATCGCACCTATGCAAATTATAGTAAAAAGCAACATTTTAGTGAAAGCCGTTTAAAAACGTTACACACTCTAATCATTAATGCATTTCAATATACGCTGTTCTTCTTCTTTATCTATTCTCTTTTGACCATTGTCGGTGTGCCTGTTGGCTCATTATTAGCCGGAGCGGGAATTGCCGGTGTTGCCATTGGTTTAGGGGCTCAAGGATTCATGAATGACTTAATTACCGGATTTTTCATTATTTTAGAACAACAAATGGATGTAGGCGATTATATTCGCTTATTGGCGTTAAATATTGAAGGAACAGTTACTTCTGTCGGATTACGAACCACTCAAATTAAAGCGGTTGATGGAACTGTTCATTTTATTCCAAACCGAAACATCACTACAATCAGTAACCTGTCTCGTGCCAACATGCAAGTGTTAATTGATGTCCGCATCAATCCTGAAGAAGGTTATGAAAAAATTTGTGAAGTGATTACAGAAGTCAATGAAACATTAAAAGAAAAGTATATCGAAAGTATTCAAACTGGGCCAGATATTTTTGGTATGGTCGATTTAGGCAATGGCAACTTTGCGGTGCGAACGACCATGTATGTACTAAACGGCAAACAATTTGCGGTCAAAGAAGAATTTCTAGCTCAATATATCAAAGCATTAACAGAGGCCGGCTTTACGATTCCCAATACGCCCATTATTGCAAAATAAAAAACAGCCACCAGATACTTATTAGTTATCTGGTGGCTGTTTTTCTAATTGTCCAATGATTTTAAAAAGCCACTAACTGCCTCCACTCCAAACAATAACGCCTCTTCGTTCGGTTCAAACTTAGCAGAATGAAGGCTGTAGGGACTTGCCACGCCTAACCAAAACATCGTGCCTGGGACTTTAGACAATAGATAGCCAAAATCTTCACCTGTCATTGCAACCGGCGCTTGTTGAAATTGAACTGTTGCTTGTTTGCTCATGTATTCAATAAAATTCGTGGTACATGCGGGCTCATTCACTACAGGTAAATACCCTTTCTGATCAAGATGAACAGTTACTTCACATTGAAAAGATTGCGCAATACCTTCACTAATTTCGCGAATTCTTCGCTGCGTTTGTTCATTAGTTTCTGCTGTCAATGTGCGAATTGTACCAGATAAAGTTGCTTCTTCGGCAATCACATTACAGGCAGTCCCTGCATGAAAAGTCCCAAAGGTAACGACTGCTCCGACCACAGGATCAACATTTCGACTAACGATCGTTTGCGCTTGCTGAATTAAATTTGTGGCCGCCAAGACCATATCATTTGCTTGATGCGGAAAAGCCGCATGTCCACCTTTTCCTTTTAAGGTAATGTTCACTTCACAAGTGGCAGCAAACAATGTCCCTACTCTGGTACTAATAGTTCCGACTGGCAAATCAGGATTAACATGAAGCGCATAAAATTCATCAGGTAACCACTCACCAAACGCGTGGTCTTCATACATCAACATCCCCCCTGCTTCATTTTCTTCAGCAGGTTGAAATAAAAATAAAAAGTTATTGTCTGGTTGCTGTTGACTTAATTCTTTCAAAACCCCTAAACCGATTGTCATGTGAAAATCGTGCCCACAGGCATGCATAAACCCTGGTCGTTTTGATTGAAAAGCAGAAACCACTTCCTCTTGAATAGGTAAACCATCAATATCAGCACGCCAGCCGATGGTTTTCTGAGGATTTTTGCCTTCTATGAAGACTAAAATCCCCGTTTGCCATGTTCGAACTTGCAGATAAGGTTGCTTCATTTTATCAATTTCATTAAGTAAAAAGGCTTGTGTTTCCTTTTCTTCTAAACCGATTTCAGGTATTTGATGTAGTTGCCGTCTAATCGCAATTAATTCTTCTTGCTCCACAAAAGCCACTCCTTCATTTTTGGGGTAATCGAAAGCCGCCATGAAGAAGTTTCTTCATCGCGACTGACTAATTTATTTTTAGAGTTTACGTAATTCTTCTAAAATCTCTGTTTTACTCTTGGTTTTATCATCAATTTGTTTAATTACTTTTGCTGGCACGCCTGCGACAACGGTATGCGCTGGAACGTCTTCCACAACTACTGCCCCAGCAGCCACAACGGCACCTTCACCAACACGAACCCCTTCTAGTACGACCGCATTCGCTCCAATGACAACCTCGTTTTCAATAACCACAGGTGCGGCACTTGGTGGTTCAATGACACCAGCTAAAACCGTTCCTGCGCCAATATGACAATGTTTTCCTACAGTTGCACGGCCGCCTAAAACAGCGCCCATATCAATCATAGTCCCTGCACCAACGACGGCGCCAATATTTAGAATAGCCCCCATCATAATCACCGCTTGATCGCCAATTTCAACTTTTTCGCGAATCAAAGCACCTGGTTCAATCCGAGCATTAATGTCTTTCAGATCAAGAAAAGGAATTGCTGAGTTACGTGCATCGTTTTCTACAACATAATCCTCAATTTTTTCTTTGTTTGCTTCTAAAAAAGGTTTTACGTCAGCCCAATCGCCAAACAATGTCCCAGTTTTACAATTATTAAAGACCTTAATTGTTTCCGGAAACGTGACTTCTTTTAATTGCCCTTTCAGTGTTACTTTAACAGGCGTTTGCTTTTTGGCATCGCCAATATACTGAATAATCTCATATGCGTCCAATCACAGCACTCCTTTACTTCGTGTTATCATACAGAATAACGCATTTATGAGAAAAAAGTAAAGAGTTTCTTGCGTTTTATTTAAATTACTTTCATTTCTTCTTCTGATTTAGGCAGAACAAGATGATGTTTTTCTAATTCATGCGCCATATGATTGACCGCTTTTAAAATTTCTTTGCGTGTAATGATACCTTTAAAGCGTTGATTATCATCAACCACTGGTAAAAAAGAAGCATCTACTAATAAATGTAACACTTCTTCTAAATCCCACGATTCACCAATTACAGGAACATTGACTTCCATTACATCGGCCACAGTAAATTCATTCAATTTTTCAAAATCCACTGAAGTCAAATCAAACATTTTATCTACAACGTCTGTCAAGCCGATTAAGCCAACAAAGCGATCTCCCTTATCTAACACAGGAATCTTGGAATAGCGAACTTGCGATAAGACTAATGCCGCGTGACTTAACGGATTTAAACACATTACATTGGCGACATTTTCGGCGGGTACTAAAAATGTTTCTTGTTTTTCTAATAATAATTCTTTTACAGCAGTCCCTATCATGATTGGGTTGCCTCCATTTCTAATTCTTTAACACGTAACTTATTGTACCTAATTCTGCGGAAAAAGTCTTGGAATTCGCAAATTCTTCATAACTTAACAAACGAAAATTAACGTTTTGTTCTATTCTCCCCCAAAAAAGAGAACGCTTTCTTAAAAAAATAAAAACTTAGTTGTCCCATAACAGACAACTAAGTTTTTATAAAAGACCAATTAATCAGTCAGTTATCCTTCTTTTTCACACGTTTCATCACAGCCATCACTGACCATAATAAGCGGAAATCCCATGTTTTCTAAAATAGTGTTTATCCAATAAAAAATGATCAATTGGTTCAACAGCTGGATTAATTATTTCCGTCAAACGTGCCATTGAACAGATTTCATCTAAAATCAAGCTGTTTTCAACTGCTTTTTCCGGAGTCATTCCCCAAGTAAATGGGCCATGTCCATAAACTAGCACTCCTGGAACTGCTAAAGGATCTAGTTCTTGTTCATGAAATGTTTCAACAATGACTTTGCCAGTCTCTTCTTCATAATTTTCTTTAATTTCACTTTCAGAGAGCGCTCTTGTGCAAGGTACAGCGCCATAAAAAGCATCCGCATGGGTGGTACCGTAAGGAGGTAAGGCTCGCCCTGCTTGAGCCCACGTAACACTATTCAGGGAGTGCGTGTGCGCAATCGCTCCAATTTCTGGCATTTTTTGATAGAGATAAAGATGCGTGGGTAAATCAGAAGACGGCTTTAATGCATTGGTTTCCAATAGTTGTCCCTTTAAATCAGTCACTACCATCTGTTCCTTGGTCATTTCTTGATATTTGACGCCGCTTGGTTTAATTACGATAATCCCTAATGACCGATTGATTTCACTAACATTGCCCCACGTTAATTTGACTAAGCCCAGTTTTGGCAAAGCCAGATTCGCTTCACAAACACGTTGTTTCATTGCTTGGATGATCGCTTTATTGTTCATAATAACCCGCCTCTACTAATTTGGGATAGAGATACTGCTGCGCGGCTTGAATTTTTTCTTGAAAATTCAAATCCGTTTCATTCCACATTTCAATTAAAAAAGGACCACTATAGTTTAACCGCTTGAGTGTTTTCAATAAGCCTGTAAAATCAACACAGCCTTCTCCAAAAGTAACTTCCCGAAACTTCCCTTCAAATGTGTCTGTTACAGCGAAGGTATCTTTTAAGTGAATAGCAGCGATTTCAGCAATTCCCTTTTCAAGCTCAACCGCCGGATTATTTTCCGGCCAAGCAGACAAATTACCTAAATCAGGATAGACATGCAAAAAAGGAGACGGAATTTGTTCCTTAATTTCTAGAAATTTTTGTATGCTATTCATAAAAGGGTCATCCATAATCTCAACAGCCAGAATGACACCGTATTGTGCAGCTTCCTCAACGCCCTTTTTCAGACCTTGAAGAAAAAATTCCCTTGTTTCGGCAGTTTTTTCTTCGTAAAAGACGTCATAGCCAGCTATTTGAATTACCCGTATGTTTAATTGATAAGCCAAACGAATCGCTTGAGATAAAATTTTCCGCCCTTTTTCACGTGTTTCTTTATTTAAAGAGCCTAAAGGGAACCGCCGATGACCACTTAAACACAAAGAATGGATAAAAAAATCTTCTTTCACCATTAATTGAAAAAGTTCTTGTAACTGGCTTGGTGTCCAAGCCAATCGTGCTAAACGTTCATCAGATTCATCAATTGACATTTCTAAAAAATCAAACCCTAACTTTTTGGCCCATGTTAATCGTTCTGCCCAAGTTAAATTTTGCGGGAGTGCTTTTTCATACAGTCCAATTCGTGCCATTTTATCACTTCCAAATCTGATCGATTTTTTTTTGAAAATCTTTGGCTGCTTGTTCAGGATTTTTTGATTCAGTAATCCCACGGCCCGCAATAAATGTTGCAACTGCCATTGTTTGAAACAATTCAAGCGTTTCGACAGTTAAACCACCTGTGACGGACACTTCAAAGCCTAAGTCAATTAGTTCTTGAACTTTATTCAAATCTTTCTCTCCCCAACTGCCGCCAGCTAAAAGAGCATCTCTACTTTGATGATAAATCACCTGATTAATCCCTAATTCTCGCCATTGTCGAGCTTGTTGCATTGTCCAATTTCCATATAGTTCTACTTGTAATTCTCGGACTTCTTTTTGAGCTGCAGCCATCGTTGGTAAGGTGGCGCAACAAATGACCGTCATGAAATCAGCGCCTGCTTGTGCGACATTACGAGCAACTGTACCGCCCGCATCAGCACATTTTGTATCAGCAACAATTGTTTTATTAGGAAACATGCGTCTTAAACAACGAATTGCTTTTTGGCCTTCTTGTAAACACAAAATAGTGCCAACTTCGATAATATCGACAATTTCTCCGACTTTCATACAATCTGCTAAAGCGTCTTCTAAGCTATTATGATCTAAAGCGATTTGTAAGTTTGGTCTTTTCATCTTTCCCACCCTTTTATTCAGATTTTTGATAACGATCTGAAGCCATATATTTTTCTTGAATTTCTTTTGGAGACATTACATTTTTAATGCCAATCACTGTGACTCCACGTTTTTCTGCTTGCTGAAACATTTGTAAAAAATTGACTGGAGTAAAAACAACGTCGTATTGGCTAGCAGAGCTTTTTCCTTCTGAAATGGCGCAATGATGAATTTTTGTAATCGGTACACCTAATTCTTTCATTGCTTTTTCAACACTCCGCATCATCATTAGACTCGTGCCAGAACCATTGGCACAGGAAACAAGTATTCTCATTTCAAATTCCTCCTTTAATTCTCTCGAAATTTTTTAGCATATTGTTCATAATCATTGACAATCATAAAGTAACCTTCTGGATTTCTCCGATACTGAAGTTGCGGAATTATTAGTAACCCAATCACCACTACTGCTACGCCAACATAGCCTAGAACTTTCATAATGATTGTAAATAACGGCCAAGCTGTTGCCCAATCGAACATGCCCAAATAACCGCCATATTGAGATAATCCAATCCATGTAGCAAATAAAGCTGAGCCACCTACTTGGATTAAACCTGAAAGGAAGGGGAATAAACAAGCAGCTTTTACTCCGCCACGATTATTTGCATAAACAGCTATGACAGCGTTATCAAAAAACAATGGGATAAAACCCGCAATAACGATTGTCGGAGACTTTA
Organism: Enterococcus sp. C102(2024); assembly: GCF_040888205.1. Classification (NCBI taxonomy): domain Bacteria; kingdom Bacillati; phylum Bacillota; class Bacilli; order Lactobacillales; family Enterococcaceae; genus Enterococcus; species Enterococcus sp. C102(2024). Next base: position 115,293 of record NZ_JBFOHH010000001.1, on the reverse strand, counting down.
ATAGAATCAGTAAGCCAATCATTAAAAACTGGCCTAATGCGCCAAAGAGGAACCCAATTGTTACTGCGTTGGGCGAACCAAACCCGAAAGTCGCTGCTACGTCAATCCCAGGAACAGCGCCTGGTAAAATGGTATTTGAAATCCCTTGGAATGACTGCGTCAACTCGTCAACAAAGGTTCTAACGCCTAATTGTAAGATAGCTAAATAGACAGCAAAATTTAATGAAGTGGTCATGATATAAAAGAAGAAACTCTGCTCTTCTTGCATAAATTTAGCTTGAATTAAATAATCTTGTCCCAAAACAAGCAAGATAATGCCAAAGAAAAAGAGCATCAAAATGGACGTAGCAACCATATTTTCATTAAAAATGGATAGAAATCCTGGTAATTCGATATCTTCCAATTTTTTATCGACCTTCTCTGAACGATGTTTTTTTTGATCACGTTTTTTCAACCATTCTGCTAATTTTGCAAAAATAAATATGCCAAACATTTGTTGATGGGCTACCGCAAAACCAGCACCTTCTGTTAGTTCCTGCGTAATCCCTACCGTTAAATTTGAAGCAACTGCCCAATAACACCCGAGAATTAAGCCCATAAAAATTAGTACTTCGATTCTACCTAAGTTAGGAAAACAAAAGAGTAAAATCCAGAAAGCGGTAGCTGCTTGTTGAATCTGAACATTCCCTGTTGTAAAAACGGCTCTCAATTTTGTATATTTTTGAAAACGAACCAACAAAATATTCATAATAAATGCGATCAATAACAAAATCATCACATCACCAAAGGTTCGTCCAAAGGTTTTCATCAATCCTGCATCGACTGCATTTTGCCCGAAATATGGATCGGTAACCATCGCCTGTAAATTAAATCGCTCTTTCAACCCTACTAGAATAGGGCGAAAATTATTAACCAAACCACCAGAACCAACACTCAAAATAAAATAACCAACTGTCGCTTTCAGAAAACCTGCTAAACATTCATAAAAGGGCCTCCGTAACAAGAGATAACCTAATAACACGATGAAACCAATCAAATATGCTGGCTGTGTTAAAACGTTCGTAGCAAAATAAGTCCAACTATTTAACAAGAACTCCCCCATTGATTTTTCCCCCTATAATTGATATTTCTCCATAACTTCTTTAAAATCCATTGGCGTGTTTGTTGCTAACAAGTCAGCAATCACGCCATCCGTCATCAATAAATCCATCAATTGCTGGATATTTTCAAGATGTTCGGCGGGATTTTGGGCTGCCAATGTAAAAAATAATGTTGCTGTTTTTGCTTCTTGATCGCCAGCAAAAGTGACTGCTTGCTTAAATTTTGTAAAAGAAATGGCCGTTCCAAAAACACCTGCGCTTTCCTCTGATGAATGTGGCATGGCTACTTCAGGAGCAATGATGATATAAGGTCCAAACGTTTCGACACACTGAATAATCTCATCGACATAACTCTGATCGATGACGTGTTTTTGGAGTAAAATCAAACAACTTTCCTGAATCGCCTCTTGCCAACTAACCGGTTCTTTATCAGGGTAATGAATAAGCTCTTGCTCCCAAAAATAAGTTAACATTGTACATCCAGCCTTTCTTACAAGAATGAAGGAAATGGTGTATCATTTTCTTTAACAAAAACATCATCAAAGCCACGATCAAAGTTAAATTCTAAGTTGTCTTTGTCATCTGGATAAACAAATTTGCCACCCACTTGCCAAATATATGGTTTAAATTGATAATGTAAACGATCTTTTTTAAATTTCCAAATTTCCATGATTTCTTTTGGATCCGCCATAAAATTAGACCAAATATCATAATGAACAGGAATGACTACTTTCGCATTTAAAGATTCTGCCATTCTCAACATATCAACAGAAGTTATTTTATCTGTGATACCGCGAGGATTTTCGCCATATGCTCCTAAGCAAACATCAATTGCATATTGATTACCATGTTTCGCAAACAAGTTAGAATAATGAGAGTCTCCGGCGTGATATACCGTACCACCTGAGGTTTCAAATAGATAATTGACAGCTAGTTCATTCATGTCCTGAGGCATTTTACCTTTAAATGTATTTTCAGGATCATCAGAAGTAATTAGCGCGGTTCGATCAAAAGCTTCCAAGGCCACTACATTCACATCGTTCACTTTTATTTCTTGACCAGGCTCTATAACCCGTGTTTTTTCTGCCGGAACACCCCAACGTTGCCATGTTTTCACTACTTCTTTTGGACCAATAAATAGAGCCTTAGGACAATTTTGATGAACAGCAGCAGCTGTGTGAATATCCAAATGGTCTGAATGAATATGTGTGACAACTAAAGCATCTACCTCTTTTATTTCAAAAGGATCAATCACAAAAGGTTGTGTTCTTAAATTAGGTTGCATTTTTTGGCAACCACTCATGCGCATCATTTGATGGCCATTTTTCATTAAGCCGTTCCCGTGCGTTTGTTTTCCTGTTCCACACCATAAATCACATAAAATATTCGTGTTCTCATGCGTTTTCAGCCAAATTCCTGTACAACCAAGCCACCAGAGTGCAACCGTTCCTTGAAGCACATTTGTCTGATTAATTTCTTCGTTTAAATAAGTGCCCCATTCTGGAAATGTCGCCTTCAACCAACTTTCTTTTGTAATTTCATGAATCGATTTGCTCATGCTACCACTCCTCTTCTCAAATGATTGTGTTATGCTTTATAAGAAAATCATAGCCGCAAAAAATCACAATGAAAACCCTTTTATATGATTGTTTGCACTTTTAATGATTCTTTTACGTGTTTTGTTTTCCTATGAGTTATACTATTTCATGGGGGACCGTGTCCAAAGAAATAACTAAAGGAGGTTGTATTACTTGAAAAGTTCATTAGAAACCATTGAAAAAAGGCAACAAAATATTCTCGCGCTGCTGCAAAAAAACAAACAAATGACTACCTATAAATTAGCAGATGCTTTAAATGTTTCCTTAAGCACAATTCGTCGTGATTTAAATGTCTTAGAAACTAAGAATGACATCATTCGAAAATATGGGTATTGTATTTACAACGACCAAAATCAGAAAGACTTTGATCAATCAGGACCGGAGTTATTAAAACAAGCCATTGCTCGTGTCGCTTGTAGCTATCTAAGTGATTATGATACCGTTTTCATCAATTCGAGTTCCACTGCTTTGAATATTCTCCATTATTTAAAGGCCGACCATCTGACCATCGTAACGAATAATTTAAAAATTGCCACCAAGCCTCATGTTTCTCAATACAATTATATTTTGACCGGAGGCGAATTACGTTTTCCTAAAGAAGTTCTGGTAGGAGATATTGCCATTAACACAATCACCGCAACGCATGCCGATGTTTGCGTAATTGGCTGTAGCGGGGTCAGTTTAGAACATGGCGTCACTACAAAAATTTTCAATGAAGCAAAAATTAATGAGCTTATGATAAAACAAACAACAAAAGTAAAAATTCTGGTCGCGGACCATCGAAAAATCGGCTTGACATCTAAATTTAAAATTGCTGATATTACCGCTTTTGATTGTTTGATTACAGACAAACATTGCTCGTCAACTTTAATTACAGAACTTCGTAAGACCGGCTTAAAGGTTATCCAAGTCGACTAAAAAAAGAGCGTAGGACAAAAATCTCTTTTGGATTTTTGTCCTACGCTCAAAATCTGATAAATAAAAAAGTAGCACTTATTTCTTAACATTCACTTACTTCGTAAACGTTGCCTTTAATCGTTCCAACGGTTGGTGCTCTTTGTTATAGTACTGAACGAGATATTGTTCAGGTGTACTTTCAATTATGGCATATGTTTTCTCTTGAACTGGTCCACGAGGTAAACGAATACTTCCCGGATTAACAAAGAGAATGTTATTGTGTCGCTCTGCACCGAGTACATGAGTGTGACCAAATAAGGCAATTGTCGCTCCTGCTTCTTCCGCTTGTAAAGCAAGTGTCGTGAGACCCATTCTAACATTGGCCAAATGACCATGTGTCATATAAATAACTTGATCCCCCACTTTTTTAGTCACAGTTTTGGGAAATTCATCATAAAAATCACAATTTCCTTGCACTACAATGAATTTTTGCCAAAGTTCATCTGTCGGTTCTAATTCAGAATCACCACAGTGAAAGAGTGCATCGACTTGTCCTTCATAATGATTCACTAAGTCAACCAAACAGTCGCGATCGCCATGGTTATCGCTTACTACCAAGATTTTCATACGTTTCAACTCCTATTTTTTTAGCCATTCTTCCCATTGTTCTTTTAATTTTGCCACTGCTTGTCCACGATGACTGACTTTATTTTTCTCTTCTCCAGACAATTCAGCTGCCGTCTTACCAAGCTCTGGAACATAGAAAAGTGAATCGTACCCAAAGCCTCCTTCACCACGAGGAATCGTACCGACTTCTCCTGGCCATTCAGCTTCGACCACCAGACTTTCTTTCTTTGGTTCAGCAAAAACCAATGTACAATGGAAACGCGCTTGTCTTTTTTCTTTTGGCACGCCCGTTAACTCGTGCAATAGTTTCGCATTATTTGAAGCATCGTTAGTTGGTTCACCAGCAAAACGAGCAGAATAGATTCCTGGCATTCCCCCTAACGCATCAACAATTAATCCTGAATCATCTGCTAATACTGGTTTCTGTAAAATTTCTGCAATTGTTTCAGCTTTTAGACGAGCATTTTCTTCAAATGTTTGACCAGTTTCTTCTACATCTGGCAAATTCGGATAATCTAATAACGTCTTAACTGTATATCCTTTTTCACCAAAAATTGAACTAAACTCTTTCGCTTTACCAGGATTTCTAGTCGCAATGACAATCACTTTCTCTTCTGAATCTTGCGAAGGGACTTCTTCAGAGGCTAAAGCATAAAGCGCTTCTTTCTGATACGCAATTAATTCCTCAATCCCTGTTTTTCCATAAAAGAGCATGGCATTTAACTCATCTCCTGAGAAGGTAGCTTCTTCACCCGTTCCTTGAATTTCCACAAATTCACCAGACTCGGTCATCACGATGTTCATATCCACTGCAGCATTCGAGTCCTCTGCGTAATCTAAGTCCAGCACACAATAACCATCGGGTAAAATACCCACGCTGACAGCAGCTAAATGCTCTTTAATTGGGTCTTCCGCTAGCGCACCAGTCATCAATAAATGATTGACTGCTAAGCGTAGAGCAACAAAAGCGCCTGTAATACTAGCTGTACGGGTTCCCCCATCTGCTTGAATCACATCACAATCGACAACAATGCTCCGTTCCCCTAACTTTTCTAAGTCAACAACAGCTCGCAATGACCGCCCAATCAAACGTTGAATTTCCATTGTTCGCCCTGTTAATTTTCCTTTCGCACTTTCCCGAATATTTCTTGTGTTCGTCGCGCGAGGGAGCATGCTATATTCAGCTGCTACCCAACCTGTTCCCCCGCCTCGTAAAAATGGGGGAACCTTTTCTTCGACAGTGGCTGAGCAAATTACTTTTGTATCGCCAAACGAAATAACCACCGAACCTTCTGGATGTTTAAAAACATTGGTTTCAATAGTGATCTTTCGCAATTCTTTTGGTGCACGACTATCATGTCTAATCATTTTCGTTTCCTCCTAAGTGAATCTGTTGTGCTTTTAAGTTCTCTATACCAAGCCAACTGCTTGCAATCTCTTCAAACATTTTTGCAGAACCAGTTGTATAAAATTCATGGGGCTGTGTAGGCGCTTCAGGCGTATGTGCAATGTCAAAATAATCGAGAAGCATGCTAACTTCGCCAACTGTTTCGGCTCCTGAGTCAATTAATGTCACATGACTTCCCATCACATTTTGAATCACCGGACGTAACAACGGATAATGGGTACAACCTAAAATCAACGTATCAAGTCCTTTTAATTGTAGTGCTTGAAGTGTTTCTGCCACAATTTTTTTTGCTACGGAAGAACGATATTGATTACTTTCAACAATGGGGACAAATTTAGGGCAAGCTAAACTAGTCACCTCAATTGCTGGTGCCTTACTTTTAATGGCGATTTCATAGGAAGCACTTTTGATTGTCCCTAAGGTACCTATGACACCAATTTTGTTATTTTTTGTGACTTTAACGGCTGCTCGTGCGCCAGGTAAAATAACACCGACAACTGGAATTGGCAAGGCAGCTTTAATTTCTTCTAATGCGACAGCCGTCGCGGTATTACATGCGATTACTAGCATTTTTATTCGTTTTTTCAATAAAAAATCGGCCATTTCCCAAGTAAACTGAACGACTTGTTCGGCTGGTCGTGGACCATATGGGCAACGGGCTGTATCTCCTAAATAAATTAATCGTTCATTTGGTAATTGCTTTAGCGCTTCCTTTAAAACAGTTAATCCACCAACGCCAGAATCAATTAATCCAATGGCTTCTTGATTGCTCATTCTCATCCTACCTTTGCCTTTTATTCACTGCCTTTATTTTCTACTTTTTAAGGACTATTGTCAATTTTTCCTGTTTTGCTCTCATTTATTTCTTTTTTTGAAGGAAATCTTTTTCGATTAAAAAACTAGTAATTCATTTTTTTGTATGTTATAATTCCTAACATTAAGAATACAATTAGAAATGCATTTGGTTAATTTAATTTAAATAACACGTTTCTCACCGAATCCTCTGTTATCTTTTCTACCAAATGATTGCAAAGGAGACTGCCTATGATTTCTTTAGAACATGTAAATAAGTATTTTGGGGAGCATCACGTTTTAAAAGATATTACTTTGAATGTAGAGCAAGGAGAAAAAATTGTCATTATCGGACCCTCTGGCTCTGGCAAAAGTACATTAATTCGGTGTATGAACCAATTGGAAAAAGTCAATGATGGTTCCGTCGTAATTGATAACATTGACATCACCAAACCGAAAGCACCGATTCAAAAGGTTCGCCAGAAAGTTGCCATGGTCTTTCAAAATTTTAACTTATATGCTCACAAAACGATTATTGATAATTTAACGTTAGCACCGATTAAAGTGATGGGCGTTTCCAAAGAAGAAGCGGTTCGTACTGGCATGGAGTATTTAGAACGGGTCGGCTTAGCTGATAAAGCGTCTGCTTATCCTTCGCAGCTTTCTGGCGGGCAGCAACAACGGGTCGCTATTGCTCGTGCCTTAAATATGCATCCTGAGATTATCCTTTTTGATGAACCGACTTCGGCACTTGATCCAGAAATGATTCAAGAAGTTTTAGATGTAATGGTCGATCTTTCCAAACAAAATATTACCATGGTTTGTGTCACACATGAAATGGGCTTTGCTCGTCAAGTGGCTGACCGTGTAATCTTTATGGACCAAGGAGAGATTATTGAACAAGGAACGCCTGAACATTTCTTTACAAGCACTGAAAACCCTCGTGCAAAAGAATTTCTAAGCAAAATTATTCATAACGGGTAATGAATAAAAAAACAAAAAATTGGAGGAATGAACAATGAAAAAACAAAATAAATGGCTGGCTGGACTCTCCTTACTTGTATTAGCAGGCATCATTGTGGGCTGTGGTAGCGGCAACAATGACTCAACTTCCAAAAGTGCTTCATCAAACAAAACGGTCACAGTAGAACAATTAAAAAAAGCAGGGAAAATTAAAGTAGGTGTCAAAGAAGACATTCCTAATTTTGGCTATATGAATCCTGATACAAACAAAAATGAAGGAATGGAACCAGATATTGCACGCTTGATTGCGAAAGAAATTACCGGCAGCGAAGAGAATGTGGAATTTGTGGGCGTGACAGCGAAAACGCGCGGTCCCCTTTTAGACAATGGTGAACTAGATATGGTAATTGCTACATTTACAATTACTGATGAACGTAAAAAGACTTATAATTTTACAACTCCTTATTATACAGATGAGATTGGTTTCCTTGTGCGCAAAGAGGATAACTTCTCCAGCATGAAAGATTTAGACGGAAAAACAATCGGCGTTGCACAATCTGCTACGACAAAAGAAAACTTAGAGAAAAAAGCGCAAGAGGAAGGAATCAAATTTACTTATCAAGAATTAGGTTCCTATCCAGAATTAAAAACAGCGTTAACTTCTAAACGAATTGATGCATTTTCAGTGGATAAATCAATCCTATCTGGCTATGTGGATGACAAGACAGAAATTTTAAAAGATGGTTTTTCGCCACAAGAATATGGAATTACTACAAAGAAAGCAAATACTGAATTAAATGATTATCTAAATGGTTTAATTGAAAAATGGGAAAAAGACGGCACACTAGAAAAAATTTATCAAGACTGGGGCTTAAAAAATTAATCATTCCTAAGACTTGAAGAATCAAAAATTTTAGGAGGGATTTTTATGTTTTTATTAGCCAATATTTCCTGGCTTGAAGAAGGGCCGTTTGCCTTATATCGTTGGGAAGCTTTATTTCAAGATTGGCGAATTTTTGGTCAGGCTTTTCTCTATACTATTCTGCTTTCTTTAGGAGCAATCTTAGTCGCCTTTGCTTTAGGCATTTTCTTTGGCAGTTTATCAGCGACCAAAAGTAAACTTTTACACGCAATTAGTCGTGTCTATGTAGAATTTTTTCAAAACACACCTTTGTTGATTCAATTTATCGTAGTCTATTATGGCTTTCCTCTGCTAAGCCCGCTGCTTTCATTTTCTATTACTACGATTGCCATTCTGTGTGTAGGCCTCTATCATGGCGCCTACATTTCTGAAGTGGTTCGCTCAGGAATCGGAGCTGTCCCAAGAGGGCAATTTGAAGCGGCTTACTCCCAAGGATTAACGTATGGTCAAACGATGCGGTATGTGATTTTACCACAAGCATGGCGGATTATGTTACCGCCTTTAACCAATCAAGTCGTTAACCTAATTAAAAATACGTCAACAGTTGCCATTATCTCTGGCGCTGACGTAATGTTTGCTGCCAATAGTTGGTCATCTGTCAACTTGAACTATATTCCCGCCTTTGCGCTTGCTGGTTTCTTATATTTCATTCTTTGCTTCCCATTAGCGAATTTGGCTAGAAAAATGGAAGAAAAAAATAAGAAAGCATATAGTAGATAGGAGGAAAACAGATGCCTTTTTCAGAAGAAATGCGTCAATTACTGACAGCAAATAATTTTCAATTTCTATTTAACGGCTTAAAATTGACGCTCTATATTTCCTTCGTCTCAATTATTTTGAGTACGATTTTTGGCACCATTCTAGCCGTTTTGCGAAATCAAACCCATGGACCACTGAAGTTACTTGCCAGTATTTATGTAGAAGTGGTGCGTAATATTCCAAACTTATTGTGGATTTATGTTATTTTTTTGATTTTCAAAATCAAATCCACTCCTGCTGGAATTGTGAGTTTTACTGTGTTTACCACCGCTGCTTTAGCGGAAATTATTCGTGGTGGTTTAAATGGTGTTGATAAAGGACAAATTGAAGCGGCACGTTCTCAAGGTTTTTCAAATTGGCAAATTCTTTATCATATTGTTTTGCCTCAAGCCATTCGCAATGTTTTACCAGCGATCGTTTCTCAGTTTGTTACTGTCATCAAGGATACAAGTTTCTTGTATTCCGTGATTGCTTTACAAGAACTCTTTGGCAAATCTTATATCTTAATGGGGCGCTACGCACAAACAGGACAAGTATTCACTATTTACGGAATCGTCGCCCTTATTTATTTCATTATTAACTTTAGTATCTCACAATTTTCACGTTGGCTTTCACGAAATTGGGCGAAAAGTTATTAATGTAGTTAAAAACAGGAGGCTGAGACAAAAGTGTTTAGCTCCAAGAAATAAGAAGGAATTTCCGAAAATTGTTCTTTAATTTTTGGAGAATTTCGGCTTATTTCCGAAGGAGCTGCTTTTGTTCAGCTGATTATCTTAAGATTTAGAAAGTGGGGCATAAGTCATTTCGACTTATGCCCCACTTTCCTGTTTTTATTTTATCTTACTTCTACTTGATGTTTTTCAATTAGCGCTTTTTCAACTTTTTCCATTGAACGGTTAATTTCTTCATCCACTAATGTCGCTTCTGCATTAACGAAAGTTAAACTATACGCCATTGATTTTTTGCCAGCGCCTAGTTTTTCACCTTGATATACATCAAATAAATGAATCTCTTTCAAATATTTACCTGCGTTATCTGAAATAGTTTTAACTAGTTCTTGATTGGTAACTGTTTCATCGACTAATAAAGCAATATCTCGAGAAACTGCTGGGAATTTAGAAACTGCTTCATAAGTAACCCCGCCTGCTTCTGTAGCTACTAATTGTTGCAAGTTTAATTCAGCAACATATGTTTCTGGAATATCGTACGCTTTCGCTGTCGTTGGGTGAACTTGTCCGACAAAACCAACCACTTCACCTTCTAAATAAATCCATGCTGTCCGGCCTGGATGCATTTCTGGAATCGCCGTTGTCGCTTGATAACTGATTTTTTCTGTTAATCCTAAAACAGCTACAATACTTTCCACTAAGCCTTTTACTGTATAAAAATCAACGGCTGTTGCTTTTGTTTGCCAATCTTTAACCATTGTATTACCAGTTAAAGCAAGTGCTAAGTGATTTTCTTCTGTAGGTAAATTTTTTGTTGGATCTTCTGTTTGGTAGAAAACGCGTCCTACTTCGTAGAAGGCGATATTATTATTTTTACGTGCCACATTGTATGCAACATCATCTAATAAACCAGAAATTAAGTTCATACGTAACACAGAACGCTCTTCACTCATTGGCCATTGCAAACGTGTTGTTTGACTTTCTTTCATCATAAATTGACGGGATTTTTCTTCTGTTGTCAATGCATAGCTGATGGCTTCACTCGTACCATGACCTTCCAGTAAGCTCTTTAATTGGCGCGTAACATGTTGTGCTTTGGTTAGACTTCCAGCAACTGTTTCTCCACTTGGCAATGTTGAAGGTAAATGATCATATCCATAAATGCGCGCCACTTCTTCAATAATATCTGCTTCAATCGCAATATCCCAACGTCTTGGTGGAATCGTAATTTCATATGCGCCTTGATTTACTTCATAAGCAAAACCGAGTGCTTCAAAAATTTCATTCACCGTTGCTTCATCTAATGCAGTGCCTAAATATTGGTTGATTCGTTCTAAAGTCACAGCTACCTGCGCTTCTTTAACGGCCACTTCAGAACCAACTGCAGTGCCTGAAACCACTGTTCCGTCGGCTAACTCTGCAATCATCGCGGCTGCCACATCACAAGCTAGCCCAACTGTCGCTTGGTTGATGCCTTTTTCAAATCTACTTGAAGATTCACTCCGTAAATTGAATTGTTTAGACGTTTTGCGAATAGACAATGGATTGAACAATGCCGCTTCTAAAGCCACAGTTGTTGTTTCTTGACTGATTTCAGAATTAGCTCCACCCATTACACCGGCTAAGCCGACAGGCGTTTTTCCATTCGTAATGACGATATTTTCTTCTGTTAATTGACGTGTTTCACCATCTAATGTAATTAGTTCTTCTGCTGCTGTTGCTCGACGAACCAAGATTTCTTTACTATCTAATTTTTGATAATCAAATGCATGCAATGGTTGACCAAATAATAATAAAATATAATTTGTCACGTCCACCACATTGTTAATCGGACGGATTCCTTCATTCATCAATCGGTTTTGCAACCACTGAGGACTTTCTGCAATCGTCACATCTTTAATGACACGAATTTGATACGCTGGTGCATCTTGTGAATCTTCAACAGTCACTGTTACGTAATTTTCCACGTTATCTGAAGCATCTTCTTTGAGTTTGGGATCATTAAACTGAGGCGTTTGACGATAAATTGCGCCAACTTCATAGGCTACCCCTCTCATACTTAATGCATCTGCACGGTTTGGTGTAATTGATAATTCAATAATCGCATCATCCATGTCTAAATAAGGGAAAACAGGTGTCCCATTCACTGCTTCTTGAGGTAAATAATAAATCCCTTCAGCGTAGGCTTTTGGTACGACATTATCTGAATATCCTAGCTCTTCTAACGAACAAATCATTCCGTTAGAGACTTCGCCACGCATTTTACCTTTTTTAATTTTTTGATTTCCTGCAATTCTTGAACCAGGTAACGCCACGATGACTTTAATTCCGGCTTTCACATTTGGTGCTCCACAAACAATTTGTGACAATTCTTCTTCACCGATGTCTACTTGGCAAATTGATAAGTGGTCAGAGTTTGGATGAGGAACACATTCTTTTACTTCACCGACAACAATTTTCTTTAAGCCTTCTTCAGGTACAGCAACGCCCTCAACTTCGATACCTGTCACAGACATTTTGTCCGCTAATTCTTGCGGAGTAACGTTTGAAAGATTAACATATTCATTTAACCATTTATAAGAAACTAACATTTTTCAACTACTCCTTTACCTTGAATTGATTTAAGAAACGTAAATCATTTTGATAAAAATTACGGATATCATTTACACCATAACGTAACATAGCAACGCGATCTGGTCCTAAGCCAAAGGCAAAGCCTGAGTACTCTGTTGGATCAATCCCTGACATTTGTAACACATCTGGATGAACCATCCCCGCACCTAAAATTTCAATCCAACCTGTATGTTTGCAGACGTTACAACCTGCGCCGCCACATTTAAAACAGCTAACATCTACTTCGACTGAAGGTTCTGTAAAAGGGAAATAGCTAGGACGTAAACGAATTTTACGATCTTCACCAAACATTTTTTTCATCATGACTTCTAACGTCCCTTTTAAATCACCCATTGTGACATTTTTATCGACAACAAGGCCTTCAATCTGATGGAATTGGTGACTATGTGTCGCATCATCTGTATCACGACGGAATACTTTCCCAGGAGAAATCATTCGTAATGCACCTTTTGAAAAATCGTGTTTTTCCATTGTTCGAGCTTGAACTGGTGAAGTATGCGTACGAATTAACATCTCATCTGAAATATAAAACGTATCTTGCATGTCGCGTGCTGGATGATCTTTTGGTAGATTCATGCGTTCGAAATTATAATGATCGGATTCTACTTCGTATCCTTCCACTACTTGATAACCCATGCCTAAGAAAATATCTTCAATCTCTTCCATAACTTGTGTCAAAATATGACGTGTGCCTTGAGGCATTTGTTTTCCAGGTAAAGTTACATCTAAACTTTCTTCTTTTAGTGCCGCATTTAACGCTTCGTTTTCTAAAACAACTTTGCGCGCTTCAATTGCTTCTGTTAATAAATCACGAATTTCATTTGCAAAGCCCCCCACCACTGGTCGTTCTTCTGGTGAAAGGTTTTTCATGCCTCTTAATACTTCGGTGATTGGCCCTTTTTTCCCTAATGTTTCTACGCGAATTTGGTTTAATTCTTTTAAAGTAGCAACTTGTGCGATTTCTTTGAGCGTATTGTCTCTAAGAGCTTCTAATTGCGCTTGTAATGTCATTATGCGTTCCCCTCTATCTTTTATTTAAACTAAAAAAAACGATAACCCATTCCTTTCAAAGGAACGAGCTATCGTGTTACCATCCTAATTCATAACAAATTGTTGTCATGCACTCATTTCATTTAACGGCAATTACCGGTTTGCTTTCTTCTTGAAAACAAACAAACTCAGGAAGTGAATTTCGCTTGGTGACTGTGTAAATCAGCTTCCAGTCTCTGGCTGACTCTCCCTAAAACACGTCAATTCAAACTACTTGTTTCCATCACTGTTTTTTTAGTTATTTAATTACGTTTAGTTTACAAGAAGTTTTGCTTGCGGTCAACTGCATTCTTCGTCTTTTACCCATTTTTCTGCCCAATGTTGAATTTGTTCCATTGCTAATTGCAAGTCTTCGCCTTTTTCGGTTAGGAAATATTCTAAGCGATTTCCTTCACCGCAACGAACAGCTTTGGTGATAATTCCTTCAGCTTCTAGTTCCTTCAATCGCTCTACTAAGACACGATCACTTAACATTGGAATTTTTTCTTTTAATTCGCCAAAACGTTGAGGACCTCGTTCTAATAAAACATCAATAATTAAACCATTCCATTTTTTACCAAGTATTGAAAATGATTTTTCAAATTTGGGACAAAGTACAAACGATTCTGTTTTTACTTTTTCCATCTTCCTCACCTCTTCAATGAGTATAGCACATTCCTTACAAAATGTAAGTGTTTCTGCTTCTAATTTTTTCTACTTTATAAAATCTACAACATTTCCTGTCTGCATGTCAATAATTACTCCTCCATTTAATAAAATTAAATAGACGTGCGACACCTCTTTATGCGTCGCCTCTTGTAGCGCTCTACGATAAAGATTCATCTGTCCGCGATACCGTTCGACAATTTCAGAAATTGCTTGGGGAGAGGTGCCTTTTACATGATCGGTTTTATAGTCATACAAAATGCATTGATTGTCTAATTCGATATAGCCATCAATAATCCCATGAATTAATAAATCATCTTGTGTCGTTTCTGGATAATTTTGAATGAGCTCTTCTGCTTCAATCAGCATAGAAAAAGGTTGTTCCCTTCTAACGGTTTGATGGTGTTGAATCAATTGTTTTCCTAAGGCGGTGTCAAAGAAGGCCACGATTTGCTCCAGATTCATTTTTTCAGCAATTGCTGGTAAAATCAATTTATTTTCCACTAAGCGTTCTTGAACAGCTCGCACTTCCTCGTAAGAAGGTTGCTTACTTAAATCAATTAGTTGTAATAAATAATGGGTTGCTGTCCCAATTTCAGCTGCTGAGGGCGCTTGAACCGTATCTAAAAATTTAGGCTTACTTAAATCTCCTTCAATCATTCGATTGACAATCAACGGTTGCGCTTGAATAGTATTGTCTTCCCGAACCTCAATTTTACCAATTTCTTTGTTGTCGGGGTCATCAAATACTCGCTTGATTTCAGAAACAGACTGATAACTGGTAGTCCGAGTAGCCACTTCAAACGGATAGTTGAAACTTAACCGTGCAAGGCCACGATTGATTTTGTCAGCAGATAATTGCGCTTTTTCGGCTAAATCCTCTGCTTGTCTTTCTGGCAATTGTAATTGCTGAATGGCTGCTCGTAGTTGTTCTTCGTTGAACCACTGAATATGAAAGTTAGCTGGGTGCTTTTTGACTTGCGGAACGTTACTTACTACTACTTCTTGCTGATATTCATCGGCTTTTTGATGACGTACCAATGTCATCCCAACCCAATTCATTAAACTACTTTTACTTTGCAAGCGATTTTCAGCTGGTAGCACCAGTGTTTCTACATCGCCAACTTTCAGCCACTCTTTCCACATCGCCGCTTGGTCTTTATAGGAGCCCACCAGAAAAAGTTTCTGTTCTGCGCGTGTCAACGCCACATATAACTTCCGCATTTCTTCGGATAGTAATTTTCTCAATCGTACTTGTTTAATCGCCAAAAATGGTAAAGTGTCGTACATAACTCGTTCTTCAGGTTGTAAATAACGAATGCCTACGCCTAAATTTTCTTCAAAGATATAGCGTTCATTCAAATCACTGACATTAAATTCTTTGGTCATATCTAAAACGAATACCACCGGAAATTCTAACCCTTTACTAGCGTGAATCGTCATGACGCGTACGGCATTCTCTTCACTTAAAACGACTGGTTCCGCTAAATCTTTGTCTTTTTCTTGCATTTTTTCGATGAAGCGAACAAATTGAAATAATCCGCGGAAGGTTGTTTTTTCATACGCCGCGGCCCGATCAACCAACGCATATAAATTGGCTTGGCGTTGTTTGCCAACAGGCAACCCGCCAACATAATCAAGGTAGGCCGTTTCCCGATAAATCGTCCACAGCAAGGTGCTAATCTGGTTGCGTCGAGCCTGTTCCCGCCATTTTTCTAATGATTCAGCAAAACGTATAGTTTTTTCCTGAACAACTGCTTCCTCCATGGTTGGTTCCATCTTTTGATTAAACGTTAAAAATGCTTCGTAGTAACTGGCTTCCTTATTAGCCAAACGAATAAGCACTAATTCGTTTTCTTTTAATCCAACAATTGGTGAACGTAACACAGCTGCCAAAGGAATGTCTTGATAGGGATTATCAATCAATTGAAGCAAGGCAATCATTGTACGAATTTCCGTTGCTTGGAAATAATTTTGAGCATCATTGACTTGAACTGGAATTTCTAATGATTTAAAAACATCTAAAATAGTTAAATTATTTTTCTTCGTAGGCGTTAATAAGACAATATCTTGATAAGTAATCGGTCGATCCGTTTTCAGCTTTTTATCATAAATCAAGAAATTTTGGTCAATTAATTCACGAATTTTCAAAGCAGTAACGTAAAGTTCCCCTTCTGTCTTATCTTCAATCAACAACTCAGGGGATTGTAATTCTGGAAATTCAACTGATTCTGTTGCTTTTTTTTCATAAATTAGCAATTCAGTTGAATAATCAGCCGCCTCCGAAAATTGATCAAAACCATGAACCAAAGCAGCTGACTCATCGTAAGCAATTTGGCCCACTCGCTCATCCATTAATTGACTAAATACTAAATTCGTAAAGTCTAAAACGTCTTTGCGGGAACGAAAATTTTCAGCTAGAATAATTCGTTTGCCCTCTTTGCCTTGCCCATACTGATTGTATTTTTCAATAAACAATGTAGGGTCTGCCAAGCGGAAAGAATAAATAGACTGTTTCACATCTCCTACCATAAAAAGGTTTCCTTCTGCGCTAAGCGGGCGGCGCAACCAATACAAAATAGATTCTTGTAATTGATTGATATCTTGGTATTCATCGACTAACACTTCATCAAATTTTTCGCGATAGTAAAGAGAGGCTTCTGATGCTTGCCAGCCATCTGCCTGATTTTTCGCTAAAATAGCTAACGTATAATGTTCTAAATCATTAAAATCCACTAAATTTTTAAGCCGTTTTTCTGCGCCATAGGCCTCCATAAATTGTTTCCCCACGTGAGCCATTTCTTGAACAATGGGCGTGGCCTCTTTCAAGACTTGTTTCATGGCATCTGGAGAAAGTGTAAACAGTTGCTTTTTCAAATCATTTAACGCTTTTTTATTTTGTTCTCGTAACTGTTTGGCTTGTTCCGCGGTTGGTTTCAACTCTTCGGCACGAACCGTTGGGTAGCGGTCAAAGCTCAACAATTCAGTCAAATTATAGGCGCTTTCTAAATCATTTCTCTCTAAAAATTGTAAAAATTGTTTTGTTTGTTCCTTTTCATTTTGAGCTAAATACCAAATCTTTTGAAGTTTCTCTTCGCCCTCTGTTAAGGTCACCATTTCTTCGTAACGCTGAAGAGTTCGTTGTAACGTCTCAACGGCTAGCGGTTTTAAATACGTCTGAAATAACGTTGATTCGCCTAGCCGATCCCCTACTTCGTAGGCTTGTGTTAAGCCATTAATCCACGCCTCTGGATCAGGATTGGCTTTGGCAAATTCATAAAAAGAAAAAATTAAGTTAGTGAGTCCGTCATCACTACGGTCATTGGAAAAATTCGCTGTTAATTGGTAAAATTCTTCTTGATTTTCCGCATAAAATTGTTCACGTAA
This sequence comes from Enterococcus sp. C102(2024), assembly GCF_040888205.1. Classification (NCBI taxonomy): domain Bacteria; kingdom Bacillati; phylum Bacillota; class Bacilli; order Lactobacillales; family Enterococcaceae; genus Enterococcus; species Enterococcus sp. C102(2024). The sequence continues at coordinate 97,843 of NZ_JBFOHH010000001.1, read as the reverse complement.
TGCATCCCAAACATCTTCTTTTAATAACAATGTTTCTGTTTCATCTGTTAACATCCGAAAAACTGGATCTATGTCAATTAAATAATAAAAACGACGAATAACAGTTAAACAAAAGGCATGTAACGTGCTGATATTGGCTGTTGGCAAAAGAGCAATTTGACGAGAAAAATGCCGTCTTCTTTCTGGATTTTGTTCTTCATTCATTGCCTTTTGTAAAGCCACTTGGATACGTTCTTTCATCTCACGGGCGGCGGCTTCAGTGTACGTCACAATCAAGAGACGATCGATATCGACGCCGCTTTTGACTTTTTCAATGACACGGCGGACTAAAACAGTGGTTTTTCCTGAGCCAGCCGAAGCAGAAACTAAGATATTTTCATCGCCATCAAACACCGCTTGCCATTGACTGTCGGTGAATTGCTCATTGGCTGGACGTAGTGGAATTGTTTTACTCATCTTCGGTTGCTCCTTCCTCATCTTTGTTTAACAAGCGCGCCATAATTTCCTCTTTGGATAAATTCTCAATGCGATGATAATTATTTTCTTTTAACATCACATCAAAATCACAGACACTTCGAAACGGACAATAGCGACAAGCAATCCGTTCCTTGCCTTGATAAGCGGGATTAAGTTGAACTTCGCCGCCAATAATTTGATTCCCCGCTTCAATAAATTTATTTCGGTTATGGGAAAGCAACGCGCCTAGTTCTGGTTCTGTCACAAATTTATCTTCTTGGCGACGACCAGGTTTAATTTGTTCTTTGGCGGATTCTTCAATCGGAAACAGCAACGAACTTTGTTTAGCTTGCAGACTCGTATCTAAATGATCCAATAAATCTGGGTCTTTCATCAAAAGACCATCAAACTGATATTTTTTAAGCATTTGTTGTTCAATGTCGTCTTTGCCTTCATAAGATAACGTAGGATTGTGTACATGCAGATAAAGTGAGCCAGCAGGTTTAGCTTCTTGACCAACTAATTGCACAGCATCCATTAAAGCCACATCCAAGTACGTCAGCATTTGCATGGCTAAGCCGTAATACGCTTCTGTCATATTAAATTTACGGTGACTCGATTTATAATCAATCACACCTAAATAGGTTGATTCGGGTGTAACCAATTGATCAATCCGGTCGATTTTTCCCCGAACATGAATCTTCCCTTGATTTTTTAATGGTAATTCCAAACCAGAAATTCCTTTTTTAGCGGCAATTTGGCCAAATAACACTTCTGTTTGAACAGTCGTCATGCCACTTCGTTGGCTTTGGCGTTTCAGCGCCCAACTGACTTTTTTAATTGTTTGACTTAATTGATAGCGAATATAGTTCATGCGACTAGAGGTCGTTAATACAGAAAAACGTGCATCCCCTAAAATACTATTTAGTACTTCCTCCGCCAATAAATTGACTTCCTGATCGGTTAATTCAGATAAGTTCCGTTGATTCATAATCAATAATTTAAAGAACTGATCCAATGCTTCATGGAAAAATTCTCCTGTAGCTGCTGGTGAAAGCCCAAAGACATCTCTTTCTTTCAAACGTAAGCCATAGCGAGAAAAGTATTGATATTGACACCGATAAAAACTCTCCATCCGAGAAACAGATGTATAAATATCTTTACCATATAAAGGTTCTGCTAAGACCTCATCAATCTTTTCAGGAATATTTTGATGCGTTAAACTTTCGAAAACTTGCTTGGCTAGCGGCGCAATTGATTGGTTCATTAGCGCTTTTTCCATATTTAACCAGAAAGGCAACAATCCTTCTTGTGTTTCTTTCCGTTGTCTTTTCAAACGCGTTAATTCACCGATTAACGTCCGATACGTACTAATATGGGCTAAACTGGTCGTTTCATCATCGAAAATGGTTGTTTCATTTTTTTCAAAAACGGGCAAGTTTAAATCTTTTTGGATATTTTTAAAATAAGGAGACGGTTTGACTTCTTGAGCGGTGTCTTTAACACTTGGATAGGTTAAATATAACCGTTCTCGCGCTGAAGAAAAGACAAGATACGCAACATAAGGTTCTTGCGCAATTTTGCGTCCGGTTGTCCCACGTAAATATTGGTTTTCCGTTAACGTATCATTGATTGTCTGACGTTCTTCATCAGACAACAGTGTTTTATTTTCAATCTTTTGTGGAAAAATTTCTTCCGTCATCCCAATAGCAAAAGTAACCTTGGCAGCGCCAGGTCGAGTTAAATCCATTGCGCGAACTTGTACTTGGTCAATCGCTGTCGGCACTTTACTATAGTGCAAACCTTCCAAGCCACTAACAAATATTTCTTGAAACGTTGTAAAATCAAACGAACTTTCTCCGTAAACAGTGACGTATTCATCTAGTAACGACATCAATGCATCCCAAGTCTGTTCATGGTTACGAGCTGTTTCTAGTTGACCTGCTTCGATAGCTTGTAAGCGCCACATTTTTAATTGTGTTGCCACACCACTTTGCAGTAAAAAGTGATAGAAGACGGTCGCTGCTTCCAAACCAGTTTTGGCACTTATCATTGCTTGAAAGTAACTAGGTAGCAGCCGTTGAAGCGATTGACGAATCGCATTTGACTCTTCTTCCATCGTAGCGACATCTTCTTGCTCTTCCGCTTCAAAATCATACCGAATAAATTCCCAATCTTTTTCTTGCGACCAATAATAACCTTCATAGCCGTATGCCAGGACTACATTTTCGGTAATATCAACTTTTCTGCGCCAAGCGTTCCGTTGGTTTAACCAATCAGTCAAGCTTTCTTCAGAAGTAGCGAGTTGATTCATTGGCATAAATAATTCCGTTCTCAAAAAACGGAGCACATCGCGATAACGATAATTGTACGAATGAATAGCAAATAAAGATTCAATCCATTCGACTAAAGGATGCCGATCCATAGCCATATCTCGGTCGACATAAACAGGAATCTCGTGTTCCGCAAAAATCGGTTCTAATAAATTTTCATAACAATCTAAATCACGAGTCAACACCTGAATTTCTTTGTACCGATACCCTTCTTCCACCACTAAACGGCGAATTTCGGTTGCAACATGTGTTAATTCTTCTTTAACGTTTTCAGCACGCCACAGAAATAAGCCATCGCCTCTCCAGTCAGTTGTGCTTAATGGAGGCAGGTGCTCTTGCGATTGAATCCAATAATCATTTAATCCTTGCAAGTCTGGGTTTGTAATTAATACCTCTTTCTTTTCCACATAATCTGAAAGAATCGGGATTTGCTTCTGTCTTGCTAGTTGATAAAGCTGATGATAGGTTTGTCCCGCTTCATAAAATAACGACCGCGGATCAGGTAAGTCATGCGGATATTGTTTGTCCAATAAGAGGGCTACTTTCACAGAACCTGCTTGCGCCATTAGCACTTCAATCAACTTTAATTCTCTGGCAGTAAACTGCTGATAGCCTGAAATAACGAATTGAACATTCGACAAATCAACCGTTTGTAAATACTCGCTTAAATGTTGAATAATCTCCGCTGATTCATAGCCATACTGACTCATTTGTAATTGGAATCGCGTAAAAATCAACGTTAAATCTTGAAACTTAAGTTGTAAATCTTGTCCTTTAGGGTTCTCCGTTTGTTTTTCTAAAAATGGATAAAGCTCCGCAATCTCAATATTGCCTTCGCGCATTTCTTGATAAAGCTGAAATAGTTGCTGAATAAAGCCAGGCTTGTTAATTTCACCTCTAAAAATTTGTAACTCTTCTTCTGCTTCTACTAAAATTTTGCGAAAAATCATCGCAGCACCTGCGTCAGATAAAACATCTGCCGAGTAAAAAGGTGTATGTTGTAAATAGTACCAAGCCAAACGATAAAAACTAAAAACCTGCAGACGGGTACTGGTTATTGAATCAGACGTAGTTGTCTGTAATTGACGTAACTTTTGCAAGACTTGAATTTCTTGCTCAAACTTAATATGGTTCGGGACTAAATAGAATACTTCATGCTGTGCGTCTTCCTCTAGCCATTGTTTTGTCGCCTGTATAAGTGGCGCTTCTAAATCTGCCACAGCGGTTCCTCTAATAAACTGCACACTCATGGTTTCACATCCTTTTCCTTTGCACTGCCTTTATTTTACCACAAAAGAAGGACGGAAACATGTGTTTGTTTTTACACATTTCCGTCCTTCTCTTTTACTCATTGTCTCTTTTATTGTTTTGACACTTCTGGTATTGGACCAAACCGTGAGAATGGCCACATCACAAATTTCACTTCACCCAAAATATCTTTTTTATGAATAAAACCAATGACACGACCGTCTTTTGAATTCCGTCGATTATCACCTAAAACAAAGTAGCTATCTGCTGGTACTTTTTCTTTTAATGAAAAATCGCCTGTCAAAGGTTGACCATCTGTTAAGGCTTTTTTAAATTCATCTAAATAGGGTTCGTCAACTTCTTTTCCATTGATGTACAACGTATCATCCTTGTACGCAATTGTATCTCCAGGTAAACCAATCACACGTTTAATATAATTTTTATCTGGTTCATCTGGCGCTGGGAAAGTAATAATATCGAAACGATTAATTTCTGTGTTTTTTAATGTAATTACCCGTTCACCATCTGCTAACGTTGGATCCATTGAATGACCTCTCACTACGACAGGCGTAAATACAAATTGTCTCAGTAAAAACAGACCCAAAGCTAAACAGGCAAAAAAGACGACTGTTTTAATTAATTCTTTTGATTTCAAACTCATTCCTCCAAAAACCTTATTATCTTATGTCTCATATTCTACCACAAAGTAAATCAATCCTATAGTGCTTAACACTCAATTAATTTTTATGTACGCTTTTTTTACAAAATGGTCAGAAAAAAAACGTATTTCTTTCAAATTTGATTCTTACTTTTTTGATCCTGCCCATAAAAAAAGCATAATCAATTCTAAAAAGGGCTGAATTGATTATGCTTCTAGCGTTTTAGCGATCCATCACAACCACGTAACAAACTTCTAAAGGACCATGCAACCCGACAACCAGTTGCATTTCAATATCTCCTGAATTAGAAGGCCCTGAAATAAAGTGAATCGCTGAGCCGATTTTTTCGCCTTTTTCTATTTTTTCTGTATAAAAAGCTGCTGGCTGAGTCGAACGTGGAACGAGTTTGCTAAACGGTATAATTGAAATGTAATGCTTCGGTAAAAAGTGTAAAGCTCTGCCTTGCCCCGCATTGGACTCCACCACAATCGTTCCTGATTCAGCTAGTAAAAACTCAGCAAAGGCAATCGCGATATTTGCCTGAGCAGCTGTTTGAATATTCGCTTCTCGTTGCTCACTTCCAGGTTGCCATTGCTTAACAGAAACAGCCTCTAATGACTTAGCTAAATCAGCTAATCCATAAGCTTCAAAACGTGCATCTGTTGGCAATAAAAGATTGCCTCCACCGAACTCAGCAACAATTTGCTGAATCGTCGTCAGTAAATTTTCTTGTGTAGTTTCCACTAAGTTCGTGTGAATCGTTTCCACACGTTCTTTCACAATCGTTAATAGCTCTGCTGGTGTTTTATCTGCCAACTGTTCTTCTGGTAAATGATTAACTGGCTCAAATGGATGGGCCGAAACAGGCTGTTTTTCTACGCCTAATTTTTCTCGTAGATTTTGTAAAAAAGGTTCTCGATTTTGAATCGCTTCGTTAGTCATTTTTTTCACCTTCTTGATGTTTTTTGAACCAACTTCTGAAGTTTTCTGAAGATTTTGGTGGTCTTGGCAAATCACGAACATCGGTCCAACCTTTTACTAACCCTGGTCCTTTATCAAGGTAGCCCCCATGATTGTACATGTTTTCAACAGTAATGTCTTTTTGTTTACTTAAAATGCCCGCTGCAGCATGATCGACTTTCATGGCTGCTTTAAACATTGCTGGTGAACCAGTGGCTTTACCTACCATACGCATTTGGAAATCTTCAAATCCATGTTTCATTTTCAGATCATCGGTCATCACTTTACGATGTTCAATTAATAATTCGTGCAATGGAATTTTCACAGGACATGTTTCCGTACATGCCCCACAAAGACTAGACGCATAAGGCAATTCCCCAAACTGTTTATATCCACCTAAAATTGGAGAAAGCACAGCACCAATTGGTCCTGGATAAATAGAGCCATAACCGTGCCCTCCAATATGGCGATAGACCGGACAAACATTCAGACAAGACCCACAACGAATACACTGTAAGACTGGCTGAAAGGCTGTTCCTAACGCTTTTGAACGCCCGTTATCCAAAATGACCACGTGAAATTCTTCTGGACCATCGGATTCATCCGCATTTTTTTGCCCGGCAAACGTCACATACGTTGTTAAATTTTGACCAACGGCACTTCTGGCTAAAAGGTTATCTAAAACCTCTGCTTCACGCATTGTTGGTACGATTCTTTCCATCCCCATTAACACGATTTGTGTCTTAGGAATACTGATGGTCAAATCAGCATTTCCTTCATTTGTATTTAAGTTAATTAAGCCGCTATCCGCAATAGCGAAATTACAACCTGTAATGCCAATCTCCGCTTCCAAAAAGAATTTGCGCATCACTTCTCGTGCACAGCGTGCCAAATTTACTGGGTCATTATCTCCTTGATACCCTAATTTTTTCGCAAAAACCTGACGAATCTGTTCGCGATTTTTATGAATACTTGGGAAAACAATATGTGACGGCTCATCCCAGTCATCCATTTGTAAAATGAATTCCGCCAAATCTGTTTCCATCACACTGACATCGTCTAATCCCAATAACATTGGATCAATATCGACTTCGGTCGTCACCATTGATTTAGATTTCACAATTTTTTTCGCCTTTTTTTCTAGAACCACTTGTTTCACATATTCATTGGCCTCTTCGGCGGTTTGAGCAAAAAAGACTTTGCCACCTCGTTTGGCAACGTTATCACTGAACTCTTCTAAATAGTCAGGCAGATATTGAATTGTATGTTGGCGAATTTGTTCTCCCAGTTCACGCCATTGTGGCCAATTGCCTAAAGCTTCCCGCGCACCTTCTCGTTTCTCCCATTGGGCATCTTGTGCTTTGGCGACAGCCTTTTGCATAAACACATCTTTTTTACTTTCTTCAATTCGTTCACTTAACGGCTTATTGCTCGTTGATAATCCCACAGTTCTTCCCCCTTACCCTACCGATATGATTTGTGGTTGGTCCATGCGTGCTTCATCCACTTCGTGATTAAGGACTTCTGCAATATGCATAATCTTAATCTTTTTCCCATCACGATTGAATTTACCCCCGATATTCATCAGGCAACCCATGTCCGCACTAATTAAAATTTCTGCGCCTGTATCAATCACATCGTTCATTTTTTCCGTCACCATTTGTTCAGAAATAGCTGGCATTTTCACTGAAAACGTTCCGCCAAATCCGCAACAATTTTCAAGATGTCCTAAAGGAATCATTTCTAATCCTTTCACATGATCCAACAAAACAAAGGGCGATTCTCGTTCATTTAAAATTCGCGTCATATGACAAGAACGATGATAAGTGGCTTTCCCATATAGCGTTGCGCCAACATCTTTGACCCCTAAGACACGATAAAGAAACTGACTAAACTCATAAGTTCGCTCAGCTAAACGTTGTGCTTTTGGTCCATAAATAGGATCATCTGCTAAAAATTTGTGGTATTCTTTCATCATGCCGACACAAGACCCCGCAGGTCCCACCACATAATCGGCACCGTCAAAACTATCAATTTGATTCTTAAGCGTTGTCGTGCTCTCTGTCACATAGCCACTATTATACGTTGGCTGACCACAACACGTTTGGCTTGTTGGTAAAACCGTTTCACAGCCATACCGTTCCAAAACCTCTACCATTGCTTGCCCTACATTTGGAAAAAGTAAATCCACCACGCATGTCGAAAATATACTCACTTTCACGCAAAATAACCTCCTCGTTTTCTACGAAAAGGCTCCATGAAATTAATTGGGCGGCTGTCATTAAAAGTCACTTGGCTGTCGTCTCTAACTACTTCACAGTGCCTTTTCAACAAATACGTTATTTGTAACAAAAATCGTTTTTTAAAATGATTCTTATACAATAATTATTTTACCAGTATCTGGTTTTAACAGCAAACGATTCCAGAAATTTTGTGCATTTTCACACAAAAAAGGAGGCTTTTTTATAAAAGTTTCTTTTAACCCCTTTGAAATTCGTTTTTTCTGAAGAAAAGAGTGACGAAATTTTGAAATTTTGGTAAACTAAGAAAAAACGAGAAACGAGGGCCATGCATGTTCATTTCATTTAACATGTTTATTCTATTAATTGTTGCAACGATCCTAATGATTTTTCTGATTATCTATTTGACAGTCACTGGAAATGATAAAAATAATAAAAAGAAACAAAAGAAAGAAACAAAAAGAACTACGCCAACTTTAAACAAAAAAACAACCGTTCCCCCTTCTCAGAAGCCAAATGTTGTGACTGATGTTGCAAAAAAGAGCGAGCCGGAAAAGCAAGCCGTACAACGAACACAGCAACCAACCACTAGAGAAGACGAGACTTCTCAATTTACACGAAGCCAACGTCATAAATGAAAATGGGACATAAGTCGAGATGACTTATGTCCCATTTTCTAATTCTTAAGATAATCAGCTGAACAAAAAATCCGCTAGTTGTTTCACTTTTTCTTTTAATTAATGATAGTTTATTCTTCTTTTCAGGTGTATACTAAATGATTGAAAAGAGACTTTAACTAATTAGGAAGAGGTGATTTTTTGTCTGCAAAGCGGTTTATTCAATTATTCATTTGTTATGCTATTTCAATGATTGTCGCAATACTTTTAACGGACTTATTTAATTTCTCAAGTCCTATAGCTTATTTAGTAGTGGCTAGTATCATCGGCTATGTAGTCATTACTGTTCCATTAACAATTATGACTCTATTAAAAAATAAAAATTAATAAAAAAATTGAGCGATTTTAATCACTTAAATTGCTCAATTTTTTTATTTTCATAATATTTTTCACTTATTTTTTCATTTTCATTGACAGAATAGTTGTAATTGTCAGAAAATTGTATATAATAAAGAAAGTTATTTTCATATTATTTTTTTCAATTAAAGGAGAATCCTATGAGTGAAACACAACAAACAACCTTAAAAAAACAATTAAGCTCGCGCCACATTACGATGTTAGCCTTAGGGGGAGCGATTGGCGCAGGTCTTTTTAAAGGAAGTGGCGAAGCAATTGGTATTGCTGGTCCTTCTGTTTTAATCGCCTTTCTAATTGGCGGTGCTGTTCTCTTCATCGTCATGAGTGGTTTAGGAAAACTCGTTTTAGATGGCGGAGACACACATCATGGTTTGTCTGGCTTAGTTCGACCATTTTTAGGTGCACATTCTGCTGATTTTATTGATTGGGTTTATTATTCCATGTGGACAATTAATATTATCGCAGAAGCGGTTGCCGCAGCTTCCTTTTTACAACTTTGGTTTCCTAATATTCCTGCTTGGTTTTTTGTTTTCATTTTAGCTATTTTAACGACGCTCATCAATCTTTACTCGGTTCGTTTATTTGCAGAAACAGAATATTGGTTGGCGTTTGCTAAAATTAGTGTCATCATTTTGTTAATTATTTTTGGTGTTTATCTGGTGGGACAACAAATGCTAGGCAGTGGTGTCTTCCCTACTTTACAAAGTATCACCGATCATGGTGGCTTCGCCCCACATGGCATGAAAGGTATTGTTAATTCTTTATTAGTAGTTATTTATTCTTATGGCGGTTCAGAATTAATCGCGATTACTGTCAGTGAAGCAGATGATCCTAAAAAAGCCATTCCTAAAGCGATTCGTGGTGTGATGGGACGGATTATTTCCTTCTATATCATTCCATTATTCTTACTTTTGATTATTTTCCCTTGGAATACATTAGCAGGCACAACGGTGAGTCCATTTGTTATGGTTTTTGAAAAAATGAATATACCTTTTGCTGCTGACATCGTAAATTTTGTGATTATTTTAGCCTTGTTTTCTTCTATTAATTCTGGGGTATACGCCTCTTCTCGCCTTTTATATTTTCGCTTAAAAGATAAAAAAGGACCCATGAGTAAACTAGCGGTTTTAAACAAGCACCAAGTACCTCAACGTTCAGTTTTCTTCTGCGCAAGTGTTTTATATCTGGGCGTTATTCTTTCTTATTTTGTTGGCGATGAATTATTTGGTTACTTAGCCGGTTCTCTCTCTTACACTGTCTTGCTAATTTGGATTTTAATTAGCGCTGCGGCGTTTGTTCTGTCTTTAAAACGAGGGTCTCTCTTTGAAAAAAGTATTAATCTCCTTGCTTTAATCATTTTAGGCCTCATCTTTATTGGCATCTTATTTACAAATTCGTTAGGCGTTACTCTTTTAACAGGCCTATTGTACTTTGTTATTTTCTTTAGTTATCGTAAGAAAAATGATTCCTTTCTACTCTCTGATGAAAGCTAAATAGACTGAAAAAACGAACAGTTTTGTAAGAGAACTGTTCGTTTTTTCGATGTTCCATCTCCTTCTTCTTTTGCTATGCTATTTTTGTAAATTGTTAGGAGGAGAAAAAATGAAAAAAATCGGCGCTATTTTATTTATTGGCTTATTGATTGTTGGTGGTTATACAGGCTATCGTTATTATGCAGATACATATAAGGGTGAAAAAGCCTATGCACAAGTTCCTCTAGAAATTCCTGAACGAAAACAAACAGTAGATGACAATCAAAAAAGCATAGATGGTCAATATTCTTTACACTATCGACTAACTTTTGTTAAAAGTAATGGAAAAACACAAGTCATGGATTACGAACGGACAGACAAAAATCCGCAACCTTTGGAACCAAATGCTTACATAGAAGCAACCATTAGTAAAAAAAGAATCATCCAATCTCCTGTCAAAATTGATAAAAAAGAGATTCCAGAAAAAGCTTTCGCACAATTAAATAACCGAAAAACGACCAGCGATAATTAGTCATCGCTGGTTGTTTTTTTACATGGAATAACAATTAATTCATAAATAATGGTACGCTGATTTTGCTTAATTTCATGAGAACCAAAAATTTCTTGTATGCGTTGTTCTAAAATTGGAACTGACCATTGTTCTTCAAAATAGTTGCGGAAAAAGTCTTTTGAAATAGCTTCTGATGCTTCAAAGAAAAATTTTTTTGTGAAAAAAGGGCGCTGTTCTTTTTTTAGAAATGCTTTGTATTTTGCCATCCAATTTAACTGCGGGTTGCTCTCTTGCTCAAAAGGAGAAAACAACGAATCTTGCTCTTCCACTAGCCGAAATATAAGACACCATTCTTCACTTAATTGGCACAATGCATTAACTTTTTCCGGCGTATCCAAAGCAGGGTTCATCGCTGAAAAAACGACTTGAAATTTTTTCCCAGTCTCAATCAGTCTTTCTTGGCTTTGGTGAAGAAAAACAACGTTGCTTTGTGCTTTTGCTTCCGCAATCTCCAACATTCTCTGAGAAATATCGGCTAGCGTATACTCCGTGACTTGCTCTTGAAAAAAAGGTAAATATCGTCCCGTCCCACCTGCGATATCCAGAAATGTCTGACACGGAAAAAGACCTTCTTGGACCAAGAAATCACGTAATTCTCGGGCAATTGGAAATGGCGATTCTTGTTGAATTTCTTCATATTCTTCTGCAAATTCATCCCAAAATTCCGCTAATTCTTGCTCATTATTATTCATCAACAGTTGCCCCTTTCTCTCAATTCTTATAAAAAGTGTAGCAAAAGAAGCGCCAAAGAGCTAACAAGTTCACTCATTTAAATCAATAATTTCATCTACAAATCGCAGGGTTTTAGGTCGATGAGTAACCAAAATAGTCAACTTATTGTGGGTAAATTTTTGTACTTCTTGTAACACTTTTTCTTCGGTCTTTTCGTCCAATGCGGAAGTCGCCTCATCTAAAATAAGGATCTCTGCTTGTGTAAATGCTAAGCGCGTGAAAGCAATCCGTTGTTTCTCGCCACCAGAAAAATTCATTCCTTTTTCACTCACAATAGTATTTAAGCCTTCCGGCAACCGTTCATAAAGTTCCCCCAACTGAAAACGATACATAGCTTCAATTACTTGTTCATCAGAAATTTCTTGATTAAATACAATATTTTCTTTTAACGTTCCTTGAAATATTGGCACATCTTGAGATAAATAAAAAACTTTTTCATAATAATCTTCCAAATTAAATTGTGTTAGAGGAAATTGATTCACATAAATTGTCCCCTCTGTCGGCTTCAATAATCCTAAAATCAATTTAATCAGGGTAGATTTGCCTGTCCCACTTTTTCCAATCAAGCCATAGGTTTTATTCATTGAAAATTGTCGATTTTGTTGGGACATAATCGTTTGACTATCTACGCTAAAACACACATCTTTTAATGAAATTGTTTGAATTTCAGGTAACGCTTTGCCGGAAACCGCTAAGTCAGGATCATCTTCTTTTTTATAAAAATCTTCCAAGCGCTGATAGGCTACTTTATCCAAATTATATTGAACAAATAAAACATTAAATATGGCTATCGGCGTATAAATTCGATCGATATACATCACTATCGCTACAAGTCCACCTAAACTTAATGTCACAACGTTAGTAAAACTAAGTACGACAATGCTTACTTTGATAAGTGCGACTAACAAGGCAAAAAAGCCAAAGAAAAATTCATGGATCATAGTCATTTTTGTTATATTTTGACTATTTTCCTCTGCCATTAACGCGTAATTTTCAATCTCTTTTTTATATTTTCGATTAATTCTAAAAGTTACTAGTTCTGTCATCCCTCGTATCAAAGTAGCATTCATTGCTTCTTCAGAAATAAGTGTTTTTTCTTTCATTTTTTGTAGCGTTTTCAAAAGTATTTTGGTTAAAATAAATACAATCACATAACCAATTAGAATTGCTGGTAATAATTTTTTATCAATCAATGCTATGAAAAATAAATTAAATAACGTCTCTGGAATTAGCTCTCGAAATAAGCGCCCATAAAAATTCAAGTGGATATTTCTCCCAGCTGCTGCACCAACTTCTACTTTTTGTAGTAAAGCTCCCGCTCCCAGTTTTAGATATTCTTCATAGGAAATCTTGCTCATTTTTATTAAACTTAATTTCTTCAAATAGAAATAGATGCCATTAGTTAAGTAAGCTTTTGGTTTCTGTTCACAATAAGACAATAGCGGAATTAAAATAATTGTCGTTCCATACGCTACTAACAACCCTAGTTGGAAACTTTTTTGATAATGATCTAACAACTGTTGAAAAAAATAAATTGCTAAAGCACTACATAATGAAACAATCACGCCAATCAAAATGTACCAAGTGAAGCTTTTCCGAAAGTGCGACCATATTTTTTTAGTCATTTACTCCCTCCTTTTCGAGCATTATATACCTTACTGTAGCATAGTTTTTGATTGGTGCCTATCAGCAATTTATCTCCAGATAATAGAAAAGCCCCCCAGCGAAAGCTGGATGGCTTTTCTATTGTTAATTCTTTCTGATTTGTAGATAACTTACACCTAAAACGGCAAATGTACTTGCCAGTATTCCTGCTATTAACATAAACGGTGTTTTTGTTGTGCCTGTTTTGGGAAGTTCTCGTTGCCCGTTTGCTTCATTTAATTTTTGAATTGGTTCACTAAGCAGTTGGGGAACCAATTGTGGGCTTCCTTCATTTTTCAATGTATTTAATGGAGCGTTTAGTATTTGTGGTTGATTTTTTGATGTAACATTTTTATTTGTCTCCACAGTTGTTTCTGTGGATGGCTGTTTTTTCTCAGTTGTAGTAATTTCTTTTGTTGGTGAGACATGGACTTCTGGTTGACTGCTTTCTGCGGTTTCTGTTGTGCCGTTCTCTTCAGTTGTCACACTTGGTTTTTCAGGTATGATTGACTCAATCGTGCCTAGTGTTTCACTTTCATCTGGATTTTCTTCTTCTGTTGGCGACACATGAACTTCTGGTTGGCTGCTTTCTGCAGTTTCTGTTGCGCCGTTCTCTTCAGTTGTCACACTTGGTTTTTCAGGTATGATTGGCTCAATCGTACCTAACGTTTCACTTTCATCTGGATTTTCTTCTTCCGTTGGCGACACATGAACTTCTGGTTGGCTGCTTTCTGCAGTTTCTGTTGCGCCATTCTCTTCAGTTGTCACACTTGGTTTTTCAGGTATGATTGGTTCAATTGTACCTAACGTTTCACTTTCATCTGGATTTTTTTCTTCTGTTGGTGAGACATGAACTTCTGGTTGGCTGCTTTCTGCAGTTTCTGTTGCGCCATTCTCTTCAGTTGTCACACTTGGTTTTTCAGGTATGATTGGTTCAATTGTACCTAACGTTTCACTTTCATCTGGATTTTCTTCTTCTGTTGGTGAGACGTGAACTTCTGGTTGGCTGCTTTCTGCGGTTTCTGTTGTGTCTGTCTTTTCACTTGTTTCTGTTGCCTGTTCCGAAGTAGGTGTCTTTGGTTCCCATTCTTCTATTGTCTCTAAAGGAATGTCTAGACTTTCTTCTGTTGGCATTTCCACATTTTGATTACCGCTTGCCTCGCCTTCTACAAAAACATTTTTAACCTGAGATGTATTTTTTTCATTCGTTGCTTCTTGATTGTTTAGTTGATAATTGATGTCATAACTATTTTCAAATGTCGCTTGATGTTGGCCTGCTTCTGTGATTGTCGAAGTGTAACGGACGATAAAGGAAGTAAAGCGTGCTTTATCCCGATAAAAACGTAAATTAAAGTCATTATCTGTCACGAAGTCAATTTTGCCATAACCTTGTTGCTCAAACTCGGCAAGTGAAATATATTTAGTTTCTTTGTCATTCACAATATCAAATGTAAAACTCTCTTTATTTAATTGTTGACCACTTCCTTGTCGATCCGCAATTGAAATATCTTCTGTGACATCGGATTTATTGAGGTTCACATTTAAAAACCAGCGTACTTGATTTGACTCTCCAGCCAAATCGCCTACTTTATAAAAAAACGGATAGTCTCGCTCAATTTGGCCAGTCTCTGTGTTAGTCACTCCTTCAATCGTCAAACGTTGAGTCGCCGTTGCTGTTCCGAAATCCGTTTCTATCACATTCGGTTGCGAACTATTGGTGATAAGCGTTTTAATCCCGAAAGAAAAATGCCCATTCACATTATGTAAAGATTCAACTTTTTCGTTAAATGTTGCTACAACATGATCTTTATAAATGAAAACTTCTCCTAAACCATTTAAATTGATTTTTCGTGGTGAGCCATCGTTCTCGGTCATTCCGACTAGTGCGTCTGGTAAGGTTAAAGTAATTGTATCTCCGGGTTTTATTTTCTGATTTTCTTTGTCACTAAAAGATACTTTAATGGAGGTCATCTCCCCTTGATATAAAGTAGTGTGATCTAATTCTACTTTGTCAACGATTGGACTTTTGCTCAATTCGGCTCCAAATGAAATTGGACCAATTAATAACGCCCCCGCAATTGGTAGAATCATTACCAACAGTAACACTAAAAATTTTACACTTTTTGTCATAAAAAATTATTCACCCTTCTTTTCTCTTATTTTTTCCACTTAGTGGTCTTTTTCAGAAGTTGACAATAGCAAAAAGATATGTCTCGCACAATATTAATGCTCATTTAAGTAGCCTTTTTTTTAAATTTCTAATTCACTTCCTAAGGAAAACGTTTTATTATGGTAGTTACATTAGATAACATTTGTTACAAAATATCTAATGCTGCCAAGTTTGAGTTGCATAAATAACATATTTCACATCAATAATGAATAAAAATACTTATTTCATCCTCATTTTGTTTCCCAGGCCATTTATTCTTGTTATAATAAAGTTTATGAGATAAGGAGGAAAAGAATGAAAAATTCATATTTTGACGGTGGTTTAGCAACGTATATCGGGACTTCAATTTTAGCAACCTTGATTACTGTCTTTACATTAGGCATTTGCGCACCTTGGGGAATTTGTATGATGTACAACTGGAAAATCAAGCATACCGTTATTGATGGTAAACGCCTTTATTTTGACGGTACAGCTATGCAATTATTCGGTCATTGGATTAAATGGCTTTTATTAACTATAATTACTTTAGGAATTTATGGTTTTTGGTTGAATATCCGTTTGCAACAATGGATTACAAAACATACCCACACACTTTCATAAAAAGAGGAAGGATGAACTGAGTTACGGTCCATCCTTCCTCTTTTTATGAATATCTAACAGAGTGTTATCCTACTCTTTGAAAAAACAAGGAATTTATGCTATACTTTGATAAGTATCAAGGGATACTTATGTTATTTCGGGGGCGTTACGGATTCGACAGGCATAGTTGAGCTTGAATTGCGTTTCGTAGGTTACGGCTACGTTAAAACGTTACAGTTAAATATAACTGCTAAAAACGAAAACAATTCTTTCGCTTTAGCTGCCTAAAAACCAGCTAGCGAAGATCCTCCCGGCATCGCCCATGTGCTCGGGTCAGGGTCCTAATCGAAGTGGGATACGCTAAATTTTTCCGTCTGTAAAATTTAGAAGAGCTTACCAGACTAGCAATACAGAATGCCTGTCACTCGGCACGCTGTAAAGCGAACCTTTAAATGAGTGTCTATGAACGTAGAGATTTAAGTGGCAATATGTTTGGACGCGGGTTCGACTCCCGCCGTCTCCATTTTTAGAAAAGTAGAGAAAAACAAAAAAGAGCTAAAACCTTTATTTCATAAGGTTTTAGCTCTTTTAATTTCTATAAGAAAAGGATAAAAATGTAGAGAAATGCAAAATATTTTGCACTGATTTTGCATTCTGATCATTTTAAAGTCTATTTTTATTTCATCAAATTATTTACATATTTATACATGCAAATAACGTTTAAAATTACAAACAAAAAAATCCCTACCTCTCACAGCGAGAAGTAGGGATTTGCTTATTTCTTAATAATTCAATGTTTGACCAGGATAAATCAAGTTAGGATTTGCTAATCCGTTCCGTTGTGCTAAAGCTTGATAAGGTTCTGCCATTTTGTTTATTAAGTATATCTATTGTTCCGCCCCCTTATAAAAACGCCTAAAAATCAAGATTTTTATAATTTTTGACGGCATGAATTTCTACAACCATTTACAACTTTTTCCCCTTGATTTGGTAATCAAGCCACCGCCTCTGATGAGTTTTTGTTTCATGGTATAATAAAAAAGTCCGTACTGGCATACGGACGAATAAATTTTGAAATGAGGTGAAATTATATGCCAAATCGCCCTGTTGATAAATCTTCAACACCACGTCCTCAAAATGGCGACCAAGAGACACGTTCCATTGGTACACAACAGCCTAATAGAAGTCAAGCTACGCCGCCACCTAAGAAGTAAGTAATATGATTTTTATCTTTTTGTCTGTATTGATGTAGACTTTTGATTCTACATCAATACTTTCTACATACTCTAGTAATTCTTCGTACTCATACATCTTCGGCTTATCATTGAAAGGAACCATTGTAAATTCAAAATCTAATTCTTCTGACGTTGAAAACCAACCTGAATACCCAGCAAATATTAATTTATTATCAAAATCATACACATACATCGGACAAGATTCATCTAAATTTAGTGAAATATTTTTTACACTTCTTGAATCGTAAATAGATTTCCCTGATTTTTTCCTCTTTCTATTCAAACATCTATTTATTTGTTTTCCAATTTTTTCTCCAGTCAGATAAGTAACCAAGATAGTAACAACACAAGTGATAAAAAAAGAAATAGAACTACTAAAGGCTTCCTCTGTGAAAATTCTAGAAAAGAAATATTGCAAAAAAATGAACAAAAAGTAATTAGCTGTACCAAACAACATCATATATGATTTCTTATCTTCTTTCATTTCTTTAGTAAGATTAATTACGTCTAATCTACTTAATATTGAATAGTTTACAAAGCCTAACGCTCCCGCAACTAAAAGCGGAGCTATTACTGTGTTCTGAATATTCATCTTTTATTTACACTCCTTATAAATTGGACCGTCTTTATCCCATCCAATTATACCATATATTATTCATAACATAAATATCCCACTCTAACAAGAGAGTGGGTTTTTGCTTTATTTTTTTATAGGTATCGTTATATTTGTCGGTCTTATTTACATTCACGGTTGATTATAAGCCGTTTGTTCTGACAACTGATTTAATGCTACTGAAAAGATCCACCTTGGGAAAGGCGACTCAAGAGAATTTAATAAGCGTATCCTTATTTTATATTTGAACTATCAATAGTTCAATGTTTGACCAGGATAAATCAAGTTAGGATTTGCTAATCCGTTTAATGCAGCTAAGGTTTGATAAGTCGTACCAAGCTTAGCTGCAATACTTGATAAATTATCACCGTATTGAACTGTGTAAATGTTGCTTACTACTGATCCATTTACTTTCAAAATTTGGCCAGGGTAAATAAGATTTGGATTTGTCAATCCATTTAATGCAGCCAATGTTTGATAGTTTGTTCCGTATTGATAAGCAATGCTTGATAATGTTTCGCCGTATTGTACCACATGAGTCGCTTCTGGTTGTTTATCAGGAACAGTTGCTGCATCTGGTAATAATTCAATATCACCTTTGCTAATCCATGACAAAATGCCTTCTAACAATACTCTGCTTCCAGTAACTTCTTGCACTTTATAACTGTTTCCTTTTACCCATTGCGGAATAGCTTCACCAGTTGCCCATGCATCTACATTAAATTTCACCTTGACGGTATCACCGACTTTAACTGCAGAAGTAGGTGTTTTATCTACTTCTTTACCTTCCTCAATAGCTGGTGTGTCCGTTTCTGGTTTGTCAGTAGCTGTATATCCGTTATCCGTAATTCCTGTTAAGTCTACGTTACCATCTAAACCGCCTGCAATATAAGTTGAGGTAAATTGCCAAATTGCAATACCATCCATACTTGGAAAATAGTTATACAATGGTTCTGGCGTTAGCTCATAACTGGGATAGGCAGCAATCCATAAGGAATTAGGAAACTCTTTAATAATTCTCTGATAGTCCACGTATTGCAACGTAAAAGGTTTATAGCTGTAATACATTGGCGTATACCCTGCTTGTTTGATACGGCGCATACCATACAAAATCGTTTCTGTATTTGCGTTTACATCAGAACTAGCGCCATGTTCAAAATCTAATGCAACGATGGAATTTTTAGGCGTTTGGATGCGTGGCAAGAAATAATCCATTGTCGTTTTGGCAATGTCCATACTACCGAACGTATCGTACCAGATATAAGTGTGCGCTCGTTTTCCTTGAGCAATGGCACTTGCTACTTGCGTTTTATAGGTATACTGCTCGTAAATACCACTAGCATTGTAGCCGCCAATTTGAGCGATAGCGAATTTATCATGTGCATAGCCAAAACGACCTTGTTCACCTTGGTAAATAGCCCAGTCAACGCCTTGGTCTCCTTTTGCGGCAAATACAGCTGTAGGCATAAAAAACAGAGCGACAAGCGCTCCTGCTAAAATTTTCTTTTTCATTTAAAAACCTCTTTCCTATTTTTTAAACAAAAAAAGAAACGACACAAGCCGCTTCAATTCTTATCTTTATTTCTCAACTGAATAAAATAATCCTTTAATTTTTCTGGCAAAGGAATGAACTCCAATACATTCTCGCAAAATGAAATGCCTTCATTTGCAATGTAAAAAATA
The DNA here is from genome assembly GCF_040888205.1 of Enterococcus sp. C102(2024). Classification (NCBI taxonomy): domain Bacteria; kingdom Bacillati; phylum Bacillota; class Bacilli; order Lactobacillales; family Enterococcaceae; genus Enterococcus; species Enterococcus sp. C102(2024). The sequence continues at coordinate 78,214 of NZ_JBFOHH010000001.1, read as the reverse complement.
ATCACCATTTCCCTAATAGGAATATTATTCCCTACAATACTTTCAACTTTCACAGAAACTGCCACTACAAATAAAATCATTACTTTTTTGGCGATTCCCAACATACCTATTTTGCTTGATAGGGATTTAGTAGCGATTGCTTTAAGCCAACCTGTTACAAAATCAACAATCATCAAAAATAACAAAACATCTAGCAACTGATCCATTCCCCCAAGAAAGCTAACGCAAATACCACCTACAATACTTGCCACAATTGACAGGTGGTTAAAATATTTTTCCACTGACTCACCTCCGGTTTTATCTTCCAGCATTAAATACCCTTAATTTCTTTTATAGCTAACGAAACAAGGGCCGTACGGAAAAGCTTTTTACCCTCCCGAATACTTGCCTTGAACTTAAGCACATCCCCCTCTTGTACTTTAACGTTAGCAGACCCATCTATTGTACTAGCTTTGTCTAATGACAATGAAGGTGGAGCACCTATCTGAGAAATATAATAGTTTTTAGATCCAATACTTGCAATTGCATAAGCATAATCAGTACCACCGCTACTACCGTGAAATTTGAAAGTGCTGATGATACTAATAGTTGCTTCTCTTGTGAAAGTAATTGAAGTTTTGTCTGCGCTAATTACAAAAGGTAAATTTGATTGACTATGCCCCAAATCAGTACCTACCAAAGGACCTAATACATAAGTATAACCTGATGAAATATCACTCTCATCAGGTCCGGTCCCAAAGTATGCTTCAAATGGTGGCTCTTTTGTCATAAACTCTTCTATTTCTTTAAAGTTAAGATTCAAGTCATCTTGCGCGTTTAACTGTCCTCGTTCAAAATTTGTTTTCATTTATTTCGACTCCTTAATTTTAATCTGTACACTTTTATTTCCCTCATTAAGAAGAAAGATATTAGGCGCTGTTTCTTTGATAGTTGGTGAAGACAAATTCCAATTGATTGGAACTTTTACAGTCAATTCATTTTTGCTTGGATAACCCGCTTTAAACGGAATTGATTCTGGCACTTCTCCAACCCAATTTTCTTCTCCCAAAGGTGCAACACCTAAACCGTCATGCCATGCTAAGACATCAATTTCAGGATATTCAAAAGGTAAATTTTTCTTTGTAAAAATCAATTGATCTGGTGTTACTGCTGCTATTTTCTTTTGCAAGTTTAGTGCAACATCACCTTCCATATCGTTGGAAACTGTGGCTAAAAAATCTTGCCAATCTTTTTGAGCTTCCTGAATGTACTCATCCCCTTTAGCAACGACCGCCTGCATATCAGCTTCTAAGTTTTTCTTTTGTTCTTCCGTGTATTGATTCATATTTTCAATAATGGTATTCAGCATAGCAGTATATTTATCTTCCATTCCCGAAACTGATACATTTTCAAACGGTGTTGAATAACCACATACTTTTTCATCCGGGCGCTTATCTGTGATTAAATCTGCTGTAATAGCTGTACTGTTTCTTGGCACTCTGACAGTGGCCAACTGAATTTCAAATACATCTGGCGTGCGTTCGACTGTCACATTACCTTTTTTGACTGCTACATAAGCTTGTCTAGCGTTCATGTCGTGCCGAACAACAATAGAGTCTGTTCGATCTTGTGTTGAAGAAGCAACGTCAATTGGTACTGCAAAAGCAGACGTATTTATATATTGATAACCTTTTAAACTTGCTGAACCTGATTTTACAACAACTCTCATCCCAACAGAATCAGCTGCAGTCACTCTCAATGCTTCACCGACTGACATCATGACGCCATTGCGAAAGATATTTTCAAAGTATTTTGCCCAGTCTGCCGATGTATAGGCACGATCGTATGTGCCATCATCTTGCAAAACGGCATCATAAAATAAACTTAATTCCGCCAAAAATAACCACCTACTTTCCTTTTCTCTTGATTACATCAATAATTGTTTTACTTTGGTTACCGAATTCACCGTCAATATGGTATCCCTTCTCATCCCAGGTTTGCGTTACAGAATTTAGAACTACTGTATCTGAATAGCCAAAAGAAGAAATACGTTTTACTCGATCCCCCAATTTATAATCTCGACCATAAACAAAAAGACTATCATTCAAATTGATAGTCCCATTCAATGCCAAAACTCTTGGTTGTTCAGTTAATTTTTCTTTTCCTCTTGATTGCAATGTGGCAATATATTGTGCATCTGGCATTTTTACATCATCAACAGTCTGTTGTAAGTCACGAGCATCGACGTATATTTCTTTTCGTTCGAGGCCACTCAAATTGTTATTTACCTGAGTATGCTTACGAGCTTTTCCTTCGCCTTCTCCATAAATAAGGGCTGTAGTCGCTTCATCATAGTTGTTCTTTTCTAATGATTCATTAGTGACATTTTCAAACTCTGCACTAAATTGAACTACACTAGAAACATCTTCACTTTTTCTAAAACGAATATTTGTTCCAACTTGGCCGTTTGATGTTGAACCAATACGCCCATTCGAGATAGGAATTTCGTCAAAACCAAAATTGTAACTTTCACACAGTCCCTCTATTTCTTCTTCAACATTCCCATAACTGTTTTGATAACTAATGTTTGAATTAGTAATTGCTGGCGGTTGTTCGACAGATAAATAACTTATTTTTCTTTTTGCATCTGACGGAGAGACCACTTCGTTCCGTAAATGATCGTAGCAAATCAGTTCTGGTCTTTTGGTTTGATTGTAAATTCGATAAACAATTCTCTTACCAGCTTTTGCAAAAAGAGATTTCCCAGAAATTGTAATTAATCCACTGCTCAAATCATCGCAAATAATAGAATCAATATAGTAAAAGCAATTATTAATTAATAGCACTGTGTCTTCGTCCATTAATTCTTTTGGCATGTACTTTAAAAGAACAACCGTTTCAAAAGTATTGGCTGACTTGAAATTTTCTTTGACACTCATTGATTTCCATATGTCCAGAACTGCCGTTGACTCATAATCAAAGCCAGACTTTCTTCGAAACACCTCTACAAAAGGTAATGGCATAAAATCCATAGCTACACCCCGCTAACTAATGGTGTAAATTGCATTTCACATGTAATTCCATTTTGAGAATTGTTGGCCGCTTTTAGTTGTAAATAGTTATCTCCTTTAGATAATCGAAAGAAACTACTACCCTCCATACGTTCTGGAACAGCATTAGTTTCTACACCATTAACAATTTTTTTCGCATACAACTTTCCACGTACCGTTGAAAGTTCGAATCTTGTTCCAGGTTCAAAGGTTCCTTTAAATCCAAAGAAGGTTTGTTTTGTCACATCGTAAATCTGCGGATCAGTCACGGTTGTTACACATTTCATATGAAAAACTGCTCCAACCTGTACATCGCCATTGTTTACAATCTTTTCGATATTTCCTGATTCAAAGCGCCCAAATGTATGCTTCTCGCCTTGAACAAAAACCATTGGAAAAATAAGCGTTGGCTTTAATGTTGCCAAAGGAACCAGTGAGTTATAAAACGATACATCTCGGAAATAAGAATCGAATGCTTCAAACTGTAAAGAGAATAAGTTCCATTCATCAACCTTATAAGGATTATCCTCGTATAATTTGAAACTAGGCGCTTGGATTGGTAATACGTCGGTTTCATACTCCTTGTCATAGACTTTAAGAGTTAGTTTCCCTGTTTGTTTTAGATCGATTTTTTGAATCATATCTCGGCGCAGCTGATAAATTTCTTCTTCTGTTTTTCCAATTAAAGTACCTTCTAGCAACGGTTTACGTGTACTTAAACGGATTCCAACAACTTTTGCGCCATCTTCTCCAAAAACTTCTTCTGCTAGAACAACATTTTCTGGTGCTTCTAATCCCTCAACGTTTTGCAAAAAATATGGAGCTTCCTCATTAAAAACGAGTTGCTCCCCATTTTGATTCGTATAAACTAATTCTAGTTTCACTATTTAAACCCCCTAGCTAAATCACGCAATTGGCGTTTTGTTTCCATCGCCGTTTCTCTCGGTGTTTTCGTGTCTGCACCTGTGATATATTGTATTACTTCCATATTTTTAATATTTCCGTCTTTTAAGTAAGAAAGCATTTCACGCATAAGAGAAGCAAGTTCGCTAAAATCATTTGATTCATGTGAATCTTGAACAGCAATTAGATTTTTAACAACTGAAGAGTTTCTCGGAACTCCCACGCCGTTTTCATAATGAGGAATTAGTTTCTTTGTTTCTGAAGCTTTGATTACTTTTGATCCTTTTGGTAAATCTGGTAAGAATACATTTCTACCTTCTGGTATGAAAGGCACACCACCTTTAGGAATTACCAATTCTTTATAAGTGCGTCCTTTTTGGTCATTGACGATTGCCGGACCACCAATATGATTATTGGTTCCTGTTTCGAGTCCTAAAATTTTTGCTACGCCAGCGCCTAAATTAGCTACTACGTTTAAAGTTTTAGTAATTACCGAAGGGCCAGAATTAAAATCACTTACTGCATTTTTCGCTTGAGATGCTGGTCCACTCGCTTGATCATTAGCCCTTAATAGTTTTTCAACTGGATTGTTTGCTGCGAAAATATTTAAGCTACTATTACCACTTGAAGCCGCACCGACAACCCCTCCTGCATTTCCTCGCAGGTTTTTCGTTCCTGGATTGTTGGCATTGTAGGTGTTCAATGCATTACCACCTTGTCGAGCTGCAGCTTGCGCATTTGAAGAATCTCCACGTAGTATTTTCTGTGCTGGATTATTTGCGTTAAATGCATTTAGGTTTTGAATACCTACCTGTGATTGATTCGATACATTGGAAGCATCTCCGAGTAATTTTTTTAATTGTGGCTTTATTTGGTCATAAGTTTGCACGCTTAATGTTCCATCAGCTATTTTTGCTTTTAAATCTTCATTATTACCAAGCATTTTTTTTACTGGATCAGGTAATGACTTCCACGCATTCATACTTTCTTCTGACTTCATTACCTTTGTTAATAAATCATCATTATTGGCAAGCATTTTTTTCTGATCTGTTGGAAGGTTATTCCAATTTGTTAGGTATGTTTCCGAAGAAAGAATCTTTTGTAGCACATCCGTGTTATTCGCTAAAAGCAATTTGCTTTCATCTGGTAAATTTTTCCAAGCATTAAAGGCTCGTTCTGATCCATAAATTTTTGTCAGTAAATCTTGATTATCTGCATAAAATTCTTTAACATCATCTGGTATATTAGACCAATTGACAATTTTTTCTTGTGAATCACTAAGTACTTCTAAAAACTCTTTGTTATCAGCTTTAATTTCTTTGTCGTGTAACTTGTAATCTTCCCAAAGTCCAAGATTAAGCATATTTTCAGCCATTTTTTCAGGGGTATTAGAATACAGAATGGCCTTCTTCTCTTCAAAATTAAGTTTGTCCCATTTTCCGTTGGCTTGTAATGCCTGAGTTACAGTCTTCTTGGCATTTGTATCTAAAAGCGCTTGTTGTTCCTTAAACGTCATGCTGTCCCATTTTCCGTTAGCAATTGCTGCTTCGGCAATCATTAATTTAGCATTACTTTTTAGGTCGGCATGTTTGGAAGCATATAGGAGTTGGTTCCATCCTTTTTCAGAATTTGCTGCTTCGTTAACTGCTTCTTGTGCATTGGTTTTGACTTCGCCTGTTTTTGGATCAAGAACAAGATTATTCCACATTTTCCCATATTCACTTGCTTCATTACCAACATATTTAAGTTGTTCAGCGTTCTTCTTAGCATTTTCAGCAACTTTATTTGTTGTTTTGGTAACATTCTCCAATAATTTCTCGTTATCTTCAATAAGGTATTGTGAAGCATTTCCGCTCTCTTTTATCACTTGTCCAGAAGCCAAATGAATTTTATCTTTTAGTTCAGGGAATTTCTCAACAATGGCCGCCATTTGGTTATCAAAACCTTCAGTCGTAGTCTCGTTTATTTTATCCCATTCTTCAAGATACTTCTGAGCAAATTCACCATCAAGGTTATATCCCCAATCTTTCAACCATTTTTTTTGCTCTTCTTTCATTTTAGCGGCATGAGTCTGTGATGCATTCCTTTGCTCTCCTAATGATTTTAACCATATTTCTGCTTCTTCTTTCGTAGCATTCGCTACATCACCAGTCATTGATTTCAAAATAGTTCTTTTTTGTTCCGCCGAAACATCCAGAGTATTAACATAAGCTTCCGCAGTATTCTTTGATAAATCACTAATCATTTGAGCTTCAGAAACACTCAATTGACGATTTTCGTTTGCAGCCCTTTGTCTAATCTCTTGAATTTGCTTATTATTCGATTGGATTTCTTCCACAGCAGACTGATTTAGTTTTTTCTCATTCTCAATGATTTCTTTCATTGAGTCTGTAGCGGTTCCTGGTAACTGCTTTAATAATTGATTCAATCCATCTACTTTTTTATTTAAAGACTTTTCAAGAGACTGACCCGCTGCTTCAAAATTTTCTGCCATTTTAGAAGCATCTGATTGATTAAATCCATCTTTTAATAAGCCAAACTGACCATTTGCGGCTTTGGCTTTGTCTTGCACCCCGTTTAAGGTTTTGTCAACTTCTCGTCCGACATCAGTTCCCCATTGCTTAACACGTTGGGAACTATTCCAAGCTTCTTCTCCCCAGAGTTTCCACACTGCTACACCTGCTCCAATCGCTGCAGTTGCACCTAACACCCAAGGATTCAATAAACTAAACCCTTTAGTCAATGAACCAATTTGTGTTGTGGTTCCTCCGATTTTAGCAGTCAATCCTCCTAATGCCGAACCAGAAGAAGCAATGCCTTTTCCGAATCCAACAGAAACAGAACTACCCTCTGCAAAAGCTTTTGTAACATCTTCAATCGCTCTTTTTTTAGACATAGCGGCCATTGTCTCAACAAAGCCCTTGCCTAAAAATCCTACACCCTTCGTTAAAGTACCTGTTAACTTAATAGCAGGCCCCATTGCAGCAGTTAATGCAATCATTTTAACAATTGTTTGCTGTGTTTTAGGATCAGCATTTGAGAAAGATTCCGCTAAATTCGTTACGGTTTTGATCATTGGTTTAGTCGCTTGCAACGCATCTCTCAATGCTTTTACTAAAGGACCACCAAACGTGATTCCTACGTCCACTGCTTCATTTTTAAGCATCTTTAATTGAGATTCGGTAGTTTCGTATCGCTTGTTAGCTTCTTCTGTTAAAGCGGTGTTTTCTCCCCATGCTTTAGTTCCACGATCTACAGCACTTTTAAATACATCACTGGCACCAGCTGCACGTAGCAAACTGTCACGAAGACGAACTTCGGTAATCCCCATATCATCTAAAACAGCAATTGCAGATTGTCCGTGTTCCTTCGTTTTTCCTAGCCCTTCAATAAATTTGATAATAGCACCTGAAGCATCTTCTTTGAAAGCTTTAGAAAATTGTTCTGCAGACATTCCAGCTACTTCTGCAAAATCATTTAATTTTCCTGATGCATCGGTGGCTTCTTTATGCATTGTTTTTAATTCTTTGCTAGTTAACCCCATTGCACCAGCAGTGTTTTTTAACTCTTTACCGCCATTTCTAACAGCGCTAGAAACCTGTTCCATAGATACACCAGTTTGTTGGCTTAAACTCTCTAACCCTGCAAATGCATTGGCTCCATTTTCTACAGCCAATTGCATTTCAACCATCACTTTAGAAAATGCAGAACCGCCTGCTTCTGCTTCAATACCAACCGAACTCAATGCAGCCGCAAATCCCATGATTTGAGCTTCACTCATTCCCACTTGGTGACCAGCACCAGCAAGACGTAATCCCATTGCGGTTATTTCTGACTCGGTTGTCGCAAAGTTATTCCCTAAATCAACAATCACAGAACCTAACTTGTCAAATTCCGTTTGTGGCATTCCTGTAATGTTGGCCAATCGAGCTAAAGCAGTTGCTGCTTCTTCTGCGCTCATGTTCGTTGACTCGCCTAAGTCAATCATTGTCTTGGTGAAGCCAACTACATTTTTAGTTTTAATCCCTAACTGCCCTGCTGCTTCTGCAACGTTTGCAATTTCCGTGTGACTTGAAGGTAATTCTTTGGCTAGTCCACGAAGACCATTTTCTAAATCTTTGTATGAGTAAACAACCTTACCTGTCGAATCCACAACTTCATCATTGGTCTTTTTCACACCTGCAAAATCAGATTCCCATTTCACAGCGGCCGTTGTTACTGCTGCAGCCCCAGCAAGAATTGGCAAAGTTATACCTTTTGTTAAAGCTCCGCCCACTTTTTCCATTTTTTGCCCACTAGAAATCATTTTTTCGCTGGCATTATAAATGGCGCCAGTGGCACCAATGGTTTTGACTTGCATTTCTGCCATCTGACCAGCTGTTTGAATTAATTGAGATCGATAATTTGCTAGTTTTCCATTGGCATCTTGCAATTGAGTTGCTAGCCTTTTGGTGGATTCTGTCGCTTTTCCATCTACAAAAGATTCGTCATAAGCTTTTTTCAGCGCAGCAACTTGTTTCTCTTGTGCTCCAATGATTTTAGTTAAACCATCAAAACGAGTGCCAAGCTTGCCCATTTGATTGCCCGCCATATCAGCGATTTTTGCATTAGCTTGCATTTCTTTGGCTAAATAACGAACTTCTTTTTTAGCATTTGCTGCACCACGACCAAAATCAGAACTATCCAAGCCCAACTTAATGACCATATTTCCTAACGGCGTTCCACCACTCATTTAGTTACCTCCTTCCCTTTATGCACCACCACGCTTGACTAATTCGCTTAATGGTCGCACCTCTTGTTTTTTCTTTTTCTTTGGTGCTTTTAATAAGATTTCATCAATATCCAAGCAATCAGTATTCATGAAATCTCGAATCGTCCAACCAAGATTGGTAATCGCATCACGGACAAAATCAACCTGCAGGTCATAAAATTCAGACCAGCTTAGATTTCCTCCGCCTTTTCCTTTTTTGACGCTTCCACATCTGTCTTAGATAGGCCAAGAACTCGATAGCTGATAATTTCCCATATTTTATCAATGTCTAAAGCATCCATACCGTTAAGAATTGCTTCTTTAGTAAGTTCTTTTTCATCGAATAAATCGGCGACGAATTGAATTTGCATTTCTAAATACTCGTCAGCTGTTGGTTCTAATCCTTCGCTTGTTTTTTCTTCTCTAAGTGAATTTTCTTTTTTTATATAGTCTGTACGCTTAGAAAACGGCACAAAGTCCTGTGTAAAAGTTTTTTCTTCGCCATCAATGCGTAAAGTTAGTTCAATTTTGCGTTCCATTTTTTAACCTCCAAAAAAAGAACGGCTAACTAAAGCCGTCCTTAATCAATAATTTTTATTCTGCTGCTGATACTGTCAAAGTACATTCTGCTGTAAAATTACCGTCTTCAGTTGTACCCACAAGTTTTGTAACACCTTCCGAAACGGCTGTTACTTTTCCTTGCACTGGCGTTACCGTTCCAATCGCTGCATCTTCAGAACTGAATCTATACGCTTTGTTTGTTGCGTTTTCTGGCATGATTGTAGGTGTTAACGTTGCTGTTTCACCAACTTTTAAAGCTAATTCAGTCTTATCCAAGGTAATTCCTGTTACTGCAATAGGTAATGTTTTAAATGCTGGTACATCAACATGATCAGATTCTTTTTCTTCACCGTCAACGGTGGCAACACCTGTGACAGTAAAGTCACCAGCTAAAACATCTGTGTTTGCGGTAATTCCTGTAATAGCTAAAGGTGAAATACCTTCTGCAACAGGACTAGTTTCACCTTTTTTATAAAGTCTAAATTTTTCTGGTGGAATAAACGACATTTCTTGTCCTCCTAACTTAATTCAATATTGGCCCCATCTGTGGTGGGAGTAACAGCTCCCACTGTGGGGCTTGCTACTTTTCCGGCGCTGGTGTTTCTTCACCAAATAATTCTGTTGTCAATTCTGCTAGAGCTTCTGAATTATCTGCAAAACCGACAGTAACTTTTTTACCGTTAATTTGACGAGAAACAGCAGAATAAACATATTCGCCAGGCTCTGGCGTAAAGTCGTCATCATTTAATGTTTCGCCTTTGACACCATCTAATGAGAATGTGCCTGCATACATACCGAAGCCAAGTTTTTCGCCATACAAATCTTCTGATTCAATTAATACTGCGTAGTAAGGTGGCTCTGTATCCTCGCCAATATGATAAACTTTGCTTTCCTCACTAGCTTTTTTATGCCCTAACATTTCATGTTCAATGGCTGATGGTACATCTAAGATACCTAAGTTTGCTGCAATATCTCCGTGCCCTTTACGTGCCACGTAGTATGCAATATTTGATGCGAAAACTTTTGACGGTTCTTTGGTTAGTCCTGTAATTTCAAAGCTTGCTGCGGCCCCTTCTTTTGGCTTGCCATCAATGACATGTTTCTTACCAGCGACTGGCTTTAATTCATTGTCCAATTGTTGAATAGTGATTCTGCTAAATCCGTATGTTTGCATAAATTTTTTCCTCCTAAAAAAAAGACACCAACTTAATAGTCGGTGTCGTGAATTTGTGTATTTTTTCTGTAACGTCTTGCATCTACAAAACGTTTTGTTTCGTTAAAGTACTGATCTAAGCCACCATCTAGGCGACCAAATCCAATTTGTTTCATCGTTTCTTCAACTGCTTTAGAAATTTGCTTGGTTACCATTCTGTCCATGCTTTCAACATTTATTTGATAATTGAAGCGAATTGACAAAGCTTTGTTGTTGGCAAAATAGGCGTTGTTTTGTGGACCAAGAAAGTTATCAATGATAATGAAAGGCTTGGTAGTATCCAAAGTTTCTGGTACTTCATAAAATTTAATTCTTTGAGGTGTCACAAGCTCATTAATTGTTTCATTTTCAATCAAGGCATTGTAAACTTCCATCATCATGTCTTTCATTTAGCTAATTCCTCCATATTCGACTTCATCTCTCCAAATGCTTTCGCTTGAATTTCATCAGCTGCAGCCTGTAGTTTTCCCATTCCACGAGGTCGCACATAAGTACCATAGCGTGTATAGCCGAACTCATTTAAATGGACGATAGGCGCACGTTCCTTTGAAGCCCAGCCAGTCTCAACTCGTTTTGGATTACTTTTCACACCACTACTTATAACTAAGTCATGCGTTTTTCCTGAATCTATATAACTAGCCATGTATTTTTTAACAGTCTGCTTGTTTCTTTCGCCTTGTTTTTTTAAAGCTTTGTTTGAAATTCTATTTACTCTTGCTTGACCTAGTTTATCTTCCATATTTTTGAGAATTTCTTCTAACCCTGTCACTTCGCTCATGACGTTATCCCTAGAACAATCTTGATAAAACGGTTATCTTCAAAATCTGGTGAAACATCTACGATTTCCCATTCTTTGCCCACTGGTAAAGCTCTATAGTCGTCAATAACAACTTTATGTTTGTTGCTAGGGATATAGTCTTGGTGTGGATCACGGATTTTAATTGTCAGCCCCTCTTTAGTTCCTTTTGCGTTCAATATTTCCATGTCTTTCATTGATGGATTGTAAGCTAAAGAAAAGCATTCATATAGCTTTTCGTTTTTTTCTTCTCCTGGCTCTGGTCCATCATTTGGAACAAATCTCCAAAATTCTACACGTGTTTTCAAACTACCACTATTAATTTTAGGCTTTTTATAATTAGGGTGTATCATCGTTGAACACCTCCGCATATTTTAAAGACTGCGCTAATATATCTGGCTGAAAATTTGTTTCGAAAAACTCTAATGAATCGTTATAGGCATATCGGCTGCGCTCAAATACAAGTTCTATGAAGGTTAAATCACTTTCTGGTTTAACTGGATTGATCAAAGAATCAAGGCGCAAAAAAGAAGCGGCTAAAATTTCCGTTAACGATTCATCTTCCGACGTTCCAAAAATTTTCATCCGCTTCTTAAATTTTTCTAGGTTCAGATTGGCTAACTCTAATGCTTGTTCATTAGTCATTGAATCCCTCCCCTGTTATTTCAGATTTACAACAGCCCCGTCTGTTGTTGGCGTGACTTTTTCAATCACGGGGATTGCTACTTCCCCGTCTCTGGGTCTCCATTAATTGATAATGTCCATACAGCTGCAACTTTGTTGTCTTGTGCTTTACCAAACGCAAATTGTTTTGCAGTGAATAAACGACAATCTTCTAAAGCTAATGTTTGATCGTATTCTTTGATCACTAATGCTCCTGCAGCAAATGCATCGTAACGACCACTAACAAAAGTGGTAACTTTTCCAGATTTTTGGAAATCAGATTCCACAATCCGCAATCCAAACGGTAATTTCGTAACCCAGTCTCCCATTGCATTACGAGAAGTAAACTCTGTTTCAATATCCAAAGCTTCATCTGGGCTCGCAACAATAACTACTTTACCAGCGACAGAAATACGTTTGCCATTTTCTTTAACAGAATGGTATTTACGCATTTCTTTTAATTCTTTAATCGCTGTTTTTTCATCGGCAAAAGTTAAAGTTCCTGCTGCTTCTTTCTCTGGATAAGTAGTCACACCGTTTGAAGTAGCTCCCTTTGCTAAGTCACGAGTTAAACCAATAGGCTTATCGTTTCCATCGCCATTTAGGAAAGCATCTTCGAAGCCAACAGCAAATGCCTCTTTAATTTGAGTAGTTACATAACGTTTAATCCAAACAGGACCATATTCTAATAGATCGTTTGGTAATACAACAAATGCTGTTGCTTTGCTTTGTTTTGCATCGTCTTCGCTGAAGGTTGCATCTAACTGACCTTTAATTTCGCCGAAAATTTTACCCCAAACAATGGCACCTTTTGGATCAGATTTTAAGATTTTCAATCGTAACCCTGTATATTTTAATCCTAATTCTTTTAATAATGGACGTTCTCTTGTTAAATCATTAAAAATTTCATCCACTGTTGTTTCAGGAAGTAGTTCTTCATCTTTCCAGCCTGTTTCAGTGACTGCATTAAAGAATTTCACTTCTTGAGGTGTAATATCTTTATCCATTTTTGAAGCATTGATAAATTCTTCTGCTTCCACACGAGCTTCTTTTTTTGCTTCTGCTACCATGTCTTCTGCTAAAGCATTCATAGATGCTTCGTATAATTCATTTTGTTTTTCCTGTGGATCGCCATTTTTTACAGATTCAATAAAAGCTTTACGCTTTTCTTGATAATTGACCATTCCTTTTAAATTGATTGTCATATTTAAATTCCTCCTAAAAATGTGTATTAAAATAAGAACCTAGCAAACGGCGATTCGTTCGTGGGTTCTTTGGGTTCGATAGTTTGTTCAATTGTAATTTCGTTTTGCTTCACTTCTACGATTGCTTCAGCAATCATTTCTTTTAATTCTTTTTTATTGACCATTACTACTGGTTCGTTCTGCTGATTTTTTAGTTTTTTCACTTCATTGATAATGTCTTTTGAAATAAGACCACTTCCACCATCAGCAACTAATAATGGGCGTTCGGTATTTTCGAACATGATTTCATCCGCAAAACCATTTTCAACAGCTTCTTCTGCGGTTAACCATGTTTCTTTATCCATCAACGCTAAAATTTCTTCTTTGGCCTTACCTGTTTTTGAAACATACGCATTAGCTAAAGATTTATTAGCTTTCTGTAAAATTTCGCTTGCTTTGTCCATTGTATGATAATCGCCGCCAGCCCCCATTGCGACATTGTGAATCATAATTTGACCAACTGGGCTAATAGCAACTTTGTTACCTGCCATCGCAATGATACTTGCAGCACTTCCAGCCATCACAATGTTCACTTTCACATGCCCCTCATAGGAACGCAAAGCTGTATAAATTTCATTCCCCATGTCCACTAGCCCACCATTAGAGTTGATAGTCACTTCAACATCTTCATTGTTTGCAGGTAACAAATCTAAAACATCGTTCGGGGATGTTGATTCCATGTCAAACAATTCATAGAACCATTTATCGTCATTAGAAATGATTGGTCCGTTAACTTTGATTTTCACTGTCATCTTTATCTTCACCCCCTTTCAATTTTTCATAGTTTTTAGTAATATGATGCTCATTCATAAATGCTTCCTCTGATTCTTCATACTCAAAATCAATTAACACTTGGTTAGGCGTGAATACTCCAGAAGCAATTAATTTATCAATTTGTATAGCTTGTTCATACGGATCACGTTTAAGAACATTCATGATTATCACTCGTACACCTTGTTGGTACTCATATTTTTCCAAAACTTTATTATTAAGTTCTGATTGTAGTTTGTCCTTCAATTGAGTAATACAAAGTTTTTGATAGGCTTTTAGATTAAATTCTAGATCGGCCATTTCTCCATGTACTAATGCAGAAGGAACACCAATGGCACGACAAACATCATTGATTAATGACTTTTTCATTTGATCCAATTCTTCCAAAGATTGATTAGACGAGCCCGTTTTATTTGTGTACTCTTCGTATTTAAAACCTTTCAGTTGTGGAACTATTGCTACCGAGTTATTTCTAAAAGATTTGTATATCTTATTAACGAATGCCTGTATTTTTTCTTGATCGGTTCTTCCGTTTCCGTCCTTTTTATCTCCATAACTACCTGTTTGATCAATGGAAACACCTGCTCGAATTTGATTATTTCGCATAGAAACTTCTAAGATACGACCGAAAAGTTCACCATAATCATTGAATAGACCATCGGTGAACTTATCTAATTTTTCATTGTTATATTGAAGGTAAATAACCTCAGACATTTTAAAGTTTCTCTGATAGGTGTAGTTTTTCATAGTTACTTCCGAAAACGTATCTTCGTAGAGTGCATATTCATTTCTATAAAAATCATCTGCAATCAATAACTGATTATCATCGGAAACAATTACTAACACTTCGTTATTTTTTAAAAGTGTATAAAAGAACTTTTGCCAAAAATCGTTTGCTGACATGTCTTTATTGGGGCGTACGTTTAGTAGATAGTCCCATTCTTCTTTCGTGGCACCTCTTATTTGTACCTGCATTGTTGACATGGTCCTAGCGACAAAATTTAAAACAGAATCTAAAGCCCAGCGCTTTAAGTATGCTCTAGTAGATACGTCGTTTATAAACTCAAAATCCAACATTTCTTGAATAGCTTTGTTTTTAGCTGACGTACCTTTTAACAAGTCAAATAAACTCACTCATTCACCCCCTTTCCGTCGACATCTAGTACTATTTATTTTATTTTTCCTAAAAATGACGACCCGATTTATTTTCTTTTTTTGCTGACACATCCCATTTATAGCCGTTATGAGTAACGAATGTCTTTTTGAAATAAGCAATATTGTTTCCATAAGCTGATTTCGTTGTCCTAACAATATTTAGATATTGTGGTTTATACATAACTATCACCTCTTAAAAGTCTAATTCTTCTAATATATCGAATGCATCTTCAAAATTATAATCTGTGAGTTCATCTGCTAAATACATACCGCATACAAATGCTTTAAATCCATCTGTTTTCCTTCTGACTTCTTCTTTTTTTAAGTACGTCTTATTTCCATCATTGTTGGTCTTTACTAATACATTATTCGTGTACCACCGCATTAACGGATTTTCTCCAAAAATGATGTGTCTATTAGCAAACGCCGTTTCTATTCTTGGTGCAAGCAAACTATCGACCGCTCTAGGATTTTTTATCACAACCACTTCAAATCCCGCAGCTATTAGTAACGGTCTCAATACATCCATTCTGAAATTATCGGCAACAATTTTTGTAACTCCGTATTTATATCGTTGTTCAACAAACCAATCGACCACTGTTTGTGGCTCAATTGTAGCTCCATCAACTACAGATAATAATCCTCTGTTTTCCCATTCTTTTATCGGTGCGAATCGTTCTTTTGTTTGTTCTGATGCTTTCCTGGAATATCCATAATATATGTCTGCAAATTGCTTTCTAACAAATGAATGTGTTTTAAAAACATAGTCATCCCTATCTTTAAATAAAAGACCACATGCAGCAAAATCTCGCAAGCTGGCAAAGTCCAAACATCCAATTGCTTGTCTACCTTCTAAACTTGGTAAAGGACGATTGGTGTCCATTATTTCTTCGTAACTAGCCACTGATCTTTCTAAATCTGTAACTGGTAAATTCATCCGCTTAGTCATAAATTCTTCTCTATTTGACGGATCGTCCTCTAAGTCTTCGTATTCTTCAAAAATAGTTTCTAAAAGGCTCTCGGCATACTCTGATAAAGGTTGATGAAACATTGGATTTGCTAATTCCCAGTTTTCTGATTCTGTCACTTGGTCTTCTGAATCTAATTTGCATATAAAAGGGAAAATAGCATTAGGTCGACTAGAACCGTTTAACACTCTTTTGGCTTTTTCTTTAAGAGAATCTAAAAATCCCTCTCGAACATATCCATCTGTTCCTACATAAAATTCTCTAGGATTCGGCTTTTTTCCTAATCCAGAAATATGCACTTTTACATCTTTGTTCGAAGGGTATTGGTGAATTTCGTCGAAAGCCACTGCTCCATCTCTTAAACCATCTTTAGTATCGCCATTCGACGTTCTAAATCTTATATAGCTACCAGTTTTTTTAGAGGTTATAACTGTTTTCCCATACTCGAAAGCTTTTTGAAGTGTTTTATTTCGCTTGATTGTATTGTAAATTTCTTCGAAAGAAGTTTTTGCTTGATCTTCTGAATTCGCAACAATCGAAATATTGTAATCTAGAATTCCATGTAATTCAGTTTGTAAAAAATTAAGAACGACAGAAAGAAGACCATTTTTACCGCCACCACGGCCAAACATCCATAGAAATTTACGATAAAAATTTCTGTTATTCTTTTTAAAATACAAAAAGACGAAAGCAATCAAAAATTTTTGAAATGGCTGTAATTCAAAAAACCATTTTTCACCATAATTGATGCAATCGTCTATCATTTTGTCATTAAAATATATATCATCTCTTGAAAGTATATCTCTTTCTAGATACTCTATTAGTTCAATTCTTTCTTTATTAAGTTTTATTTCACCTTTTTTATATTGTTGTATATAGTAATCGACATGTTTTTGCTTAATCATACTAAGTCACTCTCGCTATAATTATCATCGTCAACGCTAGTCACTATTTTTGTTGATTCATCTAAATTAAGGTCTTTTCCTAAAGCAATCAATGCACGTGAAATTTTAACTTTTTCGGCGATTGCTGGATTGATTTTTAAGTATTTCTGCGCTCCGTTTTCAAACTCTACAATCGTTCCATACTTAGAAATAGACGAATTCATTTTTTTATAAAGCTTTACTAAATCAAGGTATCTCTCGACTTTTTCAACTTCTAGTTGATCGTTTTCGTCAATTTGACTCATCAACTGTTTTTTCAAATCTGCCATTTTCAATAGCAATCACCCCCCTATAAAAAAATTTAACGTATATTTTTAGACAGTTGACCCCATCCACCGGTATCCCGTTTGACAATTTCTATTTAAAACTTTTTGACCGGGGGCGTAAAAAAACCTCTAGCGAGATTCTTTTGTACTTTATTTGACTTCTTTATATTACATCCTCTATGTGCTAACTTGACGTTATCCCATTCATGTTTGCCACCCTTACTTAAAGGTATTACATGTTCAACGCTTGGATATTTGTTACCACAAATGATTGTACCGTTATCATCTTCTATATAATCATTTGAGTCACATTCCCCTAAACATATATAACAAATATTATTTTCTTTATCTATTAGTTTAGATAAAGTTATCGCCTTATCACCTTCAGCATAATACTTTCTTCTTTCTAGTTCATTAAGTTTATTTCTGTTTCTAGTTTTACATTTGTAAGAACAAAAACGTTGCTCTTTATTAGTCGAACCGAATGTATTACTGCATTCATTACACTTCAATTCGTGAATAACTTTAGTTCTGTTAGTCAAGTGCTCTGATGAACCTGTCAACCGACATTCCTCTGAACAATACTTTTTAGTATCATGATATGTTCTAAAACTATTACCGCAACATACACATGTAACTTTGTATGAACCTGTCTTGTCAGCATTCGCTCTACGATATCTGGCCCTACAAACATCATCACAAAATTTACGTCTGGGACTCTTGGTGTTAAGTAACTTATCGCCACACCATTCGCATTCCTTATTCATTTTAATTACCTCCGATTGTTCCGATAAAATAAAGAGGAAAGACATTCTTTAAATCAGGTAGCTACTCCTAACTCATCCTCTTATTTATTATATCGTATAAACGTTGTTATATCAGCTTCTACCACCATTCATCATCCCACTTTCTTTTTCTTTTCGATTCTCTATAGTTAAATCTTCCGTGTCGTTTATTGTGACAGTCTTTGCATAACGTTCTAAGGTTGTCTATATCTAATGCATGCTGCGGATAATGTTCCAACTCTTTAATGTGATCCACTTCAAGAATAGAATCATATTGAGTTGTTAACTTACCTTCTTGTTTGCACCACTGGCATTCGTAATGGTCCCGCTCTAAACACTGCTGTCTTAATCTTCTCCACTTTGATGAACCATAGAACTTTGATCTTGCTTGCTTGGATGATACATCAATCAAAATTACTCTTTTATCCCTTCTCTAAACAAAAGGACCGATTATTTTTAATCAGTCCTTTTGTTTATAATATTTACTCTGGTAAAAGTTCTTCCATTTCTTTAAGTTGGTTAGCTTTGATTATTATCCCTAATCCTATAGGTAGTCTTGAAACTGTACTTAGTTTTGTAGGAACGTGCCTTTCAACAATATCACCTTCTAAATTTTGAATAAAAACACTAGAGTTTATGCCTAAAAACTTCACTCGTACACCAGTTAAAAAAACATCATTCCCCTCCTGATAAGGCCCAGTATTATACAAAAATACCGGCGAACCACTTGAACCAGGAAATATAGAACAGTCAATAATAAATTGTGGTTTATTTTGATAATCCAATTTATAATCTGATGCTGTTATTCCTCTTCTGACTAACGGTCTTACATTGATGTCATCCCACAGACCATTGGGATATCCAATTACAATAACATCTTCAATAGGACTTAGTTTTTCTATTTCATTTTCATTAGGAATATCTTCTTCTGAAACATATGTAATCAGAGGGGTAAGTTCAAATAGAGATGCTATAACATATAAACCCGGGAAAGGAAACACCGCTAAATCAATATCCGGATTGGGATGAAATACAACATTACCTTCAAGATTAGTAATAGGAAAATCGCGATTGATGATTGTTCCATCTTTATGTTCGCATCTCAACCTTATACTTAATTCATTTGCATCCTCAAGTACATGTCTATTAGTTACTATAACTGGTTTAAAATCTCCATTAGTTTCTACTCTCATCTTATAAAAAAAGCCTGTACCAACACTACTTTCAGTTTCTAATCTCACAGTACACGAAAGTAATCGTTCTCCTATATCCATGAATATTTCCACCTTTCTATTTTGTTAACAGTATTATATCTAAATTATAAGGTTAAGTAAAAGGCATAAATTGATTATTTTATAGAACAAATAGATATTTCAATATTGGAGTAGTAGTTATTCCTTTCTTATAAAGTTAATGTATACGTATTAACCAACGCACGTTGTACTTGCAATACTCCTTCAATACCTAGCGACTTAACATCAAGTTTCAATCGTTCGTTTAAGAACTGTGCATTGTGATCAGCTTCAAGCGTTTCTTTCTGGACGTAATAAAGTAATGCTGATGTCTCATCCATTTTCAGCCCATATACCGAAATGATTTCAATAAACAATTCTGCAAGCGCATCTATATCTTTCTCTTCACGAACCTTCTTCATGATTTCTAAGAACTGTGCTTGCTGCTTTTTAATCTGTTCTTTTTTACTCATAGATGTAACAACCTCCTTATAAAATTATGTAAAAAGGACTGCATAGAAATGCAGTCCTCGTGAAAGGTAGTAGCGCCAATTTGTTTGTCCGAACATTTATTGACGATCTATTTTATTTAAGCAGCTTATACTACTTACTTGAATAAAGAAACTCGAACTCATGCCCTTACGATTAACAGTCGCCTGCTCTACCAACTTACCTATTATTTATGAATTAAAACACAAGATGTGTAATTTTATTCATAAAAAGAAGATCACTTTCTATTGAGTGATCTATAATCATTTATTACTGTCCTTCTTTAGCTTTATCCCATTCTATTTTTAGATATATAGAAATAATTTGTTCAAATTTTTTTCCTTTCTCATCATATTCTCGTATGTAACGATAATAGAAGCTATTTTTGTGTTTAAATTCTTGAATCCAACCATAATAATTGTCATATTCAGATTCGTGTTCTTTTTTTGGAACAATTTCTGGATTCCCGTATTCATCAATTTGCACATCACAATATTTTTCTATATCTTTGTTATATTTGGCGAGCGCTTCCTTATATTCCTCATATTTTTTTAAGTATAAATTATATTTATCAAAACTTTCATCGTTTAAATCATCTAACATAGAATCAATAAAATCAAATATATATTGGTTTTTATTGTCATTGCTTTCAGTATTAAATAATATATCGTAATCGAGAGTTGTTTTTTCCTTAGGCCCATAGAACCCAAAATATAACTTTAATAGTTCCGCATCTCTACTAATGTTAATATACTTTTCTTTGAAATTAGTTTGATCTTTTTTTAATTCAGAAAAATTAGTAATAAGCCTAGCCGAGATTTCTCTTACTTCCTGTATCCATTTTATTCTGGCTTTTGCTTTTAAATTAGCGTCTATTTGTTGTTTTGTTATTTTCTTTTGAGTACTGACGTTAATAAAGACACCTATAAATGTCAAACATGCTGCAACAAAACTGACTAACGCTGCTATACTCGACCATTGAAAGGTTCCATCTTTATCAAAAAATATGTTCCCTCCAGTTATACCTAAGACATTTAGACTCGAATAATAGTTTATCGTTTTAGCAAACAACCAATAAAAAAACACCTGTAAACATATCATATACTTTTAGCCTCCATGTTTAATATCTCTTTATATTATTGAACATAAAAAAATATATTTCAATGGATATTTGCAAGTCTATAAATAAACACTCGCAAACCTGTAGAAAAAGAGAGAGGAAATTCACCTCACTTCTTTAGTTTTAATTTGTGGTTTGCGAGAGAATCTAAATGAGATTACAAGTGACTAAACGAAGAAAGTAGAATTTTTTTACTTCCTTGTAATCTCAAATCAAAAAAATAAGTAGTCAATCGTTCCGTTAATGTATTTGTGTAAGTGTGTCGCATTTCTTATTTTTTTGACACTATCATAATAACCCGTTTCAAAGGTATATGAAGTGTAGATAAAGTGTATAAAAGAGGTATAAAAAGTGTAATAAATGGCTACTTAAAAGCAACCAGTTCCAGTGCCGAAGCAAATTGAACAATAATCATATTAGATTCTTGTTTCACTGATTCTTCACTGATACAGTTTCGTTGTGCTGCTAGATAGATTGGATTGCCGTTGATATAGCGATCATAGAAAATTCTTTTTCTTCGCTCGGTAACATCTGGTTTGTGCGGATGCTGAATTGCAGAATAGCCTCTAACAAAAAGCTTATGAAGGTAATCAAACTCTTCTTGGGCTTCTTCTTTCTGTATTAACATTCGTTCGGCTTCGAAAACGTTATTGGCCGTTGATGGCGGAACCAAAGAGAATGAAACTGTTACTTTTGGTTCCCTCGGCTGGCCAACACGACATCTAGCAGCAAGATAGGCAGACAGGAACACACTGACGTTATGTTTCGTTTGTTCCATATCTACATCTTTTGCATCTGGTGTTTCATATTTCTTTACGTCAAAAAGTACCATCCTTTGATTCCCCCGTTTGTGGTATAATATTCGTGTCGAGAATATTTTTATAAAAAGATAAGGAGGAATTTTTAGTGAATAACCATAATTCTGTATTATTAAGTATTCTTCAAAATATTAAGGAAAACCCTTTTGGGGTACAACAATTAGAGGCACCTGAAAATAAGCTGACTTCATATTTTTTTCTTGCAAAAGAAGAAATAATAACTGAAAAGTATGCCAAAAAAGATTCATCAGGGTACTATATTCTTACATCTTCTGGGGAAGATAAAATTAACGAATTAAAATTAAAATTAAAAAATGTTTAATTAAAGAACAAAATACATTAAAGCGGAATAATCATTTCCGTTTTTTTATTTGTTGAAATATTTTTTATAACCAGCATCAATCAAAATGCTTTCAATTACATAAAGGTCCGTTTTCTGCTTCAAACTAGCCTTAAAATTTTTGGCAATATTTCTAGCTGTTTCTAAAGAAACAACTTCATATGTTTTAGCCAATGCATCCGCAATTATTGCGGATGTTGGCGTATAATAAATCTCAAGCAAAATGAACACTCACTTTCTACGAGATTATTCTTCGATTTCTTCTTCATCATCTTCAACTGTCTTTTCAGGGAAAATGATGTTCTCTTTGTTTTTGCTCCAAGAATCTGCAAACGGTGCAAAATGTTGGCGTGCAAGTTCAACTTGGTTGATTAGATTTTCAACTGAAACATCATGATCAGCCGCAATTTCTTCTAGCGCTTCCCCTTCATCGATTCGATGCAACACGCCACGAACGTTGATTGTTACTGATTCTGGCCATTCGATAGTCGTTGCCTTCTTGATGAATTCGTCAATAGTTTCTTTCGATACTTGCACAGCAACTTCTTCGACTTCTTGCACATCATCGCCCATTTCTAAAGAAGTTTGTTCTTCTTTTAGAACTTCAACTGTTCCATCGTTATTTACAACGTATTCGACATTCGGCTTATTGGTCTGCTTGTTAACTGGCACCTTGTATTCTACTGTTTCTGGCTCAATAGTCGTTGACACTGTTTTGCCTAAAAATTCGTTTAAACTTTCATATTTTCCTTTTAATGAAGCGTTGCTAACCACTAATAGCACTTCGATATTTCCGTTTGATTTAGATGTCACTTTCTTTACTTCTGGTCTGAAATTTACTTGTTTTGTCATGGTAAAACCTCCTAGTAGTTTGTGGCTTGTCGCCAGTGATAATTAAAATTATTTGTGATGAATGGTTTTTTCTCATTAAGCGGCTTAGTTACGCCTTGTGTAATGACTTTAAAATCATTTGACCTAATAACAACCGCCTCGACTGGATGACCATATTTCATGGCAAACAGTCTAAATCTAAGCTTATTTGATTGATCAATGCCATAGGCACCAAAACTATTTTTTATATCGATCACATGTAGCCAATTGCCATCGTGATCCTTGATGATAAAATCTGGTGAATAGGCAATGCTCGAAATGTTCCCTCCTGGTATTTCGCACTTCTCGTGCATTATAAATCTTGGGTGTACTTCAAAAGGCAGACCACACGTTTTGACAAATCGCTGATAAAACTTTGCTTCTTTTTCCGAGTCAAATATATATCCATCAAGTGTGACTTTATTTCCTCGCTTATTCAGGGCTGTTGGTGATTGCATTGTTTTAACTCCCTTTCCTTGGTTGCGGTTTCCGCTCGAACTGCTTTTCCATCTTTATTGCATTCTGGGCATGGAATAGGTGTTGCATAATTGAATCTGTCTTTTCCCCAAATCACACGCTGATCTTGACATCTAACACACTTCATTCTCATTTAGCCCCTTTCATCCAAGCTTGGTTATCTTTTGTTGCTTTTTCAATTGGTTCCTTTTTAAAATCTACTTTGGTAGATTTTGCTGTATACCTATTCGGTTTTTCTGGCATTATGATGGCTTCCTTTACTTCTGAAACAGTTCCGCCAGATACGATTGTTGCAATAGCTGCTGTCTCTTTATGCTCAAATAGCACTGCATCTTTTAAGTTGGCTACTGGTCGACCATCTTTGCCAAGATAGGCTGAAATTTTCACTACATACGGCATTGAATGATTCCCCTTTCTATTGATTTATTTTCAAGGCTTTAAAATGCGTTTTAAGCCGTTTTTCTTTCTTTGCATCTATTTATATTCACTTGATTGTAAAACTGCTCTACGCTGAATATATTCGCTAAAAATAATATTTTAGATACCTGCTACTCGTTTGTCTGATGTACCCTCAATTTTCATCACAAAACCTTGTGAATTACTCATGATGCGAGAAAGAATTCTCTCCCCATAAGCTTGGCTCATTTCTTTACCTGTTAAGTTCGTAGTAAAAATAGTTGCTTTATTCTGCCGAGCTTCTACAATGCGATTCAAGGTGTCGTTATTGAAGTTAGTACTTTTATTCCTATCATCAATTTGTTTAACTCCCAACTCGGCTCCTAAATCGTCCAGAACTACTAAATCTGCGCTTTTTATCTCTGCCATCAAAGTTCCTGTTATCTCTTTTCTGGCTTGCTCATCATTCATCGCAAATCTTAGCTGTTCTAAGAGTTCTGCATAGCTAATAAATAGGCAGCGTTTATCATAGTTTGATTTGTCCAACACTTCCCAAGCCGTTGACATAGCTAAATGACTTTTACCAACACCGCTTTTGCCTGAAAGAATCATATGAATTGGTTTATTCAAAAGAATTTCAGTTGTGGCACGATTGGCAATTTCAAAAGCAAGCTTGGTTTCTGTGTCTACTGTTTTGTATGTTTTAAAACGACAATTAATTAAATTTTTGTCGGTATAAAGCGAGCTATACTTCAAGTAATTAATCGCTCTGGCTTTCAAACTATCGTTAAACATTTTTTCTGTTTCGAGGTCTTCTGCTTTTTTGCGTGCTTTATATCCACATTCCATGCAAGTTGGCGGACATCTATCGGACCCATCTTTGTTTTTTGCACGCCAAGCATAAAGATTTCCTCCGCACTCTGGACATGGATCCGGTGTGATATAAAGCAACGTTTTAATCATTTTCGAAAATCCATCTGATGCTGACTGCATTCTTTCACTTCCTAAAATCCAAGATCATCGTAATCCGAATGACCTGTATTTGATTTCTGTTGCTTGGTTGTTTTCTTTTGCTTCCTTGCCGTTTCTCGTTCATCAACAGATTTGAACCCTCTTTGTTCCCAATCTTTCAATATGGCATTGATATAGTTATAGTTTCTTGCGTTTGCATCAATAGCAATTTCAATAGCTTTAACAATTAATTGTTCAGCGTCTTTTTGACTAGCTCCGATTTTTTCAAAATCAGAAATCCAATAATCAAAATCAGTCATGGTTTTAGACGACATCAATCCAAATCCGTTATTTTCCCAAATTGAACGAATGAACGCCCCTTTATTGTTGTTATTAATATTCTTTTCATTCTTATCATTCTTTTCATTCTTGTATGTTGTCAACGGCTTGTCACTCGATTGTCTTTGGCTTGTCAACGGCTTGTCACTCGATTGATAATCAGACCAATTTTTTATTGTTATAACGCTGTATCTTGCGTTTGATTGGATTGTCAATAATTCTTCATTTTCAAATTTCTTAAGCCATCTCCATAGCGTTCGCCATGCAATTGCTTTGTCACTCGACACTCCTTCGTTGTACTCTTTTGCTATCGCATGGGCTCCCGTGACGAATTGTCCGCTTGTCAAGCGAACTTCTTGGCCATTAAATAAAAACTTCCTATCTTCATGACTTGCTTTCATTAAACAGAGTATCCAAAGCTTGAACATATCAGAATTGGTCCAAACGAATGAATTGGTCACTTTTCGATACAATTTTATATATCCAGTATTCATTCGTTATGCACCTCCTATAAATCGTCCATACTGGTAAAATTGGTAATTTTGTTGTGTCCTCTACAATATTCACAAGTTCCACAACTAACTGGTTCTTCTTCGCCTTTTTTCACTCGCACAACATGCTCGATGTTTGCTTTTAATTCTTCTAATTCGTAAATCATCTTTTCTTCGCTAAGAGTGATTAGTTTTGCTTCACTAGGTGTTTGTTTCGAAACGGCTGCAATGAGAGGAAGAAAATTTTTGTCATATTGTTGACGAAGCAATTCGCAATAAACAGCCATTTGTAACACGTAACCGAAGCGTTCAATGAAGTTTGCTTTTCTGTTTAAACGTTCGTCCCATTTTTTCTCATGCATATCTTTGGTTGTTTTGATGTCTACAAAATACTTTTCTTCTAAATTTAAACAATCGATTTTCCCTTTCCACATTGCACCGCCAATTTCACCTGTGACGATCACTTCTTTTTCGCCTTGATAAATATTTAAAAAGGCTTCTTCTTGTTTTAATCTTTCAATCATCTGCTCCGCAATTTGGAAATCTTTCAGTAGACCAAACGGTTTTCTTGAAGAAAACATCTTGTTTTTATTTTCTTCTTTAAATGCTTCATGAATTTCTGGTGATTCAAAGTAAGAATGAACATAATTACCAACTAGCAATGCTTTTTGATCACTCTCTGGTGTCCATTCGCCTTTTAACTTGGCAAGAGCTGCAGCTTCACATTCAAGAAATTTTTTATATTGAGAGACAGACATATAAGCTAGGTCCGCTTCTTGTGAATAATAATTTTCATCAGAAAGGATAATCGTCTTCTTCAATCGTTGAGACATCAGCTTCACTCTCTTTCTGATTGGTTTCATAACCAGCCATCACATCTAAAGTTTCCTGAACTGGTTCTTCTAAAATTTGTTCAGCCGTTTTCGTTAAATCTTCTTTTTCAATTGGGTTTGCTTGTTCAATATCGTTTTCTTGCTCAATAACTTTTTTATTGTTGGCAAATAATTTTTCTTCAAGTGCTATTGCTGTATCTGCAACTGGTTCTGCTTCCTTACGTCTGTTTTCATCATATTCGTATTCTGTTGTTCTATTAATCGCATCTGTCAGTAAATCACTATCATCGCTTGTATTGATAAATGTTTTAGCGGCTCGATTGATTACTGTACGTTTAGCCATTTCTCCTGGAAAATCATTTTGAACATTTTTTGTTTTCGCTTTGCTCCAAGATTTGTCAATTTCTTTTTTTGTCATAACGGTATAAACACGTTCACCATCGTTTTTTTCAATTACTGCAAAAGCACCAATAATTTCATTGTCTTGATTTGCGAAGTCTGGCTCAAATTCTTTAACGACTGTTCTGCCTTTTTCACTGCCAATCCTAAACACATCACCTTTGTGAACAACTTCCGCCCAAATATCTTTAACATTTGATAAACGTTTCAAAACGGCTTGTGTTCCAAAATATGATCGTTGCATTTGTAACTCTTTTCCATAAACAACAAAATAACATTGGGTTTTTGCTGGACTTAGGCCTTGAACAACCATATCTAATAAAGTGTTAGCAACAGATTCTTTTGTAACAACTTCTAAAGCAGGTCTTTTATTTCGATCTTGTACTTTTTGAATTGCAAACCATGCTGATTTTAGAGCATTCGATGCATTGTAATTAGCTGGCAATTGTAACCCATCCTGCTCTAAACCTTTAATTCTGTTAGAAACTGCATCAGTAACGTCTTTTTGTAAAATAATTTCCCCCATCATTGATTCTCCTCTTCTTCGTCATATTCCCATGTTGGCTCTAATGCTTCTTTTTCTTCTAGCGGCTCTTGTCTAGCTCCTAATGAATCAAATTCAGGCATTTTCACCACTCCCAAAATATTTTCGTTTTGTTTTCTTCAAGTTCAACGTGATCAAATCCTTCTGTTTCTAATTGAGATAAAAACGTTGATGTAAGACCTTTACTATTCACTACGCAACTTGTGTTACCATTTGCTGCTGCAGTTCGAATTGATTGAACAATCCTATTTTGAGCATTCGCTAACATTAATTCGTAAACATCATCACTTAAACCTCTTACTTCAATCATTGCAGTTCACCTCGTAAAAATGCAGTTAGTAGTTCATCCATAGATTTTTCATTTGCAGCATCTTCGGCTTTTTCTGCTACGCATTCTGGACAATCCCAAGATTCGCTTATACTTAATTGCTCTTTTAGATCACCTACAAGTTTTTGCAAGAGTATAGCTAACCCGATAACTGAACCACAAAACGCAGTACTTCCTTGGCCTGTTTCAAAATTTGTAGCACATAGAAGAAGTTCAACATTCTGTGCCTTACATTCTTTTTCAAGTTCAATAATCATTCTTTCAATTTTTCTATTCATGTGGTACACTCTCCTTGAATTTGATATTTGTAACTGACCTACTTTGATGGCCGTCGAAGTGGGTCTTTATTTTTGTTTTTTTACTTCTCGATCTTCCAACGCTAAATCGTAGTAGAGCAACCAAATGATAAAAGCTGCTATATATATGTTTTGGATTAATGGACCAATATTGCCACCTACTAAAAGCCCCAAACCAAAAACGATTAGCAATGCCGCTATACGTCTTAAATGATAGATTTTTCTCAATGTGATCATCCTTTCTTTAAAAACGATCTTTCGTCTCCATGAATTCTTTCCAATGAATATCTATAAAATGAGCGGTCATCTTAGCATGAAACTTCCAAGGCATCCCTTTACTAGTTGGGAACTTTACGAATCCGCCGTTTCTTATATCTACCTCTTCGCGATATTTATAGAAAATGAGTTTCCAGTCACGTATATCTTTCCCACCTAGGCGGTTAGTAACATCTTTTGCATTCCACGTCTGACCAATTAAGGTTTGATTTTCTAATTCTAAAATCTTTGCCTTTTCAATCAGAATCAAATTAGACGGTATCTCAATTGAAATTTTTGATTCTATCAGTTGCGTCATCTTACTGACCCCCTATCTAATTTTGTAGTATTCAATAATTGCGGTTAGCGTTTCATGAGCCTTTTTACTTTGATTTTTCCCAGAAAGATAATCATTCAAGTCTTGTTTTGGAATATTGAAGTATGTTGCTACAGTAACTAAAGAAATTCCTTTTTTATCAAAGTATTCACGAATTTTAGTTCTGCCTGTCGTTGTGTCTGGCATATTATTTATCCCTCCTTTTAATAGTTAGTAAGTTAATTAGATAGAATTGTATAAAATTGTTGACTGAACACTACACTATAGTGTAGTATATAGACATACGAAATAAGCCTATAACAAAACCTTTATTATGCACTCGGTCGCCAAACTTAATGCTATAAGGTGTGTTTTTAGTTTGCTTTTTTCTATCCAATTAACTTACAAGAACAATATACACTATAGTGTTGTATTTGTAAATGAAAAACTACACTTTTTTATTGTTTTTTTGTAAGAATTTAAGGAGAATGCTGATATGACAGTATTTGAACGTGTCAAAATACTTGCAAAAAATCGATCAAAAACTATGAAACAAGTAACATTAGATTTAGGATATAGTGAAAACTATTTCTATAGTCTAAAAAGTGGTAAACAGCCATCGGCTGAAAAATTAAAAGAATTAGCTGACTATTTTAATGTGTCTGTAGACTATTTACTTGGTAGAACTGAAAACCCCAATCCAGTTGACAAAAATCAACTAACAGTCGAAGAAGCTTTATCGTCTGTTATGAGTAGTGACGGAAAACCGCTGACTGAAAATGATAGAGAAATTTTGTCAGGCATTATTGAAGCGTATTTGGAGAAGAAAAATAAGTAGGTGTTGTTGTTGAGGAAACAAATTGAAATGATTGTTAAAGAGTTAGGTGTAATTATCCTAGAAAAAGAGGATTTAGATGCAGACGGCCATTATATTGCATCGATAAATACCATCGTTTTAAAAGGTTCTTTAGATGAATGGAATAAAAGAAAAACCCTTCTTCATGAATTAGGCCACGCTAGCGAACATCAACATAACTACCAATTATATAATTTAGCTTTTTCTTTACATTCTAAAATGGAGCATGAAGCTGATGTATTCATGATTGACAATCTCTTAGATGATTATATGTCTAAAACTGGTTTAACTGTTGAACAAGTTAACTATATGCGTTTTATAGAAGATGCTGATATTGATGCACGTTATGAAGAGTGTATAAGAACTCTTTTGTTTAATAAACTACGAAGAATTAATTTTGCATAAAAAAGCCCGTGTGGGGACACGGACTTCAATCTCATTTCGAGATTTAACTTATGAAAATATTATAACAGAAATGAGGAATTTTTAGTGAAAAAGATGTTTTTTGGGGTAATAATCTTAAGTTTATTTGGAGTATCATTATCAGCATGCAACTCTAAAAATGCACAAGAAAGTAAAAGTAGCTCTAGTGAAATATATGAGAAAAAAGAACTCTCACGTAGTGATATTGAACTTATAAAAGTTGGAAATTCATCCAAAACTGTTTATAAAAAATTAGGTTTACCTATGAAAGAATGGGATAGTAATTTTGTTTATGATGAACTTAATAATGCTGTGAATAGGGACAAATTAATGATTGATTTATTAGACGGTAAAGATAATGAAAAACTTGTTCCAAAGTATAAGAAGTTATCTGAACATGGAGAATCGGCAAAAGACATAAAAAATCTTAATATGTTACAGTATGCATTTGAAGATAAAACTTCTACTTCTACTTTTCTAATTTGGATAAATCCTAAAACAGATAAAGTTGTATATTTAAGTGAACGAAATTATTTAGATGAGAATGGCCAACATCCTGAAGAATCTTCTGATGATAAAACTACTGAAGATACTAATAGTATAGATATGAATAATAAAACAGCTGCTGTCGGAGACACTATTTCGTTTTCTAATCAGCAGACTAATGATAGTTTAGAAGTAACAATTAACTCTGTTACAAAAAGTAATGGAGACGATTGGCATAAACCAGAAGGACTATACTATGCCAAAGTGGATTTTTCAGTTAAAAATACAGGAACTAAACCTTTTGATGTGAATGCGCATATGTTCGAGTTTTATGATTCCAACAATGTAAAATCTAATCTGGATTCTTGGGATTATTTTTCTGAAAATATACAAGCCGGCAAATCTGCAAATGGATCCGCATACTTCGATATTACCAATGATGGGAATTCGTTTGAAGTTTTCTTTGCAGACAGCTCTTGGAAGGGTAGCTATTAATTTTTTTCTTATCCCCTCTCTGGTGAGTTCTAGCATGTTCGATTCATGCTAGGGGTTTTTAAGTGAATATTCGGGGTGATACAATGGCAAGTATAAAAAAATTGAAAAGCGGATGGCAATTTCGAGTCTCTTATAAAGATAAAGATGGCCGATATAAAACAAAAAGCGTCAATGGGTTTTCAACAAAAAAAGAAGCGCAATTGGCAGCCTCAGAAATTGAAGCTAGGTATTCTAAAGGATACTCACTAAAAGAAGGCGAAAAATTATTTCATGAGTATTTTCGAAATTGGTTTGAAGTTTACAGGAAAGGCAAGTTATCACAAGACAATGACGGTGATATTCGTCGGGCTGTTGATTTTAGTGAGAAATATTTTCCTGATACAAAATTAAAAGAATTGACTCGACAAGAATATCAAAAGGCCCTGAATGACTATGGGGAAACACACGCTACAGCTTCAGTAAAAAAACATCATACGTATATGCGAGCTGCTCTTAAAGATGCTTTGGAAGAAGGCATTATTCATAGAGACCCTACCTATCGAGTACAAGCTATAGGCAAAAAGAATCCTAAGCACGAAGAATTGAAATATTTGAATTATCAAGAGTCTATCCATCTAGTTCACGAAATATTAAAAGGTATAAAACCCACTTATACTTCTCGATTTATTATTCTGTTTGGTATTGCGACTGGTTGTCGTTTTTCAGAAATTATAGGCATGACTTGGGACTGTATCGACTTCAAGAATAAAACTGTAAAAGTAAATAAAACATGGGACTATAAATATACAAATACATTCTCTAATACGAAAAATTATCAATCAAAAAGAATAATCACTATTGATGATGATACGCTCGATTTATTAAAGAAATTACAGTTACATCAAAAAGAATATTATTTAAAATCTGGTCTACGCAACGAAAATAATTTAGTATTTTTGAATGACAATATGGAACTTGTATCGAATACAGCTGTAAATAAAGTCCTTCGTAAATTCTGTAGAAAGATCGGTACAAAAGAATTGACTTGTCATGGTTTAAGGCATACCCATGCTTCAATAATGTTGTATAAAGGAATAAATATAAAATATGTATCTCGTCGCCTTGGACATAAGGACATTGTAACCACTTTACAAACCTATCAACACATTTTAGACGAGATGGAACAAAAAGAAAGTAATGCTGTTAATGAAGTGATGAAACAAATGTATGTATAATTTTTTTGCATTATTTTTGCATCAAGCAGTTAAAAACAGCCATAAAACCAGCATTTACAAGCTAGGTTTTACGACCGCCGTCTCCATTAAAAAGGAACTTGCTAAACGTTGTTAAATCAACGATTTAGTAAGTTCCTTATTTTCTTGGGAGTTGGACTGAACTCGGACTTTTGAGAAAAATCATAAAGAAAATAGAAAAAGGTATCAACTAATAATCAAAATTTGGTGAATACTTTCAAGAAAACATTATTAAAAAGGTAATCTTTTACATAACGAACCAATTTTCTGCTGAATAATTTCAATTTATTTAAATTATACTTGATTCGATTAGCTTCACATGGATATCCACTTTTTCTAAAATGAATCTCCATTGTAATTATTTCATATTTATGAATAGATATTCTAATGGATAAACCTGTAGAAATTTCGATTTATATTACCTTATAGAATCCAGATAACAAATTTGTATAATAAAAATAGATTCAATATTTTTGTATTTTATGTGGTAAAATTAATTAAATAATGTCAAAGGAGATTCTCAAAATGGGTTACGTAAATTTCACTATAAAAAATTTAATTAAGAAAATAGATAACAATGAATATGTACTACCTGCGCTTCAAAGAGAATTTGTATGGAAACCAGAACAAATTGAAAGATTATTCGATTCCATTATGAAAGGATATCCCATCGGCTCGTTCTTATTTTGGAACGTCCAAAATGAAAATATAAATAAATATGAATTTTATAACATATTAAAAGAATACCATCAAAGAGATGCTAGACATAATACAAAAATCAATATTTCACATAAAGATAGTGTTACAGCAATACTAGATGGGCAACAAAGAATAACATCTATCTATATAGCTTTGAAAGGTACCTACAGCTACAAAATAAAAGGAGCATGGAAAAATAATGACAATGCTTATCCTTCGAGACAGCTTTATTTAAATATCGTTTCTCCAAATTTAGATACCAACAAAGATGTTCAATTTGATTTTAGATTTTTAACTAATGAGGAAGCAGAAGATTTTACCGAAGATACTCTTTGGTACCCTGTCTCCGATATTTTGCAATTTGAAGTAGGTGAAATGTTTACTGTGATTGCTAGATATCAAGAGCTTTATCGGAAAAATTTTCCTAATGAATCCGTTGAAAAAACAAGTTATATTATGAATTCTTTAGGAACTTTACATCAAATGATGGAAAAAGATATATTGGCATATTATGAAGAAAACTCACAAGAAATTGATAAGGTTTTAGATATCTTTATCAGAATGAATAGCGGTGGTACTACGCTAACTTATTCTGACCTTTTGCTTTCTTTAGCGACTGCTAAATGGCAAAATTTGAATGCTCGAGAAGAAATTTATTCATTAGTTGATGAACTAAATATGATAGGAAACGGTTTCAATTTTAACAAAGATAATATTTTAAAGGCTGCTTTAGTGTTAACTGATAAAAAGAATATTAAATTTAGAGCTTCCAATTTTGACAAACAAACCACAAACCTAATCGAAACTAACTGGGAAAAGACAAAAAAAGCAATATCTTTAGCAGTGAATTTACTTTCAAATTTTGGGTTTAATGGAGATACTTTAATTGCTAATAGTGTAATCATCCCTGTTGTTTATTACCTATACAAAATTGATTGCCCAAATAACTATTTAGAAGCTGATAGATACTTAAATGATAGGAATAAAATAAAATATTTTGTTCAGATTTCTTTGTTAAAAAGAATCTTTGGAGGAACTCCAGACTCAATATTACTTAAAATGAGAGAAAATATGCAGGATTTATCCGAAGGGTTCCCATTGTCAAAACTTCTTAAAGTTAGAGATACAAACAAATCTTTAATCATAACGGATGAAGACATTGATTATTTACTAGATACAAAAATTGGAAAGTACTCTTTCACACTTTTATCGGTAATTTTTCCAGCCATAGATTTAAAAAATAAGTTTCACCAAGATCATATATTCCCTTCAAGCAAATATAAAAATAAAAAGAATTTAAGAGAAATAGGTTATTCAGAAGAAGAAATAACATTTATTGTTGAACACATCGATACAATTGTAAATTTACAATTACTAGAAGGCATTCCTAATACAGAAAAAAATAATAAGTATTTCGATGATTGGATATTAAAAAGATATAATTCTAACGAGGAACTGGATTATTATCTAAATAGGAATTTACTAAATAAAGTTTATAAAAAGAATGAATTCATCCAAATGTATACAGATAGGAAGGAAGAATTAAGAAAAAGACTGCTACAAAACTTATCTTTTTAGCCATCTTTTCAATTACTAATAACTATGTTTTATATCAAAGCTAGATAGTATAGAAATAAACTAACCCTATTATTCTTGCTAGTATTCCCTTCTCTATAGAATAATTCTAGCAAGAATAACATGAATAATAAAAATTATGTATTACTATTATTAACTATCGTGTTAGTCGGTTTAGTACTGACACTTTTTACTGTAATTAATTGGATTACTTACTCAGTGATCTTGTTAATTGTAGGCATATTAAGCAAAAGAAAGTAGTTGATTAAATGACTTACACTGAAAAAATCGAAAAATTAATAGACCTAGATTTAACGAGCTATCGTATTGCAAAAGAAACTGGTATCAGCACGCAATACATTGACAAAATCAGAAGTGGAAAAACAGCTATTGAAAATATTGGACTTGGAAAAGCGGAAATATTAGTAAAGTATTTTGATGATTTAGAAAAAAACATATCTTGATATGATGTAGTTTTTAGCTTCTATATTTCTAATATCAATATTTTTTCCAACATCTTTTTTGATTCACAAAAAAAGACCCCCAAAAATTCTGTAGAATTAAAGTTACTGAACCCATTCTAAGTAGGAATCAAGTTATGCTAAGCTTATCAAAGAAACATTGAATAGTTTAAACCTGAATGTTATATAGGATACTTATATTTCCACCTTAAGTGTAATGAAATTTCTATGGCTTTTTTATAAGTATTACCTCTTAAACTGTTAATGTGGTTGTCGTGAACCATCTACATAACAGGTCAATAAAAAAATAAAGAGAAGGCTCGTTACCTCCTCTTACACTTCCTGTCACATTATCTTTCTAAAACTACTTCATTTTCTTTTTCTATTGGTGATTTTGGGTATTGCATAGAACATGGCTAAAAATATTATTGTTATCAAAAGAGTCTTTAAGATTTCAATTTCTCCTGAATCTATCCAAGTATACACAAAAGCGATGATAAAAGTAATTACTATTTCCGTAACATGATCTTTTAAATTCATTAGCTTAGCCCACATTGAACTGCCCATAAAGCTAGTTGTCCAGCTACAATAATAGCATTCGTCTTTAAACCATTGGCTTTAGCGAAGCGTAATACAGTCACTGCTAATTCTTTCCAGGCTTTCTTTTGTGCAGCTTTTACAATTGCGCTGATACTAATCATTGCAAAAAACTCATCTTTGATTTTGTTAGCAACGCAACTTCCTAATGCATTCCAATTAAAACGCGCTTGAACTACTGTTGAAGCATCAGAAATATTTACATTTAACTCCTTCTCAACTGAAGAAATCTCTTGCTGAGCAAAATTATTTTTGACATAGTTTTTAAAGTTATCTTCCGTCACTCCATTCGCATACATTTCTTCCAGTCCCTTTGCTACAGCCTCAACTTCTGAATCCTCTAGCTGGTCAGATGCATAAACACTTGTACCAGCGCTGATAAAAATACCTAATGTCATTAGTAATGCCATCGCCAAACAAAAAAATTTAGCCTTTTTTGTCACCTGTAATTCCATACATAAATCCCTACTTTCTTTTTCCTTGTTATAATCATAACAAGGAAAAAGATAATTTATCATCAAAATCCCTATTTGATGCTTATATTTTCCTATATATCCTAGAGCTGATTTTTCTCACTAGTGATCACATCAATTTGAACTAATGATTCAAAAAAAGACACAGGTTATTTGAGGTAGTGCTAGGTTCTATTTTGAAAACAACACTGCTCTCTTGAAATATTTTTTGAGCTTGCCTAAACCTTCTGAAACGAATATAGAAAATAAAAAAAGAGTCCCCTTTCTCAAGGAAACTCTCAATTACTAAGTCAAAATAACTTCACGTTATCTAAATCTTTTAAATCAATCCTATGGTTCGCGGAACAAAGGAGCTAAAAACTTAATAGAATAAATCGCACAAATTCCGACAATAATATAGATAATTTTTGCTAATGGTGTGGTTGCACCACCACTAATTGTTGCAACTAAATCAAAATTAAATGCGCCAACTAATAACCAGTTTAAGCCTCCGACAATCAATAAAATTAAAGCAATAATATCCAGATATTTCATTTTTAACACTCCTTCCAAATTTGATAAGCCAAGAGTAACACGTTTATTCTTTATTTACGAAAATAATGATTCAGAAAAAAACTTTTTCCAATTATTTCCTCAAATCATTTTTTCATTATTAAGAATTTTATGATATAACTAAAGAGTAGACAAAAACAGATTCATTATCTCTGATAAGAAATGGTGGTTTATTATGCGTGCTAAGTTATTTTTAATTTTGCGGAATCGAGTGTTATCCCGTGTTGTCTTTGTCATTCTATTTTTACATGTGCTTTTTACCACAAATGATTTCACGGTGTTGCTGCTCCTCTTACTATTGAATTATTTACTCACGCTTGAAGATAGCGCGAAAAAAAAACAGAAAAATCCAAACTTGGCAGGAATTTAAACAGTCGATTGATTGGCCCTTTGTCGCTTTTTATTCTGGGCTTGCTCTTTTAGTTATTTCGTTAATACTTCTGTTTCTCTGGTTCAATTATGCACGATAAGGAGGATTAAAAATTGAAAAGCTATTTTTTTACTCTTTTTTTTAGTATGTTTAGCCTTTTCGTCATACTACTTTGGTTTTCTGGATATGATAGTAAGGGATTTCTATTGGCCCTTACAGATTTTCTAGGTTTTTCTATTATTCATCAAACGCCTGTGCTGGATACTTATTATTCCCAGCAGCCTTTAACAACCAGAATGTTGATTTCTTCTGGGCTTCATTTTTGTACTTATTTTTGCTTAGGTTTGGTCATTGATTTACTACGTAAAGGGTTTAAAAAAATAAAAACATAGTCACTTTTATTATATGAATCGTTAATTTCCATGCTTTCTGGTCGTCTTTTTCCGCCGCTTGTACCAGATAATGAAGCCGCTAATAATTAACGCACAGGCAATTAAAAGTAATGTCCATAATAGTAAATTTTGTTGTTGTGCCACTTTTTTCATCCCCGCTGCTGCTTTTTCTGGTTGATATGGGATACGATGTCCTCGAACTAATAACCGATGACTGTTTATCATATACGGTGTGCAAGTTAATAAAGTGACGAGATCTTGGCCAGACTCAATGTGTAAATCTTTTGTATCAGTTGGTTCAACGGTTTTTATTTGATCTACTTGATAAGCAAGCGTCTTCCCATTGACTTCGATATAAAATTCATCGCCTTTTTTTAATTCTGGCAAATCTGTAAATAATTTGGCTTGAGGGAGACCACGATGTCCTGAAATGACCGCATGTGTATTCGCACCACCTGTAGGATAGGAGGTTCCTTCTAACAAGGAGCTTCCTTTTTCCAATAGTAATGCATTCGTTTTATCAAAAATTGGTAAACGGACATTTATTTTTGGAATGGTTAAAACACCAATCGTATGACTTTCAAAATAGGATTTGTCTGGTTTTTTCGTTGTTTTTTGCGTTTCAGAAAAAGGATCTAATCCAGGATTGCTGCCTTTTTTCGCTAATTCTTGGTTTTTCTTTTCCATTTTTTCTTGAAGTTCAGCCATTTCTTTGGTGTTTTCTTGGCTTGCTTTTGCTTGATAATGAGCGATAATTTGTTGATCCAGATAGTTATTTAATGCATCGCTAACAAAAGGATACGCAAATGCACCTATTCCAATAATCAGTAAAAGAATCATAAAACCATCAATGATACGACGTTTCTTTTTTGACTTCATTGCTTCCTCCTTAAAAATAAAGCATGAGAGCCTGGGACAGTGATTGGCCCAGGCTCTTTGTTTTTCTAAAAATTTCTTCGGTGATGCTAGAAATTAAGCATTTTCTTTTCTATGTCTAGCAAAGTAGACTCCTGCAATAAGTAGCAAGACTGCGCCGCTTCCTAAGTAAACGTAGATTCCTTTGCCACCTGTTGAAGGTAAGGTACCTTTGTGTTTGTTTGGTACTTTTTCTGGTGAAACTAGGTTTTCTGTTGTGCCATATGATTGTTCATTGACCACAAATTCAATCCGATTTGTTAACAAGACATAATCATCAGGAGCTACAGTTTCTTCTAAATAATAGGTACCGTATTTAAGCCCTGTGATATCAACTAATCCATCAGCCGTTGTTGTAAAAGTAGTTGCTTCGGCTTTTGTTTTCACCCAAGTTGCTGCTTTCGTTGTTTCATCGATTTTCAAATAATTTGCTGTGTCACTGTTTTGATCACGAACGACAAAGGAAGCTCCCGCCAAGGCTTGTGTCGCTGTCACATCGCCATCGACTTTAATGAAACGTTTCCCACCTGTCACAACTTCAACAGTTGGTGGTGTTTGGTCGTCGGTATGACCGTTATCAACATTCGCCTCATTTTTAAAGCCTTTCGTAGGATCTGCTTTTTCATTTAAATGCATAAAGTAAACGAATTTTAGTGTGCCGCCTGGCGTTAACGTAGGAATATATGCTGGATTAACGGCGACAGTGAAGCCATTTGCTTGTTCAGTCACTTGATAATTTTCAGGAGCAATCACTGTATCCCCATCATATAACGCATAGGCATACTCTCCAGAAGTCACGTTATCAAAAGTTAAGGCTGCATCATGTTTATCAACTAAATTGAATTTGACGTATTTATTAGCGTCGCCTTCTTTGTCTGCAATCCCCAATGGAATATTTACAGAAATTTGATATTTAATTTTTTCGCCAATTGCCACATCTTTACCATCTAAGTTTGGTGTTGTTTTATCAACTTTAGAGGTATCATTTTTGACTGTTTTTTCAACAGGTGTTTGATTGTTTGCTTCAATTGTAAATGGTGTTTTTGTTTGATTTTCAATTAATTCTGCATTATTTGGAGCTTTTACTTCTTCTAAAATATACGAACCAACCTCAAGATTTTTAACTGTTAATTCTCCCGTTCCATTCTCTGCTTCTGTGAAATCATTTTCGCCAATTTCATAACTTTTCCCAGTAGTAAAGCGTTTTGCTTGTTCTTTATCCGTTGTCCATGTATATAATCCATCTTTGACTCCTTGGATATATTTTACTGTGCCTGGTGTGCCTTCGCTTTTGGAAATAACAAATTCTGCGCCATTTAATCCTTCATTTTCAGCAGTTCCTACTTTTTTCACATGTAAACTACCATCATTGGCTACCACATTTTTAGGATAAATATGAACAACCGCTAATTCTTCTGTTCCATATTTATAGGAACCATCTGTTTGCTTGATCATTTCGTAAACTGGGAACGCCACCACCATATTCGTAGCAGCAACTACACCCTCTTTTGGTTCTTCTTTAATGGTATACACTGCATCTTTACCATTTTGTTTTTTAGGTAACTGAACAGTGACATTCCCATTTGCATCGGTGATTCCTTGAGCAACAGGTTTCCCAGGAGTTAAACTTTGGACAGCTTGTTTAGCTGCATCAACGCTTGCGCCTGCCGCTCGTTGCTCGTAAAATTCGCTCGTCACGTTATAAATACTAAACGTCACATCTGCCAGTCCTTGATATTTATCAAACTCGCTCATTTCTTTCCCGCTATTTTGAATAAGCGGATCTGGTAAATCCGTCATTTTCTTTTTGTGAATCACGAGCTGTGCGCTCTCCCCATTTTCTTCTGCAAATGCAGTTGTTGTCCCTAATACACTCGTGAAAAGTGGCAAAATTAGTAACAAGGTACTAACGGTGTACCAAACTTTTTTTAATTGCTTCATTTTCTCTCTCCTCTTTTTTGTTTTTGATAAAATAGCCAAATGACTACCAGCCCAATGATTAGCAGGCCTGCAATCGTCAACCAAATAGAACGTTCTTCATTTGTTTTTGGTAAGAAGCCTGACTCTTTTACTTTTTTATTGATTACATGTAACGGTGCTGTTCGTTGTCCGTTCGTTGCATAAGAATTTTTTTCCACCGTAAAAGGAATTTCTGTTTGATTCAGAAGATAACCTTTTGGTGCAGAGATTTCTTCCAAGAAGTACTGGCCATCTTTTAAGCCTTTAACTGAAAATTCACCGGCTTGATTAGACGTGAATTTTTTAGCTAATGCTTTTTCTTTTTGCCAACGATACCCGTTTGCTGTTTCATTGAGGTATTCCCCCGCTTGATTTTTGACGATAAAAACAGCCTCTGGCAAGGTGATTTTCGCATTTTCACTATCAACTTTGACAAAAGACTTGCCGCCTGTACGAACTGCGGCTCTTTTAGTCAAGGTATGCTTGTCCGTGACTAATTGTCCTTCGTTGTTAATCGCAGTGTCAGGGTCAGCGGTCTTTTCTAAACGCATTTGATACGACACAGTCATTGTTTGATTTGCAAAGTTTTGTAAGTCTTTAATTGAAAAATCAAGCGTAAATCCATGCTTTTGCGTCGTCAATGTGTAACCTGTAGTAACTGTTTTTCCA
This sequence comes from Enterococcus sp. C102(2024), assembly GCF_040888205.1. Taxonomy (NCBI): domain Bacteria; kingdom Bacillati; phylum Bacillota; class Bacilli; order Lactobacillales; family Enterococcaceae; genus Enterococcus; species Enterococcus sp. C102(2024). Next base: position 37,518 of record NZ_JBFOHH010000001.1, on the reverse strand, counting down.
GCCACTTTTACCTCAATTGATTCTGGTAAAAGTGTCAACGTTGTATCCGCCTTATCTGACAAACGGAATTCCTGATATCCTAAAATATTCGCTGGAATCTGAGTCGTTAACTGATAGTTAATGTGCTCTCCTTGATTAAAGTCTTGTTGCTTATCGAGTACCGTTTTTTCAAGTGGTGGTAAGTCATAGGCATTTTCTTCATTTTTTGGATATAAATGAATATGCGTTAACGATTGCCCTTGTGGATCTTGAACAGGCAAAATCACTACTAGGTTGCTAGCTTTTTCCTTTACCACTTCTGGTGCTTCCGCTTCAACAAATAAATAGGCTTTATCTCGTTGCTGCGAATCTTTGCTAGCTAATGAAAAAGAAACCACTCCATCTTCTCCATTTATTGTCTGTGTTTTATCTTCTGCGATCGGTTTTCTATTTGTTGCACCGGTTTCTGCTAATTGACGCTGTGCCTCTTGGACCGTTTTTCCTTCAGAACGAAGCTGATAAAACGGATCCGTCACATCATAGACTTGATAAGTGACGTCATTTAAGCCCCGATAATTTTGAAGCAGAGTTCCCTCTTCCCCTGTGTTTTGCTGCTGTTCTGGTAATTGACCATCAGGGAACAATAATTTGTGCAACGTAACTTGAACGCTTGCTTGCGATGCCTCTGCTAATGCTTGCTGTGAAAACCCGAAAAGAGCGAGTAGCATGACGCAAATACTTAACCAACGTGCGTTTTTCATTGATTACACACTCCCTTCTGGTCGTCTAATAAAGAGATAAACACCCGCTATCACGAATGTACTAATCGCTATCAAGTAAAACCACAAGCGGCCTATGCCACCAGTTTCAGGTAAAGGAACCTTTGCTTGGTTAGTAACATCTAAAGTAATTTGATTATTCTTCTCTCCAGAAATTAAAACATCTGCTACTTTTTCCCCATCTATCGTGACTGAACCATCTTCGCGAATTATTAATTCGATTGGTTCTTTTAACCCCTGATATCCTTCTGGCGTAAAGGTTTCTGTTAGGACATATTTCCCTGGTTTTAAGTTTTCAAAAACAAAAGTATCCGTTTCTTTGCCATCTTTTGGTAATTCAATATCCGTATCTGGTCCTGTTAAACGGAATTTCGCTCCTTTAAGTGGCGTCTGATTATCGGCTTTTTTATGAACCGTTAAGTCAAAAGGTTTCAAATGATTTTGATGTGTCAGTGTCCATTCTGGCGCATTTTCTTCAATATTTTTGCCTGCATAGTGAATTTTCCCATATTTATCAACAGTAAATTCATAATTTCCAGCAAGAGTGTCGTAGCCTAATGGTCCTGATTGTTCCACCATTCGATACTCACCAGGTTCACTAATTTTAAAATAGCTCAATCCTGCAGTATCTGTTTTTTGAGTTGCCACAGTTTGGTAACTTCCTTGAGCATTTTTTCTTTGCAACGCAAAAGTCGCCTCTGCTAAGTTCACTTGTTTGCTATTTTGCATGGTGTATTTTCTAATTCTGATTGGCAAAGAAGAAAATTTATTTTCAATTTCCAATGGAATAACTTGATTTGTGGTGGTCACTTCTTGTCCATCGATGCTTACTTTGCCTTGCTCACTCACCTCAATTTGCCAAGTCGTTTTCTTACCTAACTCATGTCCTGCAGGTGCTTTTACTTCAGTTAATGTATAGCGTTCCCCTTTTTGTAGGCGCACATCTTTTGGCAAGGAATAGCTCCCATCTTTATTGTCCACTAATGTTGTTTGAACATTTTTACCACTCAATTCAAAGACGGCTCCCACTAAGTTTTTCTCACCTGAGGAAGAATTTTTGATTACTTTTAAATCTAATGGCTTGAACTGCTTCGTGTTTTTCCAAGTAGTATCGTCGATTTTTTCTTGACTGTAACCAGGAACTGCTAATTCACGGGTTGTTTGATAATTGAAAGCTTGTCCTTGATTATTGTATTGGGGAAGCCCAAGAACTTCTTGATAGCTTTCATCCTCGGTTTTGGAAAGTTGGGTTACATTTTTGCGCTCCCAACTATTGCTAGTATCATTTTCTGGTTTTGATAATTTAATATACCCAGTTTGCCAGTTGGCTGTGTCAGTTACTTGCTTTCTACTAATTTCATAAATCACGTTATCTGGCCGACTTATTGGGTCTTGATCATACTCTTCCCAGATTTTTTTCACGTTTAACTTCACGCCAGGTGCTTTTCCCGAAGGAACCCCAAAATCAACTTTTTCAGGGGCCGTGGCTAATGGCTGAAACGTTGTCCGACCATTCATTTGATACCAAAAATCAGGTTTGAAGTTTTCTGACTCTGTTTGAATACGTACTTGATAATGAATTTGAATTTCTTGCCCTTTACCCAAATAAATCTCATTACTATTAATTGTAGCGCCTGTTAGCGACACTTCTGGTAATGTTTGAACCTGAACAGGACCCACACTTTTCATTGATAATGTATTTGGCTCGTATTTAAAAGGTTCAGCAATTGGATCAACTACTTTTCCGTTTACAACCGTTCCTGAAATCTGAACGGCTTTTTTCGCTAAATAATCAGAAATGTCTGGTGCATAATCCGCGGATTCATAATAAAGGTCTCCATTTTCATCGGCTGACACCATCTCACGCATTTTATCTTCAACTTGTTGTTTAGATAAATTAGCTCGTGGATCGCTTTGCAATTGAATGCCCAATCCATGTATTTCAATCCCACGTTGTTTTAAGGCCATTGCCTCACCTATCGTGGCGATAAACGTACTGTTAATCCGTTTATTGATATTGTTTTGATCTGGCGCATTATAGCTACCAGAGATATAAGAAGTGCTACCTGGTTGATCTTGTCGATTCGTAAATTGTGTCCCGTAAAAGCGACCATCCGCCTCTGTTTGAACTCGACTCACTTTATAAGAGAAGGTTGGGACGCCATCCGTTAAAAGTACAATGACTTTCTTATGTCCATTTGGCGTTGCTAACATATCACCAGCATCTCTTAATGCTTTTTGAGTGAAAGTTCCTCCTCTAGTGCTACTTGGCGTAATATTTTTAATTGGATTTTTGACTGTATCAAACGGCCCCATTTGAATGGCGTTGTTATTATAACCGTCACTTGAGTAGCCAACATAGCCCATGTTGATGTTATTGGTAATACCGCTATCTGCCAATGTATCAACAAAACGGTTCACTCCTTTTTGAACTTCACCAATCCGATTGTTTTCATTCATACTACCGGACCAGTCAACGACTAAGACCAAATCCAATGGCGTGATTTCTTTCTGAACATTCCCACGCACATTAAGATATACATCAAAAAGCCCTGGTGTTGTTGTTTCTCTAGCATATTTTCGGATGGCATAATCGGCTTGGTCTCCTGTACCGCCATACTCAATATAAGAATTTGTGCGATTAGTAGGGTCCCCATTCCAACTCGTTTGACCATCCCATTGTGCACCACCATCTTTATTCCCTTGATGGTTTAACACATTTTGATTGCCTGTGGGCTGCCAATTAGCTGTCGGATAAGTCCCAGAATTATCCGTCGTGTATTGTGGTGCAATTAAAGGTAGTGCCAGATTCGCTCTCAAAGTGGCTGGCGCCATTCTTGCTTCTGCAAATGGATTGGTTACCTCTTCTGTTGCGGTCGGCTGTTCTGTTTTTTCTGGAGCCGAATCATTTTTGTTAGTTTCTTTCGTATTTTCTGGTACAGTTATTTTTTCTGGTTCAGTTGATTCTTTAGCAGAATCCTCTACTGTTATTTTTTCAGAAGTAACTGAAACATCATATTCGTTGTTTTCATACAATAACTTAGGTGGCTGAGCTGTTTGAAGCGAACTTTGCTCAACAGCTAACGAAAGCTGTACCGGCTTTTTTACTTGTGCGTCCAAAGTCAGATAAAGCGTACCATTAGTCACTTGGTAAGAATATCCGTCTTTTTCAATTACAGCAGTATCCATGAACTGTGCATTTTTCAATTGAATTTCTCGTTGTAATGGCTGCTCTGTTTGGTTGAGAAGATTTAACTCGATATTAATATTCGTTTTATCATTCTCATCTGTTATCATTTGAGCGGATGTAATTTCAACTTCTTTGGCTGTTTCTGCATAGCCAATGAGCGGTATGAAATAGGATGAGACAAGTAAAAAGACTACGCCGAAAACCCCAAATTTCTTTAGTAATTTAATGTCTGTTCTCTCCTTTCTTTTATGAATTAACAGTTAAATTAGAATTGCCTAGCACGTAAAATTTCATTATTCTAATCTGATAATTATTATACAGAGAAGGAGCTCATTAAATCACACCAGCTTTCATACCAAGCGGTTTCATTTCTGAAATTGCGTTATTGTTTCGATGATTGTTTCATTAAAGTAAAGGACTTGGGAGGAAACAATATGATTAGGTTTTTAGAAAAAAATTATCGGAAAATGGAAGAAATCATTCGTGTCTTATCCATTTCTGATAAATGGATGACTAAAAAAGAACTTGCAAAATATATTGGTAGTTCTGAGTCTACTTTTATTCGTTATATTGAGGAGATTAAACAGCGTTGGGGCGAAAGTTTAACCATTAAAACATCGCATAAATTAGGCTATCGTTTAGAAAACTTTAATGTGTCCTTATATTTAAACGTGCTGACGGATATGGCAAAAACGTCAACGACCACCCAATTGCTCCATGAGTTTATCCAAAATCCTGGCAAAACCATCGAATATTATTGCGATACCATTAATATTAGTCGCTCTTCTTTTGCTCGAAAATTGAAGCAGTGTAATCAGGTCTTGGAAACTTACTCTCTTCGCGTTATCGTTGATCAAGGCTATCAATTAACTAGCCAAACAGAAGAATTGCCTTTACGTATTTTTACAACCTTTTTCTTTTTAATGTATTATGGTCATTATGAATTGCCTTATCAATTAGATAAGCAGGAAATCAAACAATTAATGCGCCGTAATCAATGCCAATTAAATATTATTAGTATGGATAACAGTTATGAACACGATTTCTTTATTATGTATTTTATTGTTGATTTATTAAGAGAGCATCAAGGATTTCAACAACGTTTCCAGAAAAAAACAGATAAAAAGAGTCCAATCAAAATGGAAGATTATCTTTTACTCAGTCGTCATTTTACTGGGCTCAGCCGTGAAACCTATCGAGAAGTTCTCTGGTATTTTCAAAGAGGCGCTTTTCAGCAATACTACTCCGAAGACCAAGAAGTCATCAGTCAAAGAATACGTGAAAATTTAAAATTTAATGCTTTTTCACAGATTGAACAATTAACAGAAGAAGTCGTCGACTTCGCTGTTCACTTGTTAACCTGTCTTTATTTGTTTTCTCAATTAGTGCCTTTTGACACCTCCGAATTGACACAAAGGGCCACCTTTTTCACTCGACAAATTCATTTTACTCAGCTTCACTTATATGCACGATTAAAAGCAGAATTGCATTTCTTTTCCGCTCTTTTAGAAACAAATCTATTAAACTATTCATCTTCTTATATTTTTTGGTTGCTTAATACTTTTCCAGAAATTAACCAGAGTTTCGACTCAAAAAAGATTTTGATTATTAGCGACATGGGCCTGAATCATAGTCAATATATTGGAAACTATGTCCACGATATTTTAGCTTTGCATCGGATTCGTTCAAATACGTTAGCAATTACGGAAGAACAATTAGGTGACCATCGACTCGAAGAATTTGACTTGATTATTACCAATCAACCAATTATTGAAACCAGCGTTCCAAGTATTTTAATTAATGATGCTATCTTATTTTCTAACAAAAGAGAATTGCTCGATTTATTAAACTTTTAACGTCTTAATGGTTTTCCCTATCTACCAAAAAGATAGCCCTTTTAGCAAGAACCGCGTAATGTGAGGTGCCATCATACAGAAGATATTTTTCTGAAATAAAAAAGAAAATGAGCCTGGGACAAAAATCACTTTGGATTTTTGTCCCAGGCTTAAAAATTGATAAACGGCGGGAACAGAAGCAACTCCTTCTTATTTCTCGGAGTTAAACGTTTCTGTCCCGACCTCATTTTCACTCTTAAGATAATCAGCTAAACGAAACCAGCAAATTAAATTTCTGATTGATTCACTGGCCATCTTGTGTGACTTTTACTTGGCAAAATTAATGTAATGAAGATCACTAAAGTACCGATAAAAGGAAGTAAATAGAATAAAATCCACCAGTTACTGTGGTCGCGATCATGCAATCTTCTTGCTCGAACAGTAAAGTTTGCCAACCAAATTAAAGCAGTCAGCAAGAAAAAGATAATGGTCACAGTATTCCATTCTTTAATGATTGTTCCATCATTGGGTGTTACTTCAATATATCTGTAAACGCCCGTAATTGCTGAATAAATCCCTAACACCAAATAATTAATTAATTGTGGCCACCAATATTGTGCTCGTGTTGCTGACGCATTCATTGTTGTAATATTATTCCAGTATTCTCTATATGCGTTAAACATATTATCACCCCCGCATTAACTATTACAGAAGTCTTTCGTTTTGTCAAAGAATAACGTTATTTTAAGCTGCTTAATGACACGTCCATGTGCCTTCCTTAAACTCACACGAAGCTGACTCTTCAGAAGAAGGAGTTAATGAAACTAACGGTTGCTGTTGTTTTTCTTCTGCGAGAATTTTTTGAATAGTTTGGCTGATTTGCTGTTTCGGTACTGCACCATTAATTAGATATTTTTGATTAATGATTAGTGCGGGAACTCCTTGTAAACCATAAGCAGAAGCTAGCGCAAAATCTTCTTGAACCGCCGTCCAAACAGCCTCGGAAGCAACAGCTTCTTTCCATAAAGCAAAATCAATCGTTGTCTCTTTTACTAGCTCCTCAATTACTTCTGGCTCTTCAATATTTAAACTTCTCACAAATAAACCTTCTTGTAACTTATCAAACAGTAACCAATAGGTGTCTTGGTTGCCAATGTATCCAGCTGCTTTTGCTGCTAATAATGCATTCTTTGATGTTGGAAAATCAAATCGTTGCTTCCTCATCCCTTCAATATTAAAACGATGCTTTGAATCGTTTTGATTGGCATGCACCCAATGCGTCAAAACTTCTTCTTTTACTGCTGCTCGTGAGCCAAACATTGTTTCAAAATCGTTTGCTGACCATCCTAACGCAAACGACCGATGAATCAATTCAATTTCAGGAAATTCTTGTTGAATCTCATGCATGCGGTCAGACATTGGAAAACAAAAACTACAAATAACATCATGGAAAAATTCTATTTTCATCCTTACCCTCCAGTAACTCTTTTTTCAAAACAGATTGAACTAAATTTACCATTTTACTTACTAAAAGTAAACAAATGAAGCCAATTAAAAGAAAAAGGTGAAACAAAATGCGCTATGGCTTTTGTCTCACCTGTTCTATCTACTTATTCTGATATGTCCATTCCATTACCCGCTCGCCATTCGTATCTAATTCACCATTAAATACAAAACCGAGTTGTTGATACAACCGAATTGCTGAGCTGTTCGTATCATAAACACTCAAGTATAGCTTGTTTGTTTGGTATTTTTCTATTAGCATTAACATTAAAAGTCGACAGGCTGCTTTCCCATAACCTTGTCCTTGGAACCGTTGATCAATTAAAAAGCGGTCTAGCCAAACGCGCCCATCTTGCCAACGTCCATACATGGCATAGCCGATTAATTGATTGCCGTCATAAATACCTGCCGATTCCCATTCTGGAAATTGGTCCGATTCTTTTAGATTTTCTGCCATTGATTCAATGAAGGTTTGTTGTTCAGCGAAAACTTGTAAGTTTTCCACTGCTTTACGATTATCGCTTGTTACTTTTTCAAAATGTATTTCCATTGTTTTCACCTAATTAGTTGTTATTTTCTGCATACTTATCTTCTTTCTTGCTTCTTATTTTAACATACTTATTTCCCTTTGCTTTCTCTAACTCTCTGTGATTATACGTTTCTCTTTTTTATGGGAAATCTTCCCTATAAATGGAGACTCTTTTCAAGAGATTTCTTTTTACACTACCCGTTTCAAATGATATAAATGATATATAGAGTGTTTTAACTATGTGCAACATGATTAAAAGTTAACTGTTGGGGAGCAGTTAACTTTTTCTTTTTAACCACAAAAGAGAGGATCCACTGTGAGAAATAACTGCAGTGGATGCTCCCTTTTGTATATTATTTATTTACTAGCCGATAATTGAAGGCTTTCCCGTTACTCAGTAGTATCGATTTTGTCTTCTTGACTATCTAAAGAACGGTCAACTTTTTCGTCGTAACTTTCCATAGAATTTTCATTTTTATGTTTCTGTTTATCGACCGTTTTATCGACTTTTTCTTTCTGTCGATCAATTGTTTTTTCCATCTCTTCGCCAGCCGAGGTACAGCCACTCAGTAAAAGGAAACTTGTGAATAAAAACGCTGACAAGATAACTGTTTTTCCGATTTTTGTTTTCATAAACTCACCTCTCGTTTAATTAAAAAAAACGTCCCGATAAAACATTGTTCCCTTGATTATTTACTCACAATTAGCGAACGACTAAGACATTGCACAAAGCATGGTTAACCACATAATCTGTAGTAGAACCAATCAAGGTTCGTTGAATAGCACCTCTTCCCGTGGCACCTAGCACAATTAAATCTATGGCATAATTTTCAGAAATCGTGTTGGCAAGATAACGTTTTGGGCTCCCAAGTTCAACAATTTTTTTGACTGTTTTTACACCAATTTCACTCGCTTGTTTTGCCTTTTCAGTGAGCATCTCTTCTGACTTGTGTTTTTCTAAATCATACAATTCTTCAAAAGAAAATGGACTCGTCGTAAATTCAGCATCATTAATAATTGTAGCTAAATAAAGAGTGGCTTGTTCCTCTTTGGCAATCCTGACAGCTTCATGAAAAGCTTTTTCAGATTGATCTGAGCCATCAAGAGCAACCAAAATATGTTGATATACTGACATTTTATCCGCCTCCTTAACCAAATTAAGAATCAAAACTAACACAACAGCTGTGTTACATTTTAGTGGCTATTTGTTGTAATTTTTCCACGGTTAATGCTTGATAATTTGTTTCTTCAAGTAGTCCCGTTTGAATTTCAACAGAAACATCTTCCGTACATGTTTCTAAAAACCTTGTGGCATAATCAAACTGTTGCTCTAAGAATGTTTCATATTCCAGTCGACAACGTAAAAATTCTTTCGCGGTATCCGAAACATGTAAACACATGCGGCGCTTATTCGCTTTCTTGGTTATCACAAAATAGGTTCCCTCTAAAATCGTGGTAATCTCTTCAATAATATACGCTGCATCTTTTACCATTCCGTCAATCCAGTCCTTTATTTGTTTTCAGTATCGTTGCTTTTTTCTTTGTCGTCACTTAACAGCTCTTTAATTTTTTCACGATTGTCGTATAACTTTTTTCCTACGCCCACTAAGGCACCACCAGCCAATAACTTTGTTAAAAAGCCGCCACTCGCATTTGTTTTTTTGCCATGGTGTCCTTTTAAATGATGTCCCATCCTAGCCACCTCCATAATTTTTATTTCTATTACCTATGAACATTATCTCATATGTTTTCACAAAACGCACGTATAACAATAGTTTTTTAATCAAGGCTCGACCACTTTGTAAACTCATGACTTTTAATATGCCGAATCTCTTCAAATAAAATATGTGTATGTCCAACTTTTGCATACTCCATTGAACTCATCCCTTCAAAAACACCAACAATTGGCGGTTGAACACGGCCAAAATCATCCAATGTATTCAATTGGATTTCTAAAACCTGGTTATTTTTTAAAGACTGCTCTAAGTATTCTTCAATTTCTTCTGTTGTCTGTTGCGATAAGCGTTCAAACGCTCTCTTAGAATATTCGTCAGAAGCTTCGATTCCTTCTTGTAACTCCCCCAATGCAAAAGCGGTCGCCCATTTCAGTTCAAAGGGCCGATCATGGTACTCATTATAAGGTGTAAATTCTTTTTTTGTTCGTTTCATGATGTTATCCTCCTAAACCGACATTTCCTCCAGCATGTCCACCGACTAATCCTGAACGATGAATTGCCGTCGCGCCTTCCAACAAAGAAGAGGCGTGGATTAAAGCTTGAAAGCCAAATTTTTGTCGGATTTTATCAATCAGATAGTTTAACTCCATTTCACTAATTTGCTCTTCTGGTTCCGAAAATAAATCTAATTGTAAAGATTCATTCCAAACTAATTTCCCATATGAAAGCCCTAATTGCCGGACATCGGTTCCCGCTAGATAATGTTCTCTAAAAAGGGCTAATACATAGGTAATCAAAACTTTTGTATTGTTTGTTGCAGGAATCGTTTGTTGTTTTCGCCAACCAGTTCGTCCTTCACGGTCAATTTGACCTTTGGAATAACCAACGTAGACTGTGATACATTCCGTTTGACAATGCGCTTTTCTTAAACGAGCAGCCACTTGTTCTGTCAGTTCCTTTAAGACTAGTTCAATCTGATCTCTTCGCGCATAATCTCTCGGTAAAATCTGACTATTCCCAAATGATTTTTCAGCTTTATGTGGTGCTTTTTTCCCTAAAAAGGTACGATCAATCCCCCATGAATGAGCATACAATTGAATCCCCATCACGCCAAATGTTTCTTGTAAAAGATGCGGATTCGCTTGCGCTAACTCATATACAGAATCAATTCCTAAACGATTCAGTCGTTTAGCCATTCTGCGACCAATCCCACAAAAATCTGTCAAAGAAGGCAACTGCCAGACAGTATCTGGTACACGATCATACCGCCATTCTGCAATAAAGTCTGGCGAATGTTTGGCGCCATTGTCCAACGCCAATTTAGCCAGTAACGGATTGTCCCCTATCCCAACGGTCACATAAATACCCACATGATTATAAACGACTCTTTGGATAATCCGAGCCATTTTATAGGCGGTTTCACAATGAAAATAACTTAAAGAAGCCGTTACATCAAGAAATGATTCATCTACACTAAACACAGAGTGATCTTCATCTGCGACAAACTTTTTATATAAATTATTGATTTCTTGATTTTTTTTCATGTACAAATTCATTCGTGGCGGAACCACATATAAATCAGGATGAGCGGGCACTTGATTTTTACGCGTAACATTTGAAACACCTAAAACTTTTTTTGCCATTGGCGATGCTGATAAAACTAATCCCCCCGCATTTTCGGCATTACTCATCACTACTAACATCGTTTTCAACGGATCTAACCCACGTTCTGCGCATTCTACACTAGCGTAAAAACTTTTGCAATCAATACAAAGAATATCGCGACTAGGTTCTTTTTCATAATCAAATTTCATAAACATCACCTCACTTGCAAAATCATTATACGAACAAACGTTCGATTAATCAAGCGAACACTGTTTATTTTTTTGTTTTTTTCAAGAACGGTTGGTGATCAAAAAAAATAAGTATTCGGAATTTTTATATTCCAAATACTTATTTTTTCTTTTACATCTTATTTCGATTTAAAAATAACGATAAAAAGCCCGTTCCTAACAGAATTACTGCTGAAACATAATAAGGGAAAAAGTGATTGATATCAAATAAAGCTCCTGCTGCCATTGGTCCTAAAATATTACCAAAACTTGTAAATGTCGAATTTAGTCCGTTGATGGTTCCTTGTTGATCTCCAGCATGTTTGGATAAATAAGTAGTTACTGCTGGTCTAAACAAGTCAAACGCTAAAAAGACAATAAACGTTGAAAATACAACAACTAAATTATTTTTTGTAAAGGCAATCACGGCAATAAAAATGGCACTTGCAAAAAAGGTTAATTGGATTAAACCCATTTCACCTATTTTTTGGACGATTGCATCAAAGAAAAACAACTGACAAATCAACGCTAAAATACCACTAACCGTAATCACGATTGCTATTTCACTTGTGGTAAAGCCAAAATTAATAGTCGCCATAATACTATAAATAGATTCGAACGCTTGCAGGCCAAAAGAGGAAATTAAGATAATCACAAATAATGAGGTAAACATTGGATTTCTTAAAATATCCATAAATGAACCTTTTTTCGCTTCAACAGCGGCTAAAATTCGTTTCTCTGGCTCCTTCAAAACAGTTAATGTCAAAATAAAACCAATAAACGCTAAAAATGCAGCCGCAAAAAATGGAGCGCGAATACCTAAATAAGCAATAAAACCACCAACTCCTGGTCCGATAATAAAACCACCACTAATTGCAGCTGACACAAGTCCCATCGCTTTCGGACGTTCAGAAATCGTGGTCATATCTGCCACAAAGGCTGTCACTGACGGCATTAATAAAGCGGCGGCAATCCCGCCTAAACCACGAGAAATATAAAAACCGCTTTTCGCTTGGGCTAAACCAAATAATAACTCAGAAATTGAAAAAACCAACATACCCGTCGCAATCATTTTTTTCCGACCAATTTTATCCGAAAGGACACCTGCGATTGGCGATGTGATTAATTGGGCAATCGCAAAAATAGAAATCATCATTCCCATTGTGGTACCAGAAAAATGCATTTCTTCTTTTAATTGGGGAATTACGGGAATGACTAGGCCTACGCCTAGAAAAACAAGAAATAAGTTAGAAATTGCTAAGTACATCATACTATTTTTTTTCGTCATAATTTGCCTCCTCCATAAAAAAACAGCCATCAAAAATGGCTATTTCTGTTTCTTTGTATGTACTTTCTTTGACAGTGTTTCGGCTGAAACACTCGTTGAGTCATTGAGATACATTTTACACTAATTCGCTGAAAATTTCACTAGTTTTTACTTATTTTTTTAAAGGAAATTGTTATTTTTTAAAGACATAACTTAAGTATCCAAGTATTTAATGAATCGCTTTTGTTTTTTATCAGAAACATAGCCAATGTGTTCATAAAATTGATGTGCTGCTGTACGCTGTTCCCCTGAATTTAAGCGAATCGCACACAAGTTATACTTTTTAGCTTCCGTTTCTAGTTTCGTCATTAATTGTTTGCCAATTCCACGGCCTTCTGCTTCTTTTGCCACTGCTAACCCTAGAACGTTCAATAACGTTTGGGAATAAATTGTTTCATACAGTTGCGCATGCACATAGCCTAAAATCTTGCCTGTCTTCGTTTCTTCATAAACATATAAAAACTCTCTGTCACTGGCTAGTAGTAATTTCTCAATCTGTTTACAGGTCACGTCAACGGGAACTTCATAGCCCAATTGTTCTTTATTAATGATAGTTAACGCCGCTGCATCTGTTGGCTTCATTTTTCTAATCAAGGGTAACAACCTCCTAAATGATATTTATAGAGTATTACTTTGGCTACTCTATAGTTTTTTCGATAAATAAAGAACTAACTCATCATCATTAACACACCGATCGTTTGGTTTCAGCTGCTTATTTTGAAACCAGACTCCTGAACCATCTGGCACATATCCTTGTTTGATATATAATCTTTGCGCTGCACCATAACCAGGATGCAGGCCTACTCCCAAAGAAACAGTATCTGCATAACTTTTGGCAACATTTTCTGCACGATTTAATAATAACCGCCCCACTCCTTGTTTTTGAAATGGTAAGAATACATTGAAATCAGCTATTTCAGGATATAAATTTTTAAAAGGTCCTTCCTTAGCTAATGGCAGTAACGTCACATAACCTAACAGCGTTGCCTTTTTCTCCGCTACAAAAACCGTTCGTTGCTTGACTAATTGTTCTTCTAAATAGTTCATTAAAATCTCTTGGCGAGCGTGGAGCAAAACCTGATAAACGGCGGAAACAGAACCAACTCCTTCGGAAATAAGCAAAATTCTCCAAAAATTAAAGAACAATTTCCGGAAATTTCTTCTTATTTCTCGGAGTTAAACAGTTCTGTCCCGACCTCCTTGAGTATCCAGCGCTAAGATATCTTTCTCTTGCATTTCTCTAATAACCACTAGCTCAGACATCAGCCTTCCCTCCCAAAAAACGTTTTCATTTTATACAACGAAGCGAATAATTCTTCGCTCCCTTATTCATTTTCAAAAACCATCGAGTTGATGATATTTGGGCAAAACAGCAACACATGTTTCTTCTGAATTAACAGCAATAACGAACCCTTGCCATAAGGACCACGTCACCGCTTCACCTAATTTCTCTTTCACTCGTTGAATCATTTCAGCTTGCGTTAAGTCTCGAGCAGGGAAATGTTGAACTTTATCGTTACTGATTAAAAAAATAAATGATTCTGAAAAAGCTGTCATGACTTCAGGTGGTAAATTTTTTAATCGTTCTTGGTAATCCATTGAAACCACTCCTTCTTTTTTATCATACCACAACATCCATTTCTCTAAAAAGCGCAGCACTTACTACTGAATATCTGCTAAAATTTGCCTGATAATCTGCTTTTCAGACAGTTGTTCAGATAACCGCTGTTCTCCCGGAAACCCTAAATAATCTTCTGGTAGCCACCAACGTTTCATTTCCACGACACCAAATTCTTGATTCTTGTTTCTCTGGCTATGTCTTTTCAGCGTTTCTTCAAAAGAAAGATCAAAATAATAAACCTGAACGTTTCCTTCAAAGAGATGAATTATTTCCTGAAAAAAGGAATGATAAATGGCTTTTTGAAAAATCCCTTCAACAATCACATACTGGCATTCTTGATACCCAAAAGCTACCAACTGTTTTAACAAAGCAATACTTAGATTACCTGTTTCATCTTTAACACGAAGCATTTCTCTGCGCACCACATCTTGAGAAATCAATAACGATTGTTCTTTAAGACACTGATGAAGCGCTTTAGCTATCGTTGTTTTACCACTACCAGAATTACCACGTAAAATAATTAATTTCGGTTGCATCTGTTTCCCTCCATTTTCTTGATTGTTGAAAACCAGCAGAAAAGAGCAAAAAACTTGGAAAAAACTCTCCAAGTTTTGCTGTTATTTTGATGAATGTTTCGTTGAATCTCGCTGAATGAATTCCGTTCCGACAATAATTTTTCTAGGAACTGGTGGGGTATTCAAGCATAACTCTTTCATTGTCTCAACGGCTAGCTCACCCATCCATTCAGTATGAACTTTAACTGTTGTTAATGTGGGTGAAACATATTTTGCGACACTAATATCATTAAAACCAATGATAGAAATATCTTCTGGCACACGAATGGCTGCTTCTTGTAACGCCCGCATTGCACCAATCGCCAATGTATCACTTGCAGCGAAAAAAGCGGTTGGACGAGTGTCCGCTTTTTCAATAAAGTCTTTCATCGCTTGATAGCCTTCTTCAACAGAAAAAGCTGCTTCGACAACCCATTCTTGATGATAAAGGTCCAGATCTTTTAAGGTTTCTTTAAAAGCGACAAAACGTGGATCAACCAATGCCACGTGGGACTCTTTCGTATATTCTTGCCCAGAAAGTATACCAATTTTCTGATGCCCTTGCGCCAAAAATTCTTGCACAATTGTTTTAACACTTCCAGCAAAATCAACAACAATGGAGTTTTGGCCAAAAGCCATTGCATCAAAGTCTACAAATAGAAGAGGTGCGCCTAAGGCGGCTAAGGCCGCCACTTGCTTTTCATCAAATTTTCCTAGGGCAATTGTCCCATCAAATCTTTTTTGAGACAGGTTTGTCAGAGATTCTTTGACTAAAAGAAAACCCAATTCCTCTGCCCGCTTTTCAACACCTAAACGAATCGATAAATAGTAAATATCATCCAGTTCTTCTGGATCGCTGAACCATTGGACAAACCGAATTTTCTTTTTGCCTGCTTGTTTTTTTCTGGCTCGCTTTTTATAATTTAACGTTTCTGCTGTTTCAAATATTTTCTTCTTCGTTTCATCACTAACTGATAATGTTTCATCATAGTTCAAAACTCTCGAAACTGTCGCTGAAGAAACACCGACTTGCTCTGCTATATCTTTAATGGTTACGATGTTCCTCACCTCAAATTAATCATTTTCAATACATTGAATAAATCGTTCAAAAGCACGACGGCCTTCTTCATCACGTTTAAAGACGCCGGCATCTGTTAAAATTTGAACAAAAATTGTCCCAATTCCTTGTTGGATCACTTCTTTGACATTGGCTTCAGTGATGGTTTGCTGACTGAGTTCATCCGCCCAAGCTCGATGACTTTCAGCAATTTGATTGGGTTGCTTTAATAAATACTTTTCGACTTCTCTTAATTCTTGTGCCAGCCTTGGTGGCAAAATAGCTAGTCCCATTACTTCAATTAAGCCAATATTTTCTTGCTTAATATGTTGTACTTCTGGATGTGGATGAAAAATGCCATCTGGAAATTCCTCCGAAACATTATTATCTCGTAAAACTAAATCCAATTCAAATAATGACCCTTTGCGTCGAGCAATTGGCGTAATCGTATGATGCGGTGTGCCATCTTCTGAATAGGCCCGAACTGAGACTCGTTCATCAGAATAATTGCGCCATTTGGTCAAAATTAATTCGGCCGCCTCAACGAGTTCCTCTTGATGATCACTTTGAAGACGAATCACAGACATCGGCCATTTTAAAATACCCGCAGTTATCTCAGGATATTTTTTCAAAGAAAATCTTTTTTCCATTGGTGCTAAATCCATTGGAAATGTATGACGTCCTGCTTGGTAATGATCATGAGATAAAATAGAACCACCAACAATTGGTAAATCTGCATTAGAGCCCACAAAATATTCAGGGAATAACTCCGTAATTTTAAGGAGCCGCTGGAACGTTTTTTTCTCGATTTTCATTTCTCGATGTTGTTGGTCCAAGAAAATCGCATGCTCATTATAGTAAGCATATGGCGAATATTGAAAGCCCCAAGCTTCGTCCTCTAAATTTAGTCGGATAATCCGATGGTTTGTCCGTGCTGGATAATTCACACGACCATAATAGCCTTCATTCTCCATACATAACATACACGCTGGATATTTTTTTTGACTCATTTTCTTTTCAGCCAAAATTTTTCGAGCATCCTTTTCTGGCTTCGATAAGTTAATGGTAATTTCTAGTTTACCATAGGGTGAGTCCATTGGGAAAATAATATTTTTGGCGATTGCTTTCGTTTTAATGTAGTTATTCGTTTTACATAACTGATAAAAATAATCCGTTGCTTTTCGTGGAGACTCTTGATAATAGTCCATAAACTTCCGATTAATAGTGGTTGGGGTCGGCGTAATAAAATCCATTAACTCCGCTTCTAGTTGTTCTGCTTCCGTAATTGAGTCATCGATTTGGTGATTGGCTTGTGCAATATTTAAAAGATGTTCCACCACACGCAACGGTTCTTGCTCACAAGCAACCACTTCTGGTTGTTCAAAAAAATCACAGCCAACTAGTTTGGCAATCCGATTCGTCAAATAATAGCGGTCTGTTTCCGTCCAATCGCCATTTTCTATGATTATCTCTACAAATGCAGCAATCCATTTACTACTTTCTTTCATCATCTGATGTTCTCCTATTCATTATAGCCTTGAGGATGTTTCACATGCCATTGCCAAGCGGTGGCGATAATGTCCTTGACCTCAGTTACTTCTGGTTGCCAGCCTAAAACTCGTTTGGCTTTTTCACTAGAAGCAATTAACGTACTAGGATCCCCTGCTCGGCGTGGCGCGATTGTCGCAGGAATTTCTTGGCCTGTCACTTCGCGAGCAGCATCTAACATTTCTTTAACAGAATAGCCGTTGTTGCTTCCCAGGTTAAAGACGTCACTTTCGCCGCCATTTTTCAAGTATTCTAAAGCCAAAATATGTGCTGCAATCAAGTCTTCAATATAAACATAATCTCGAATGCACGTGCCATCTGGTGTATCATAATCATCCCCAAAAATACTTAGCTCTGCTCGTTGGCCCAATGCCACTTGTAAAATAATTGGCACAATATGCGTTTCTGGCGTGTGATCCTCACCAATTGAGGCATCTTTTTTTGCTCCCGCAACATTAAAATAACGCAAAGCAACATATTTCATTCCATAAGCGTTGTCGCACCATTTCATGATTTTTTCCATCATTAATTTACTTTCCCCATACGGATTTTTAGGATTCGTTGGGGTTTCTTCTGTAATAGGCATTGCTTTTGGTTCGCCATAAGTGGCCGCTGTGGAAGAAAAAACAATATGTTTCACTCCAAATTCTTGCATGACTTCCAAGGCAATTTGAGTGCCGTGAACATTGTTATTGAAATACATTAACGGTTGCTCCACGGATTCTCCTACTAAAGAATTGGCCGCAAAGTGCAACACCCCTTCAATTGATTCCTTTTCAAAGACACTACGTAAAAAAGCTTTATCACGAATATCGCCTTCATAGAAAGTCGCTTGTTCATGAACTGCTGAACGATGCCCCGTTAATAAATTATCAACAACCACAACGGCATATCCTTTTGAAATTAATTGATCGACGGCATGTGAGCCAATGTAGCCTGCGCCACCTAATACTAAAATAGACATTTAAAGCCTTCCTTTCTAAAATAACTTTCTGGCACCATCATCAATTGATGCAGGATAAAAATCAGCAGCATAGCCAATTTTATCTTGATAACTCTGGCCAACAGCTTCAATAAATGCATCTATATTTTGCTTTGGTACCAAAGCAATACTACAACCGCCAAACCCTGCACCAGTCATCCGTGCGCCCAAAACGCCTGGTTGTTCTTGCGCACAAGCCACTAAGGTATCTAACTCAATGCCAGTTACTTCGTAATCTTCTTTTAACGAACGATGTGAGGCATTTAATAATAAGCCAAATTCTTCCAAATCCCCTTCAGTTAGCGCTTGTTTTGCCAATAAAGTTCGTTCATTTTCTGTGACGGCATGACGCGCTCGTTTAATCAACGTTGGATCTCCAATCAATGCTTGATATTGTTCAAATGTCTCGCTGTCTAATTCACCTAAAAATTCAATAGATAACTCTTTTTGAAGCAAACGAACGGCTTCTTCGCATTCTGCACGGCGTTCATTATATTTTGAATCTGCTAATTCACGACGTTTGTTAGTATTCATAATAACAATCGTATACTCACCTAATTTGGCGGGAACCATTTCATAGTGCATATTATTGGTATCCAGTAGAATAGCTTGATCTTTTTCTCCCATCCCCACGGCAAATTGGTCCATAATTCCTGAATTAACGCCAATAAATTCATTCTCCACTTTTTTACCGATTTGCACCAATTCAAGCATTGGACAGTGTAAAGCATATAAATCATTACAGATCGTCCCCATTAAAAGTTCAATAGAAGCAGAAGAAGACAAGCCAGCACCATTAGGAATCGTACCGTAGAAGAGCACATCTAAGCCAGAATCAATATTGTGTCCGCTTTCAATCAAGTAATTTAAAACACCTTTAGGATAATTTGCCCAATCATCTGAATCTGAATAGGTTAAATCTTCTAATGAAAATTCGATGAGACCAACCTCTTTAAAATTATCAGAAAACATCCGAATTTTTCGGTCGTCTCTTTTTCTTGCCACACCAAATGTCCCTAACGTAATAGCCGCTGGGAAAACATGACCGCCATTGTAATCTGTATGTTCACCAATCAAATTAATTCTTCCAGGGGCAAAATAACAGGCTGTCCCTTTCTCACCAAATATTTCTACAAATCGATTCATTAACAGTTCTTCCATCACTAATCGCTCCTTTCACTAGTAAACAAATTGTATAATATTTACTAAACTTTTGCAAATATTTACTTAATATTTTCTTAATTGTCATTTCGTCTGAAAACGTGTACAATACAATTAAATAAAGATTTATTTTCTTAGTGTTTCTTTTTGACTATTTAAATAATCTAAACAACAAAGTTAAATTTACTAAATATTTACTTGAAGGAAGGATTGATTATTTTGACTATTTCAACTGAATCATTTGGACAAGGAATGCTTCTTTACACACTGACGAATAAAAATGGTGTGACTTTAAAAGTAACAGATTTTGGTGCGCGAATTGTTGCGCTCGACGTTCCTCTTACAAAAAATGAATCCCGATCACTCGTGCTAGGCTTTCCCTCAGCAGATGAATATTTGTCTAAAGACGTATATTTTGGTGCAACAATTGGTCGAACAGCTGGCCGAATTGCCGATGGCTCCTTTGAACTAGCGGGTAAAACGTATCAAACGATGATTAATACTCCTACTCAAACAACACTTCACGGTGGCACACCTGGGTTTGAAAGTAAAAAATGGCACAGCGAAATCCAAGAGGCACAAGTGAATCCTTCTGTGAAATTTTGGCTAGAGAGTCCTGCTGGTGAAAATGGTTTTCCTGGAAATCTCACTGTTTCAGTCACGTATACATTGACTGAAGAAAATGAATGGCAAATTGAGTATCAGGCAACTACAGATGAACAAACACTTTTTAATCCAACCAATCATGTCTACTTTAATTTAACTGGAAATCCCGCAATCCCCATTGATGCGCATGAGTTACAAATAAATGCCCAAAAGTATGTCCCGCTTGATGAAAGAGTTTTACCGCTTGGAGAATTAGCTTCCGTTGACCAGACAGCTTTTGATTTACAAAAACCTAAAAAATTAGCTGAGGTTTTTTCAAGTAACGATGAACAAATCCAAAAGATGAACGGCTTCGATCACCCTTTCATCTTAACCAATCATGATTTAATTAACCCAGATGTTATCTTAAAAAGTCCTACTAAAGATATCACCTTAGAAATGTTCACTGATCAACCTTCAGTTGTTATTTTTTCAGCAAATTTTGCTGATAACGGTCCCGATATTCAAGGGCAAAAATTAGTCAATCACGGAGCGCTCACATTTGAAACCCAAGTCTGTCCTGGTGCTGAAAGATTTCCGTTGTTCGGTTCTATCACCCTCTCACCTGAACAGGAATTTCACTCAACGACCCGTTTCAAACTAATTTATTAAGTGAAATGGTGCTCTTAACCAAGATTATCTTCGAACTAAAAAAGATAAGAATGGTTAAGAGCACTTCTATTATTTGACATTTTTAATCGCTCCATTTACACTATTTTCAATTAGAAAGGTGGTGATGTCTATGTATGCAATCAAATTTTTTCATGGCTATTTAACTGCAGATGGTAAACGTACGCGAGATAAATCAGGTTGTTTAGTTTACCACTCTGAAAAAGAAGCACAAAAATTAGCAGATAAAATTGGCGGGAGAGTTAAAAAAATTGGATAACCTTAGGTAAAGGATAGATAAGCAAGGCTATTTTGCTATCTGTCCTTTTTTATTTTACATATTCCTCGACTTATTGTATTGATTTGATACAATAGAGAAAAAGCCTAAAGGAGCGCTTACATGAAACAAAATGACTTTGATTATATGCAAATGTTAAAAGGTGAATTATATTACGCCCCCACCATTTTACCCGAAAACAAATCAACAAAAGGCAAGGTGTTAGCTCAAAAAATCAATCAACTTCCTATCGATAATGTGAAAGAAATTGTGGCCCTAGAAAAAGAATTATTAGGAAAAACTGGCAATGAGTTATATATCACCCCACCCCTCCATGTAGATTACGGTCGCCATATTGAGGTAGGAGAAAATTTTTATGCAAATATGGATTGCATTTTTTTAGATGTAAACAAAATCATCTTCGGTGATAATGTCATGGTTGGCCCTCGTGCTAGTTTTTATACTGCCGGCCATCCAATTGATCCAACGATTCGAACTGCAGAATTAGAATTCGGTACGCCAATTATTGTTGAAGATAACGTGTGGATTGGCGGAAGTGCCACCATTTTACCTGGCGTTACAATTGGAAAAAACGCTATTGTTGCTGCTGGTGCTGTGGTTACAAAAGACGTTCCTGCCAACACGATTGTTGGGGGTAATCCAGCAAAAGTCATTCGCAAAATTGATGAAAACGATCAGCAATTTTGGACAGAAAAGCAACGGCAGTATCAAATCGCTAAGAAGCAATTCTTTCATGAATAAAAAATCCCCAATCCAATGAAAATAACGGATTGGGGATTTTTTATTTTAATTTTCTTCATAATAATTAAACATCCAATGGATGCCAAACTGATCTTTTAGGGAACCATACTTTTCGGACCAAAAAGTTTCAGATAATGGCATTGTAACAGTGCCACCTTCAGATAATCGTTTAAATAAGCGATCAATTTTTTCATCATCATCTGTGCTAACCACGAGCGAAAGGTTATTTCCTTCCGTAACTTCAAAACCAAACATATCAGGAACATCTGAAATCATTACATAGGTTCCTTCAATAATGATACTTGCGTTCATCACTAAATCCTTTATCTCGTCGTTTATAGGATGCTCAGGATCTTCAGGTGCTTCGCCAAAAGTCATTAAATTTTGACATTTTGTATCAAAAACATCTTCATAGAACGCGATTGCTTCTTTTGCTTCACCTTTAAAATTTATATATAGCTCTAACAAATGACTCACCTTCTTTCATGATCAAATTTTATACTTTATTTTCTCATGATTTGTCAGAAAGCAAAAATAGTCTGCTTAAAAATCTGATTTTTCTAGCAATAAGGTAACAAATTTTTCCAAATACAGTTGGTCAACCGCATCATAGCTATTTGTTACACCACTATCAATATCTAAAACACCGACCAATTGATGATTTTTTACCATCGGTACAACGATTTCAGACATCGCAGCTGAGTCGCAAGAAATATAATTGGCGTGTGTCTTCACGTTATCAACAATCAATGTAGCTTGTTTTTCCGCGGACTCACCACAGACACCTTTGCCCATTTTAATTCTGGTACAAGAGACTTTCCCTTGAAAAGGCCCCAAAACTAATTCTTCATCTTTATATAAATAATACCCAGCAAAAACGGTATCTGGTAATGTTTGTGCAAGTAACGCGGATGAGTTTGCTAAATTTGCAATAGCATCCGTTTCTATTTCTAACAAACCGCTCAATTGTTGTAAGCACAATTCGTAGGCTGCTTTTTTGTTTTCTCTCGTTTGTTCAGTCATGCTTGGTTCATCTCCTTCATTTTGTCTTATTATAAAGGAAGATACGCAAAAGTGCTATGTTAAAGTGAGTCAAACAAACTTGAAAAGCTGATACACGTTGTGAGCAGAAGCACTTTATAAGGATTAAACTGTGACGAGTAACCGCAGGACTGACACTATGCGTTGCTCAGAGCTGAACCCTGTTTCCTCTGTTTGGCTTTTTAGCATTCTATTTCTACCTAATTTTAAAGCAAGTTAAACCCATTGTCCTTTCAACATAATCTGGCGTTTCTGTGGTTTTCTAGCAATCACTTCTGCTGTAGAAGCTGCTTCTGTAAAAATAAAGTTTGCTTCGTCGCCTTCTGTAAACCAAAAGCGTTCTTCTTCAAATGAAAAAGGTGCTTCTTTGCCGCAGCCATGGACGTAAGCTTGAGTAAGTTGCTCTTCTGTAATCTTTCCTGTCATTTCACAAAAATTACGTAATTTTTCAAATAAATCACCTGAAACATTAGAACTCCAAGAGTCAAAAAAGCCATCACTACCTAAATGAACCGATACACCAGCTTGGCGTAACACATCAATTGGTGGCAATAAATAACGAGGATCATAGGGAATTGTAGACATAATCGCCGTTTGATGCGTTGCCAAGCGTTGGTATAGTTTTTCTTTTTCTGCTGGTCGTACATCTAGCAGCGCAAAGGCGTGACTGATAGCTGTTCGCTGAGTAAATTTTCGTTCTTCCAAAATGTCTAAAAATTTATCAATTGTATAAACACCCACTTCCCCCGTATCATGCAAGTGAATATCGATTCCTACTTGAAATTCTTCTGCCAGATCGAAAATGGTTTCTAAAGATTCTTCAATTGCATAATCAATACCTGCAGGATCTAAACCGCCAACCATTGTTCCACCATTTTTTAGGGCTTCTCTCATGAGTAAAACCGTGTGGGGATTTTTTAATAATCCATGCTGTGGAAAAACAACAATATCATAATCAATCACATGCGCATATTTTTCTAAGGCTCTTTTGACGCCCCAGAAGTTTTCTAATTCTACATAAGGATCAATGTTGACATGTGTCCGAATATAAGAGGCTCCATACCCAATCAATTTTTCAATCATGGCCGTCGCTCGTTGTTCTGTTGACGGAGCTAACAATTTAAGTTCACTGGCTTCGTCTGCTAAACGCTCTTTTAAATTCTTAACAGGTTGGCTAGCACGCCAGCCTAATGAAAGGTAGGTTTTATCTAAGTGATTATGGCTCTCTTGAAAAGTGGGAATAGCCAGTTGTCCTTTTAAATCAGTGCCTTGTTGCTTTTCAGTGACTTGATTTTGCGGAATAATCGCTTGGATTCTCCCTTCTTGAATCGCTAAAGTATAGCGTGCGGTTTTAGTATACGTTAATTCGTGGTAGTCTTTAGCAAAACCAGTTTCTAAACGAACATTATTCAAATAAACAATGGATGCTGTCATTCTCTTTCCCCCTTTTGAACGGCTTCAACCAGTTGTCCTTTTAGTATCAGTTGTTGGATTGGCTGTTGGCGTGCAATCACGTGAGCAGTGCTCTCAGCATTAAATAGTAGGAAATCTGCAGAATCGCCGACGTTAGGCCAAACTCGCTGCCCGTTAGGATCAAGAGGCGTTACAAAATTACTCGCTAAGCCCCATAAACGATTCAAGCGATACTCATCGCTAATTTTAAATCTTTGAGCGGCTGTATTTAATTTTTCTATTGTATTGCCACTGCCAAAAGGCGACCAATGATCCGTCAAACTGTCATGAGCCACGGAGATCTTAACACCTTGTTCAACCAAGGTTGGAATCGGCATGGTGGGCATTCCAATTGGTACAGTCGAAGTCAAATCAATACCTGTTTCGATGAATTTTTGCGCAATGTCTCTAATTGCTTCTTCTTCTAAGCCCCCTAAGGCTAAAGCATGACTTAAAGTGACTTTGCCAAACATCTTTGCTTGTTCTGTATAATCAACAAATTTATTAAATTCATAAAGTCCCAAAGTATCACGGGCGTGTAAATGAACATCAATTTTTTTATTAAATGTGGTAGCTAATTCAAATATTTTTGCGATTGAATGGTCCACATGACGATCCACAAGGGCTGGATCAACGCCGCCGACATGAGTTGCCCCCATGCGTAAGGCTTCGCGCATCAAAGGTTCGACTTGTGAGCGGAGTAATCCGTGTTGAGGAAAAGCCACAATTTCATGAGTAATGTATTGTTCATATCGACTAAATGCTTCTTTAGTAATTTCAATATGTTTCGTTCCAATAGATGGATCTAAATTACAATGACTGCGGATATGATAATGGCCTTGTTGAATATACTGCTCAATAACTTGGCAAGCACGTTCTAAACTAGTTGGTAATTGTTCAGGTAACAGCCAAGTTTCTTCTTCAATACGTGTTAAAATTCCTTTCGTTAGTGGACGACAGGCCTTCCAAGGTCCCCCAAAATACGTTTTATCAATATGAATATGCATTTCTCTTAGAGCAGGTAAAACGAGTTGCTGATTCACATCGATAACTGTTTCGTTCTCTAAAGGCCTTAACTTCGGTGCGACCGCAGTACAGACCTCGTTTTCAATTCGAATATCATAGCTAGCTGTTTCTGTCGCAACAATTCGCTGATTCACAGTAGAAAATCCTGTTTCTAATTTACAGTTTTTTAAAAGCATGACAAACCCCTTCCTACCTTCATTCAATTAGTTAACATAAGCCCATTTTAAACTGTACGTAGGTCCAAATGAATGCCAATACAGATCCTTGATTTTTTGATTAGCTAATACAGAAATGCTTCGATTGTAGATTGGTGCTAAAACCGTTTCCTGATTCACCAAAATATCTTGTGCTTGAGCAAAGTCATTTAAACGAGCCTCTTGATCAGCCGCATGTGTTGTTCTAGTCTCTTGGATTAATTGATCATACGTATCACTCTTGAACGTTACGCCGCCCAAGGTACTATCCGAAGTAAAGATGCGCATAACTGTTAATGGATCACGATAATCGGTTCCCCAACCAGATAATTCTAAATCATAGTCTCTCGTTTGATCACGATCAACACGAATAGTAAAAGGAACTTGAGTAACATTCACTTCTAATCCGTCTAGATTTTCTTCCAATTGAAATTGGAAAAACTCAGCAGCTTTTTTGGCGCTGTCTGTATCATCTGTTAAAAATTCTAATTTGATTTTATCCAGCCCAATTTCTTTTTTCCCTTTTTCCCAGAATTCTTTTGCTTTCGCTGTATCGTAGGTTAAGTAGTTATTTTTCTTAGCAGCTAGTTTTGTGAAATCTGTTCCATCTGGCGCAATCGTTTGTCCCGGCGGAATTACTTGATCTGTAGCCGTGGATTGATCTTGCAAGACTTCTTTTACAAAACTTTCTTTATCAAAAGCTTGTGCCAACGCTTTACGAATATTGTTGTTCGCTAAAGCCGGATTTTCTTTTCCATCACGAACACTGTTCATTTTTAAAAAGTATGTGACGAATTGAGGAATTGAAAGAAAGGCTGGATTATCAACATAACCAGGAATAAATTCACCACTTAGCTTATTCACTACATCCAATTCATTCGAGTCAAACAAATTCACCGCTGTCGTTGGGCTCTTAATTACTGAAACTTTTGCTTCTGATAATTTAACTTTTTCAGCATCCCAATACGTATCATTTTTTTCGTAGGTCCAGTCATCAGAAGAGGCATTATCCCATTCTTTCAATTTAAAAGGACCATTATAAATCAAATGTTCTGCATCAGTGGCATATTTATCCCCTTGTTCTTTGATATATTTTTCATTTTGTGGAAACAAAACAGGAAACGAAAGTAATGATTTCAAATAAGGGGTAGGCCGCTCTAAAGTTATTTCTAACGTTTTATCATCTAGCGCCTTAACCCCAAGAGTATTCACATCTGCGCCTTCTAAGGCAATTTCCTTAGCATTTTTAATGACATCAAAAAATAACGCTTGATGAATCGACCCTGATTTAGGGGAAGCAACTTGTTGCCATGCATAAACAAAGTCATTTGCTGTTACTGGATCATCATTCGACCATTTGGCATCTTCTCTAATCTTAAATGTATAAACGGTTTCATCTTCAGAAATCGCTGGTTCTTCGGCAGCGACCCCCAACTCTAATTCATCTTCTTTACCTAAAACATAGAGTCCTTCATAAACTTGATTCATGACTAAAGTCGAGGTCGTATCCCCCGCTGTGTGTGGTTCCATTGTCGAAATAGCCGCTTCAGAACTAATTGCAATTTTTTGTTCCGCTGCTTTGTTACTATCAGCCGAGTTTCCCGTTCCCGCCTGACAAGCCGTTAAAGCTAAAAGCAAACCGACGCATCCTAACATTTTTAATTTTTTCATACCGATCCCTCCATTTTACAAACTATAACCTTCAAAGTTACCAGAATTTTCTGACAAAATATAGAAAAAGAAGCATATCTGATAAGAGTCTCAAAAAACTTACAGATTATAGAAATACTTGAGAAATTTAAAGTAGCTGAAACAATAGTAAAAGCATTAAAAATTAAGTATACTATTGCTATATCTTTAAACGATGCGTTTCTATAGGTTGTAAGCGCTGATTGTTCTTATTTGGTCATTTGTGACTACCAATCACGTAATGACTTGGAACTTTTTTCTATTAGTATAAGGATACCTTATTTTCCCTAAAATAGTTTTGTAACATCTTACAATAAATACACTTAATTTTTAGATAATTCATACAAAAGGAGGCCTTGCTAATGATGACGGTCAATGATCTACTCCATGCAGAAGAACTACCTGGTTTAACCTTATTGACGCACGAGACCAATTTAGATGCGCCAATTCTACAAGCAAATATTTTAGAAAATCCTGATGCTTTTGACTGGTTAACGCCAGGAGAAATTTTATTAACTACCGGCTATATTTTCAAAGATCAGCCTTGCTTGCAAAAACGTCTTATTCAAGAACTAGCAAATATGAACTGCGCTGCTCTAGGCTTTAAAGTCCAACGCTATTTCAATGAAGTTCCACAAGAGATGATCCAATTAGCGAATGACGTCGGATTACCAATTCTCTCAATCCCTTATAATTACAACTTTTCTCAAATTATTTCATTGGTCAATCGCCGAG
Organism: Enterococcus sp. C102(2024); assembly: GCF_040888205.1. Taxonomy (NCBI): domain Bacteria; kingdom Bacillati; phylum Bacillota; class Bacilli; order Lactobacillales; family Enterococcaceae; genus Enterococcus; species Enterococcus sp. C102(2024). The sequence goes on along the minus strand of NZ_JBFOHH010000001.1, from coordinate 9,515 downwards.
TCAATCAACCTGACGAAACGATTAGCCAACATTCTGTTCATATGCATAATAAATTTTATACAATTATCAAAGCTGGCGGAAAAAGTACCCAATTACTAGAAGTATTAAGTGCCGCGATTCAAGCGCCTGTAATGCTTTTAGACGAGCGTTTTCAGATTATGAATCATTTTGATTTACCTGATGCGCCAACAAGAATCACCAGTATTTTAAACAACGCGACTCTCAAAAAACAGTTTGAGACAGCTTTAAAAGCCCAGAACAATGAGCTCCTATTATTTTATAAAGAACCATTGACTGTTGAATTTTCCTTAGCGAACCATCAGTTATCTTTACGAATTTTACCCATCAAAAAGAAAAATCTCAGCTTATCTTACTTAGTGATTTGGCAAACTACCAAAAAATTACAGACGATTGATTTATTATCTGTGGAGGTCTGTGCTCACTACCTTTTACCACAACTTCAATTAGAATCTTCGGAAAATTTAACAACGAGGCAAAAGATCGGGGCGCTGTTTCAAGACCTTATCCAAGAAAAAAATACCAATCCTCAAGCTTGGCAAGAATTTAGTAATTATCTGCAATTAAATGAAAAAGATACATTTAGTCTCTTGCTTGTAGCCATTGAACAATTGGAACAACTGTTTAATCCGACTATTCAAATGAATAGCATTGGCCATCAATTGAATCATATTTTAGAAGGATATCGACAAAAAATTACTGCCTTTCCTACACAAACTGGCTTTATTTTATTACTAGAAAATCCAGCACAAGAGGAAGCCACCTACCTTGCACAAACCACTCATCTTGCCAAGAATTTACTAGAGCAATTAATGAAACTGAATCCAAAATTATCATTTAAATTAGCGATTGGGCCAACTGTCAAAAAAATCACCAATCTGTGTGATTCTTATAAATTAGCACAAGAAACATTCCACTTAGCACAAGCAAGTCAAGAATTACAACAACGAACTATTTTGAATTATGACGACCTCTTTTTTTATCGTTTAATGATCGAAACCCTGACCAAACAAGCCAAACAAAAAATATATCAACGATTAATTGAACCATTGGAAAAAGAAGATCAAAAACATGAAAGTTCCCTACTAGAAACCATCAACACCTACTTTCAGTCGAATAAAAATATTTCGTTGACTGCCACAAATATGTATGTACATCGTAATACAATTATTTACCGCTTAAAAAAAATAGAAGAGATTCTTCACTTAACTCTAGAATTCCCTGATAGTTCGCTACAACTAAGTTTGGCTGTTTATTTATATAAACAAAAATTACTATAAAAAGGCCACCACGAATAGTAAATCGTGGCGGCTTTTTTAACTGTTTCAATTTTGTTAGCGAATAATCATTACAGAAATTGGGGCATATCGAGCCATATAAGCTGCTTGGCTACCAAAAAAGCTTTTTAATTTGCTAGTTGACTTGGAGCCAATAATTAACAAATCTGGTTTATTCAAAGGAATAAGCTTATTAATAATTAATTCCCCTGGGTTTCCTTCATTGACAATTACACTTACTTTATCGATGCCATTCGCTAACGCTTCTTGTTGATATTTTTCCGTTTGTTTCTCTAATTTCGCCAACTGTTCTTGCCAATAATTTTTATCTAACGATTGATAAACATTAATCTCTTTCTCTTCTAAAATCGAAACAATAACCAATTCAGCTTGTTCTTCTTTTGCTTTTTGGATAGCATAATGAAATGCTTTTAACGCATCTGGCGACTCTTCAACACCAACCATAATTTTTGAAAATTTCATTATTTAACCTCCTCTACTTGTTGCTCCATAGCTGCAAGCTGCTGTGCATATCGTTTATCGCCTTTATATAATTCCACAACCGTCCAAACTAACAAGAGGATGACGAGTGCTATGATGACATAGGCGATATTATCGGCTAACGTAATTTGACTCGCTGTCGGATTATCACCGAAAAATCCTTCAATTTGATCAGGTAAGCCTTTCATATTGAGGTAAATTAAGCCAATGACAGAAACCCAGCCTAACAATTTAATTAACCACGAGTTTTTAAAATGTTCACCCATTTCAACACGGCTATCTGTAAACATCAGTAAAGGCAACATCGAAAATGGCAAAGCAAATGCTAGAAAAACTTGTGAATTGTTCATTAAATTATTAATCGCAATATGCTCCTCCACTGTACTTTTTCCGCTGGTCATTAAAACACAAATTAAGACAGGAATAACAGATAACAAACGTGTGACCATCCGACGTAACCAAATTGGTACGCGCATATGAATAAACCCTTCCATAATAATTTGACCAGTTAAGGTTCCTGTAATTGTTGAATTTTGTCCTGATGCCAATAAGGCTACCGCAAATAAAATTGATAAAATTCCAGAACCTGCAATATGCGCTAAAATAGAATTACTCATAACCGCTGGATTTGATAAAGCATCAAACAAACCAAAGAATGAAGGATCTTTGACACTGCCGGATTTAAAAACGGCCACACCCATAATCAATAACAAAGAGTTAACAAAAAATGCCATCGTTAATTGAATATTAGAATCCCAAGTTGAAAAGCGTAAAGCGCGTTGAATATCGGTTTTATCTTTACGATCAATTTTACGACTTTGTACAACAGAAGAATGTAAATACAAATTATGAGGCATCACTGTTGCACCAATAATCCCCAATGCACCTGTCAGTGGCGTTTGCCCATTCACCGCATGTGATGTAGAAAAAGCTTCTGCGCTAGGAACCAGCCCTTTAATTACATCTCCCCATACTGGATTTGACAATGCCACTTGATAAGCAAAAATCACAAAAATAACAACAATTAAAGCAACAACAATAGCTTCAATTTTTCTAAAACCAATTTTTGTCAATAACAACAAAAGTAAAACATCAAATACCGTAATGAAGACAGCCAGCCCTAAAGGAATATGAAATAATAAATATAAGGCAATTGCGCCCCCGATAACTTCAGCGATATCTGTAGCCATAATTGCTAACTCTGTTAAAATCCATAATACAATACCTAACGTCTTACTAGTTCTAGCACGAATCGCTTGTGCTAAATCCATCTGTGAAACAATACCTAATTTAGCAGCCATATATTGGAGCAACATTGCAATCAAACTGGAAATTAAAATAATCGACATCAATAAATATTGAAAATTTTGTCCCCCAGTAATTGAAGTAGACCAGTTTCCTGGATCCATATACCCCACTGCTACCAATGCTCCTGGACCTGAGTAAGCAAATAACGTTTTCCAAAAACTCATATTTTTAGGCACGTCAATGGTGCCATTAATTTCTTCAAGCGAAGGACCATTTGCATATTCAATCAAATGATGTCTTTGCTTTGGTTCATGTTCTTCTGAATTTTTCAATTCAATTCCTTCTTTCGTTTTGCAATAATTTTAAAAGGCCCCTCTATCAGAAGGTTAACCTCTAATATATTTTAGGTACACCTAAAATATACTGCTAAAAATAACAAAATGCAAGACTTGAAAGAAAATTTTGACAGTGTAAAAATAGGTTGTCGTAAATGTGCGATCTTAAAGTTTGAAGAAATTAGGATAGCTAGTAGTTGATTATCTTAAGAAGTAGAAAATAAGGGACCTAAGTCATTTCAGCTTAGGTCCCTTATTTTGTTTTTATTCGGTTACTCTATTAAGAATGGTTGCTACAATTTCTGTCGTGTCAGCTGAATGATTTCTAAAAATCTCGGTAAACTGAATCTGACGAAAACCTTCAAGTACTTCGGGCAACTTATTTTTTCCCCATTCAAAAGTTCCATCATTTCTTTTCAATAATCTTTGTAAAATTTCTTCTTTCTCGACCGCTAACAAAAAATGGTAAACGTCAATGCCTGCTCGTCTCAGATATCCAATCAGCTATTCTTCATATTCCTTTTTATAAAGGGTCATTGGAACAATAATCGGCCGTCCAGACTCTTTGGACATTCGTTTTAATAAATGAGCATTCCAGCAACGCCATTCCTGATACTCTTGAAAATCATTTTCTTTCATTTCTTCGGGAATTAACTCCATCAATGCACTACCAATAATTTCTGGATCATAAATGATTGCATTGGGAAGTTTTTGTTGTAACTCATGTGCAATGGTCGTTTTTCCGGCTCCAAACGCACCGTTTAACCAAATAATCATCATAATTTCCTTTCTTCTGAACAAATTTCTTTGTTGTTTCATATAGGTGCTAGATTACTTTTAATTTTTTTATCTTTTTTATTTGTTCATCTACGCTATATGTGCCATCTAAAAGATAGTCTGAACTTGCTGATACATTTTTTTCATGTTCTATAAATAGTGGTCTAACATTATTTAAATAGTTATGGGCCCACTTAATAATACTTTCTCCTTGAGAATAAGAATAATCTCTAATCACTTGGCGAGCAAAACAAACATCTAATGGCGTTTTCAGGTAGATCACAATATCAATAAAAGGCTTCAAATCATCGTGTAAATAGCCAAATGGAAAGTCTATAAAAATATAGTTAAATTTGCCTTGAGCATTCACAGAAAAAAAGTCTTTCATTAACTGGGTAATATCGAATAAATTGACTGCAACGTTGAAATTTTTTAATAAAAAAGCATGGGATGGTGCCGATGGCAAAGCATCAATACTATAATCATCGAATGAAAGTACATAAGCATTTTCAACAGTATCAGATAAAGCATTAATGAGTGTCGTTTTTCCACTTGCTGTCACACCGCTAATTACTATCACTTTTGTTTTCAATACACTACCTCCCAAAATTTTATCCATTCACGTATAGTTACTACTTACATCTTTAACAGTAAACGAGACAAACTAAAAATACAACATCCTATGCTATTCACCTTGGGTTACATAACATACTCATCTGATAATTTCCCCCTAAAAAAACAGAATGTGGGCAATCTTTTTAAGAATGATTGAATAGAATAACAACAAACAGTCATTCAGGTATAACCAGCTAGAAATTGTTTTATTTTTAGTCACGAGTATGATAAGCATGTAAATCAAATAGAATCATATTAGGTGAGGTTACTCTGAAGAACACAGGTTATCGCTCGGAAATGTCGAGAGACAGTAACGAGTAAAGCAGGGATTGTCGAATTAAGGCTTTCCTAAGATAACTAGAATTTTTTTCTTACGTCTCAGAAAGCCAAAGCTCAATTATTGTGATTACCCTATAATCTTCTTCTTTTATTCGGCGACCTCTTTAATATGATTAATTGGAGGTTTTTAAATTGAAAGCTGTCACTGCATCATCTAAGAAAAATACCCTACTTGCTAAAAGTATCGGGAATCTCACCTTGCTCATCATTTTAGGCATTTTCATTTTTATCATCGTCTTCTCTTGGCTAAAAATGAATCGCCCTCTTCACACCCTGCCCTCAGAAGAATTCCTCGCAACACCAAGTAAAACAGATGATTTCTTATCTCCATCAAATCTTTTTTACTTTTCAATTCGAACCATGTTTCGAATGATTGTAGGCATGGCTTGGTCCTTCCTGTTTTCCTTTGTTTTTGGCATTTTAGCCGTAAAATATAAAACGGCACGAAGAGTCATTTTACCATTAGTTAATTTCCTTGAATCTGTTCCATTACTAGGCTTTTTGACCTTTACAACTGCTTGGTTACTTGGTTTATTTCCAGGAAATGTGATGGGCGCAGAAGCGGTTGCTATTTTTGCCATCTTCACAGGTCAAGCTTGGAACATCATGTTGACCCTTTATCAAATAATGGAAGTTATTCCTTCAGATCTAGTCAATGTGACCGATCAGTTCAAGTACAATGCTTGGGAAAAATTTTGGCGTCTTGAATTTGTTTACTCAATTCCTGGCTTACTTTGGAACGTTATTATTTCTCAAACTGCGGCTTGGTTTGCCTTGGTGGCTAGTGAGCAAGCTTCTGTTGCCTTTCCTAAAGAAACCAACCTTTATTTACCAGGAATTGGTTCTTATATCCAAGTAGCATTAAATCGAGCCGACTTTAAATCCTGTTTATGGGCTGTTTTTGCCTTATTAATCAATGTGGTGATTTTAAACTTTTTAGTTTTTCAACCTTTAGTTCGAGCCACTTATTATTTTAAATATGAAACAGATGTCGAAAGTACGACGCCACCTAAATCCATCATTTATCATTTATTAAAAAAAGCAACTTTAACAAAATACTTTTCAAAAGCTTTTGTGAAATTCAGTCATTTTTGGATTTACGATTTACCAAAAGTTTGGTACTTTTTCAAGCTAGACTATCTCTATCGATTACTAGCAAAATTACGCCATTTCTTCAAAACATTATGGTATGTCAGCTTAACCATTATTGGGGTTTATTGTTCTATTAAGCTCTATCATTTTTTGCCCCATCAAGATTTCAGCATGATTCCTAGATTAACACTTTATACTACGCTACGGGTTACCTTGGCTATGGTCGTTGCTGGCATTATCTTTACTCCCTTAGCAATCTGGGTTGCGAATGATAATCGGCGCTTAAGTATCGTTCAACCGATTGGACAAATTTTAGGCTCCATTCCGTCAAATGTTTATACTCCATTCATTGTGTTGATTATTAGTATGGGCTTCAACAAATTAGAATGGTGGATTTTACCACTCATCATGGTTGGTTGCCAATGGTATTTTTTCTTTAATGTAATTGCTGGCTACTTAGCCATCCCTGATGATATTCGTGACGTAACCAAACTTTTTAAATTATCTAAATGGCAATGGTGGACAAAATTTTTGATCCCTTCTATTTTACCTTACCTCATTACAGCAATTATTAACGCTGCTGGTGCTGCTTGGAACGCTGATATCGCAGCAGAAAGCATTCAATGGGGCAAAAAATCAATAGATGTTACTGGCCTAGGACAATATATTGCGGCAAACGATGGTGTAAAAGATAAATCTGCCTTAGGAACCTTAGCGATGTGTTTCGTTGTTGGTTTATGTATCGCCTTTGTTTGGCAACCTTTATATCGAGCAGCAAAACAAAAATTTCACTATTAATAGCTGGACGACTCAACTCGACTAAATTTTTAAGATAAACTAGAGAGGAGAACGATAGGTTATTTCCCTTGACCTATCTAATAAGACGATGGAAAATAAAGAATTATTAAGCATAAAATCAGTATATAAAGAATTTGAAATTGAAGGACATTCAGAACATTTAAAAGTCCTTGAAAATATTGATTTAACAGTTAAAACGAATGAATTTTTAAGTATTATCGGACAATCAGGAACAGGAAAATCAACGTTGCTCAGAAGTATCGCTGGACTTCTTCGTACAACTAGAGGTGAAATTACTTTTGAAGATAAAATCATTAATGAGCCTGATGCCAATATCGGCATGGTTTTTCAACATTTTGCCCTTTTTCCTTGGTTGACAGTTGAAAAAAATATCAGCTTTGGCTTAGAAAACCGTAAAGAAATTTCTCGCGAACAAATAAATAAAAGAGTCAGTAATCTCATTGAAATGATTGGTTTAACTGGTTTTGAAAAAGCATATCCCAGAGAGTTATCTGGTGGAATGAAACAGCGTGTAGGCTTTGCTCGTGCTTTAGCCATCGAACCTAGTTTATTGCTCTTAGACGAACCTTTTTCAGCTTTAGATATCATTACAGCCAGCCAATTATCCAACGATTTATTAGAAATTTGGTTAAACAATCAAATTGCGACTAAATCAATTGTAATGATCACGCATGACGTTCAACAAGCAGTCCAACTTTCTGATCGGGTTGTATTAATGGATGCAAATCCTGGTCGTATTGCCAAAATTTACTCAATCGATATCCCCAGAAATCAACGTTCGCCAAAAACAACCATTGATATTGTAGAACAAATAACAGAAGAAATGGTTCGTCGCATTCATTTGTAAATAGAACTGTTTTGACTTCTGCTTATGTCTTGACAAAGAGTTACTTAAAAGACTATTATTTCTTTGTAATAAGTTAGGTGAGGCTCCTATACAAACATAGGCTATTGCTCAGAAATGTCGAGAGACACCAATGAGTAGAACAAGACTGGTCGAGGAGAAGGCTTTTCTCAAAATAGCTAAGAGTGATCTTTACGTTGTATAGTGCTAAAGCTCAACGTTCATGTTGATGTATATTTTTAGTCTCTAGTCAATCAGTTAAGTACTTTTATTTAAAATTAAGAGAGGAGTGAAAGTATGACTACTATGTTAGCAATCATTGGAACTGTTGTAATCATCACAGTTCAAGTTATTGAATATAATATGACAGAAATTCATATTCCTACTGCAGGAACATTTAATGACGATGATGCAGAACCCCCACATTCTTCTGTAACCCTTGTATTTATTCGCACTATACTTATCACTCTCTCACTTAACTTTCCATCTCATTTTTTTGAGATGGTTTTTTTATGTATTCGAGAAAATAATAAACAAAAAAGACTGTTAAATCATTGATTTAACAGTCTTTTTTATACCGGCGGCCGGGGTCGAACCGGCACTCCCGTGAAGGAACTGGATTTTGAGTCCAGCGCGTCTGCCAATTCCGCCACGCCGGCAAGATATTTTGGAAGGCGGTAACCGGATTTGAACCGGTGATGAAGGTTTTGCAGACCTCTGCCTTACCACTTGGCTATACCGCCATATTCCATTTTTGTTACAAAAAAACTGGGGTAGCTGGATTCGAACCAACGCATGACGGAGTCAAAGTCCGTTGCCTTACCGCTTGGCTATACCCCAATAAAATTACAAAGGGCGACCGATGGGAATCGAACCCACGAATGCCAGAGCCACAATCTGGTGTGTTAACCACTTCACCACGATCGCCGTAATCTTAAAAAGTGTATCTATTAAATAATTAAATGGCAGGGGCAGCAGGAATTGAACCCACACCAACGGTTTTGGAGACCGTTGTTCTACCTTTAAACTATGCCCCTAAAATGGAGGAAAGTGGATTCGAACCACTGAACCCTAAGGAACGGATTTACAGTCCGTCGCGTTTAGCCACTTCGCTATTCCTCCATAAATGGCGTGAGACAGAGTCGAACTGCCGACACACGGAGCTTCAATCCGTTGCTCTACCAACTGAGCTACCACGCCTAAAACAAAAGCTTGTTCAAATAATTTTCAAGTAACAACATTAAATGGCGGTTCCGACGGGATTTGAACCCGCGATCTCCTGCGTGACAGGCAGGCATGTTAACCCCTACACCACGGAACCAACCGAGTAATGGAGGTTAACGGGATCGAACCGCTGACCCCCTGCTTGTAAGGCAGGTGCTCTCCCAGCTGAGCTAAACCTCCAAAAAGGAATGTTACTATTAAAATAAATGACCCGTACGGGACTCGAACCCGTGTTACCGCCGTGAAAGGGCGGTGTCTTAACCGCTTGACCAACGGGCCAGTTTGTAAATATGAAACGGAGAGTAAGGGATTCGAACCCTTGAGACAGTGTTTACCGCCTACATGATTTCCAATCATGCTCCTTCGGCCTCTCGGACAACTCTCCATAGCTGAAAGAAGCACATACTCATGATATTTCATATGTTA